>CAZFRC010000001.1:0-113668 GCA_964521185.1 uncultured Candidatus Saccharibacteria bacterium
CCCGCGACATAGGCACACGCATGGCGCTTAAAACAATCAAAAGCAAAATACGTTCGGTTCAGAAAACTGGCAAGGTAACCAAGGCTCTTGAATCCGTATCGGCGGTGAAAATGCGAAAAGCCCAGGAGCGAGCTATTTCGGGACGCCCCTATGCCGAAGCTGCTGTCGCGGTATTAAAAAGGACTGTCGGAAGTAGCGAAGGGAAAAGACATGCGTTGGTTGTCGATCGTCCTCTGCAAAAAATGTGCCTGGTGGTCATTACCAGCGACAAAGGCCTAGCTGGAGGACTTAATTCGGGAGTATTGCGGGCGGCTGACCAGTATATCCGCGAGAGCGGACTTTCAAAAAATGCAGTGGATATAGTTGCTATTGGACGAAAGGCGGCGGAACATTTTAGCAAAAGAGGATACACCGTGTCGTGGCACGTGCTTGATATCGAAGATTCTGCAAAAGAGCATGACATTGAAAAAGTGACGGAATATGTAACCAAGAAATTTAGCGAAGGGGCTTTTGATATCTGTAATGTCTTCTATACCAGTTTTGTATCTACGTTTGAACAACGGCCTACGATGGCGAAAATTTTACCTCTTTCGGTTTCCGCACTCGAAACGATCGTTGAAGAAATTGTTCCTAAGAAAGGAAAATTTGCAAATCTTAAAGAACGCCTGCATTCACATACCGTCGCGACGTATGCTATTGAACCCTCTGCCGAAGAAGTGCTCGATACACTTATCCCGCTTTTACTTAATGTATTTTTGTATCATGCAATATTGGAGTCTCGCGCGTCGGAACATTCTGCTCGGATGGTTGCGATGAAAAGTGCTACTGACAAATCAAAAGAAGTTGCACGAACCCTTACCATTACCTTTAATAAAGCCCGCCAAGCTGCAATTACCAGCGAAGTTTCGGAAATCGTTGGGGGCATGGAAGCGATGGAAAAGTGAGAATAAATTCTAAATACAATAATACCCATACCATTTTAGTTACTATGAATTTGTTTTTTATAACGGATCTGATAAGGTAGTATCGCTATGGCAGCACAGGGAACAATAAAGCAAATCATCGGTCCGGTCGTTGACGTGTATTTCGAAAAAGACGTGCCGGAAATTCAGACCGCACTTCAGGTCAACACAGATAATTCTATTGTTATTACACTTGAAGTGGCACAACATATTGGCGTTAACCGTGTTCGAACCATTGCGCTTCAGGACACTTCCGGTCTTCGGCGCGGCATGGATGTCGTGAATACAGGCCTCCCCGTGTCAGTTCCTGTGGGGGAACAAGCGCTTGGCAGACTATTTAATGTGGTGGGCGATCCTATTGATGGGAAAAAAGATTTACCGAAGGACACTCCAAAGCGAGCAATACACCAAAAAGCCCCTCAATTTAAAGACCAAAAAACAAAAGCAGAAGTGTTTGAGACCGGCATTAAATCCATTGATCTTCTCGCCCCATTCATTAAAGGGGGAAAGGTAGGGCTATTTGGAGGCGCGGGAGTGGGAAAAACGGTTATGATGCAAGAACTTATCCGTAATGTCGCAACCGAACACGGAGGATATTCGGTGTTTGCCGGAGTGGGTGAGCGCGTGCGCGAAGGAAACGATTTGTATCATGAAATGACGGAATCTGGCGTCATAGGAAAAACCGCGCTTGTGTTCGGACAAATGAATGAAGTGCCGGGAGCTCGCGCTCGTGTGGCGCTTACCGGCCTCACCATGGCGGAATATTTTCGTGATGAAATGGGAAAAGACGTTCTCTTTTTTATGGACAACGTTTTTCGATTTGTCCAGGCAGGCTCTGAAGTATCGTCTCTTCTTGGCCGCGTACCTTCGGCTGTGGGATATCAACCAACGCTTGCGGAAGAAATGGGGAAACTTCAGGAGCGTATTACTTCAACCACGAAGGGCTCCATTACGTCCGTCCAGGCTATTTACGTTCCCGCAGACGATTTAACCGATCCAGCCCCCGCGACCACATTTTCCCACCTCGATTCCACTATCGTGCTTTCGCGTCAATTGGCGTCGCTTGGCATTTATCCTGCTATCGATCCTTTGGAATCGAGTTCGACCGCGCTTGATCCAGCCATTGTTGGCGAAGAACACTACAAAACGGCGACAGAAACCAAACAGGTGCTCCAACGATATAAAGATCTCCAAGACATTATTGCAATTCTCGGCATTGAGGAATTGTCTGACACCGACAAAACGTTAGTGTATCGTGCTCGAAAAATTCAACGATATCTATCTCAGCCCACACACGTTGCGGAAGTGTTTTCAGGAATTCCGGGAGTCTATGTGCCGGTTTCAGAAACCGTTCGTGCGTTTCGAGAAATTTTGGATGGAAAACACGACGATAAACCGGAGTCGGCTTTCTACATGAAAGGCACCATTGATCAGGTGATAGACGCAAAAGGAGAGGCGTAGATGTCCGCACAGCTTACTTCCTTTACCTCTTTGAGCATTTTTGCTACACTAGCACTTACCATACAAGTCCATGTCGAACACCTTCACGGTTCATGTGGGAACGTTTGATCAACCTTTGTTTGAAGGCGAGGCGGAGGCGCTTATATGTCCGTCAACGCTTGGAGAGGTTACTATCCTTCCACACCATTCTTCTCTTATTGCGACGCTTAAAAAAGGAATCGTTCGGGTGCGCGGAACCGATAAAACAAAAGAACCTCTGTGTTTTGAGATAAACAGCGGCGTGCTTGAAGTATCAGGGAATTCTGCAACAGTGTTGCTTTAGAGCGATTGGTAGATTTGGTATACACGTATATATGCCCCAAGACGACATAACCGTTTCGCCATATCAAAAGCAGGGGCTTCCGCATTACTATGGAGATACGGTGCGGAATCTTTTTGTGGCGGCGGCGGTATTGATATTTGCTGCCCTCCCTATATTTCCGGACTTACTTCCAAGTGCGCGTCCTTTTTTTACCGTGTTATTTGGAATCGCTCTTGTTGGTCTTGCTGCTCTTGTTAATCCGCGAAACAAAGGAGTTATGCTTGTAGCGGTTGTCTTTTCCGCGACAGGAGGTGCGTTATTTGAAATGTCCGCTGTGGGACAATTTGATATACGCGCCCTCATCCTCCCTTCGTTCCTCATACGACAAGTGATCGCGATCATTCTCCTCTTTGCTCTCTATTTTAGCGGGCGCACGTATCGTTCAATGCGCATTCCGGGACATATTCCCGTTTAAATTCATATCTCAACACTTCCGGGCTTTTGATAATAAAGAATAGGAACGAGCAGCAATGTTACTACAGCGGCAAACATCAAGCCAAACATAATTGCCACCGCAAGAGGTCCCCAAAGCCCTCCTGAGAGCGCCAGCGGCAGCATGCCCACAATGGTAGTGATATTCGTCAGTGTGATTGGACGTAATCGAAGCGCGGCGCCCTCTATGATGACATCTCGAATAGGACGTTCAGGCTTTTCTTTGCGTAGATGATTAATCACGTCAATAAGGAGAATGGTATGGTTCACGATAATGCCGGAAAGCGCGATAAAGCCGAGAAGCGATGGGAAGGAGAGCGGAAGCCGCGTAATCGCGAGCCCTACCATAATGCCAATAAGGGTGAGTGGGACGATTGAGAGTACGTAGAGCGAATGGCGAAGCGAATTAAATTCATACATGAGCACCGCAAGCATGAGGACTACGCCTGCAATAAGCGCGTAAAACATTTCAGTAAATGACTGGTCCACTTCTTCATTTTCTCCTCCAATTTCCATTCGAACGCCTTCAGGGATGGTAAGTTCAGAAGCAGCCCGTTCCTTGAAAATTGCGGCGATCTCCCGAGCGTTGCCTTCAAGCGAAAGATCGCTGTTCGCGCTTCCCAATCGATCACCGTCTTCGTGCCGGATAGTCGCGCTTCCTCGGGTCAATTGTATGGTTACTATTGAGCCGAGAGGGACTCGCTTTCCCATTTGAGTCACGATCTCTATTGATTTAAGGGCATCTGCGGTTGTTCGTATGGTTTCCTGCGGATCTCGATATGCGGGATTTAAGTTTGCAAACACCATCACATCCACGTCGTCATCTTTTGTGTTGATGGTAGTCGCTTCTGCGCCCGATACAGCGATACGAAGTGTTGTTGCTACGGTGCTAGCGTCAATGCCAAGCGCGCTCGCTTTCGCCTTGTCTATGGTAAGTGAGAAGACAGTACCGTCGTCTTTTGTACTCGTGGTAATGTTTGTTGTTCCGGGAATTGTTTCCAAGATTTTTCCTGCGCGGTCGGACAGAGCTGCGATAGCCTCAAGATCGTCTCCTAAAAATTTGATCACGACCGGCGTGCCGACAGGAGGACCGCTTGCGGGTTCAGACACTCGGATCACACTGGTACGAATATTCGCGAGACGGTCTCTGAGATCGGCAACGATCTCAGACGATGACATATCGCGACCTTCTTCGAGTTTGACGAACACATTTCCAAATTTACCTCCGGAAACCGGATTGTTACCGAATTGACTGGAACCGCCTGCGGTGATCGAAAACGCTTCTACGTGGGGGGCCTCATATAAGAATTCTTCGATTTTTCGAAGTTCAAGGTCGGTTTTCCAGAGAGGCGTTCCCTCGGGGAGTTCTACGTCAATCGTAATAAACCCGATATCTTCTCCTGGAAAGAAAATCACCTTTACCAATCCCAAGAAAGGGAAGAGAAGAGAAATGAAAAAACCGGCAATAAGTCCGCGCTTGATGCGTCGCATAAAGCGCGGGTCATCAAATACTCTTCCTAAAAATCCCTTGTACCATGCCTGAAGGCGTTCCATTGCCCGGTCTTGCCACGTCTTCTCGTCTTCAGTGAGGTGGTGGATAGAAAGCGTGGAAGCACCGATAATCGGCACAAATACCAATGCGACAAATAGCGACGCGACCAACACAAAGATTATGGTGAATGGAATAGTCGCTATAAATTCTCCGGTAACCCCTGAAATGAAGAAAAGCGGCACAAACGCGGCGACGGTGGTCATGATCCCCGCCGTGAGAGGGGATTGATATGTTTTAACGGCGTCGAATGATGCCTCTCGTCTGGTAGAGCCGCGGGTAATAAACGTATACATGCTCTCCACGACGACGATGCCGGCATCCACCAAAATACCGACCGCCAGGATAAGCGAAAAGAGCGAGACAAAATTAAGCGTGTTGCCTGATGCGTCAAGACCGATAAACGCAATCAAAAAAGAAATGGGAATAGAAATTCCCGCAACCAGCGCCTCTCGCCACCCGACGGTGATAAAAAGTACAACCATTACCAGAATTATGGTTTCTATTCCCCGTTGCGAAAGTTCAAGCAAATCTTTCTTGAGTTCGTCTCCAGAGTCATAAATAGGCAGTACCGTAGCGCCATCCAATATGCCACCTTGCGCCGAGAGTTCGCTCATGCGCGCAGATACCGCATCCGCAATTTCAGTGATATTGCCTCCGGTTCGCTTGAATACGGAAACGGTGAGTGCGGGTACCGATGGATTGCTGGCAATCGACACGCGCGAAATACTTGTTTCAGGAGACAGCCCAACAAACACATCAGCCACGTCGCGTACGTACACGGGGATGCCGTTTCGAGAGAGAATGGCAAGATCGCGGATGTCGGAGGGATTTTCAATATCACCTTCAAATTGAAGTGCGTACCGTACCCCGCTTACTTCCAATGTACCGACAGGCAACTTGGCGTTTCCGCGCGCGAGCGCGCCGACTATGTCTCCTATATTAAGTCCGTATGCCGCAAGAGATTCTTTTCGGACAATCACTGATACCTGCCGATCACGATTGCCACCGAATTGCACGTCAGAAACGCCGCGAATGGCGGATAGCTCAGTGTCGAGTTTCTTAGCCAGGATTCCCAATTCTTCGGAAGAAAATTCGCCACCGACGGCGAAGGTAAGGATGGGTTGATTGACGAAATTAATGTCAGAAACTATTGGGTCAAGTGCTTCGTCAGGCAATTCTGATTTCACCGTGTCTATTTCATCTTTCAAATCCTGCACTGACGCATCAATATCCGCGCTCGCATTAAACTCAACAACTACCGATGACACTCCTTCTTGAGATGAGGAAGTCACCGAAGATACATTTTCAAGGCGACCAATGAGTGCGTCTTCGATTTTGTTAGTGACCAATGATTCAATGTCTGATGCGGACGCGCCGGGGAGCACCACTGTTACCACCCCAACTGGAATCTGTACTTCCGGCGCGGATTCTTTAGGAATATTGATTATGGAATATAGTCCCGCAACAGAGAGTGCGATGAGAAGCAGGTAGCTGAAGTTCCTACGTGAAAGGAAAAAATTCCAAAATCCGTACATACGTTTCCTAAACAATTAAAATGCTGGGGTTACTTGCACTCGGTCGTTTTCTCTAAGTCCCCTGGCATCAGTGACTATTTGGAGCATCGGATCGAGCAATGCTTTTACCAATACCTTATCCCCCAACACCGCAATAATTTCGACCGGATGGGCTACGAGTGTTTGCTCAGAAGATACTGAATACAAGACGGTGGATTCTGGGAGAATTTTCACTGCCGTGAGCGGGATAATAAATGAATCTTTGGTACTACCGATTGTTGTCGGGGTACTGGGGACACTCCGTTCAATACTGACTCGGACGGTGTCTCCGTGGGTGAGCGGCACAGAAGGATTGGTAAGGCCGATTTTCACCTTTATTTTTCTTGTTTCAGGATCAATGCCAGGCGCAATCGAAGTGATAACGCCTTCGTATTCCCCTGATATTGTGGCTTTGGCTCCCACGGAAAGAAAACGACGATCATCACCCGAAATGAACGTTTCTATTTGGAGAGCGCGATTGTTTGATACCACCCCGACCAATGTAAATGCGGAGAGAAAATCACCGCGTTCGACGGCAAGGCTCGAAAGGGTCCCTGAAATAGGGGATCGGATCCGGGTTTTTTCAAGATTTGCTAATGCCGAAGCATACAATCCTTCAGCCGATGTGACGGCCGCTTGCGCCACCGCCACATCGGTTGATTCTGCTCCCGTAATGCCCTGTGTTTGATTTTCTTTGGCAACCGAGAGCGCGGTTCGTTTGCCGTTCAAGCTGTCTCGCGATGCGGAAATGGCCGAAAGAGACGCGCTAATGGCAGAACGCGCCGTATTAGCAGAAGTGAGGTAGGTTGCGATTTCAGATTCCGAGATAGCTATTGAGGGAATAGCCCGATTCAGAGCTCCAATAATGGAACTCAAGTATCGTTCGACAACGCGAAGCTCATTTTCAGTCTTGGTAAGTTCGAGATCCAGATCTGTATTTTCCGATGGAGGTACATGCGCTTCCTGTCTTTTGATGATATCGCCGATAGAAATTCTCTGATTTTGTACCGTAAATATCAATTGAGAATCGGATGTTGAAAGGAGAAAACGAGGATTGATCGTCAGTGGATCTGCAAACATGACATCAGTTTGACGAAGTACCGCGTCACTCACGGCCGCATATGCGCTCCCTAGTGTTGTTCGAGCTCCCGATTCAGCTTCAAGAACCGCGCGTTCGGCATTTTGCACGTTTAACGAGAGAATAGCGAGTTGTTCGTCGCGCGTACCTTTCTGTACTTTTTGAAGTCCCGCACGAGCCGCTTGCAGTTGTCCTTCCGCTTGGAGTACAACGGCCCGTTCGCGAGAGTTTTCCATTTCGGCAATAATCGAACCTGCGGCGACAGA
This sequence comes from uncultured Candidatus Saccharibacteria bacterium, assembly GCA_964521185.1. Classification (GTDB taxonomy): domain Bacteria; phylum Patescibacteriota; class Minisyncoccia; order Phycocordibacterales; family UBA12088; genus CAZFRC01. The sequence goes on from CAZFRC010000001.1 coordinate 7,666, forward strand.
ACTTCCTACGGTTCGATATACGCCGATAACCTCCCCAGAGTTTTCAGTCCGGAGTTCGGCTTCAGATTCCGACCGAACAGTGCCGGTTAGTGGAAGTGGAGCGCTTTCGTTTGACAATGTTCCAAGTGTGGCAACCAGCACGCCTTTTCCAGGAAGGGGATTGAGAGATGGTGATTCGGATCCAAACGATAACCAAATCCCCGTGCCTCCCAAAATAATTACGAGACCAGCGATAAGGATAAGGGTTTTTTTCGAAGCCAACATATCAGTTTGAAAACGGAGCCGATTCTCGTTGAAACGGGAAATTGACGCGTTCATCAAAAGTTTTTGGATTTTTTGAAGATTTTTTCGAATGAAGGTGGTAAATGATTCCATACTATTGTTCGCCTATTATTCGCGACTAACTTCTTAATGATAAGACACGCCTCACACCCTGGGGACTTTGCGTGTCCATGTAATTCTGTGCACTATAGCATATTCCAGCATACAGTTGGAAAAATATGAAAGATTGCGATACTATCATACAGCCATGTTCAAAGAATTTATTGCGCGAAAATTGATGGAACGACAGCTTCGCTCGCTTCCCCCCGCTCAACGCGACGCGTTCATGCATGCGTATCAAGCCAATCCAACTCTTTTCGCAACGATTGCGAGCGAAATAGAAGCAAAAAAGAAATCGGGGAAATCCGATCTTGTAGCCGCTATGGAAGTAATGAAATCTCACCAAAAAGAGCTACAGGAAGCGTTTGCAAAATCAGGCCTTACTCGATAGGTTTTTCGATGCTGTCCACAGGTAGGTTCTAAAAACGAGAGACGAACAATCTCTTGATACGATATACTTTTTCCATGCCGGGAATGATTCTTTTTCTCACGCTGCTTCAGCAAATCGGTATTTCGCTTGCTATTGGCTCGTCCACTTTTGCGCTCATTTTCTATTTCAAATCAATTCGGGATGGCCGCATTGATGATTCAGAACGGTCGTTCATGCACACGGTGTATCTTGTGCTTCGGATAGGTCTTGTAACGATCGTTATTTCAGAACTACTTTCCGTATTTGCTTGGTATGATGTCGGCAGTGTTGAGCGAATCGTGAATGCCACCTTCTGGTTTAAATGGACTCTTCTTGCGATTATTGTGGGCAACGCCCTTCTTATGGATACCCAGATGATGCCTATGTGGCTTGGGCCAGGAATCGCAGGAGGGTCGTGGTATATGTTTGTGATTGCGCACACGCTCCGCCCGCTCGAAGCCCATTACTTCACTTGGATATTCTACTATCTGGTTTTTGTTATTCTGTTCGTTGCGTTTCTCCATTTGGTTCGAATGGTATATGTTGACCATTCGTTTTTTTCCCGTGGTGTTGGGGAATCATAATTAATAGCAAATGTTCAGATTCTTAATCGTAATATCGGCATGGAACGAAAGAAAATTTTTGTGTTAGTTGGACATCCAGATTCCGACACGTTTTCTGGTGCGCTTGCAACGTCATATGTGAAAGGCGCTGAATCGAAAGGGCATGAAGTGCGGCGAGTAAATCTTGGAGAAGTTGCGTTTGATCCCATCCTTCATAAAGGATATAAAGTGATTCAAGAACTTGAACCCGGTCTTAAAGAAATCCAAGGACACATTCTATGGGCGGATCATTTTGTAGTGGTGTATCCAAACTGGTGGAATACCATGCCCGCGCTTCTCAAGGGTTTCTTTGATCGCGCATGGCTTCCGGGATTTGCATTTAATTTTGACAAGGTAAATCGTAAAATCATCAAACGACTCGCAGGAAAAACGGCTCGAGTGATCATTGCGGCCGGCACTAATAGCGGCTTCATCACGTGGTGGAAATATGGCGATTATAAAAATGAAATCCAACGAGGTATTCTCGAATTTTCCGGATTTAATCCGGTGGAAATCTCTACTTTTGGTCCCTGCGACATATCTGGAGACGCCGAAAAAAATAACTGGATTTCTGAAGCGTATGCGCTCGGTGAAAAAGGCGCGTAGGGCGTATGCATCCGGCATTTCGGTGGGTTGATCATTGGATTGCGTCCGCTGGAGCAGCCATCCATTCGCCATTTTCATGGCTTGTTTCTTTTACCGCAATTGTTACGGTTCGTTTTTTACTCGAATCATTTTCAAGTCCTCTTAACGACGGACATATCGGGCTTTCTATTTCTTCCGCATTCCACACATGGTTTTTCTTTTTGTGCGCGGCGCTTGGCGTCACGTTGATTTTTCATTTTTTTACGCGCGTTTCGCTCCATCGCGCGTTTGTTATCACCGGCGTATGCCTACCTCTTATCTGGCTTGCCCCCCTCATCGACCTCTTTTTTGGCGCTTGGAGGGGAGAGGGAGTGGCAATGGCATACAACGTTCACGCAGTATGGGGACTTTTTCAAGATTTTATTACCTATTTTGGACCAGAGCTGTGGCAAGGAATTACTATTGGCATCAGGATAGAAATTGCTTGTATTCTTATCGGTTCGACGGTACTCGGTTATCTGGTAACGCGCTCAGTAGCGCGCTCCACCTTACTCTTGTTTGCGCTGTATGCCTATATATTTTGTATCACCGCATTTCCAAGCTTTCTCATATTCGGGATAGAACCGGAAGCTTTTTTGGGAACAGATTCAGAGCTTCGCGCCGCAGTATCCAGAAACATCGTAGCTGATATTTTACCTTATCTTCCAAACTCAAGAGAAGCTTCCGAATTAGAACTTCCGAGACTGTTTAATACGGTCTTCGATCAGTATATGATTGCTGCGCTCTCTTTCTTAGCAGTGTTTCTTGGGGGATTCGCTCTATACAGAATTTCTCCGGACATATGGAAAATTCATATTTATAATTCACGGCCAGAACGCGTGGCACATTACCTGCTTCTCGTAACCTTCGGTTTCTTTGTTGCGTATTTTGCAACTACCACCCATTCCCATCTGCCGCCTTTTGAACATTTTGTTCGATTGTTGCTTGCGTGTTTCGCGATGTATTGTGCGTGGATGCATGCGGTAAGTGTAAACGACATAGCGGATGAAAAGATTGATGCCATCTCCAACCCCTATCGTCCTCTTGCAAACGGAACACTTTCACGCGCCCAAATGCTGGACGGCGGAAAATTGTTTTTTGTTTTGGCGATCGCGATTGGATATGCCGCCTCTCCTCACGCGGCTCTTTTTGTCGCCGGAGTCATTTGCGTGTATCAGGTGTATTCTGCGTCTGGAACCCGGCTGAAGTTAGTGCCAATAGTGCCATCTTTTCTTATCGGTATTGCGTGTGTTTTTGCTTTTAGTATAGGGTTTTTTACTGGAATGCCACACGCAGAATTTGCGGACATTCCTCGCGCTCTCATCATATTAATATTTTGCGGGTATACACTTGGCGCGACAATCCGCGATCTAAAAGATTATGAAGGCGATAAGGCGGGTGGCGCGCTCACTATTCCAGTTCTTTTTGGAAAAAAGTGGGGGGCAATCATCACCGGTATCGCGTTTAGCTCATCCCTTTTACTGGCCCCTCTTCTGTTCAATTTTTTCCCCATCATGTTTCTTTTTTCGGCTCCCGTTGCTTTTTTAGGTTTCTGGTTGACCGTGCGTTCCCCTTATAAAGAGTGGCCGCTCTTCATTCTGTATCTTCTATACTTTAGTTTTTTATTTACGTTGTGGGTTTTGCAAAATATTCTATAACATTCCAACCTTCTCCATTTATTGGCAATAAACTATAAAACCGAATATTAGGGCAAGCTGATAAGAGATTCTTTTCGGATTTGGTGGCATAGGGGAGGCATGAACCGATCTAGTCGGGCAAGATTGCGCAATTACTTCGGTTTTTTTAATTTATATATTTCCACTTTGGCGAGACAATACCACAGAAATCTTCTATACTTCAGCATATTTTTAATATGTTTAGCTCGAAACTATCGATAGGCATTGTCGGACTTCCAAACGTGGGCAAATCCACGCTGTTTAACGCGCTTACCAAAAAAGCAGTTCCGGCTGAAAATTTTCCCTTCTGCACAATAGATCCGTCCGTTGGCATTGTCCCCGTGCCGGATGTCCGACTCCAAAGACTCTCCGACCTTTCTCGTTCGAAAAAAACAATTCCCGCGGTTATCGAATTTGTCGATATTGCGGGACTTGTAAAGGGCGCATCCGAGGGACAAGGGCTTGGCAATCAATTTCTTTCGCATATCCGTGAGGTACATGCTATTGCGGAGGTTGTTCGTATTTTCGACGATCAGAATATTTTGCATGTTGAAGGAGAGGTGAACCCCATATCTGACATCGAAATCATCAATCTTGAATTGGTACTTTCTGATCTTGATACTGTTTCCAAACGAATGGCCAATCTTGAACGCAATGTGAAGCGAGGAGACAAGGCAGCCATTCTTGAAAACGCCGCGCTCGCCAAAATTCGACTAGGACTCGAATCAGGAAAACTTGTACGATATATCGTACAAACTGAGGAGGAACGGAATGAAATTCAAAAACTTAATTTACTAACAGCCAAACCCATTTTGTATGTTTTGAACAAGAAAGCGGGGGGACATAATATCGATGAACACAATGACGAACGCTGGCAGAGGCTAATGGAATTTTTGAAAGACAGCGGTGCTTCCTATGTGGTGGTGGATGCTGGTGTCGAGAATGAGTTAAAAGACGTGTCGGACGAAGAAAAAGGAATTTTTCGACAAGAATTTGGCGTGCAAGACGATGGCATTAACTCCCTTATTACGGAAGGGTACAAAATGCTCGGACTTATCACCTATTTCACCACAGGAGAAGATGAGACGCGGGCGTGGACGATAGGAAAAGGATGGACGGCTCCCGAAGCAGGCACGGCAATCCATACCGATTTTCGAGACAAATTTATTCGTGCTGAAGTTGTTGCGTCTGATAAATTATTGTCGGCGGGCAGCTATATCGCCGCCCGCGAACAAGGTCTTGTCCGGACTGAAGGAAAGGAGTACGTCGTCAAAGACGGCGACGTGATTGAATTCAAAATTTGAAACTCTTTACAACCTCTAGGCATATTGTAGAGTGTTTCCATTAACGGCTAATCAATTATCATGAGCGACGTATCAGAGTTTAATTCTCGACCGAAACTTTCTCCTAAGGATTTTGTCCTTCATCTCGGAGCAATGGTGGCGTTGTACATTTCATCCGGCGCGCTCCTCACTGTGCTATGGAATCATATCGACGCCCTGTTCAAAGACTCTCTCGAATATTGGCAGGATCCATACGGAAGCGGTATGCGATTTGCTATTTCCATTCTTATTATTGCGTTTCCGCTATACCTTACGCTTACGCGCATAGTAAACGTGGATATGCGACGCAATCCGGAAAAACGGACACTGCCTTTTCGTAAATGGCTTTTGTACCTCACTCTTCTTGCGGCGGGAGCCGGCATGGCAGTTGACGGCGTGTCATTGGTGTATACGTTCCTTGAGGGAGAAATTACCACTCGCTTTGTATTGAAAATACTCTCCACGTTTGTCGTATTTGCTGCAATATTTGCGTACTATCTCTACGATCTTCGCGGCATATGGGGAATGCGCGAAAGGATGTCCAAGCTTGTCGGAGCCGGAATTAGCGTGGTGGTTGTTGCTATTCTGACTGCAAGTTTCGTAGCGGTGGGAAGCCCTCTGACACAGCGTTTGGTGCGTTTTGATATGCAAAAAATATCAGATCTCCAGATCATTCAATCTCAAGTGGTAAGTTATTGGCAACAAACGGAGACATTGCCCAAGTCGCTGGATGATATAGCGGGATTTTCTGCGCCAACAGATTCGCAACATGAAACGTCATATGAATATGAGCGCGTGTCGGCGTTTACGTTCAAGCTGTGCGCAACGTTCAACCTCCCCTCAGAGGAGAAACCCGTGATTGAAAAAACGACATGGTATGGCATTCCCGGTGTCGTCAATTCCGAAGTGTGGACCCATGGGGCACACTACCAATGTTTCGAGCGAACCATTGACCCTGACCAGATCAATACTTTCGAAAAGAATATTCCGATAATGGTTCGATAGCCTTTCTTATGGCTCGCTACGATCATATTCACATTGAAAAAAAGTGGCAGGAACGATGGGAACGAGACGACTCATTCCAAGCGACTGAAAATATTGAGAAAAAAAAGTTTTACGCACTTATAGAATTTCCGTATCCGTCAGGTGCGGGACTTCATACGGGGCACATCAGAAGCTATACGGCCCTTGATGCGGTTGTACGGAAACGCCGTCGTGAAAACCAGGAAGTGCTATTTCCTATCGGATGGGACGCCTTTGGCTTGCCGACAGAAAATTATGCTATTAAAACAGGCCGCAAGCCCAAAGAGATCACCAAAGAAAATACCGACACGTTTCGACGCCAGCTCAAATCCATAGGTCTTTCTTTTGACTGGAAACGAGAAATCAACACCACCGACCCCTCGTACTATAAGTGGACCCAGTGGATTTTTTTGCAGCTGTTTAAAAAGGGTCTTGCTTATAAATCAAAGACAGAGATTAACTGGTGTCCGAAAGATAAGATTGGTCTAGCTAACGAAGAGGTTATCGATGGAAAATGCGAGCGATGTGGTACCGAAGTAGAAAAGAGAGAAAAAGAGCAATGGATGTTGGCCATCACCAAATACGCAAAACGATTATATGACGATCTTCATACCGTCGACTATATTGAACGGGCGAAAATTCAACAGCAAAATTGGATAGGGCCTTCGGAAGGATCGCTCATTACATTTCCACTTGTGGGAATTTCTGGACAACAAGATGGCGCTCATTCGGTCCAAATATTTACCACGCGATCTGATACTATATACGGCGCTACATTCGTGGTTGTATCGCCCGAGCTTGCAAAGAAATGGATGGAGATGGGCTGGCAGATACCGATGGTCGCGAGCGCGTATGTTAACGAAACTCTGAAAGAGCGTGCGAAAGCAGGACGCAAAGACATTGAAGAAAAAACGGGTGTCGATACTGGAATCTTTGCCATCAACCCGGGAACGAAGGAAAGAATCCCCGTTTGGATCTCCAATTATATTTTGGGAGATGTAGGGACTGGCGCCATTATGGCTGTTCCTTCACACGATGAACGCGATAATGCGTTTGCAAAGAAATTCGGGCTTCCAATTTCAAGAATGGTCGTTGTTCCTCAAAAAGGATCAGCATCAGACGATCTTTCTCATGGAGATCTTTCAAAAATAGCTCAGTATTATCAAAACGAATATGCCGGCTCTCCATTCACTGGTCATGGCATTGTAGTAAATTCTGGAGCGTACGACGGGCTCACATCAGAAGAAGCGAAAAGAAAAATAACCGAGGACGTGGGAGGGATATTGACTACAAAATATAAACTTCGGGATTGGGTGTTTTCTCGTCAGCGCTACTGGGGAGAACCCATACCCCTCGTGTATTGCGAATCGTGCGCGGAATGGATTCCTGTTCCTGAAGACGAACTCCCGATTACGTTGCCGGAGATTTCAAAATATGAATATACCGATACCGGGGAATCGCCGCTCGCAAATATCGCAGAATGGGTGAATACTACGTGTCCAAAATGCAATGGTCCGGCGAGACGAGAGACAGACACCATGCCAAATTGGGCGGGTTCCAGTTGGTACTATCTTCGATATACCGATCCAAAAAACGATACCAGATTGGCCGACTCAAAAAAACTCTCCTACTGGACTCCTGTGGATTGGTATAACGGCGGCATGGAACACACGGTTCTACATCTTCTCTATTCTCGGTTTTGGCATAAATTCTTGTTCGATATTGGGGTTGCTCCTACTTCAGAACCTTATACAAAACGCACGAGCCACGGCCTTATCCTTGCGGAAGGAGGAGAAAAGATGTCGAAATCGAAAGGGAACGTGGTGAATCCGGATGATATCGTGGAACGATTCGGGGCTGACGCGCTTCGTGTGTATGAGATGTTTATGGGGCCTTTCGAACAGGCGATTGCATGGTCGACCGACGGATTGGTGGGAACACGACGATTCCTGGAACGCGTATATGCGCTTGCTGGCACGCTCAGCGATGCCCGCCCCTCCGACGCACTTTCTCGCATAGAACATCAGAGTATTAAAAAAATAGGGGAGGATATCGAAGCGCTTAAAATGAATACCGCTGTGTCGCAGCTTATGATTTTTCAAAATGCGATTAGCAACGAAAAGAAAACTCCCAAGAGTTCGTTCGAAACCTTTTTATTGTTGCTTGCGCCGTTTGCGCCGCATATAACTGAAGAACTGTGGGAAATGCTTGGACATACCACATCAATCCATAAAGAACCATGGCCGACTTTTAATCCGGACATTCTTGAAATCAAAGAAGCCTCTGTATCTGTGATGGTTGACGGAAAAGTCCGAGGATCTATAGTTCTTTCAGTTGGGATAAGCAAAGAAGAGGCGTTTGGAGAGGCACTTAAATTGGAAACAGTCAAAAAGTGGGTAGATGGAAAGACCCCAAAAACTGCCGCCTATGTGCCGGGAAAGATTATTAGCTTAACCACTAATGGCTAAACAGAGCCCTAATTTTGGATCTCTTGCGCCATATTGACAGATATGATAAAAAATGGCCTACGGACTACCCCAAATATGCCCGGTCAGAAACTTTCTTTTAAACCAAAGATAGTGAGTAGACGCCTCCTTGAGGTGCTTCCAGAGCGTGCACGGACCATCCTTGAGGGACGGTATGGTCTTGGAAATTCAGTGCAACACGAGACGCTTGAATCAATTGGCTCTGCATACGGAATCACTCGCGAACGAGTGCGTCAGATTGAAAATTATGCTCTGAATTCGATTCGCAAGTCCGAAGCATACAAAAAAGAGAAAGGAATATTCGATGAACTCGAAACCAGGATGCGTGAAATGGGCACAGTGGTGACTGAAGAGGAATTTTTGAATCGATTTGCAAAAGATGAAGAAACTCGCAATTTCATACACTTTCTATTGGTCTTAGGCGATGCATTCGGGCTCAAAAAAGAAGATGCTGATTTTAAACACCGATGGCATGTCGACGCTGACGTATCTGCCGCAATAGAAAAAGCGCTTCAAGCGCTGTATGACGGTTTGTCCGACGATGATTTGGTGCCTGAAGGCGAGTTTATTTCGCGATTCCTTGACCACGTGAAGCATCTCTCTGAAGAATATAAAAACGCGGAAATTATTGAACGATGGCTTGCGTTATCGAAAAAAATCGGAAAAAACCCTCTAGGAGAATGGGGAAGAGCAAGTTCGCCAAACGTTCGTACTAAAGGCATTCGTGATTATGCGTACCTCATCATCAAACGACACGGGTCTCCGATGCATTTCCGTGAAGTTGCCGCGGCGATTGCCGAAACGTTTAAACGTCGTGCCCACGAAGCAACGACACACAACGAACTTATTAAAGACCCTCGTTTCGTGTTGGTAGGTCGAGGGTTATATGCGCTTTCTGAATGGGGGTATGCAAGTGGCGTTGTAAAAGATGTTATTACATCACTCTTGAAGAAATTCGGTCCGATGTCGCGTGACCAAATTATCGAACGAGTCAAGAAAGAACGGTATGTGAAGGACAACACTATTCTGGTGAATCTCCAAGACTCAACCCGATTTCGCCGAACGTCAGAAGGGCTCTATTCTCTCGTTGATCTTTAGTACAAGAGATCCCCTCAAACGCGTGGATTAACGCCACGGGTTCAATGTACAATATACAGACGGCATGATAGAGAAATTTCTCGATGGGTTTGGATTTAATGTTGCGTATGTGGCTGTTGCCGCATTCATTGTAACCATTCTGGCTCTTATTCGTTTTGAGCCACAGCTGGCAGTGCAAATTTCTACCAATATCCTAGTCCCCTCAATTCCCATCTGGCTCCCTCCGATACTGTTGTTGATATTTTGGAAATTATGGATTCAATATATTCGATTACTGTTCGCCACTTCACAACAATACGCATTGCTTGAAATAAAGCTTCCAAAAGAAATTGCTAAATCACCGAAAGGAATGGAATTGTTCATGGCTTCAATATGGTCAAGAAGCGGCGAATCCACTTTTTTAGATAGAAGCTGGTATGGCAAACAACGGATTTTTTATTCGTTTGAAATAGTATCTACCGGAGGGAAAATTCACATGTATATCATGTGCCGAAAAGCGCTTGTCGAAATCACCCAAGCACGATTGTACGCCCAATACCCGGATTTAAGCATTAGCGAAGTTCCTGATTACGCGCGCATGTTTGATTTCGATCATCGATCTTCTAAATTAATCGCTACTGAATATAAATTACGAAAAAACGACGTGTACCCCATTCGCACCTACGTTGATTACGGATTGGATAAAGATCCGAAAGAAGAATACAAAGTCGATCCACTGACTTCCGTGTTTGAATTGTTGGGCGAGGTAAAACCTAATGAAAATTTTTGGATTCAGATTATTTTTCGAGCTCGCAAGTCTGACCAACCAGCTCCTGGGTTATGGGCAAAAATAACAAGCAAGAAAATAAATCAATTAGAAGAAGACGCTCAGAAAACCATAAAAGACATTCTCGCAAAAGCAAAATCTACAGACGCGACCCAAGATTACAACAAACTTACTAAGGGTCAGCAGTTTGTCATCGAGTCGATAGAACGAGCCACCAGCAAACTTCAGTTTGAGGTAGGTATGCGCGCGCTCTATTTTGCTCCAAAAGACACGTTCAGATTTTCCATAGCTTCAGCATTGTTTACTCTCATGAACCCATTCAACACCAATGATCTTAATGAATTCATTCCTACCCGCTTCCATGCCGGATTTGATTATCCATGGCAAGATTTTCGAGATTTTCGTTCAATCCGAGTAATGTATCGAGCGTTTAACTACTATCGTCTTCGTGCGTATTTCAACCCTCCTTACGAACAGAGACCTTTTGTGCTTAATTCTGAAGAACTCGCCACAATATTTCATTTTCCCGGTGCAACGCTTCAAACGCCCACGTTGGAAAAAATCCAATCACGTCGTTTTGGTGCGCCCGCGAATCTTCCGATGTAATATATACATAAGAGAAATCTATGGATCATTCAGACAGTACCGTATTGCCACGATCGCGTCGAAACATTCTTACACGAAGCGCTTCAAAAGTGGAAACATACACTCTCCGGGTAGGTACTTTGCCTCCAGGGCGTCTCATTGGAACAGGCATAATTGTTGGCGCTTTATGCATGGGAATATTTACAAGCGCGTGGACCATAGCGGCGCCATACTCTTTTCCTGAAGGCGATATCGTTGAAATACCGGAGGGGGCCACGCTCGAAACTGCAGCCACAATTCTTCAGGACCGTGGCGTGATCAGATCGAAATGGCTGCTGCGCGGGTTCGTGTCGATTGTTGGAGATTCGACGGGGGTTATTGCGGGGAATTATTTTTTTGACGAACCTCTTTCCGCTATTTCAGTTGCATGGCGTATCACGCGGGGAATTTTCGAACTTGATCCTGTTCGCGTTACCATTCCGGAAGGATCGACGTCTTATCAGATAGGAGCCATCATCCAAGAATTCATACCGCGCTTTAATACCGAGCGTTTTGTGGTATTGGCAAAAGGCCGGGAGGGATACCTTTTCCCCGACACGTATTTTTTATTGCCGAATGTTCGACCAGACGCGGTAATTCGCGTTATGGAGCGCGCATTTGAAGAAGAGATCGCCACGATTCAAGATGAAATCGAAGATTTCGGCAAACCCCTGCACGACATTATTACGATGGCTTCTTTGATTGAACGTGAAGCGCGGAATTATGAAGACCGCCAGCTCATTTCGGGTATTTTATGGAAACGACTTGAAATCGGCATGCCTCTTCAAGTTGACGCGGTATTTGGATACATCAAAGAATCGGAAACATACAGTCCGTCGTTTAAAGATCTTGAAATTGAATCAAAGTACAATACCTATAAATACAAAGGTCTTCCACCAGGACCAATTGCAAACCCAGGCCTTGAAGCTATTAAAGCCGCGGTTCATCCGATAGAGAGCGATTATCTTTTCTATCTAACCGGTCGGGACGGAAAATTTTACTACGGAGAGACATTCAAAGAGCATGTTCGAAATAGGGTGAGGTATCTCAATTAGATCAACGCTTCTCTTAAAATTTTTGATTACATAAAGACATAACGGTTGCCTCGAGTGAGGCTTCGTCTTGTCAAAAGTTTCTATACTGATACTCTCTTCCTATGAAAGTGTTTGTCGGACTCTCTGGTGGCGTAGATTCTTCTGTGTCTGCCGTATTGCTGCGGGAACAGGGCCACGAAGTTACGGGGGTGTTCATCCGTGCATGGAAACCTCCGTTTATGGAATGTTCAATCAGCGCCGACCGCGAAAGCGCGCTTCATGCAGCGGTGTCAATCGGCATACCATTTAGGGAGCTGGATCTTTCTGATCTCTACAAAAAAGAAGTGGTTGATTATATGATTGAAGAATATCGGAGCGGTCGAACTCCAAATCCCGACGTTATGTGCAATCGACACGTTAAGTTCGGTGGTTTTTTTAAATGGGCGATGAACGAGGGAGCAGACTTTATTGCAACGGGACATTACAGTCAGATCCGGCAAGCAATATCTAGTTCCGGAAGGAATACTTTTGAATTGCATCAGAGTGCAGACCCTAACAAGGACCAGTCATATTTTTTGTGGACCCTCCGGGAAGAGCAGTTATCGAAAGTGATGTTTCCGGTCGGCGGTTTTACAAAAGACAAGGTCCGTGAAGAAGCCCGGCGATTCGGTTTGCCTGCCGCAGAAAAGAAGGATAGCCAAGGGCTGTGTTTTTTAGGAAAATTTGACGTTAAGGAATTCCTTGTTCATTTTGTAGACGAACGTCCCGGAATCGTACAAGATCTCGATGGCAACGCCATCGGCGTTCATCGCGGGGCGATGTTTTTTACGCTTGGAGAACGGCATGGGTTTACCGTTACCAAAAAGTTGCCGAACGATGGGCCGTGGTATGTGGTCGCGAAAGACATAGACGCAAACATCATCACCGTCGCTCAAAGAAATATTGAAAAGCCTGTGGGCGCGAGCACGCATGTTATTCTCGAGCAGGTGAATTGGATCAATGGAGTTCCCGAAGCAGAGAAGAAATATCAGTGCCGATTTCGATACCGTCAGCCTCTTCGTTCTTGCGTTATTGATATTACGAACAATGAGACACGGGTGATGTTCGAAACTCCACAGGAATACGCTACTCCTGGCCAATCGCTAGTCATATACGACCATTCACGTGTCGTCGGGGGAGGATCTATCAAACAATAGCGCCTCTTACGGTATACTAGGACCATGCCTCCAGAAATAATGGTCGTTAAAGCCGATGGAACGCGCGAGACGTTCCATCCTTCGAAACTCAGGGATTCCCTTGTCCGAAGCGGTGCTGACGAAGATGTCGTTTCGACTGTAGTCGAAACTATTGAATCGAATGTGGAAGACGGAATGTCTACTGATGAAATCTATCGGACTGCGTTCCGTCTTCTTCGCGAACACGCAAGACCCGCAGCTTCTCGTTACTCGCTTCGTCGCGCATTGTTTGACCTTGGACCCACGGGATTTCCATTTGAGGTGTTTGTTGCGGAAATTTTTCGTGGCCAAGGTTTTGTCGCGCACACCGGAGTGATGGTTCCAGGGAAATGTGTATCACACGAAGTTGATGTAGTGGCAAAAAAAGACGACCGAACTATCGGCGCAGAACTTAAATTTCATAATCAAATCGGATTGAAAACCGACATTAAAATAGCCCTATATGTTCATGCACGGTTTGAGGATATTCGTCTTGGTCATACGGGAGGAAAGAATCCGATTACGGAAGGAATGTTGATTACAAATACAAAATTTACCAAAGCGGCCATTGATTACGGCAAATGCGTGGGGCTATCAATGATTGGATGGAGTTATCCTCAAAAAGGGAATCTTCAGGATTTAATTGAACAAACGGGATTGCATCCGCTCACATGCCTTACCACTCTTACTAATAGTCAAAAATCGGCCCTACTCAGCCAAAAAATTGTCCTATGTAAATCTATCCAAGAATCTCCAAAAACACTTGAAAAAATGGGTATTAAGAGTAATGCGATTCAAAAAATAATTGCAGAAGCCGATATCTTGTGCGCACCCCAATCTACGAGATAGAATATCCCCATTAACAGCCTAGTTAGCATGGTATGTTTACTGGAGATTCGGATATGAATAAAAAGTTGGCATCTGCATTCGTATCAGGTTGTATTATTGGCGTATTGGGAGCTTGGGTGTTTTTTTCAGAAAAAGAAATCACCACAAAGGACGATGTTGATTCCAAAAGAGAAACTCCTTCTGTTTCAAAAGAAGAGAATATTCCTTTAGTCTTTACCCCAGACGGAACTTTTTTGGTGCCCAATCAATCCTCTGGAAATACGGTACGAATTGACCGTGTCGAATTTCCTGAAGAAGGAGGTTGGTTGGTTATCCGGGAAGATCGAAATGGTGAAATTGGCAATGCGCTTGGCGCACGTCGGTTTGGAGATGGGGTTCAAAATGGGACAGTAGAACTCTTGCGTAATACACAAGCAGGAAAAAAATATTACGCCATCATGCATCGAGACAACGGGGATTGGAAGTTTGAACTTTCCAATGACCAGCCCTATCAAGATATATTATTAAAACGACAAACTAAGGTAGAATTCATGGCGTTTTAGAAAAAAGAGAAGATATTATAAGTACCATGACCGTCGCCTGACAAATGTCTTGCGGCGGTCGTGTTATACTCGTTGAATACTATGGCTGGAAAATTGCCTCGAAGCGCTGAATGGAATTACGGGGGTCCGAAATGGAAACTCTCCCGTTCGAAGATAGACATGTTTATGGAATGCCAACGTTGTTTTTATCTGGACAACAAGCTTGGTATAGCTCGTCCCCGAGGTCCCTCGTTTACCCTTAATACGGCGGTTGATACTCTGCTTAAAAAAGAATTCGATACGCACCGGATCAATAAAACCCCGCATCCTCTTATGGTTGAATACGCCATCGATGCGGTGCCGTTTTTACACAATGACCTGGGGATTTGGCGAGAAAATTTTCAAGGTATCCAATATTTTCATCAACCGACCGGTCTTACAGTATCGGGAGCAATAGATGATGTCTGGGTAAATTCCAAGGGTGAACTTATTGTGGTCGATTATAAATCCACAAGCAAAGAAGAACGTCCTTCGTCAATCGACGATCTTTATCCATCATACAAGCGCCAGATGGAAGTATATCAATGGCTGTTTCGACAAAATGGATTTGTGGTACTGCCCACAAGCTATTTCATATATGTGAATGGAAAAACTGATGCCAGCGCGTTTGAAGGAAAACTTGAATTTGATACGGTGCTTATTCCTTATGTCGGTGACGATACTTGGATTTTGTCTACTCTAGAAGAAATTAAAAAGGTCCTCGAAACAGATGCGATTCCTCCAGTGGGGATTAGTTTTGGCGGCGGCTCATGCGATTATTGTACATACCGAGAAGCAGCGGGCAGGGCATTGCTTCACACACACCGTGAACAAAAAACAAAAACAGAATGATTTTATCAATGCTGTGCTTGCAGTGGTAAAAAATATCCCAAAAGGAGAGGTGTTAACATATGGAGAAGTGGCGCGTCGAGCTGGAAATCCAAAAGCTTTTCGGGCTGTAGGCACTATATTGTCGAAAAATTACAACACTCTTATTCCTTGCCATAGAGTAATCCGATCAGACGGTACCGTGGGTAACTACAATCGAGGCGGAGCAACAATGAAGAAGAAGATACTTACTGTCGAAGGTGCGATATAATATGTTCTATCTCAGGCAAGTCGATTACTAAATGCACAACAATATGTCATCAACACCTCCCCACACACAAAAAATGTCTTTTGGATTAATATTCGCAATTCTAGTCGGAACGTTAGTTATTTTGAGCGCACTCTATGTGAGATACTGGCAGATTCCCGAAAAACCAAATGACGGCATTGCTGCGACTGTGAATGGGAAAGAAATATCTATGGAGACTCTTGACCAGTATGTACGAGAAGCCTCTTCAGAACTCATTGACGAAGGGATTGATCCAAAAACTTCCGAGGGTCTTCAAGAAGCACGAAAAAAAGTGCTTCAAGAGCTCATCGATCATACATTGCTTTTAGAGTTTTCGACAAAGACACAGAAACCTATCCCGGATACGATCGTTGAAAATACATACCAGGAAGCTGTTGCTTCTTATGGTGGAGAAACAGAAGCCATTCGAATTTTGGCCGAGAAAGGAGTCACGCTTGAAATGCTTCGTGCGCGTCTAAAAGATCAACTTACCATAGCCCAATATCTTTCATCAGAAATACCCGAACAAAATTACCGAGCCACCGACGAGGAGTTAGGGGCGTTTTACGCAACGTATGTTGTTTCTGTGGTTACCAATCCTCCTCCGTTTGAAAATCTTGCGGAATCCATCAGAGTTCAGGTTGAACAGGAAAAATTTGCGGCACTTTATAAATCGTATGTGCGTCAACTTCGTGAATCTGCTTCAATAGACATCCGAATATAATCCGCTTTTCTTTCTATCTGCGACTGCCACAATGCATTTTGTAGAGAAAAGCGCCTCGTGATAGTGTGTTCTTCTATGCCAGACTCAGCAGATACCATTCTCCATAACGACGAAGGAATGTGGCTTCCCAATCGGCTTCCGTTGAAGCGAATAGCCGATCGCCATAACGTGAACCTTCCTCCAAACTTTGGCGAAGAGGTAATGAAGAGGACCGTGCGGATGAATAACGGAGGCTCCGCTTCTTTTGTTTCTCCCCATGGGCTCATCGCAACCAATCACCATGTGGCAGAAAGCATTCTCTCCGACCTAAGCTCCGAATCGAAAGATTATATTCGCGACGGTTTTTATGCTAAGACACAAGAAGAAGAAATTCCCGCTCCTGAACTCGAAGTCAACGTGCTCTGCGAGATCGAAGATGTAACCCTTCGGGTGAAGGCGGCAACTCCTGACACCCTTTCTCCGGAATCTTCGCATGCAGCGCGCGATGCCGTGATTGCTGAGATTGAAAAAGAATCATTCGAAAAAACGGGACTTCGAAGCGATGTGGTAACTTTGTATCAAGGCGGAGTATATCATCTCTACCGTTACAAACGCTATCGCGACGTGCGGGTGGTATTTGCTCCTGAAAAACAAATCGCCTCCTTTGGAGGAGATTTCGATAATTACGAATATCCGCGGTACTGCCTTGATATCGCGTTCTTGCGCGTGTATGAAAACGGCACTCCGCTTTCTACACCAGACCATTTTGTATTTAAGACAGAGAGTCCAAAAAACGGCGATCTCTTGTTTATTGCAGGACATCCGGGAACCACGGATCGTCTTTCAACGTACGCCCACATCACATATCTTCGTGATCACGGATTGCCGCACCGACTCGATATTCTTCGGCGGTATGAAATTTCTCTGCAACAATTTTCAGGAAAGAGCCCCGAATCCAAACGTCGCGCGGGACCAGAACTTGGAGGTATTCAAAACGGACGAAAACGCTACGTGGGACAATTGTGGGCTCTTCAAGAACCGAATTTGATGGCGCGCGTTCACGAGCGTGAACGCGCGCTTAGAAACGCACTCTCAAATGCTCCGAAAGAGCTCCAGGAACGAGTCGGCGATCCATGGGACGACATAGAAAAAGTCTTACCGATAATGCGTTCGATGCGAGACGAGATTAATGTCTTTGAAAATTTGCGAGGATTTCGAACTGAATACATGGGCATAGCTCGTACCATCGTGCGATTGCTTACAGAAGACCAAAAACCAAACGCAGAGCGTCTACCTGAATTTGGCGACGCAAGACGAGAATCGTTACTAGCCACTCTCTATGCACCCACTCCTCTCTACGACGATCTGGAAACCTGGAAATTAGCAGATTCACTCGCATATCTTCTTGAAACATTCACTGAAAAAGATTCTATGGTACGCACTATATTGAACGGGAAAAGCCCCCGCAATCGAGCATCAGAACTCATTAGTACGACATCATTAAAAGATATCGACGTACGTAAGCGTCTTATCGGCGAAGGGGTGTCGCGCATTGGAGAATCAAAAGATTCGATGATCGCGCTTGCGCTTTTTATTGATGAACGGGCGCGATCTATTCGAAAAAAATTTGAGACTGAAGTCGAAGAGGTTTTTGAACGTGCGCATGCAAAAATAGCTGAAGCACTTTTCAACCTTTATGGAGAAGATCTATATCCGGATGCGACTTTCACCTTGCGAGTTGCGGTTGGTACGGTGCAGAGCTTTAATCGCGAACAGATGGAAGTTCCTTCCCACACCGTCGTATCGGGAATAGTGCCTCATGGTATGGCGCATAATTTTGAACATCCTTGGGATTTGCCTCCCGCATGGGATCAGCATCGCAAGTGGATTGAGTCATCCACTTCGGCATTTAATTTTATCACTACACACGACACGCACGGAGGTAATTCAGGAAGTCCTGTGTTCACCAAAGAATTGGAGATTGTTGGGCTTTTGTTTGACGGCATTATGGAAGGGCAGGGAGACACGTACGTGTATACCGATGAGGTTTCAAGGAGCGTCTCAGTGCATGCGGGGGTTATTATCGATTCTCTTACGAACGTATATCATGCCGATCGTCTTGTAAAAGAGCTTCGAAACGCGTAGTATTTTGATAGTTGTCAATAATATCTTTTGTATACTATGGACTGGTTTCTTATTGGGCGTTCGCTGCAAATGATGGGAGAAGTCATGCTTGGGCTTTCTGTCATATTAGTGCATCTTCGTATTATTCAAGAACGAAAAATCGATGGGGCGGTGCTCCACGCTATGAAAAACGAGCGCGTGATAGCTTTTGCTGCCATTGCGTTCCTGATTATCGGATACCTTCTTGAGCTTTTCGCCCTTGATTATTTGTAAAATCTTTATTCCATGACACCGAACGAAGTGCGGTTGAAATATCTAACCTTCTTCAAAGCTCGAGGACACGAAATTGTGCCTTCTTCTTCTTTGGTTCCTGAAAATGATCCGACGACTCTTTTCACGGGATCGGGCATGCAACCGCTTCTTCCGTATCTTTTGGGACAGCCGCACCCGAAGGGGACGCGATTGGCAGATTCACAAAAATGCTTTCGCTCGATGGATATTGAGGAGGTGGGGGACAACCGCCACACGACTTTTTTCGAGATGCTTGGAAATTGGTCGCTCGGAGATTATTTTAAAAAAGAACAGCTGCGATGGTGTTTTACTTTTTTGGTCGAAGAAATTGGACTTGATCCAAACAAACTTTATGTAACCGTTTTTATTGGCGACGAAAAGAACGCTATACCACGTGATACCGAAGCGGTATCTATTTGGAAAGAATTGTTTAAGGAAAAAGGAATCGACGCGAAAGATGTACTTATCGGCTCCGAAGCAAATGGGTATGAAAAGGGGATGCAGGGAGGACGCATTTTTTATTATGACGCGAAAAAAAACTGGTGGAGTCGGGCAGGAGTTCCGGAACATATGCCCCAAGGAGAACCGGGAGGGCCCGATTCAGAAGTGTTTTATGATTTTGGAACACCTCATGAACAAAAATGGGGTAAAGAATGCCATCCGAACTGTGATTGCGGACGCTTCCTTGAAATCGGAAATTCGGTCTTCATGCAATACATAAAACAGGCAGACGGCTCATTTGCGCTACTTCCCAAACAGAATGTTGATTTTGGTGGAGGTCTTGAACGGATAGTAATGGCAGCCGCAAACAATCCCGACATTATTGCGACTAATCACGCCGCTATCATTGCCCACCTTGAACACGCGTCGGGAAAAAAGTATGGAACGGACGAAAAAGAGACCCGCGCGTTTCGCATCATCGCTGACCATATGAAGGCGGCAGTGTTTCTTATCAATGACGGGGTTCGACCATCAAACACTGATCAGGGATATTTTGTCCGCCGGTTATTACGTCGGAGCGTGCAATACGCTGATCGATTGGGAATTACAGAAAGCACGCTGTCAGGAGTAGTGAAACCTATTGTCGTAATGTATACCGAACAGTATCCAGAAATTTCGGCTCACCTCGAAGAAATTGCCCATACGGTAAGAGAAGAGGAGGAGCGATTTCGACAAACCCTCGCGCGCGGCTTGAAAGAATTTGAAAAACTGGTTTCAGGCCCCATTTCTGCAGAAAATGCATTCAGATTATTTTCCACATACGGCTTTCCCTTTGAAATGACCCTTGAGCTTGCGGCAGAGCGGGGTGTCCAGGTTGATGAGGCTGGTTTTAAAGAAGAAATGAAGAAACACCAAGAGGAATCAAGGGCGGGTTCGGAACAAAAGTTTAAGGGCGGGCTTGCGGATGCTTCCGTCGAAACGACACGGCTTCATACCGCGCACCACTTATTACTTAAAGCACTCCAAATTGTGCTTGGATCACACGTGAAGCAGCGGGGAAGCAACATTACCGCGGAACGGCTTCGTATTGATTTCTCTCATCCCGAAAAAATGACGGTAGAGCAATTGTCTGAAGTGGAAAAAATTGTAAACGAAAAAATCAAAGAGCAATTGCCGATGGTCCGATCTATCCTGCCAAAAGAAGAAGCAGAAAAACTCGGCGCCGAACATGAATTCGGAGCCAAATATCCCGACATGGTCTCTGTATACTCCCTGGGACCTGTTGGAGCATCCGAACGAGACCCACAGTTTAACAAAGCGTTTTCCATTGAATTTTGCGGTGGACCTCATGTGGGAAACACTTCGGAGCTTGGCACTTTCACCATTCTCAAAGAAGAAGCGGTGGCAGCGGGAATTCGAAGAATAAAAGCGGTACTCCGCTACGATGATTTTTGAATCTCGAGATAAGAAATTCACACGTAATCAAAAACGATTAGGCTCCTAGATGCGTTATACTACGCAATATGAGGTGGGGAAACTTTTTTAAGAGAAAGATTCGACATGATGTCACAGCTATTTTTGACCTTGGGAGTTCGACAGTAAACGGAGCACTTGTAGAAATTCGTCCGAAAGAAAAACCTCTGATTCGATACGCAACGAGAGAGCCCCTTGCTCTTCACGAAAAGGCCTCTTCTGAATACTTGGTGCGATCGATGATATCTGGACTTATGGCAGTTTCTTTGCGTATACAAGAAGAAGGAATACGCGAATTTGCTTCAACACATAAGGAAATACTACGAGTAAAAAAAATATTGGTTATAGTAGGCTCCCCATGGTATATTTCAGAAAATCATTTTGGCGTCCTAGAAAAACAGCGCCCATTCAAAATTACGAAAGACATTATCGCGAGTATCACCAAAGAAGAACAAAAACGGTTTGCGAAGATATACGGAGCTACTCCGGAAGGAACGACGCTTTTTGAACAAGCAACTTTCGAAATTGAACTTAATGAGTATCCGATTAAAAACCCCTACGGTTATCACGCTCGCAAAGTTGGAGTAGGTTTATTTGAGAGTGTCATGTCTGAAACCGTACGCACAAAAACATTGGAGACGATTCAATTCATCGCACCCCATGCGGAAATTACGTTCCACACTCGAGGTCTTGCACTTTTCTCTGTACTCCGTGATCTATTCCATAACGACCATTCTTATATCATTGCTGATATTACGGGAGAGGTTACTGACTTGTTTATTGTGTATGAAGACAAACTAAGGGGTGTCGGTTCGTTTCCCCTCGGTACCCATGCCTTGATTCGCGGGATTCAAAAATCATCCAAAATAGGTATGGATGAGGCGCGTACGAGGCTCGAAATGGCGCGCGCCAACGTGCTCGAAAAAGGCGAACGTGCGATAGTTGAAGAACTCATACACAAAGGGGTTGTGATGTGGCAGAAAGAATGCACGGCGAATCTCAAAACACTTGTCCCCGATATACCTCTTCCTCGTACCATTTTTCTTTCTGTCGACAGTCGGTATGCAGAATGGTTTAAAAAATCTCTTGAGGCGACCCCCCTCCCTCGCGCCGCGTTTTCAGATCGAGGATTTCTTCCACGCGTTCTCTCTAACAGTTCGCTCAAGTCTTTTTGCGAAATGGAACGAGTTTCCACGACACACCCACTTATCCCCCTGAATGCACTTTTTTTACAAAAACTGCAATCAGGTGCATACTAAAAAGCACATTTTTTAAAATATGGATTCATCTCGTAAACCACCACTCCAAGATATTGTTTCAAAACCATCACGCCAGCCGCGTGTTCGAAAAGAAATTATAAAAGAACAAGAAGGAAGTTATGCCTCGCATACCCCAAATACGATAGATCAACCAGCATATTCGAGGGATATGAGGACGAATCACCCCCTCACGCCATTATCGCGAAACGGTTACAAAAGAAAAATGCCTCTGGTATCACTGTTCGTGGGCGCGGCAGGAGCGTTAGCAATAGGGTTCTTCTTTTTTTCGATTATTTTTAGCCGAGCGGATGTTCTTTTGTCAGTTAAGGAAATTCAAACCACGGTTAATGGCGTATTTGAAATACCCCCGTTCCAAAACGGTTCGATTGATGCGCTCACCTATCGCGTCCTTACGCTCTCAGAAGACTTTACAAAAGAAATCCCCGCAACGGGCGAAGAGCAGGTATCCGAACGCGCCAGCGGGCGATTGGTTGTCTATAATAATTTCAACACGTCTCCCCAATTATTGATTAAAAATACGCGATTTGAAACTCCGGAAGGGCTTATTTACCGAATTTCGGAATCAGTAACCGTTCCCGGTCAAAAACGAGGATCTGATGGAAAGATGATGCCGGGGAGCATCGAGGTCACTGTGCACGCTGATGAGCCCGGAGATCGATATAACATAGGGTTAACTGATTTTACTATTCCAGGATTTAAAGGAACGTCTCGATTCGAAGGTTTTTTCGCACGATCAAAGACGTCAATGACGGGGGGATTCGTTGGAAAACGGAAAACTGCTCCTGCTTCGGAAATATCACTCGCTCGCGAAATACTCCGCCGAGAGGCTTCTCAAAAATTGAGAGCGCGCTCCGAAGCCGAAGTACCTGAGGGATTTCAAATATTACAAACTGGAACATATGAGGAATTCGAAGAATTACCTCTCCAATCCGGCGACAACGATTCCGCTGTTTCCGTAGTGCTCCGAGCCTCTCTCTATGCTCCCATAGTGCCAGTCAATCTCTTGGCTAAGACGATAGCCGGCTCCGTGGTACCCTCCTATGATGCAAACGAAGAGGTGACGATAGGAGAGAAGTCTGCCTTGTCATACATCCGTACGGATTCGGATCCCTTTGATCCCCGAAGTGGCACCGATCTCACCCTCACTATATCCGGAGATATTGCTATAGTGTGGGTGCTAAATCCGGAGGCTCTTGTCTCCGATTTGGCAGGAAAAAGCGTTGAAGCGGTCCCCACTATTCTTGGGGGATATCCGGCGGTCGAAAGAGTTCGAAATATAAGTATCCGACCCTTCTGGAAGGACACATTTCCAGAAAACCCTGAAGATATCCGACTTACCCTCAGTTCTTCTCTTGACGTACAGCAACAACCCTGATAATATGCCGAAACTCTCTAAGAGCGTTATTTTGTGATGACAACAGGAAGCGAATCACAGACAATTGACGGCACAGTGCTTGAAACGTTGCCGAACACGCTTTTTAAAGTTTCGCTTCCAAACGGAGAGGAAGTCCTTGCGTATTTGGCGGGTAAAATGAGACTCCATCGAATCAAGGTTTTGGTGGGAGATCTTGTGCGTCTGGAGCTCGACCCTTATGGGGGGAGAGCGCGTATTGTTAAACGACTGTAATTTTATTTTATTTCCATGAAGGTCCGTTCGTCTCTCAAAAAACGAAGTCCTAACGATCAGTTTGTTCGTAGACGCGGACGATTGTATATCATTAACAAAAAGAATCCTCGTTTAAAACAACGTCAAGGGTAAATGTATGCGTATCGCCGGTATAACAATTCCAGACGGAAAGCGGCTTGAGATTGGCCTCACGGCGATTTACGGTATTGGTCGTCCTCGTGCGCATAAAATCTTGGAAGAAGCCGGAATTTCTTTTGATAAAAAACCCCCTCAATTAACGACTGAAGAAGAAAATGCGATTCGAAAAGCACTTGAATCCACAGGAGCCATCGAAGGAGAACTCCGACGATTGGTAGGCGCGAATATAAAGCGTTTAAAAGATATTGGATCGTACCGAGGTTCTCGTCATGCAAAGCGCCTT
The DNA here is from genome assembly GCA_964521185.1 of uncultured Candidatus Saccharibacteria bacterium. Classification (GTDB taxonomy): domain Bacteria; phylum Patescibacteriota; class Minisyncoccia; order Phycocordibacterales; family UBA12088; genus CAZFRC01. Next base: position 31,811 of record CAZFRC010000001.1, read on the forward strand.
CCCGCGCGAGGACAACGCACCAAAACGAATGCTCGAACATTAAAAGGGGTACGGAAAACGATGAGTTCCGGACGTCGTAAGCTTGAAAAAACATAATATCCGTTATTTGTGGAATGTAGCCCATGCCTAATGGTCGCTACAAACTACAGGCTATATATCATCAAGTAACATACCTATGGGTAAGAAACGAATTGTAAAAAAAGGAGGATCAGGACTCGATGCGGGACTTAAGTCGCGCTCTCTTTCTCGCGTGCCACGTCGAAGGATTGAACGTGGAATTTTGTATGTTAACGCAAGCTATAACAATACGTTGCTTTCTTTGGCAGATGAAAAAGGGGGCGTAGTGATTGCTTCTTCAAGTGGTGCCCTCGGTTTCAAGGGTGCAAAAAAGGCTACACCGTTTGCCGCAGCAAAAGTTGCTGAATTGATTGGAGAGAAAGCGCAAATACTTGGAATACAAGAGGTTGATGTAGTGGTGCGGGGCGTTGGGGCCGGCCGTGAATCGTCAATCCGAGCGTTTGCGGGAAAGGGAATTGGCATTGCCAGAATCGTTGACGAAACACCAATTACCCACAATGGACCGCGACCCCCAAAACCACGCCGCGTATAACATTATTCACACCACAATTCTATGAAACTTGGACCACGATATAAAATTTGCCGACGATTGGGCGCTCCTATTTTTGAAAAGTGTCAATCGCAACGATATGTATTATCTGAGAACAAGAAAACCCCGAAACAATCTCGCGGTTTCTCTGAATATGGACGCCAACTAATAGAAAAACAGAAAGCGCGACTCGCCTACGGTCTTTCTGAAAAACAATTCGCTGCGTATGTGAAAAATGCTACGCAATACGGAGGCGCTAATCCTATAGGAACGCTCGTTGCTTCTCTGGAGTCCCGCCTTGATAATGCGGTATATCGTGCGGGATTCGCCAAAACCCGCCGCCTTGCTCGTCAATTGGTCTCGCATGGACATTTCACCGTCGATGGAAGACGAGTCTCGATACCATCCTACGCACTTAAAATAGCTAACGTGTTTGCGGTGCGTGAAGGAAGCCGTTCCTTACCCTATTTTGTTGCCGTGAAAGATTTTACCGAGGGAGTAAAGGCGCCCTCATGGATTTCTGTTGACCTTTCAAATCAGACCGCGACGGTTTCGAGCGCGCCGTCGACGGAATTAATAGAGGCTCCCGCCGACCTCAAAGCAGTGCTCGAATTTTATAGTCGTTAGTACTAGCCAAGTCATAATTAATAGAACCATATGGAATATCACGTCGCTCTTCCGTCAAAGCCACGCATTATTTCTGAGGAAGGATTCTCAGGGGTATATGAGATTGATGGGTTGTATCCTGGTTATGGACATACGCTTGGAAATTCATTACGCCGCATCATTCTTTCATCTCTCCCGGGAGCCGCAATTACTACAGTAAAGATTGAGGACGTTCCTCATGAATTTTCGACAATCGAAGGAGTGCAAGAAGATGTCATCACTATCCTGCTCAATTTGAAAAAAGTACGTCTGGCTCTTCAAGGAGAAGAACCGCAGATTATGAGACTCCGTGTAAAAGGGCCGAGTGTTGTTACTGCGGCCTCGTTCGAGACCGGAAGCCAAATTTCTATACTGAACCCCGAACAACATATAGCTGAAATAACTAAGAAAAACACAGAACTCTCCATTGAGGTAACTGTTGAGAAAGGCTTGGGGTATGTGGCGCGTGAAGTAATCCAAGAAGGAAAAGTCGACATCGGAATTATTGCTCTCGACGCGTCTTTTACGCCGATCCGCCGCGCAAATTATGAAGTCGAGAACATGCGCGTCGGCGATCGAACCGATTTTAATCGTCTCCGTTTACACCTTGAAACAGACGGAACAATTACCCCTCGTGACGCTCTTGAACATTCAATCAAAATCATGGTTGAACAGCTCCGCGCGGTAATTGGATTCAAAGAGGAAGAAGTTCCTGTCGAAACCTCAGAAACAGTGGAAACAGAAACAGTACCAAACTCTCCTAAGCGAGATTCCGTAGACACCACCGAGATTATGAAAACTCGCATCGAAACTCTCGACTTGTCTGCACGTACTATTCACTCACTCACCGAATCCGGCATCCGTACAATAGGCGGACTTGCACGAAAAAAAGAGGAAGATATATTAGGCATCGAAGGAATCGGGGTCAAAGGACTCCAGGAAATTCGTCGAGCGCTTTCACAATTCGGCATAACGCTTAAATAACACTGCTCGCAGCGTATTATCTATGAAGCATCATGATCGTAATAGAAAATTCAGTCGCGAACGCAAGGTGCGAAGAGCTTTTTTGACGTCTCTCGTCACCAATCTTATTCTCAAAGAAAAGATACAGACGACTGAAGCAAGAGCAAAAGAAATACGTCCACTTCTTGAGCGGTTGGTAACAAAAGGAAAACAGGGAACGCTTGCGTCCCGACGGTTGGTGCTTGCTAGACTCGATAACCATAGCAAGGCAACGAAAAAATTATTTGAAACAATAGCGCCTCGATACGAAAAAAGAGGTGGTGGATACACAAGAATTACCCGAACAGGAATCCGGGGAAGGAACGATGGTCGAACATACGCGGTCATTGAATTTGTATAAAGACTTATGGAACCACAAACTATTACCATTGATGCCGCAGGAAAATCAATCGGACGTGTAGCTTCCGAAGTGGCAACCGTTCTTATGGGAAAAAACCGAACTGATTTTGTTCGACACGCAATACCGAAAGCGCGCATAACTGTTTTGAATGCAAGCCGACTTCATATCAGAGATCGAAAGAAAAAGGGAAAGGTGTATGAGCGCTATAGCGGATACCCAGGAGGACTCAAAACAGAGACACTCGGACAGCGTATCGCGAGGAAGGGAAACGCGGATATCTTAAAGAACGCAATACAGGGTATGCTACCAAAGAACAAGCTTCGATCCGATATGTTGCGACACCTTACTATAATCAATTAATCACTCCTGTATGAACACAAAAACCGAATATCTCGTAGAGACTGTCGGACGGAGAAAAACAGCCATCGCCCGTGTGCGGGCATGGAACACCGCGAAGCAGTCGGTAACTATTAACGACAAAACTGTTGAAGAATATTTTGATACGCCGGAACTTCGTCAAAAAGCTATCCAGGTACTAACCGCTTTCGAACTCCCCTCAAAACTTACAATGACAGTACGAGTTTCTGGCGGAGGAACTTCTTCTCAGGCCGAAGCAGTATGTCATGGTATCGCTCGTGCCGTTGTATCGATATATCCAGAACTTCGAATTCCCATCAAAACTGGTGGATTTTTGAAACGTGACGCTCGAGAAAAAGAACGTCGGAAATTTGGACTTAAAAAAGCGAGAAAAAGAAAGCAGTGGAGTAAACGCTAATTCCTCCCGGAACATACACGCTTTCGGCAGAAAGACGGATGTAGGGATGTTTGTTGACACCCTGTTTTTTTTCATGCAAACTAATGCCGCATGACAGATCATCATTTTAAAAAATCGATGAATACTGATGGCTCTGACGTTGCCAAAGAGATGGAAGTAGAAGATGAAGCGTCCGAAGACCTTGCATTTGAGGCTGATAATGAAACGCTTCAGGATAAAATTAAAATTCTACGGAAAAAGCTTACGGAGTGCGAAAAAAAAGGTCTTGAATCACTTACGGGCTGGCAAAGGGCAAGGGCAGATCTTGTTAACTACCGCAAGGACGTCGAATCACAACTTTCTCAGCAGACACAACGAGTAATTCGCGGTGTCATTGAAGAACTGTTGCCTGTATTGGACAGTTTTTCACTTGCATTTCAAAATCCTACATGGAAAAATTTCGATTCTACGTGGCGAAAAGGTTTGGAGGGAGTGCGTGACCAGTTGCTTGTGTCGCTGAAAATGTATGGACTCGAACCTTTCGCCCCTTCAGAGAATGAAGTTTTTGATCCGAACCTGCACGAATCGATACAGTCGGTAAATACTACGTCAGAAGATCTTGATCACAAAATATCTCATACCCTTCAAGAAGGGTATCGTATTCACGGAGAGGTAATACGTCCTGCAAAAGTTATTATTTTTTCGTATAATGAAAAACCAAAACAATAAAATTACCAGGTTTAATTATATTAAAAGCAATAACTGAAATAGATATGACAAAGATTTTAGGAATCGATCTTGGAACTACCAATTCGGCAATGGCCATTGTTGAAGCAGGAGAGCCTCGTATCATCGAAAACGCTGAAGGAACACGAACTACGCCTTCTGTGGTTGCTATTTCAAAAACCGGCGAACGATTGGCGGGCCTGATCGCCCGTCGACAAGCCGTCACGAACCCTAAAAACACCGTATACCAAATCAAACGTTTTATTGGACATACATTTGACGAACCCGGGGTATCAAAAGACAGGGAAGCGGTTCCATACGAGATGCGAAAGAGTGATAACGGAGGGGTTGAAGTGAAAATGGGAGAAAAATGGCATCGTCCCGAAGAAATTTCCGCAATGATTCTCCAAAAACTAAAACAGGATGCCGAGGCAAAATTAGGAACAACTATCACCGAAGCCGTTATCACCGTACCTGCATATTTTAATGATGCGCAGCGGCAAGCAACAAAAGACGCAGGAAAAATTGCCGGCCTCGACGTCAAACGCATTATTAATGAACCAACCGCAGCAGCTCTCGCGTACGGTTTCAACAAAAAAAAGAACGAGAAGATTGCGGTGTTTGACTTTGGAGGGGGGACATTCGATATTTCAATCTTAGAGGTGGGTGACGATGTTATTGAGGTAAAAGCAACCGATGGCGACGCGCATCTTGGAGGTAAAGACATCGATCAAAAGATCATCGCGTATTTGGGCAGTGAATTCAAAAAAGAAAGCGGGATTGATATATTAGCCGACCCATTGGCGCGCCAGCGTCTTGATGAAGCCGCTGAAAAAGCAAAAATTGAACTTTCCACCGCGGTGACCACGGAAGTGAACATCCCGTTCATCACTTCGGATTCCTCTGGTCCTCGCCATCTCTTGCTCACACTCACACGCGCAAAACTCGAAGAACTGTCTACAGAATTCATTGAACGAGCAATGAGTATTACCAAGCGCGCGATGGATGCGTCACCGTTTAAGGTGGGAGAAATCCAAGAAGTTATTCTGGTGGGAGGACAAACCCGCATGCCAGCAATTCAAAATGCCGTGAAGACGTTTTTCAGCAAAGATCCTCATATGGGTGTTAATCCTGATGAGGTGGTCGCAATCGGCGCGGCCATTCAAGGCGGGATTCTTGCCGGCGATGTCAAAGATGTGCTTTTACTTGATGTGATACCACTTTCGTTGGGTATTGAAACTATGGGAGGTGTTGCCACTAAACTTATCGAAAAAAACACTACGATCCCTACGAGCCGTTCTCAGACATTTTCAACGGCAGCGGACAATCAAACAAGCGTTGAAATTCATATTGTGCAGGGAGAGCGGGCGATGGCAAATGACAACAAAAGTCTCGGACGGTTTATATTGGACGGCATTCCTCCGGCGCCCCGTGGCATGCCGCAGGTCGAAGTAACGTTTGATCTGGACGCAAACGGCATCCTCTCCGTAACTGCAAAAGATAAATCGACAGGAAAAGAGCAGAGCGTCCGTATTGAGGCTAGAAGCGGCCTTACAGAAGAAGAAGTGAAAAAAATGCAGGCTGATGCCGCGGCGCACGAAAACGAAGACAAAACAAAACGAGAACTTGCAGAAATCAGAAATATTGCAGATCAACTCATATATACGGGGGAAAAATCTCTCAAAGATCATGGAGACAAAATTCCTTCCGAAACAAAAACAGACATCGAGGCCAAAATAGCCGCTTTAAAATCCGCACGTGAAGGAGGTGACGCTGCTCTCATTAAAAAAGAGACTGAGGCGCTTTCTGTCGTACTGCAAAAAATTGGAGAACTCGTGTCAAAAAACGCTTCTTCAGAACATACGGAGCCAAAGGAGGGAGGAGAGAATCCGATACGTGACGCGGAAACGCAATAATCACTATGGGAGGTAAAGATTATTACAAAATATTAGGAGTCGATCGAAACGCTTCCAAGGAAGAAATTAAGAAAGCGTTCCGTAAACTCGCGCATAAATACCATCCGGACAAAAAAGATGGAGATGAAGCGCGGTTCAAGGAAGTATCGGAGGCGTATACAGTACTTTCAGACGACCAGAAGCGTTCTACATACGATCAATTCGGAGAGAATTTCCAAGGAACAGCGGGAGGAGCAGGGGAGCCTTTTGGCGGTTTCGATTTTTCGGGATTTAGTCAAGGATTTGGGGAAAATGGTTTCGAATTTGACCTAGGCGACATTTTTGGAGATCTTTTCGGCGGAGGGAACCGAAAACGCACGCGCCGTGGAAGAGATATTTCTATCGATCTTATGGTTCCTTTTGTCGATGCGATATTCGGCACTGAGCGTAATGTGCTTCTCACCAAAACGAACGCTTGTGTTGCTTGTAAAGGGAAAGGAGGCAAGCCTGATTCGGGAACAATACCGTGCGGAACGTGTCGTGGAAGCGGGCGCATTCATGAGGAACGACGAACAATTATGGGAACTGTTTCCACGGCGCGAGAATGTTCAAACTGTGGCGGTTCGGGAACCGTGCCCAAAGAACGATGTGAGAAATGTAAGGGGACCGGAGTCCAGCGAGAACAAGGAGAAATGAAAATTGCAGTACCTGCGGGTATAGAAAATGGTGAAATGATTCGTCTTATTGGGCAAGGAGAGGCCATATTAAATGGTTCTCCAGGAGATTTATATGTCAAAATTCATGTTGAGCCCCACAAGACACTTCGTCGCGAAGGTCCTAATCTTTTAACCGAAATCTCTATTAAGCTGAGCGACGCGTTGCTTGGCGGAACTGCCACGGTAGAGACATTGGACGGCCCAACGACTATCAAAATTCCTTCGGGAATCACATTCGGAGAAACACTTCGAGTGCGTGGAAAAGGAGGAGTCTTAAAGAACGGAGGACGTGGAGATTTGTTTGTGACAACACGAATAGCAATGCCGCAGCATTTATCAAAGAAAGCCGAGAAGATTGTTGAAGAACTCCGAAATGAGGGGTACTGACCTGCTTTCTCTCCCCAGTTTCTTGATAAAATCTTTAATTTCTTTGGTATATACTCTCTCCATGACTCGTAGTGTTTTCGAAGGATGAGGTTCCCAATCTTCTTATGGATTCAATAGCATCAAGTGCACTTGCGGTAGGAGGAGATGCGTGGGGGAACCTCATGTCGCTTTCCGCAGACATACTGGTAATTATCGCCTTGTTTGGAGCAATATTCTTTTTTGCTACGTTTCGAGGAAACGATCAGTTGATAGGGCTTTTGATTGCTTCATACATGGGGCTCTCCATTGAAAATGCATTTCCGCTCGGTTCAAACCCTCCGCGTTTTCTTTCCCTTTTGTTATTTGTGGGTGCCACCACCGGCGCATACATCGTCGTCGTACGCTTGCTCTCTCTCTACGGCACTGAGGGTGGAATACGCACGTTAGTGTGGCGTCTGATTATATCTGGAGTAGCGACAATTTTTTTCCTATCAATCGCCATACATGAAATTCCTATTGGATACACATTTGACATTATAACTATTGACTTTCTTACAGAGCCCTACGCGCATTTTGCTGCAATCGTCTTGCCCTTGATAATTTTCTTCTTTTTATGATTACTCATCAGGTACGTTGACTCACGCGATATTTCTACATATGATACATACGATAAGCATATTGCTCATTCAGCATCACTCACAATGATAACTTCCGCATTCGGTATCGCATCTGGTGTCTTGACACTCGTGGGCCTCTTAATATATGCGCGAAGCATTGTCCTTGGCTTCACCAAACCTTCTCAGGTGACTTGGAGCATTTGGACACTAAATGCGTTTCTCCTTCTCGGTAGTTATTATTTATCCGGCGCGCGCGATACGGCCTGGCTTTCGGTAGGATACGCCATCGGCTTGTGCGTTATTTCAATTCTTTCTCTGAAATATGGCATCACCGGATGGGGCACGCTTGATAAAGTATGCCTTGCGGGAGCGCTGCTCGCTGCAGGGTTGTGGATCTGGACTGGATCCGCGTTATTGGCATTCATACTCACACTCATCATAGATATGCTGGGCATTATTCCTACTATTTGGAAAACCTGGTTTGAACCCGGCGAAGAAGATTTAACATCTTGGACAATTCTTTTAATCGGTGGAATATCGAGTATATTTGCTATCGAAAAATGGGAATTTGTAGTTGCCTCGTATCCTCTTCAAATCACTGTTACTACACTAATTATTGTACTTTTTATCCTTATACGAAAACCCCAGCATTTATGATGCGAAATCTCCCAACTCCTGACTTCAACACAACAATAACAAACCCTCTAGAAGAACTACAGCACCTGGTTATTGGTGAAATCAATACAATCTATCCTGAACTAGGAGGAGATTTCAAATTGGTTCTTGAAAGCCCTCCCCCTCATATTCATGCAGATTATTCTTTCGCCGTATATACACTCTCAATGCGCATCAAACAGGACAAGAAGGAAATCGCCGAAAATATTGCTTCCGCAATTTTACGTACGCGACACCATCTGATTACTGCCGTGGACGTCGTGGGTCCTTATGTCAATGTTGTAATAAACAAATCTCGATTTTCTGAACAGGCATTGCTCTACATACAAAAACGCGGAGATCAATTTGGGGTTGAATATCTTTCCCATGAACCCTCAATGGTAATATCATATTTATCTTCTCAAAATACCGTACCCGATGGCATTGAAACATCACGCATGCTTTGGACTGGCGGAATAATAGGACGCCTAGCCTCTAAAAATGGAACAAAAGTCACCCACGAATGGTACGGCTCCGACATTGCTTCCTTCGATCTTCTTCCTCATACTGATTTTCTGATCACACCACATATACGAAGCAATTTTTCTTCTTTAGGAGAAAAATTGGTCGCAGAGACGCTCCGTAAAGGCAAGGCGGCATATATTCCAGGTTCACGCGCGGTATTTTTAGACTTCAACGGCACCCCTTTTGTTCTTCAAAAACACAGTGGCCAAATCGCCAATATCGCCCAAGACATTGCGTATATTCAAGATACAGTGGCAAGAAATTCTCCAACCCGAATCATTAGCGTATCTCTCCAAAAAGAAGCGGACGATATGCGCGCTGTCTTTGATTGCGCGCGCTACCTAGAATGCCTTGCTTCCGATATTGCTTATTCCGCGACAACCATCCGTATACCAATAGAGGAATCTAATTCTGTAATTGATCCAAACACTCCGGCTGGAACACACCGAAATTCTGAAACACAATATTCAGATACGCTGAACGAAGAAGGGCGCCTCTTCGATCTCACGAAGACTCTCCTCCTGTTTCCTCGTGTGCTCCACATTGTTCAACATTCTTTTGAACCAAACGAACTCTTTTCATTTCTTAGCAAACTGGAGCTTAAATCACGGCAGTTGCATATGGGCCCAGAAGTCATCTCGACAGTTCAACATATCCTAGAGGAAGGTTACAGATATCTCGGATTACAATTCCCCGACAAGAAACTGATGAATTTCTGAAGAAATAAGTATCGGACGGTAATGATATGTCCCCTTATATTTTGAGTAGTTTGCTTTTGGGCCATATCCGCCAAACGGTTCATTGCCGCGCTCCACATCGTTGAGGATCTTATTTTGCAAAACCACTGTATTGGGTATTTCAAACGTGAGAGGATGTTTTGAAAATACAGAAGCATACATGGCAACATCTCGATATCTCGGAGCTAAAAAATATTGCTGCAACTCCGTCTCATTGGTATACACCAATATATAGAATACAGGACTAAAAAATTCAAAAGGGGTGAAATTGGAAAGATCCTTGAGCGTCTCCACGATTACCGTAGGGAACACTGTGTGGTGTTCATCTACCGTTCCTCCGTATACAATCGTGTTTTTATGTTGATCGAAAAACGCCTGTACTGTTGCCGACTGTTCGGATTTAAGAAGAGGGCCTATCCTGACGTCTCGGTTATGGTAATCTTCCCCTATGCGAATCTCTGCAAGTGAAGCAATGAGTTCACTTTTAAAATCAGAGAGGACACGTTCATGAACAAATATAATGTCCGAACCATGGCAATCTTGCCCGCTGTTAAAAATCCTGGCTTCGATTGTCTTTGCAACTGATTCTTTCAAATCTGCCGAATCGGTGATCACGATCGGATTCACCCCATATCCGGAGTAGATAAAGAGAGCCTGAGGACAGGCAGCCTCAACATCTTTTGCGTTTTCGTATCGCCCAGTAAACACCACTACGTCGGCGACAGATACAAACGCCTCCAGGTACACACTTCGATCCACGTCGACAAAACGCACATGAGGGAATACTGTATTAATTTCAAGGAGCTCACAGATCTGCTTCATGAGATTCCGCATCAAAAGCGGCGGCCTCGCGATGAGCTCTTTGCTCATAAATCCAGGAACTATGCCGTAAAGGATAAGGGAATACAGGGGAAGATTGATGGGAAAAAATACGCACATTAAATCCACAAAACCCTTTGAAAGAAAATCGTGTTCTTTGTTAAGATTCCGCAGACAATCAATCGATCTTACTATTTCATCTTTGACGGTTTCAAAACTTTCATACGTAAGCAGAAGCTCGGTCAGTTGCTCCTGCTTTGTTTCTATACAATGAATAAGCGTCTGTGACGCGTGATCGATTTCAGTAATACGTTTTTTTACGTCTATGTCAGAGCGTAAATAAGAAGACACGAGTACTATCATACCATATAAATTGGAGGGGGGCTGAAGCATGCTCCCTCAAAGGTTGTGGAAAAATATCTATTCACACAAAGTTTATCTAGTAGTATTATAAAAAAACCGTGATGTTGCTCCAGCGTCAAATCGATTCTCTTTTCTTAATAGGAATATACGCATTAGTTATTGCGTGGTGGATAACCATCTATGCACGGGGCATTGAGGGAACTTCTGAAAACTATCTGTTCAGTCTGCTCTATAGTGGAATGCCGCTTGGCTGGGGAATCATTGGATTCATGAGATCTCGAAGCTGGGGTGGGTTTTCAAGTTCAATGGGACGCGCGGTTTTCTTCCTCTCAGCCGGTATATTTGCGTGGGGCATAGGAAATCTTATTTTTGGGTACTACAATTTAATTCTTAAGGTTGAAATACCTTATCCTTCTCTTGCTGATATGGGATTTGTACTTCTGTATCCGCTTTCAGCTATCGGAGTGTTGTACCTTTCCCGCGCCACGGGAGCTCTGTCAAAACTACGCAGTCTTACGGGAAAAGTCATTCTGTTGATTATCCCTGTCTGTATGATGTTCCTATCTTATTACCTCCTAGTAACAATAGCTCGAGATGGAGTTATCACAAAACACGCAGGGGACCTGCTTAAAGTCATTCTTGACGTGGCCTATCCTATAGGCGATGTTATTACGATTACCCTTGCATCAATCGTATACGCTCTTTCTTTTCGTCAGCTCGGAGGCGTTTTTCGGACGCCCGTCATCCTTATTCTGCTTAGTTTCGTATCATTCTACTTTGCCGACTTTCTCTTTTCCTATACTACCACCGTCGGAACTTATTTTGTGGGGAAATGGGTAGATATCTTTTATCCGACCGCTTTTGTGCTTATCGGGTTGGGATTAAGCCTGTTAAGTCCCAACATCGTTTCAGAGTCAGTCAACGATTGATGCAACAAAAAGAATTATGACGGCGGTAACCTTACAACAAATCGCAATTAATATCGTTAGAGAACAGGAACTTGTCATCGGACCCTTAGCTTGGATTGAAGCGATGAAAGTCAGAGGCATACAGGTAAACCGAGAACAAAAGGAGCTACTGATTCTAAACGAGGATCCAAAAGAGACGGTGGATCGGTTGGTTGCTCAGTATGAACATCTTTTTGGCCTGGCATCAAAAGAGGTGTGCAAAGAGGCTGCCTCTGCTCTGATTGCTGATCTGCCTGAAACCGAAATTCCGAACAGTCTCCGATAATATAGACAGCCCCACGTTACCATGCCAAATATTCCCGACACTCAGCCATCGTCTGAAGAATTCAAAACGATTACCGAAAATCTCTATAAGCAGAACCTCGAGCTTTCGGTAATCAACAAAACGCTCTCGCTTCTCCAAGAGCTTTATAAAATCAGCATTCAGAATCTTGGGTCACGCCAGATTTCGGCCCGTATTAGCGAAACGATTCGATCCAGCCTGAATTTCGAACGAGTCAGCATCCTCCGATACACAGCTGAATTAGACAGCCTTACACAAATCGCATCAGCAGAATCTACACGTTTCCATGTCGCCCGCGGCGACTCGCCGTCTTATTTCGATAATGACTCAACCATAGAAAACGCCTCCATTCATGCGTTCTTTTCCGATCCTATCAGCAAAAACCAGATGGGTTATACCGAAGATGTTTCATTAGTATGGGGAACCTATGTTCCAAAAGAATCTCTTCTGAAAATAATTTCAGAAGGCCATGTTCGCTCTGTTATCGCGTTTCCTCTCATCATTGAAGATAAAGTGGTCGGCACATGGGTTAGTATTTTAAACCGTCCCTATACGGAACTTGCCACGTACGAAAAAAAGTCCATAGAAAGCATTTCAAACGTGATTGCTGTCGCGCTTGATAAGGCACTTTTGTATGAAAAATTAAGAGAAAGCAACGAACAACTCGCCCAAAGCAACGATCGTTTGAAAGAACTCGACCAGCTTAAGACGGAATTTGTATCGATAGCGTCGCACCAATTACGCGCTCCAATTACCGCAATCAAAGGATACGCGTCACTTATTATCGAAGGGTCGTTCGGCGAGGTGCCCGAAGCGCTTCGCGGAGCCTCCGAACGCATTTTTGAATCGAGTAAATTTATGGCGACTATCATCGAAGACTTTCTTAATATCACTCGTATCGAACAGGGACATATCAAATACTCTTTGGAAGATTTCAATGTAGTATCCCTTGCATCAAGGGTGGTTGAAGAATATCAACATTCTGCACATGAGAAAAAGTTGGGGCTTTCCCTTGAATCTCCCAAAACCACAATCATTGTCCATGCGGATGAAGGAAAAATAAAACAAGCAATCACTAACTTGGTAGACAACGCGATAAAATATACGAGCGCGGGTACTATCAGGGTCGTCATTAACATAGTGCCAGAACGCAATAATGTTCAAATTCAAGTCATTGATACTGGGATTGGAATCTCCGCTACCGATCAAAATCGATTATTTCAAAAATTTTCTCGAGCAAAAAACGCAAACAATGTAAACGTGCTAGGCACAGGTCTAGGACTCTATGTGGTGCACGAAATGATGAAAGTACAAGGAGGGAATGTCTCGGTTTTTTCTGAAGGGGAAGGGAAAGGGTCTACATTCACCCTTGAAATTCCCCTATCCGAAGAGCAAAAATCAAAATAACCGCTTCGCAAGATGGTTTTTTTCTGATACTATCGCTCTGTATGGGAACCAATAAAAAACGTCTCTTGACAGGGCTCCAACCTTCTGGTCAATTGCATATTGGTAATTATTTTGGAGCGCTCAAGCCCTTTGTTGAGCAATATAAAAATTTTGACAGCGTTCTGATGGTTGCCGACTACCACGCCCTGACTTCGGTTAAAAATCCAGCCACTTTGAGACAGCGCATCACCGATGTAGTTAAAGACTACCTTGCGCTCGGCATTGACCCGAATACCGTCATATTGTTTAAACAGTCAGATATCGCAGCACATACTGAGCTTGCTTGGATTTTCGAATGTTTAGTGAGCGTACCCTTTCTGATGCAGGGTCACGCGTATAAAGATAAAATAGCAAAAGGAATTGAGGCAAATGCGGGACTATTTAACTATCCCATGCTTATGGCAGCCGACATCCTGTTGTACGACACTGACGTCGTCCCTGTCGGTGAAGATCAACGTCAGCACATCGAATATGCTCGCGAAGCTGCAAACAAATTTAACAACGTATTTGGCGAAACGTTCACTGAACCGGATGGAATGATTTTAAAAGGGGTGGGAATCATTCCCGGCACCGATGGCCAAAAGATGAGCAAAAGTTATGGAAATACCATACCGTTGTTCGGTTCTAAAGATGATATTGCGAAAGCGGTAATGAGTATTGTAACTGACTCGTCTGGAGAATTTCCTATACACGTGCATGCAATACACGCGTTGTACAAAACCACATCAGAACTGCAGGTACTCTACGAAACTAATAAACATAATTACAAAACCCTCAAAGAAGCGCTCATCGAAGATATAGAACATACGGCGATGCCCATGCGAGAAAAACGAAATTCTATTTCGGACGAGTATGTGTGGCGCGTATTGGCCGAAGGGGCTGAAAAAGCTCAAGCTATCGCGTCAAAAAAAATAGAGCTTGTGCGTCAGCGAGTAGGCGTAGTGTTATAAATTAATCTCTTAGTATGGAACGCGCCCTTATCAAAGATTTACACGATTATATAGGAAAAGAAGTAAAGATTGCGGGTTGGGTAGACACGCGCCGCGATCATGGAAAACTCGCATTTTTTGATATTCGAGATAGGTCAGGCATTCTTCAAACCGTTATCCTTCCGAACCACACGGAAGCGGTGGCAGCTTCCAAGGAACTTCGTGGAGAATGGGTGGTTGAATGTGTTGGTGTTGTGAACTCGCGACCAGAGAAAATGGTTAACCCTCTTTTGCCAACAGGGGATATAGAACTTGAAATAACCGCTATCAATATACTTTCGCGGGCGCAGGAACTTCCTTTCGAAAAAGATACCGAGGTCAATCTCGACACCCATCTTGATTATCTCCCCTATACCCTCCGATCGAAACGCAGCCAGGACATCTTTACGGTGCAATCCACCATACTTGAGGCGTATCGAGAATCACTCAGACTTCAAGGATTTCGAGAATTTCAAGCTCCCGCAATCGTAGGAGGAGATGCGGAAGGCGGTTCAGCAGTTTTTAAAATCAATTATTTCAACAATATCGGAGCATATCTTGCCACAAGCCCCCAGCTATATAAAGAGATAATGGTTGGAGCATTTGAACGAGCCTTTACCGTCGCAAAGGTATTTCGAGCAGAAAAAAGTGCCACGACGCGGCATTTGGCGGAAATAACTCAAATGGATTTTGAAATGGGTTTTATACAAAATCATAACGACGTAATGACAGTTCTTGAAAAGGTCATCAGGCATGTGGTTGCCACAGTCAAAGAACGCCACTCTGACGTATTCCGCTCCATGCAGATTGAACCCCCTCTCGCCCCAGAATCATTCCCCGTACTTACACTAACCGAAGCGCAACATATTCTTGAGGCAGAAATGAAAACAAAAGTGGTGGGAGAGCTCGATATGGCGCCGGAACATGAACGGGTGATTTGCGAATGGGCGCTTCGAGAAAAAAAATCAGATTTTATTTTCATCACCCACTACCCAACTAACAGTCGTGCTTTTTACACATATGAGGATCCGACTGAAAAACCATTTTCGAGAAGTTTCGACCTTTTATTTAGAGGTATCGAAATAAACAGTGGAAGTCAGCGTATCCACGAATACGACGCTTTGGTGACCCGCATGAAAGAACGTGGTATGGATCCAAAGAAATTCTCTTACTATCTGCAAGCCTTCAAATACGGCATGCCTCCCCACGGAGGATGTTCGACAGGTCTTGAACGCTTTACGGCACGAATGTTACAAATCCAAAATGTAAAGGAGGCGACCGCATTTCCTCGCGACATTAATCGCATTGATTCTCTCCTCTCACAATAAGGCTAGTCATATCATGATTGGGGAAACACGTTATCATGTACGCACGGATATCTTCGAAGGCCCATTAGAACTTCTCTTGGAACTTATTGAACGAAGAACATTAGCTATCAATGAAGTCTCGCTTGCCAAAGTGGCAGACGATTTTATTAACTACGTTAATACGCATGCCAATTTTCCCATTGCTGAAACAGCCCACTTTGTGTTGATCGCAGCAACACTTCTCTTGATAAAATCGAAATCGCTACTCCCAACCATGGAACTTACCGAGGAAGAGAGGGCTTCGGTTGAAGATTTGGAACGACGTCTTGTTCTATATAGAAAATTTCGAGAAATTGCTGATCGGCTACAACAGGGAGCAACATGCGCATCTCTCTATGCTCGAGAACGTGCAGTCGAACGCCCTATTGTATTTGCGCCACATTCCAAGATGACGCTCCCAAACATTCACGCCAGTATCGTGTCCCTTATTTCATCGCTTCGAGCCAATGAACATTCGATCCCCAAAACAGTGGTGAAAAAGGTGATTAGCCTTGAAGAAATGATCGAGCAATTGGCTAAGCGCATCCAATCGAGTTTGAAAGTATCGTTTCGTGAATTTTCAAAAAAAGATCGTGCCGAACGTATGGAAGTGATTGTGGGATTTCTTGCAATGCTTGAACTGGTAAAACAAGGAATGATTGCGGTTGTCCAAGAAGACCGTTTTTCTGATATTATTATGTCGAATGATCGGATAGATACCCCACGATACGTATGACGACAGATATTGAAGCCACCCTTGAGGCAATTCTTTTTTACTTTGCCGAACCAGTATCGCTACGAAAACTGTCAGAGATCACAGGTGTTTCTGCGACTGAGGTTTCCGCCGCACTTCAAACTTTGCAAACAAATCTTGAATCAAGGGGTATACGACTCGTGCACATACACGAAGAATACGAACTCCGTACCGCACCGAACGCCGCCCATTGGATTGAAAAAATTCGAAAAGAGGAGCTTTCAAGGGATTTGGGACGCGCCGGACTTGAGACTCTTGCTATTGTATTATACCAAGGTCCAATATCCCGTGCAGATATCGATTACATCCGAGGAGTAAATTCGTCATTCATTTTAAGAGCTTTGCTAATGCGGGGACTCATTGAGCGGGTACCGAATCCCAAAGATGATCGAGCGTATTTGTATAAAGGCACACATGAATTATTAGGATATTTTGGCGTTACCTCAATGCAAGAACTTCCCGAATATGAAAAAATAATTGCAGACCTCTCTCTCCTTAAAGAAACCACAACGAACCCCGAAGCAACACAATCCTCTTCTTGATATGCCCTCTATCGAATCCGATTCAAATATTTCGCCAACCGATGTTCAAAGCGAAACAGCATGGCATTTGGTATCAGGCCTTATTCTCACGACCATACTTCTCTTTGGCAGTATTGGATGGGGGTTTTCCTTATCTTATTATCAGAAACCAATACCGAATCAAAACAATGTGGGAGCCGCCCATGTTCTTTCTCCGTTTGAAACTCTTCATATCCGGGGAAAAGCTGTGTATGTGTACGACGTCGCTAAACGGAAAGTTATCTATGAAAAAAATGCGTCCGCTCAACTCCCATTGGCTTCTCTCACCAAACTTCTCACCGTTTTGCTTGCGATTGAACATCGATCTCTCAACGATCGTCTTATAATTCCGAAATTTGTACCCGAAGCGAGTGGTGGAAGTCTTCTTGTGCCCGGAAGTACTTGGTCTATTCGAGACCTTATCACATACGCACTGGTTGCTTCTTCAAACGATGCGGCGGCGGCGCTTGCGTATGCGGTGTTGGTGGCACAAGGAGAGATGACCATCTCTTCTCTTTCGGAACTCTATGAATTATCTTCTAAAATTCTTAATATAAAATCAGAAGCGTTAGGACTTACTGAAACTTATTTCTTAAATCCAACAGGTCTTGATTCTTCAGAAGAAGTAGCAGGCGCGTATGGTTCTGCGCAAAACGTTGGCACAGTACTCGAAGCGCTAATACTTCGATATCCAGAATTAATGGTTGACTCAACAATTTCAACCATAACAATACACAACGC
Source organism: uncultured Candidatus Saccharibacteria bacterium (assembly GCA_964521185.1). GTDB lineage: Bacteria > Patescibacteriota > Minisyncoccia > Phycocordibacterales > UBA12088 > CAZFRC01. Next base: position 49,664 of record CAZFRC010000001.1, read on the forward strand.
GGAAGGGGAAAGTGTTACGATCGAAAACACAAATCCTGATGCTTCTGCTATTGCCGGCATTTCCGCTTCTAAAACTGGTTATACCGATCTTGCCGGAGGTAATCTAGCAATAGCCTTCAATGCAGAAAAGGATTCTCATCCGATTATAATAGTAGTTCTTGGATCGACCCGTGAAGATCGTTTTCATGACGTAGAAAGTCTTGTTGCCGTCATACAACACCTCTTCAATACAGAACAGCCGGTACATTCATTATCTCTTTGAAGAGTCCGCATTTGGAGATATACTGGTTCCCATGCTTGATACGCTCAAAGTAGTCCTTCCTGCGATACTTGCGTTCTCAATTGGAATAGGTATCACTCCCGTAATTACTCATTACCTCTACAAATATCGTGTATGGAAAAAACGTCCAGGAAAAACAGCGCTTGATGGTTCGGAGGCGGTTGAATTCAATAAAATTGACAGGGGGAGAGAGGGGCACGTGCCACGCATGGGAGGAATTGTAATATGGGCTAGCGTATTCCTTGCGACCGGAGTGTTATTCATGTGTTCGCGCCTATTTCCAGGATCCATATTCGGCAAACTTGATTTTCTGAGCAGAGACCAAACTTGGATACCGCTTAGCACTCTTTTGGTCGGAGGTGTTGTGGGATTCATTAACGACCTCCTTGATGTTCGAGAAGAAGCCCGAGGTATTCCACTCAACATTCGACTGTTTGTAGTGACAGCGCTTTCTGGAGCTATTGGATGGTGGTTTTATGCCAAACTCGGGGTATCGGCAATAGGTATTCCATTCTTTGGATCGGTGCCAACAGACGGGTTAATAGTTCCTTTGTTTATTCTTGTTTCCCTTGTGTTATACGCAAGTGGCGTCATCGACGGAATTGATGGATTGTCCGGAGGTGTATTTGCGTCGGTATTTTCCGCATTTGCTATTATTGCATTTTCTCAAAATCAAATTAATTTAGCAGCATTCTGCGCAGCCATGACAGGAGGGTTATTGGCATTTTTATGGTTCAACATTCCTCCAGCACGTTTTTGGATGACGGAAACTGGTACTATGGGAATCACCCTTACTATCGCAACCGTGGCTTTTCTTGCAAACCTCAAAGGAGAGGGCAGGGGAATTGCCGCACTTCCTATAGTTGGCGCGCTTCTTTTTGCCACCGTTGCCTCCAACATCCTTCAAGTAACTTGGAAACGCCTCTTCAGGAGGAAATTATTCAAAATCGCACCGCTCCATCATCACTTTGAATCTATCGGCTGGCCCGGATATAAGGTCACCATGCGTTACTGGGTACTTTCGATTATTTTTGCCTTCTCAGGAGTGTTAGTGGCGTTATCGGGTTAAAAGGCTATCCATGTTTCATCCATTTGCCAAAATCGACCGCCCTTTTTTAATTATCACCCTAGTTCTTATTACATTTGGTTTTTTGATATTCTGTTCGGCCGCCCTCGGATTACTTGCACGAAGCGGAGCCCCGTTTTCAGTAGTAGCAACAAATCAAATAGTATTTGGAATCATCGGAGGTCTCGGCGCTCTATTCTTTGCCTTGCTTTTGCCGCTTTCATTTCTCTTTAAATATTCCTGGTGGTTTCTTGCTGGAGCGGTCATACTCATGCTTCTTGTATTTATCCCGGGTATCGGTCTTGAGGCTGGAGGCGCCCGCCGATGGATTGATCTTGGAATAGCAACCTTCCAGCCTTCTGAGCTTTTGAAAATAGCCCTTATTCTTGTATACGCTCGCACACTTTCCAAAGCCAAGCAGCACGTCCAAAGTTTTCAAAATGGTCTTTTGCCGCTACTGATCCTCCTGTCTCTTTCCGGGACGCTCATGCTGCTTCAACCGGATACTGGAACCTTTCTTATAATGGCAGCTTCGCTTGTCGCTATGTTCATTGCAGCGGGAGGTCGCGCTCGCGACCTCACGATCCTCTTCCTTATTGCTGTTGTTGGAATTATGATACTCGCGTTTTTTCGCCCTTACGTTGCTGACCGTATTAGTACTTTTATTGACCCGAACAGCGATCCCCACGGTTCAAGCTATCAGCTCCAACAATCCTTAATCGCCATTGGGTCCGGGGGATTGTGGGGCCGGGGATTTGGGCAGAGCGTGCAGAAATTCGACTATCTGCCAGAACCCATCGGAGATTCGATTTTTGCTGTGTACGCGGAAGAATTTGGATTTTTGGGGAGTATGGTGCTTCTTAGTCTGTTTGTGGCCTTATCGCTTCGAGGACTTCGAATTGCGAGCAATGCAAAAGATCTCTTTGGTGGACTCGTTGTCGTGGGAATTGTTATACTGATAACGTCCCAGTCCTACGTCAACATGGCCGCAATGCTTGGACTTATTCCGTTAACCGGAGTTCCTTTATTGTTCGTAAGTCACGGTGGTTCTGCATTATTACTTGCGTTATTTGAAGTAGGGCTGGTATTGAATATTTCACGACGGCGAACATGAAAATAGTATTTACTGGAGGTGGAAGCGGGGGGCATTTTTACCCCATTATAGCCATAGCGGAAGCTTTGGAGGATATTGTAGAGAAAAAAAATCTAATAAAACCAGCATTGTATTACATGGGCCCAACTCCATACGACGAGAGGCTTTTGTTTGAACATGAGATCCAATATTTGCAGGCACCAGCAGGAAAGATGCGGATGTATAGCGATATAAAAAATGTATTCGATTACTTTCGTACTTTTATAGGCGTTGTCAAATCGATTTTTGTACTATGGAGCATTTTCCCTGACGTGGTGGTGTCGAAAGGAGGATACGCGAGTTTTCCCACTACAGTAGCCGCGTGGCTGCTCGGTATTCCTATTTTTGTCCATGATTCAGATGCGATTCCCGGACGGGCAAATATATGGGCGGGACAACACGCCCGCGCTGTAGCAGTATCTTATCCAGAAGCAGCGGAATATTTTCAAAAAAAAGAAGTCGTGGTGTTTACTGGAAATCCTGTAAGGAAAGAATTGCAGCACGCGGCTCGTGAAGGAGGTCATGACTTTTTCAAGTTGCAACCATTACTGAAGACAATACTCGTGCTTGGCGGTTCACAAGGCGCGACTTTTCTTAACGACGTGATTCTCGAAGCGCTGCCACTCATAGTCAACGATTACCAGATTATTCACCAGACGGGAACCGCAAACGAACAAGAAGTGTCTTCTACTGCCAATGTAATTCTAGAAAACAATCCTCATAAAAATCGGTATTATCCTGTTGGATATTTAAATGCCGCGGCACTCAAAATGGCCGCGGGTGCTGCCGATCTTGTGGTATCACGGGCCGGAAGTGGCAGTATTTTTGAAATAGCCGCATGGGGAAAACCTTCCATTCTTATACCGATTCCAAAAGATATTAGTCGTGACCAGCACACTAATGCGTTTGCATATGCGCGAACAGGAGCTGCAACAGTGATTGAACAGAATAATTTCACCCCACACGTCCTAATTGCAGAATTACATCGAATTCTCGATAATCCGGGTATTTACGAAGCACTCGCAAAAGCCGCTTCGAATTTTGGAAAAAAAGATGCCGCGCAAAAAATAGCCGAGAAAATCGTCGCACTTGTTATAGAACATGAATAAAGGTGTCATTACCCGTTTTGCGCCAAGTCCAACCGGCTTTCTTCATGCCGGTAACTACAGGACAGCGGTGTTTGCATATCTTTTTGCTCGACACGCCAAAGGAGCGTTTGTGCTACGTATTGAAGACACAGATCGCATACGATCTAAAAAAGAATATGAAGATAACATTCTCGAGTGCCTGAACTGGCTTACGCTTGAACATGATGCGTTTTACAGACAGAGCGATCATGTCAATCGGCACCGTGAACTTCTTGAACGTCTTATTTCAGAAGACAAAGCCTATCTATCAAAAGAAGCTGACGAAGAAGGGAAGCGTGGTGAAGTGATTCGTTTTCGAAATCCCAAAAAACTTGTTACCTTTGTAGACGCTATTCGAGGTCCCATTACTGTGGATACCACTGATCTTGGTGATTTCGTTATTGCAAAAGCTTTGGATGAACCTGTATTTCATTTTGTAGTGGTCGTCGATGATTTTGATGAAGGGATTTCTCATGTGATACGTGGAGAAGACCATATTTCGAATACTCCGCGCCAAATTTTGATCCAAGAGGCACTTGGATTTTCGATGCCTATCTATGCACATCTTCCGCTTGTCATCGGCAAAGATCGAACAAAATTGTCCAAGCGTCGAGGCGCGAAACCTCTACTTGAATATCGAAACATGGGGATTCTGTCTGATGCGCTTTTAAACTACATTGCACTTCTTGGATGGAATCCTGGCACACCACAAGAAATATTTAGCAAAGAAAATCTTATCGAATCGTTTTCTCTTGAAAAAATACAACGAAGTCCTGGCATGTTCGACGAAGAAAAACTTCGATGGGTAAACAAAAAACACATCGAGCTTCTTTCCGATGAAGAAATCAAAAAAAACATAACGCCGCTTGTCCAGTCTACTATAGCCAATAGTGCTGTGGTGATATCTGACATCAAAACCAGAATAAGCGCGTTTAGTGATGTAACCACGCTGGCACATAATGGCGAATTTGATGTATATACTAAAAAACCAACACTTGAGCCCAAAAAACTGCCCTGGCGTGAATCAAACCCAGAAAAAACAAAACACGTTTTGCGTGAGACCATCGATATTTTGAAAAAAAAGGAAGGGGCAATAACCATTGATTCCATGAAAGAGACTCTTTCTCCGCTCGTCGAAAAAGAAGGGAAGGGGGCTGTGTTGTGGCCAATCCGATACGCACTCTCTGGTAAAGATCGGTCTCCTGATCCCTACACCCTTTTGGCTGCTATTGAAGAGATATATGGACGAGGAGAAGTATTAGCTCGACTGGAAGCCGCACATGATATTTTATTAGGATGAATGAAAGTCAGAGGGCAAAAAGCATGCTATGAAATATGACACGATAAAGCCGAGCCATAGATTAACATCCCTGTGTGTTCTTACCATAACCCTCATCCTTGTCGGATGTATATTGACATACACTGAAGTTCGTGTTAAAGCTCAATCTGGAATAGACGACATTCAAAGAGAAATCGAGAGTCGTAATAGCCGCATACAAGTTTTAGAACAAGAAATCCAACAATATCAAAAAGAACTCGATATTGTTGGTAAGGAAAAACAAACGCTCGAAACAACAGTGCGCACCCTCGATTTATCGAGGCAGCAACTAAGCACATCCATAAAAGTCACTGAAAATCGCATTGATGCCGCGGATGCGACCCTTAAAGAATTGTCTTCTGAAATTGAGACACGAAATAATCAGATTGAACGCGGCAGAGAAGTCATTGCTGACGCTCTTATGTTTCGCTATAAAGCCGATTCGAATTCCATCGTTGAATACATTCTCGCAAAAGATACCCTCGCCGATGTATGGGAAGGTGTAGACGCTCTTGTACAATTTCAATCTTCTATTAAAACACACATCGCCGATCTCCAAGGACTTCGAGAAGATCTTGAAAAAGCGCATGTAGAGTCCGAATCCAAACGGAATCAGTTGGCAGCACTACGTCGAAATCTCGCAAATGAAAAATCCGCTCTCGACGCTGCACGTCGGGAAAAAGATGCTCTACTCAAAGACACTAAAAATAAGGAAGAGAACTACCAAAAGATCATCGCTGACAAAACAAAAGCCCGACAACAATTTGAACAAGAACTAGCTCGATATGAAGTCGAACTGCGTTACGCTCTTGACCCGACTAAGATTCCTGCGATAGGGAGTGGAGTATTGGCATGGCCTTTTGATCTTGATTACATGGCGAAATGTGAAAGCTACAAAAAAACACTGGGAAATATTCGCTGCGTAACACAAATGTTTGGCAACACCTCTTTTGCTAAAAGCGGCGCCTATAATGGAAAAGGGCATAACGGGATTGATTTTCGAGCCCCCTATGGCACAAGAATCACTTCAGCTCTATCGGGAACAGTGCGGGGAGTCGGCAATACCGATCTTGTGCGCGGCTGTTATTCGTATGGCCAATGGGTTCTGGTAGATCATCGAAATGGTCTTTCTTCTTTGTATGCGCATCTCTCTTCTACAAGTGTTCGCACAGGAGAATCAATAGGCACAGGAGATACCGTTGGATTCAGCGGCATGACTGGATATGCAACAGGTCCACACCTTCATTTTTCAGTCTTTGCAACCGACGGTGTGAAAATAGTGACACTAGGGTCTCATACGGGCCAAAAAACGCCGTGTGCTCGCGCCACCATGCCTGTGGCTGGTTTTGAAGCATATCTTGATCCTCTTCAGTATCTTTGAGAATCATTCGTATTATATCCACAGAGGATTGTACCTACTATTTGTAACCAGGATACAATTGCTACTAGGGCGATTACTAACTTTTAATTAGTCAGCGGAAATATCTGCGCTGATATATTGTTATGGGGATGAAACAAATCCACATGGTTACATTCTTATTATTAGTGGTCGGAGGTCTTAACTGGCTCCTTGAGGCATTTGGATACAATCTAGTCTATATGCTGTTCGGAGGGCTTTTGGATGGCATGGTGGAGCGAGCAGTCTATATATTGGTAGGTCTTTCGGCGATATACGAACTTCTTACCCATAAAAAGACCTGTCGAGCATGCACCACAGAAAACGGCGGTGCTTCAAGCACAATGTAAACAAATAAAAAGAACAAGGCAGGTTGTAGCAGCTTGCAACAAACAATCGCGCATTTTTTACATGCGCGATTGTTTGTTTTGGTACATAGACAGGGAAGTTTTTTCAATTCCTTTGGAATTTGTTGAAAACGAAAGAAAGTCTGTCCGTTTAGCAACCGCCTTCTTTCTCAAGTATATAGGTCGGAAAATGTATATTGTGCGACGTATCCTCCCTTAGGGCTTTCAGCCCTGTTCCAAGCTAATCCCGCCCGCGACAAACTTCCCTGTCTTGAACACCTTACCCAATCAAGCTACTAAACCGCGCTGTTTTCAATAAACTTTGATATGTTGGTACTCCCTTAAAGAAGCCAAGACACAAAAATATCTTCCGTATGGGAAGATATTTTTGTGTCCCTTTATTTTTGGGCAATGTGTCCGCCATCGCTCCAGCATTTTGCTGAAGAATTCCAAGGTCGAACCCCCTCTCGTTCGTATAAATATCGTGCGTACCCAAGATTCCCTTCCAGGGTATCAATGTCATACCCGAGTTTTTGTGCCGTCTCGCGATGATAATATTCATTAATCTGCATCACTCCAATATCGCCGGAATTGATTTCTCCTCTTATAGGATTGCCGTCATTGTCAAATTGTCTCAGCCGTGATTCACACCAAGCCACGCTGCGCATGATAGGCGCATCGCTCCAATACACGTGGACGATCTCCTTCACATTCCCCCTATTGGCAGCAAAGACATCATTGCCTTGTGGAGCGCCAAGCATAACAGGAGTTCCTAATGAAGTCGCTACCGCCATTGCTATAACTGCGAATATGATAAGCCTTTTCTTAGTTAGATAAATATTCCCTTGCTCGACATTTTCAATCGACAAAAGAAAATGCCCGCTCTTCGCGGGACGAAGTCAAAATACCTTAAAATAGAGTTTCTGTCAATACTTCAAAATATTTCTGTACTTATGTCAATATATGATGACAAAAAAAGGCTTGGAATATGGTTATTTTAAGATGCTATTAAACCTTATGTATCTGTACAACAACATTAATGAAGGTCAAGAAGGTACTCAGGAAACCTAGTACGAGAGCGAGAGCTTCTCTGTCTTCAACCCAGCTCTTTTTATTATGATGATGCTCCATAATTTTTTATGCGTATTATGAGAATAGTATAACGAATCTTCTTTTTTTTACTCCTATTTATCAACAGCGGCAAGCTTGGAAAAACCTCCCCAAAGCCCCCCAAAATCGCCCAAGGCCGCACTTCGAACTTCTGGGGCATTCCCTGCAAGCTGGTTGTTGAGATTATCCGATACAATCTGCAGAGGAATGCGGGGGTCGCCCACTATCATGGAACCTCCGAGCACAATGCGGTCAGGAGACCAATGTAATGTGACATTATAAAGACCGAACGATAACCATTTCGCCAGCACGTTCCATACAGGATCCTCTTGGGGAATTTCATATGGTTTTATGCCACGACGTTTTTCGAGGCCGCTTCCCGAAATCATTGACTCAAGATCCACCACACCCTTTGTATTTCGAACACACTCTGGACACATAGTCTGGTCCGCGTCGATAATTTGATGACCTGGTTCAAATCCTAAACTGGCTTTGTCAATCTTTCCATCCACAATCCGCACCCCTCCAACTCCAGTGCTCACGGTAATATACGCAAGTATAGAACTCCCGCGCCCCGCTCCTTGTGTTGACTCGCCAAGCCCAATAAGCGCAGTGTCATTTTCAAACCATACAGGCAACCCAATCGTGTCTCCAAAGACTTCGGTAAGAGACGGGCCAACCCAATCCTGAGGCATATTTGGAGATTGAAGAAGCTTAGTACGATCTTTATTAAATGTTCCTGCTACCCCGCACGATATTCCAGACACTGACCCTGATGAAATGGCATGTGCTGTCAGAACCGACACAATCGCAGCTGCTGCTTCTGTGGGAGTTTTCGGTGTTTTTGAAATTACGGGGGGAAACAAAAACTCTTTGCCGTCATTTGACAACGCGATTCTCATTTTTGTTCCTCCTATATCAACAGCGACAAACATATTCTACATTTCGCTTAATATACGGCGTGTTTCTGTTTTGTACATCTCGACGTCCGGTTGGTTAAAAGGATCAACACCCAAAAGATGCCCGGCAAACACTACCCCGACCATCTGCCAATACATATACGCCCCGATTTCTTCAAGCGAGCGAGTTTCCAAAGTGCATTCCACAAATGGAATGCCCTGCTCTCGATACGTATGCAATGTCCCTTGATAAATAGCCTGATATACGCTGCGCGCTGATTTTCCCGAAAGATTGGAAAGTACGAATGGAAAAGTGCGTTCAGTTGGAATAAAGGAATCGTTCGTTCCGTCATCTTCAACGGAAACAATTAACGCCGTCTTATCCAATGGTCCGCCAAACGTAAGCTGGGCTACCGAATGAAGATCCGCACTACCTAATGATACGGTTGGAGTAATGCCTATTCTCGACTGTGATATTCCGGTTGATATTGTCTTTCCAAGGCTTTCTGCGATCAACTGTCTCCCCCACTTCCCCAACGTTTCTAAATACGGATCAAAAAAGAACAGATCGTGTATGGGACGTCCTTTTTGAAAATGATGAGCGAGAAATATACCGTACAACAGGGCTTCATCCGAAGTAACTGATTTCGAAATGCTATCTTTCGCTCCTTTCAAAAATGCAGAAATATCGATTCCAAGAAGTGAAAGAGGTACGATCGACGAGGAAGATCCAACGGAATATCGGCCGCCAATCATCTTTTGATGGCCAATGCGATACATTGTTTTTGCCCCTGCTTCTTCAAACAAAGGAGTGTCTTCTTCAACTACAACAACGGTACGTCCGTACACCGCGTCTCCAAAACGCTTGCGTGCTTCTTGGAGTAATATTTCCGAGTTTCCAACTGTTTCCGTGGTATTTCCTGATTTACTGACAATAACAAATACGCATTCGTCAACTGAACCAGCGGCGTCTAAAAACATTGCCGCGTCAGCGAGCGTGCGGGGATGAATAGTATCAAGCCAAATCAATTTTGGAATTCGTACTGTTGCGAGATCAAACACGCCAAACTGCGCGTCGTAAACTGCACGAGTACCCAATATCGAACCCCCCGCCCCAACCACAAACACAAAACGAAGCGAGGGTGAAGATATCGCGTTTCGCATCTCCTCATAGGTTCCTAACGTCCTATGGTCAAAAGGGGCACGAACAAACGAATGCCAATCGGTATAGGCTTCTTGTACTGAAGCGCGTTCCAACATTTCACGAAGCGAGTCGGTCTTTGCTCGAGCCTGAAGCAGAACATCTCTATCAATCATTGCATTATTAAAAGAGAGTTTCATGCCAGTCTTTAATATACCATCACCGCATCATCCGACCACCTTTTCTTTTCCGCCGCAAAGTTCGTTTACCACAATAGAATACGCTTCATCAACCGAATCAACCACATAAAACAAATCAAGATCTTCTTTACTAATTGTGCGCTGTCTCTCTAAAAGTTCTGTCCGAAACCAACCGACAAGCGGTTCCCAATAATTCTTTCCAAACAAGATAATAGGCACTCGTTTAATCTTTTTCGTTTGCACGAGAGTGATAAGTTCAAAAAATTCATCAAGGGTCCCAAATCCTCCGGGCATAAATATGTATACCTCTGACGCAAAAGCGAGCATCACGCGTCTTGTGAAGAAATAATGGAATCGTTCGCTGACAGTGAGATAGAGATTTACTGCCTGTTCTGCGGGAAGGTCGATATTGAGACCTATTGAATGACCTCCCGCATCATATGCCCCTTTGTTTGCGGCCGCCATTATGCCATTACCTCCTCCAGTGATAATAGCAAACCCGATCTTAGAAAGTTTTTCAGACAAAATGATAGTATCTTTACTATAAGCATTGTCGAGTCCAAATCGAGCTGATCCATAAAAAGTGGCAGCGAGACTGAACTTGCGAAGTAACTCAAATCCTGAAATCAATTCAGCCATTATTTTGAATATGCGCCACGAACTGATTTCTTCGCTCTCTCCGCGTAACAATTCCCGATCAATACGACACGTATCTCCTTTTCCGACAACACTGATATGTGGGGTTTTCTCTTTCATTGTATATACTAGATTTACTCCATTAAGTATACCGGCACAGAGAGGAAATGTCAGCGCGGTTCTTCCTCAAAAAAACCTCGGGCGTTAAGCGCTTCGTGTATGCGAAGAATGGCGCGCTCAAACGCTGCGTCGCGAAGCGATACATGTTCACGCACGTGGTGATTCCATATATCCTCAAACGCCCCTTGCATTACAGTATGCATTCTTTGCTCGACTTCCTCAAGAGACCAGTAATGATACGTTCGGTTTTGCACCCATTCGAAGTATGACACTATAACCCCTCCCCCATTAGCAAGCACATCAGGAATAACAGTGATTCCTTTTGCATCCAACACCGTGTCCGCGTCTGCCGTGGTGGGACCATTTGCAAGCTCTAACAAAACAGAAGCGCGCACACGTTCTGCGTTGTCTGCACGAATTTGATTATCTAATGCCGCGGGAATAAGCACATCGCATGGAGTTTCAATAAGCTCATCATTTGAAATGATTTCAATGTGGTCTCGATCCATCCGTTCCATGTCGCAAACCGATCCTTCACAATACATTCCGTGAAGCGACCCGTGTTTCTGGCGTTCTTTTTCGACTGCATACGGATCTATGCCTCCGCCATTCGATCGAATTGCTCCTTTACTGTCTCCAAGCGCAACTATGGTATATCCTTTTGAATGAAGGATTTTTGCCGCATGCGCGCCAACATTGCCAAATCCTTGGATGGCGACAGTGGTAGATTCTGCTCTCTTCCCTACTTTTTGCATATATGCGTCAAGTGCGATAGCACCTCCAAGTGCTGTAGATGTTTCGCGCCCCAGGCTTCCTCCTAAAATGAGCGGTTTTCCAGTGATAACCCCGGGCTCACTGTGACCGACAAATCTTTCATACTCATCGAGCATGTAGCCCATGATCTTTGGATTGGTATGTACGTCTGGCGCAGGGATGTCCCTATCAACACCTATGTGCGGGGCCATGGCTTTGATCCATTCTCGCGCTACTGTTTCTAGTTCTTTTTCTGAAGCTTTTTTTGGATCGAATTCCGCACCTCCCTTTGCTCCTCCAAGAGGGATATTTACCACTGCGCACTTAATCGCCATACTTGCGGCAAGCGCTTTGACTTCATCGAGATCGGCGCCAGGATGAAACCGGATTCCTCCTTTATACGGTCCTCGAGCATTTGAAAATTGCACTCGATAGATTGGAATGTTCTGCAATACACCCCCGATGGGGACTGAGAGCGTCTCGGTATGAACGGCGTCCGGTGTGCTTAATTTTTGAACGATTGCATCTCCTAAATTAAGGCGTTCGGCTGTTTTCTTGAGGCGTACAGTATAATTTTCAAATGGAGTTGCCATGTGGCACAGTATACCACCGGTGGTTTGCCTCTTTAATAGAATCGGGTTTCGTCTTCTTTTTCACGCAAAAACGCGAAGAATGCGTCAAGGGTGCCGAGTAAACGCTTGAATGGAGTTTCAATAATAAAGTCGAGAATAAAAACAAATATATTGATGCGGGAGAATTTTCTCGACAACCAACGCCCTGCCCGCACAAGCGGCAAGAGCAATAAATTCAACAAAAGACGGAGAGTGCCTCCTCCTTCGTCGGCGATTTTCCATCGTGCCGCAACATAGCGAAGACGAATTCCGAAATAGCTTACAAATGTGAGGAAGAAGAGAAAGAGTCCAATGGATATGGGATTGAATGAAAGCGCCTCGAGTGTAGAAATCACAGATCCTAAAGTAAACACGAACAAGAATACGTATAAAAACGAAAGTACGAATGTGAGCGCGCCCCCCTCACTCCCGGGCACCACCACTCCACGACGGATAGTTCCGGCTAATACATCTTTCACTTCCGCAATAATTTTTAAAGTATTTTTTGCGTCTGGTTTTTTTATGGTTTGTGTCATCACCAACAGCGCCACCGGATGAAAAATCGAGTTAGTAATGAGTGCCGGATAGTGGAGGGCTCCGAGTATGAATCGCTCATATGGAAGTTCAACAGCAAACGTGAGCGTGATTTTAGTGATGAGCAGATAAATAACCGCGCGGATACCGCTGCGCTTCACACGGTTATACTCACGAGTATATGCTTTGTCGCAAAAAGCAGTAATTTCTTTTTCGAGCAGCGTCGTATCATTGAATACATTTGAGGCGCCCTCACGATATTTTTTGAGGATCGAAAGAATGACTGAGTAAGCAATCCCTTCGTTTCTAAGCCGTGCGGCGATACGCGTATGAAGCCCGTCTTCAATGGCGGCATCTGAAACCATAAGTGCGTGGATATAACGAGAGATATTGTCTTCGTTCATTTCCATGTCGCTCCATTCGGGTATGAATCGTCTCCACAGAGCCACCCGAAGTCTAAGCTGATCTTCTGTCAACAGCGTCTCGCGGCAAGCCAGATACATAGCCACGTCGATATCTTCTTGAGGAAGACCTATGTCACGGAACTGAATTTTCAATTTGGCGCGGTTATAAAATGATTCGACTACCGATTCCTCTTCGTGGGTCGGAAATAACAACATCGAAATTTCCCCCGCGGCAATTTCAACCACGCGATCTTTTACCGCAATCCCTTTTGGCCCGCGTTCCGTAAGTATCTTGCGCAAAATAATATGCTTTCGAAGAATCCGTTCAATATCGTACGCGAGGGATTCAGGTACCGAATGATTGGGTATATACCCCCCATGCACCAATTCACGCATGAATGTAATTCCAGGTTTTTCATCCAACACCTCTGGGGTGATATATCTTCGAAGAATGCGGACGAGTGCATGATGACGAATCAAGTGTTCGTCTTTGTAATCAAGTGCGTAGCGAAGCTTTTCATAAAATGTGCCTGTCTTAGTGGTGAGTTCGTGCGCTTCTACTGAAGGGCCTCCATCATACATCTGCTCACGCGGTCCTTTTTGATAACGTGAGGCAAGGTCTTGAATCAAAATTTGCACAGGTGAATTCATACGCTATGCGAAGGGTATTGGATATTGGTTAAACTCCGGAAGAAATTTCTGACCATATAACAGTCGTGAAGCTACTTCAGCATGACACAAAGCGCCCGTAAGCGCATTATGAGGCTCAGGCTCTTGGGGAATACCCACATAATTTAATATGCGATCAAGATCTAACGCCGATCGATGATGCAAGAGCGGCGGCTCTATTCCCCGCTTCACCATGTGCATCCATGCAAGCGTATGAGTGTCGATAGTTCGATATGCAAATGGCCAATTCAATCCCGCCCGCGCAGCTGCTGCTTTTAAAAAATCTCTGTCGAACGAAACATTTTGTCCAACCAGTGTTTGATTTTCGGCATCTTCTCCCCACGCGATAAAAGCGCTCACTGCCTCTCCCTCGCTCTTCCGATTAGGATTTTGAATTTCTTCTTTAGTAAATCCATTTACAACGAGCGCATCATCCATAATATGCGCACCGTCCCATATGCGACATTCATCATAAAATTGACGTTCTGGATGAAGAAGATCAATCGCGCCGATTGAGACTATCGAATGTTTATGATAGTCCGTTCCCGACGCTTCAACGTCTACAACAATCATGAAATGTATATTATATACCCGGACAATTTGCTGCCGGACGATACCCTGCGTTTTCCGCATCCTCCTTGCTGTCAAACCAAACCTTGTTTTCTTCTTTCATACGAGAAACTCCAGAGCACCAAGGCAAATGGTATACGGAGCCGTTTTTTGAAGCAACATAAGAACCCTTTTTTTGTTCAATTATGCCAGCAGAAGAAGCCGGTTGATTTTCAGAAATATGGCTCATTTGCTGCATATTTTTGGCTTGTTCCCCACCAATTATATTGACTTTTGGTCTTTCTATTGTAGAAAGTCTTCCCAGTGCAAAAGCAGAGAAACCAACAAGAACAATTACTGTCGGCACAAAAACAGAATCGTTGGCAAAAACAGCCTTGCAACGCTCGCTTATTTCTTGTATAGTCATACGGCTTTTATTATAAGGCACCGGAGGTTTGTAACCCCACACGATCATGTGATTACAAACCGCCCTCGAAAAATACACACTTGATATGGCACATCGTAAAGCCGGCGGTACAGCGAAAAACCTTAGAGATTCACAGCCGAAATATCTCGGTATAAAGCTCTATGAAGGTGAGAAAGCAAAACCTGGCGCTATTATCATTCGTCAACGCGGCAGTCGATTTGAAGCTGGGAAAAACGTGAAAACAGGCAAAGATTATACTTTGTATGCAGTGGCAAATGGCATTGTTTCTTTTCGTGAAAAACGCTTTACTAAATTTGACGGTCGTGTAGTTCGAAAGAACGTTGTGGATGTGCAATAACATTCATTTTTGATAGTCTCTCCTAATTACGTTACAAGAAGTTCCGAACAGAACGGGAGCGTATATTTCAATAATGTATAAAATATTCACGATCGCGAATATTTTACATTACTGATTTGATAAGAAATTGCACCAATAAGCTCATTTGAAACTTAAGAGACGCTATACTGCATCCTTGAAAAAACGCGTGCATTCGGTAGAAATATTTTTGTTATGGACATGTATATATTCGGTTATGGGTCGCTCATGAATCTAGAAAGTCTCCGAAGGACACTCCCTCGCGAACACAGCACCATTCCCGCTATTCTTCGAGGATATCAGCGCAAAATGAACGCGCCCGGAAAAGGATACGTGTATTTGAACTTAATCCAGAACAAGGATATGAGTGTACGCGGAGTATTGATTCCCATAACGTCCGAAGAGCTCGAGCTGCTCAAGGAGCGGGAATATGGATATAGCTTTGTGGAAGTCTCACACCAGCTTGCTATGCCAAGAGATACTGATCTTCCAGTGTACGCGTTTATCGCGCCCGATGACAGACACCACGAACACAAAGTGTTACGGAGTTATCTGCTTACCTGCTTAACTGCCCTCCCCCACGAAGAACGAGAAGCATGGATCCAAGAGACCATTATTGAAAACGAGATCGAGGAAGATGCCGGCGACACTCAAGAAGAAAACGCCTAATGTCGATTATGCAGCCATTCAAAAATTCCAAGTGAATCAGCTTTTTTAACCCTTTTTCCCTTTACCGTTACCGTTACCTTTGCGCTGCATTGCTTCTGCTTTCAATCTCGCAGCCTCATCCGCAAGTCTTCTCCCCCTCTCTCTTTCTCCCTTCCTCTTTTCTCTTTCTGCTTTAGTAACTATATCTTTTATCACAGGATTCAAACAAGCGGCCGCTTTCAGCTCACTCGGAAAGGAACTCATATCGAGAGGCGTGGTTGCCCCCACTTTTACTCGAGAGCTGCCTCCCGCATACACAATTTCCCAATAAGGGGCGCCTTTTTTAGAAATTTTCTGTACAATACGAACAGCACCCATCCCATCAGAAAGCGTAATGAGGAACCCTTCAGTGGGTAATCCTGCTCCACTCCCACTTCGTCCCCCTTCTTTCATTTCCTCACGCTCTTTTTTAACCCGATCCCTTTCCCTTCTCAGTTCTTCGGTTCTACCGCTTATATCGTTGTTTCTTCGTTCGTTAAACGCTTTCCAAAAGGGAGACTCGTTCATCCTACCAAAAAGCATTCGAAAAACCTGAGCTTCTTTAGAAAGTTTGTCTATCAGATTGAGTGTTTCTTGCGCTTCTTTGTTCCCGGCATTCGCTAATATAGTCAGGATATGAGTGGTGCCAGGTTCTTCTAAAAAACGTAGCGTATGTTCATGATGCACGCCATCTGCCCCTATCCCCATTTGCCACGGAACTATTTCTCTTGGACTCTCTATCTGCATATTTCCCGTAAACAGCAACACTGAATCCAGTATTCTTTGCTTCACGCTTCTTATCAAGGACCGATCACCATTTAGCTCGCTCAAGAGAACGTCTGAAAGTTTTGGGTTTCCAGTAATTGTTTCAAGTCTTGCAAAAGCCGCCTTATGAAGTCTGTTTATTTTTTCTGCGTTTTCTTGTGCGTCTCTTAAAAATTCCCCAGACATTTCTGCTTCCCTACTTTTTCCTTCTCGACCCCCTGTTTTTTTTGGAGCATATCGGTCCCGATACTCTCGTAATCGACTTACAATTAGATCGGGAACTATATTTTTTCCACCTTCTTCTAGTGTCGGATGGCCGAGTTGTAGAGAAATTTTTTGAAGTTCTTCAAGTAATGCTGCTTCTGCCTGTAATCTTTCTGTCAGTATTGCATTCATACGATTTCTTCTTTCTTCTTCAATCGCCTCTCTTTGTCTGTCAATCTCTGCGGTAATTCTACCAAGAATAGAGTCGAGTTCTGACTGGATCGACTCCGTCAGTTTTAATCCCAAAGGATTCTGCTTCTCATTCTTTAATTTATCTCTCATATCGAAGAGTCTCCTTAAAGAATTTCCTGTTTTCTCGGTGATAATATTATTTGCTAATAAAGCCGGGATGTCGGATGTATCTATATTTCGAAAAGCCGCCCCTGTTATATTTTTTTGCGCTTCATCAGTATGATTGATGGCTCTTAAAAGTTTTTCTATTACAGCATCCCTCTCCTCAATAACACGATCAATGTCTTCTTGGCTAATCCGCACTGCTCGTATTGCCTCCTCTCCTTCTCGTAATAACGCCTCAATATCGGTATCTGGAATATCTATAGGGGCTCCACCTGATGGAACAAGCGAAGGCGTTGATTGTTCTTTTTTTAGACCTTCCCCTCCCTTTCTATCCCCACTGCCATTCAACCCATTTTTACCTTCAACAGACATGATTGATTACGGTTAGCTTCTAAAATTTTTACAATATTTACAATATTATTGTAATACAACGCCAAAAAGAGCAAAGAGAGGTATCCCCCATATCACACAAGAGGATTATAGAGCTTTAATTTTGACCACAATCCCGATCATTTGATTCTGCACGGAGACAGGCATGGCATAATCACCGATTTCCTTGATGGCATGAGGAAGATGGATGGCGCTTGGGTGCACTTTGATTCCTTTTTCTGACAGAGCGTTTGCAATGTCAGATGCTTTAATGCCCTGAAATAAATGTCCTTTTTCGTTGGTTTTTGCCCTGATTTCAATAGGAGTTTCGGCAACCATCTGAAGATCTTTAATAAGATTAAGGGAGGCTGATTCGCGTGCTGCGGCCACCGCCGCGGCGCGCGCTTCAACGTCCGCAATTCTCTGTTTCGATGCTATTTCCGCTAATTTCCTTGGAAAGAGAAAATTCCGCGCATATCCTTCCGCGACTTCCTTTACTTCATTTTTCTTACCGATTTTTGGCACGTCACGCAGTAATATAATTTTCATATCCTAGTATTGTCCGTCGAAAAAGAATCCGATCCCTGCATCTATCTACCTGCCTTCAATCAAGAATTTCATAGCCCGTTCCATTTGAGGATCGTTCCCCGCTTTCCGGTCAAGGTCAGTAAGAGGAACTTCTATGTCTGGTTTGAGACCGTTTGCAGAAATAGAAACGCCCATTGGGGTTTTCCATTGCGCTACAGTGATTTTGAGCGCGGTTTCGTCGGTAAGCGAAATCAATTCCTGTACCGATCCTTTTCCAAAAGTTTTTTCGCCAATCAACGTGGCAACTCCATGCTCTCGAAGCGCACCCGCAACAATTTCTGAAGCCGATGCAGAACCCTGGTCGACTAGGATTACCACCTTGAGATTTTGTCTGAATAAATCATAGCCCTTGCTTCGATATACGCGCGAACCCCCGTTTTTTCCAAAATCCTCTTCGACAATCACCGTACCCGTTGGCACAAACCAACTCGTGATATCAACGGCTGCCTCAAGAAATCCTCCCGGATTTCCTCGAAGGTCAATGATGAGCTTGTTTGAGCCGGTTAAAATGAAATCCCGAAGCGCCATGCGGAACTGACTAGTCGCAAGTGCAGAAAAATTATAGAGGCTTATGACGAACACGCCGTTTGGTTTAAATGCAGAATGTATGGTTGGAATAGTGATACTCTCTCGAGTGAGCGTAATTTCGATAATCTCGTTTTTTTCTCCTCTTGATAGAGTAAGCGCCACTTTGGTTCCAATTTCACCACGAATACGAGTAACGCCGTCTTGTGTCGAAAATCCTTCCGTAGACTCTCCATTGATTCGAAGAATCTTATCGCCCGCGCGAATTCCTGCCCGATATGCCGGCGTGTCTTTAAGCGGTGCAATGACTGTGAGAATCCCTTCCGTAACGCCGATCTCCATTCCCGCACCCCCAAAACTTCCACTCATTTCTTCGGTAAAAATTTGATTCTCTACGGGCGGTAAAAATACGGTGTAAGGATCCCCAAAACTTCGCGCAAGTCCTCCTATGGCGCCCCAAAGCTTGTCCTCGTCTGTTATTTCAACCGTGGTAGAGGCTGGCACAAATCGTTCATCGAGCAAATTCCACGCTTTATAGAGCGGCGTCAAATCAATATCTCCTGGTGGATTTTGGTCTACAAAAGTAAATGTTGCCACTGCATCAAGCTTGTCGAGACCGCCCACAAACAATCCGCATGTAAACGCGATAAGCACAATACCCAACACTGTTGTTCCGCGAGCGGCAATCTCACGGAGAGCTTTGTTGAATGCATTCATAGGAGCATTATCTCCCCATATGTGCTGTGGGTCAAATTCCAAAGTCCCTGTATTATTACTAGAATCATGATGGTTCGATACTCACACGGGAATATCCTTTGGGTTGATCTTGATTCGCCAACTGTAGAAGAAGTGCGTTCAGTGATGAACGAATTTTCTCTTGATCCGGAGATCGGTGAGGAGCTGCTCGCGCCTTCACTTCGTCCCCGCGTCGATTTTTTTGGCAACTGCCTTTATGTCATTCTCCACTTCCCCGCCCTTCGTCACACCCACCGAACTGATAAAAACATTGGACAAGAAGTAGATTTCATTATTGGAAAAAAATTTATCATTACCACGAGATACGAAACCATTGATCCGCTTCATAAATTCTCTAAGATGTTTGAGGTAGACAGTATTTTGGGGCGGAAACTTCCGGGTGATCATGCCGGTTTTTTGTTCTACGCAATGATTAAAAAACTCTATCGTTCGCTTGAGCATGAACTCGATCATATAAAAGATCGTTTGGAAGAAACAGAACTCGGCGTTTTTTCCGGCGACGAGCGAAAAATGCTTTACACTCTATCGCAAATCAGCCGAGATTTGCTTAACTTTCAACAATCACTTCGTCATCATTCGGATATCCTCGAATCGTTCAGCGTGGCGGCGACCAAATTTTTTGGAGAAGATTTCATGCCATACACGACCGGAATAGCGAGTGAATTTCACCGTGTGCGGCGCGGCATTGATGGAAACGCCGCTTCACTTCGAGAGCTTCGAGAAACAAACGCGGCACTCCTTTCCACAAAACAAAATGAGATCATGCAGCGATTTACTATCCTTGCGTTTGTGGTATTTCCACTTACCCTCATTACCCAAATATTCGGGATGAACACGGTCGAAACGCCCCTGATTGGACAACCGAATGATTTCTGGCTCGTAATCGGCCTCATGATCACCACAACCATGCTAATGTTTGTGTATTTCAAATACAAAAAATGGCTTTAAAAAGGATAGGAATACGCAAATTTAAAGAAATTGGATCTTATCCAAACGTCAAGTTCTCAATATCCAAATTTATTACACCCCATTTATATGATAGGATGGGGCGGCATGATTCGGGGAAAAAACCTTCCCATTCCAATATATTTTACTAATACTCTATCCGGAGTAAAAGAAGAATTTACACCGCTTCGCGGGAAAACGGTTCGGATGTATAACTGCGGGCCTACGGTATATGACTATGCCCATATCGGGAATCTTCGCGCGTTTCTCCTTGCCGACACTATTCGACGAGTACTTGAATTGAACGGGTATCGCGTGCTTCAGGTTATGAACATTACCGATATCGGACATTTAACATCGGATGCGGATTCCGGTGACGATAAAATGGTAGTTGCGTTGAAACGAGAGGGTGTTTCGATGGATCTTGTAGGACTTAAAAAAGTGGCCGATAAATTTGCCTCTGCGTTTGAAGAAGACGCGCAAAAAATGAACTTTAAGTCGCCGCGGGCGAGGCCGCGGGCGAGCGAATATATTCCGGAGTACATCGCACTCATTCAGACGCTTGTGTCAGATGGATATGCGTATGAAATTGGAGACGGCGTATATTTTGACGTATCCAGATTCCATGATTATGGAAAATTGGGTTCAGTTAATGTTGCCGGACTTCGAGAAGGTGCTCGCATTCATTCAAATACGGAAAAAAAGGGCCCTCTTGATTTTACGTTGTGGAAGAAAGCTCGAAGCAGTATTGGATGGGAGAGTCCGTGGGGGCGAGGGTTTCCTGGTTGGCACATTGAATGTTCTGCAATGATTCGAAGCGAGCTTGGCGACACCATCGATATTCATACCGGAGGGATTGACCACATTCCGGTCCATCACAACAATGAAATCGCGCAGTCAGAATCAGTAACGAAAAAGCCGCTTGCCCGTTTCTGGCTCCATCAAGAATTCCTGAGAGTAGACAACGCTCGCATGGGTAAGTCGCTTGGAAATTTTTTTACCCTTCGTGACATTGAGGCAAAAGGCGTTCACCCTCTTTCGTATCGTTATTGGCTTTTGACCGGCCATTATCGTTCTCCGATGAATTTTACGTGGGAGGCGCTGTCGGGGGCGGATACGGCGTTAAAAAAACTATGGCGGAGTTTTGCTTCGCTTCGAAATGTACATGGAATGGCGCATTCTGAATACACCACACGGTTTACGGAACATGTAAATAATGATTTAGACACGCCGAAAGCCATTGCCCTTTTGTGGGAATTAGAAAAAGATCCAAAAATTTCCCCTGCCGACAAACGGAAAACTATGCTTTTTTTTGATGCTGTGCTGGGATTGGATCTTGTTCACGCAAAACGATTTTTGCCGAAAAAAGAAGTCGTACCGAAAGAGGTCAAGGAATTGCTCGCGCGCCGCAAAGCGGCGCGCGAACCCAAGGATTTTAGAGAAACCGCCCGCCTACGAAACCAAAATGAATCCCTCGGTTTTTCTATATCTGATACTGAAAATGGTCAGGAGGTACAACCAAACCGCTAATCTGCTGTCAACACGTTCTCGACAGGAAACGAACAATACGCGGTTTTGAGCAGACAAATCGAAAGTGATAGGATTGGGTACTTGCCAAACGTATGCCCGACTCAAAACTCCGAATCCCCCCCCAAAATCTTGACGCCGAACGCGCACTCCTCGGCGCTCTCATGATGCGTCCCGATGCGCTTCACGAAATTATTGACACCATCCAGTCGTCCTCTTTCTATTCCGAAAAGCATCGGATTATCATGGAAGCAATTTTCGATCTTTTCCGTAAAAACGAAGCGGTCGATCTTATGACCGTATCGGCGCGGCTTCGCGAAAAAAAACAGCTGGAGCAGGTGGGCGGAGCAAGTTACCTTTCAGAACTTACCCATACGGTCCCCACTGCCACTAATGCAAAATACTATGCCGACATCGTGTACAAAGCCGCAGTGCTTCGTAATTTAATTTACGCCGCCGAAGACATTGGCGAACTTGGATACAATGAGGCGCGGGCGCTTGATGAAATTCTTGATACCGCGGAGAAACGAATCTATGAAGTGGCAAAATCCCCGACTTCCAAAAAATTTGTAGGCATCAAAGACACCCTTGGAGAGGCGTGGAATCGCATTGAACACCTCCATTCAAATGAAAATCGTTTGCGCGGCGTCCCCACAGGTTTCAAAGAACTGGATAACCTGCTTTCAGGCCTTCAGCCGTCTGACTTGGTGATTTTAGCGGCACGTCCATCAATGGGAAAAACAACGCTCGCGCTTGATATCGCGCGTCAAGCAGCGATTCAGCATAATGTGCCAGTCGGTATTTTCTCTCTTGAAATGAGCGCGCAGCAACTGGTGGATCGCTTGCTTGCGAGCGAAGCACGAGTTGACGCATGGAAATTGCGAACAGGAAAACTTTCCTCGGAAGATGAGTTTGAACGGCTCCGCGAAGCGATCTCGCGCCTTGAGGCTGCTCCGGTATTTATCGATGATCAGGCAAGTAATAATATCCTCGGCATGCGTTCCGTTGCCCGTCGTTTATCGCGAGAACATGGGCTTGGACTTATTGTCGTTGATTATTTGCAACTCATGGCTCCAACACTCACCCGTGGTTCGGATTCCATGGTGCAGCAAGTAACAGAGATCTCGCGCTCGCTCAAAGCACTCGCGCGAGAACTCAACGTCCCCGTCCTTGCTCTTTCTCAATTATCCCGCGCGATAGAACAACGACGCGGGAAACCTCGCTTGTCCGACCTTCGAGATTCCGGTTCGATAGAACAAGACGCCGATGTTGTGATGTTTATTCATCGAGAAGACAAAATGAGCGACGGCCCGAGTGACCGTCCAAACATTGCTGAAATCATGGTTGAAAAGCATCGAAACGGCCCCATTGGCAAAATTGAATTATATTTCGACGAAAAGAAAACAACCTTTCTGCCGATTGAAAAGAGTGATTTCGGCGCATTTAGTGCAACGGCAGCCGATGATATTTTTTAAACATGAACGCAATCAGTCGGTTGGCGGAATTATTTAATAAGTTTCCCGGTATCGGCCCTCGGCAAGCCAGACGATTTGTATATTTTTTACTCACCATGCGCCCAGAATACCGACGCGAGCTATCTGAAGCGTTACTCTCTATTGGCGAAACGGTAAGCGTGTGCCCACACTGTTTTCGATATTTCACCAAAAATGGTGAAAACCAGTGTTCGGTATGCGGTGATGCTTCGAGGAATACGGAGCTTCTCATGGTGGTTGAAAAAGATGTTGACGTCGATGCCATTGAAAAAACCGGAGTATACACTGGAAGATATTTTGTACTGGGGGGCGTAATTACCGCTCTTGAAAAGCATCCGGAAGAAAGGATACGAGCAAAAGAATTCGCGCGCGCCGTTTCGGCGCGCGCGAAAAACGGTCTTAAAGAAATCATTTTCGCTTTATCCGCGACAATGGACGGTGACGAGACTCGCGAATACTTAATTGAAAAAATGGAGCCTGTTACTAAAAAACTCGGCATTCGACTCTCCACATTAGGACGAGGACTCTCCACCAACAGCGAGATCGAATATGCCGATCCCGCAACAATAAAAAACGCTTTGAGTAATCGAAAATAAAGTAGTGGCTCCTCTACTCCTCCCCACACCTACACATAAGCACGATCGTTCTTATATGCAGGTGTGAAAAATCTCTACAGATGTATGCAGGTAGTGAACATACTAAAACAAACAACCTGCGGAGATTGCTCATTTGTATTTGAATCAGTAGCAAAAGAAAACGAAACCTACAAGCAGCGTAGAGTATATGCGATTACTGTATCTTTTCTATTCGTATTTCCGTGTATGGTTGTCTATGTCCTCGTTTCTTAAAATAGCGAGATTTCGGCTTGTACTTTATGACTTCAATTTTTTTTGCTCGGCCCTCAGACACCACCATCGCTGTAACCGTCGCCCCAGAAACCATCGGAGTGCCTATTTTGGTATCTTTTCCATCATCGACAAGGAGAACCTCGTTAAACGTGATTTTTCCACCTTCTGAGGCCACACGTTCAACTTTAAGAGCATCTCCCTCAGAGATCTTATACTGCTTCCCTCCGGTCTTAATTACTGCGAATTTCATAGTTTCGAGATCATACGCTATATGACGCCTTTTTTCAAGGAGAATTGACAGATGGTAATATTTGTTGTTTGGTATTAAACGTTACTCCTCTTCCCTGTTTGGTTTTTCAATCGACACGACCGCAATTTCAGGAGATTCTCCGGTTATACGAAGCACATCTTTATCGATTTTTCCAAGTTCTTTATTCGCGGCATTGTAGTGCGACACAGTAGTGCCAAGTGCGCTTCCGAGTTTCTGCATGAATTGGTCGTAGTTGGAAAGATGTCGCCCCAATTCCCCCACTCGTTTTTGAATATTTTTCGCCTGCTCTTCAATTTGAAGCGCCTTGAGTCCTTGCATCACCGTCTGCAAATACGCTAGAAATGAGGTGGGAGACACGATGATAACTTTCTTTTCTTGAAAGGCATACTCAATCAGATCACGGGTTGAAACTTTTATGGCACCCACCTGGTTGACCAGAAGATCGTAGTAAATACCTTCAGACGGAATAAACATGAATGCGAAGTCCATGGTATTTTCGCTTGGACGGATATATTTTGAGGTTTCGTCAATACGGTTTTTAAGATCCTGCTTAAATAATTTTTCAATTCTTTCGCGCTCATCCGAATCTTTGGCTTCTAAAATGCGATTGTAATTTTCGAGCGAGAACTTTGAATCAATGGGGAGAATTTTGTTTTTATCGAGAAAAATCACCGCGTCCACAATTTCTCCATCGGCAAATTTGTACTGCATCTGAAAGCGCCCGGGGGGTAATACATTCTTAAGCACCGTTTCCAAATAGTATTCGCCAAGCACTCCGCGCTGCTTCGGATTTTTGAGGATATCCTGAAGCGATCGAAGCTCATCGGCAAACGAAATCACCTGACGGTTGGTTTCGTCAAGTTTCGTCAAACCCTCGGTAACTTCGCGAACGATTTTGGACGATTCTGACAACTGTGTTCGTACACTTTCATGAATGGATGCATTCGATTCCTGCAGTCGTTCGTTCAACGAGCGTGAAAGTTCTTGTAATTCGCGCTGAAGAAGCAAGAGGCCCTGCGTCTTATCTTCCATTGGGGTTTGTTTCCGAAAGATGACATATAAAAACGCCGCATTTATGAAGAACACCAACACAACGAGAATGCCGATCGGTAGAGATTCCATGATGTCTATTGTAGCGCGTTAGCGCCGATTTCGCTCAAAAAAGAAGTATTTTGCAGTTTCAATTGTGACAAGGTTGAGAAATCCGAGACCGGCAAGCAAAAGTATTTCAAACGCCGAAAGCGGCACCAAGTGGAACGTACTTGCTATTATAGGCACAGTGAGCGCACCAAGGAGAGCGACAAGTGAAGCGAGGAGCCCGATTAAAAGAAACCGGTTGGTAAAAATAGAAATCTTCCATAGTGGAGTTTGGAAACTTTTGATTGAAAGCGCGAAAAAAATGGAATCGAGTGAAAGCGCCACAAACATAAATGTTTGTATTTCAGAAGCGGGAATTTGAGCGACGACTAACCATACATACAATCCTACGAGCAATACGCTAGTAATAGCGCTGGCGAGCAAAATCAAATTACGGACGCTGGGTGTCATTACCGCGCCGAGTCCTTTTGCATACGGCTTTTGATTCATTATTCCCTTTTCTGCTGGTTCGAAAGCAAATGCAAAATTCATAAGTCCACCCTCAATGATATTCGTCCACAAAAGTTGTGTCGGAAGAATGGGAATCGGTCCTCCGATAATGAGTGCCCCGCCAATCAAAAACACCGCACTGAAATTGGTGGAAAGCATGAATGCAAAAATTTTTCGAAGGTTATCAACAATACGCCGTCCTTCTTCCATGGCTGCTTCAATAATAGAAAAACTATTGGTAAGAAGAATGAGATCCGAAGCTTCTTTTGCAACATCCGTGCCGCTTCCAAGCGCAATTCCAATATCGGCATTTTGGAGGGCCGGCGCATCATTCACCCCGTCTCCCGTCATGGCAACAATTTCACCGCCATTTTTAAGAACGCGCACCAATCGAAGCTTATCTTCAGGAGCAACTCTCGCGCACACTACCTCCTCCTGGAGTTTTTCAAATAATTCTTGATCAGTAAGATTAGCAATATCGGCGCCGGTAAGAACGGGGGTGGTATCATGTGCAATGCCAACGGCGCGGGCAATATGTCTCGCAGTTTCCTGATTATCTCCAGTGGCCATTATCACTTTTGCCCCTGCGTTTTTTACCGTGTTAATAGCAAGAGGCACATCAGACCGAATAGGATCAGAGAAGACCAAGAAACCAACAAAAGTTGATCCTTCAATCAACGCTCGTTCAGCCTCAAGATCCCCCTTTTGAAGCGCGTTAAACGAAACATCTTTGTATGCAACGCCAATAAATCTCATGCCTTCAGCGCTTTTTGCCTGCTGCATACGCACAAATCGCTCTCTTGTTTCTCCATCAAGCATACGCGAAGTACCATGGAGAAATACCGTCTCGCCCGCCGCAAGCAGAAATTCGGGAGCGCCGGTCATATAGAGACGATGGGTATTGTCTTTTTCAAGGTGGAGCGACGCGGCAAAACGGCGAGCGGATTCAAATTTCAAAAAATCAACCCGCGGCGATTTTGCATGGAGCATCGGCTGGGTAAATCCCGCCTCAAGACCTGCCCGCATAATCGCCTTTTCTATCGGCCGACCGTGAATAATGAAAGGTTCTCCGTTTCCATCCTCGTCTTTCGATGGCACTTCTTCAATGAAAGCGTCCGATGCTAACACCGCCATCTGAAGCAACGCCCGGTCGTCTTCGCTCCACCCCTTCATTCGATCTATGGGATCAATCGAGGAAAGACTGTATATCGAATCGAGCACCATTTTTGCCTCTGTGAGCGTCCCTGTTTTATCTGTAATGACCACGGTGGTAGCTCCGAGCGTTTCTGCAGCAAGCAAATTGCGAACCAAGCCGCCGCGTTTCAAAATACGTTCCATTCCAATAGCTAAAACCACCGTTACCGCCGCTGGCAATCCTTCAGGAATGGTAGCAACTGCAATGGCGATAGCCATCAAAAGTATTTCGACTATCATGTGTCCCCGTAGCACGCCCAACATAACAATGACGCCAATCATTACTATCACCACCCCGACAAGAAAAATTGCGAGTGAGCGGATACTTTTTTGAAGGGGCGTCATCCGCGTCTCCTGAAATTGAAGTGCGTTTGAAATTTTTCCAACTTCAGTGTCTGCTCCAATGCCAACCACAATACCCATTGCAGATCCAGATACTGCGAGTGTCCCCATATACGCCATGTTGGAACGCTCTGGCAACACAGTATGTGCGGCAACCGGAGTTATATCTTTTGCCACAGAAGCCCATTCTCCAGTGAGAGCCGATTCATTAGTGGTAAAGTTGTTTACCTCAAAAAGTCTTGCGTCAGCGGGAATAGTGGTTCCTGCTTCAATGAACACAATATCGCCCACCACCACCTCGGCGGATGGTATGACGATTTTTTTTCCGTCTCGAAATACGACCGCATGGTGTTCTTGGGACGAAGCAAGGGTGTCAAAGGCTCGCGACGCTCGCTCTTCCTGAAAAAAACCAATAATGACATTAATAAGAAGCGCCACCAAAATCACGGAAGCATCCACTACTTCCCCAAGCATAAAAGCTCCCAATCCGGATAGTACGAGCACAAAAACAAGCGGGCTCTGAAGCTGCCGCGCTAATCGAATGATAATATTGTCATGCTGAACTTTCCCAAGAGAATTTGGGCCGTATGTTTTGGCACGAGAAGAAGCTTCTTCTCCAGAAAGGCCGTTTATTGTATCAGTAGCATACGCAAGCGCTACCTCACTCGCTTCCTTTGCGTGCACATCATCCATAGGACATAGTATACATGGTGGGAAACCACTTGAAGAACTGATACGTATGGTACAATCTCCCCATGACACTGCAAGAACAAATCCGAACTGATTTAACTGCCGCAATGAAGCAAAAAGAAGAACCTCGGCTTACGGTGCTTCGAGGACTTGTTGCCGCGTTCACTAATGAACTCGTACAAATGAAGCGAGGACCTCAAGGAACGCTTTCGGATGAGGAAGCTCTTTCGATAATTCGTCGCGGAGTAAAGCAGCGAAAGGACGCTATTCAGCAATTTATTGCCGGAAACCGTCCTGAGCTTGCGGCAAATGAAGAAGCGGAAATACGAGTCCTTGCCTCGTATCTCCCCCAACTCATGAACCAGGATGAAATTCGTATCATTGCTGAAGCAAAAAAAACTGAACTTGGCGTAACTGATAAATCAAAAGCAGGAATCTTAATGTCAGCGCTGATGAAAGATCTTAAAGGTAAGGCCGATGGCAATGATGTGAAAGCGATTATCGATATTTTGCTGAAATAACCGTACCTGTAACACGTGCAATATAAATAAACTCTGAAACATAGTATATATGCATCGAATCACTATTCCACTAAGTGTATTACAATCTGAAAAACTGTATCCACTTGTTCGAGAATGTTCTGTGCGTTTGGATCCAAATACACCAAATCAGTATCACGTTCGACTACAGACCGCTCTCGGCATATATCTAATTTCTCTGTTACACGAACCCGATTCAAAAAATAAAGCTAAAAAATTCACACCTATTGGTTATGAAGTAGAAAGTGACACTACCCCACCGAATGCACATGTATACGAAGCGGCATTTCGGGCGGTCAATATTGCAATTCCTCTCATTAGAACAGAAGAAAAAGATCGGGAACTAAAGAAAAGAACAGAAAACGAGCTACGTCCTCCTCGTTTCTCCTAAATGCAACACCTAGACTATTTATAGTTATTATGCCTTACCGTATGCGGTAAGGCTGGATTCGACCGCAACAAAAATCGATATTTTTTATTCGCCCATCTGGGTCCTGCGTAGGCAACGCCAATGCGGGGAGTTTTTACAATGGCGCGCTTCGGAATACTGACACCGCGATCTTCGATCCACAAACCAGATTCTGGTGTGGCGGCTTTAGCGTTTAGAGATTTGCGTATAGAAAGGGCTTTCGTGAGACGTCCCGGACCAGAAATTTCCTCAACGCCACGCACCAACACTGCCGCTGGATACCCGCTTTTTCCACATACAATATTCAGCATGTAATGCATGCCGTAACAAAGATACACGTACCAATGTCCTGCTTCGCCGAACATCACTGCATTTCGGGGTGTCTTTCCTCGGTGGGCGTGCGAAGCTTTATCCTCAAATCCTTCGTACGCCTCAATTTCAGTAATCATTGTCCGAATAATCTTGCCATTTCGCGTTCGACGAACAAGATATGTTCCTAAAAGTGCTTGCGCAACGAGAACCGCGTTTCGGTTAAAAAAACTTCTACGAAGTACTTTTTTCATGAGATATTTCAAAATAGGACACGAGCGTTATAGTGAAATCTTGGTGACCCCTACGGGAATCGAACCCGTGTTTACGCCGTGAGAGGGCGCTGTCCTAGCCGCTAGACGAAGGGGCCAATGATCCCAAAATAACACAGAAACTTGGACTTTAAAAACGATTTCGATTTTATTTTTTCTTCAACCACTCCGCATCTTGTCGCGCCAAAAGTTCTTCTTTTCGATCTGGTTCGGCCATAATAGCTTCCACCACCCTCTCAAGACGCATGGACTGCGATCCCTTGCATAGCACCACATCGCCCGGCCGCAACAGTTCGTCAACTTTTTTTCCTGCTTCGTATGCATCATCAAATTCGAAAATGTTGCTTTTCGAAAATCCTTCCTGATTCGCCGCAACGGCTGCCATCCGCGCGCGAATGCCAACAGTAACGATAATATCGACAACATTCGCAATCTCCTTCCCCGCTCCCTTGTGTGCGTCCCCCGTATATTTCCCAAGCTCAAGCATATCGCCAAATACAATAATCTTTCTCCCTTCCGTCTGTATGTCTTTAAGCGTGGAGAGCGCTTCGGTGAGCGCGATGGGAGACGCGTTGTATGTATCATCAATAATCAACGTATCTTTAATGCCAGATAATAATCGCATACGGCCCGGGGGGGTCAAATGTGATTTGAACGCTCGAGCGCTTTCTCTTGGAGTCAATTGTTGAATTGATGCGACCGCAAACGCCGCTAGAACCGGATACACATGCTGTCGTCCCAAGACACCCGGGAGCACTATGGGTACTTTCGATTGGTTGCTTGCCACATCAAAGGCGATGCCGGAGGGGCGATTATTGGAATCATATGTCAAGCGATAATTAGTGGCTTGAAACGCAGACCCTTCGCTCCACCCATAGGTAATAACATTCGATTTTGGAAATACCACACGCTTCGTAATATTCGGATCGTCGGCGTTTACCACTAGAAATCCATCATGTCGAAGCGAACGCACAATACTGTAGTCTTCATCATGGAGCGCCTCAGGTGTTTCAAAGAATTCAACATGAACGGGTAATTCCGGAAATCGAGTCAATACGACAATCGACGGGGACAGCCAATGCGCAAGACTGGCGATATCGCCCGGCTTATCGGCGCCAACCTCGAGAACCAGCCATTCCGGATAATTGATCGGCCATACAATCAATCGAAACCCGTGCAGAATATTTTTCAACCACTCAAGCGGATTTTTCCACGCATTTGATCGTCCAAGAATGGTAAGCGGAATGCCAATTTCAGTGTTATAGGTTTTTGCGCTTTTTCGCACATGACCATGCCCCATAAGGACCGTATAAATAGCGTCTTTGGTTGAAGTTTTGCCGACGCTTCCCGAAACCGCGATGATCTTCGGCTTATATTTGCGAAGTATCATACGAGCCTCACCCATGAGAATCGTAGCGATTATTTTTTTCAACGTGGGAACCATATTATCGATCGGGCGGTATTTCGTAATAATTAATCAAGTAATCCACCATATGCATAAAAGGCTTAGTCATGGTTTCAGATGCATAACGAACCCCTTTTGGTTCAAGTGTATATATAAATATAAGAAACTTCGGTTCATATGCGGGGAAATATCCAAAGAACGAATGCAGGTATCGATCGTCATAATAGCCTCGCCCGTCCGTCTTTGCAATTTGTGCGGTTCCGGTCTTCGCCGCGATTGAATAATGTTCTTTTTTTACCGTACCGCCCTGAAGCGCAGTATCGACTACCGTAACAAGCATTCGCGTAACGGTTTCCGCCGATTCTTTTGATATGACTCTACGTTCTCCCGGAAACGAAATGGTATTCGTGAACCCCGAACGATAAGCGATGGATTGCGCGACATGAGGCGTAACCAACACACCGCCATTAGCAAGCGCCCCTAGTGCACGCGCCGCCCCAATGGGAGACAAAGCAATTCCCTGTCCAAAGGAAGCGGTGGCATATTCAACGGCTCGTGGACTGTCGAGATTACCGATTAACCCCCTTACCTCGTTTGGAAGATCAATACCGGTTTCCTCTCCTATTCCAAAACGCTTCATATAATCTGCAAACCGCGCAGAACCCATGGTGTGGACCACAAATGCAACGCCTGTATTTAGCGATTGATTCAACACCTCCTGCATCGATACGATCCCGCGGCCGCGCTTATCGAAATTAGAAATGGTATATCCATCAAGCGTAATATAGCCGAGGTCGTTGTAAGTAGTCTCTGGAGTTATCGTTTTTGCATCAATGGCGGAAGCCATGGTAAGCGGCTTAATAATTGATCCCATCTCATATACTCGCTCAACTAACGGATTTGCAAATGTGTCTGGATTGGCTTCACGAAAATTATTTAAATCAAAATTCGGCAAGACAGCCATGGCAATAATTTGTCCACTGGTTGGATCCATAATAATCCCCGCAGTTTCGCGCGAATTATAGTCTGTGTGCACAGTATCAAGAGTCTTCTCAAAAAAAGTCTGCACATTCGGCTCTATTCCAGTAACCACATCGCCATCGAGTAACGTGGCATCTTTAGTGATGATATCCGACACGCTATTGAACACTTCGGCAAAAAAATTAGTATACGCGGAATCAGTATCTCTCGTGAGCGTGTCCTCGTAATACCGTTCGATGCCGTACATACCCCGAAGCGTATCTTGATCGAAACTCAAAAATCCGATGGCATGAGAGGCAAGCGAATTACCTGGGTAGTAACGCCATCGTTCTCGATGCACTAATACTCCTGGAATGTTCAAATCTCTTATCGCTTTTCCAGAAGCATCGGAAATTCGATGCAGCAATTCTTCGTACGGATCATTCGTCTTTGACGCTCTCGCAAAAAACACATCACGCGGAACAGTTACATGCTTGCTGAGTGCCTCGTATACAGCTTCTGGATCCTTGAGTTCAGATGGGTTAATCGAAAGCACAAAACCCGACATCATTGTCGCAGCCGAAACCACCTCTCCGGTTTTCCGAGTAAAAAATATAGAGCCGCGATTAAAGAGCCGCGCGCCTGGATTGGTGTATTGCAATTCAGCGCGCTCGGTAAATGTATCCGCAGAAACGATCTGGAGCATCCACAATCGTCCACTAAGGATTAAGGCCCCTACCACAATAAGAGCGCCAAGCATCCGGATTCGAAGAACAAAATGCCGACGCATACGTAAAAATGAGCATTCTGATTATTGGCTCGCACTTACCAAGGAATTTTCTCTAGTAATGAATTTTTTGTCGTATATTTTAACAAAACCTCTCGACACCGCTTCATATTCGGTGATAGTGCCTGTTTTTGCAAGATATTCGGTTTCAAGAGCTGCAATACGTGCGTTTCGATCAGCAATGCTTCGTTCTATTTCTTCTCGCAACACCACATGCGCTACTGACGATGCAATGGAGTATATATAAAGAGCCATGCTTCCTAATATGCAACATAGTAAAAACCAAAATACTTTGCGGCCGTGGTCCTCATGACGTTCGGCGACATATTTTGTCCCCATCTGTACCTGTCTATACATTATACGAGTAGTTTGTAACATGGTTTTTTTGAAAAAGTCTCAATTTTGCGCTTCGCGAAGCCCGATTTCGAGCTATTTCTTCACGCAAAGGAACGATTGGTTTTTTGTTCAAAAGAATTCCCTCCCCCTTCTCGCACGCTTCTTTCAATATGCGTTTAACAATTCTGTCTTCCACACTATGGAACGAAATGATCGCAAGTCGTCCGTTCGGTGAAAGACATCGTATAGCGTTCGGAATCCCTTCTTTCAACGCGCCAAGTTCATCGTTCACAGCCATACGAAGAGCTTGGAATGTTTTAGTTGCGGGATGAACGCGACGGAACCTATACCATTCGGGAACTGCGTCGGAAATGATTGTCGCAAGTTGTCCGGATGTCTCGATGGGAGCGAGCCGTCGCGCCGATATGATTGCCCGAGCAATCCTTCTGGAAAACTTTTCTTCGGCATAGGCGTACAGCAGCTCGGCGATTTCCTCCTCCTTCCATCTGTTTACGATATCTGATGCTGTTTCTTCTACATGCACTGGGTCGTCTGCGTATGTCATATAGAGAGGTTCGTCTGATGAAAAAGTGAAACCTCTCCCTCCGCTCTCAATTTGATCCCTACTCCAACCAAGATCGAGAAGAATTTTATGTACATGCAGTATGTTCAGGCGATGCAGAATGTCTGGCAAATTTCGAAAATTGTCGTGGACAAGATGCACTGCGGACCGAAGACCCGCGAGACGCTTGCGCGAGCGCTCTAGCGCATGCCCGTCGAGGTCAATTCCGATCAGGATGCCCCGTGCGCCGAGTGCGCGCGAAAGTGCCTCGCTATGTCCCCCTCCGTTTATCGTCCCATCAACGACAATATCGTTTTCTTCTATCGCAAGCCCTGCGATAACTTCTTGTAAAAGAACGCTCTCATGTGTCCCACGTGCACGGAAGGTGTCCGTTTGGTCAGAATAATCGGACAATATCCTTTGCGCTCGAGACGAGACCATACATTAAATGACCCCTATCTCTCCCAACTTCTCTGCCAATTGGTCTGCCTGCCCTTCGATGCGTTTTTTATAATCGTTCCAAATATCCGCATCCCAAATTTCTACCCGACTTTCGACACCCGCGAGAACTACTTTTTCGTGGAGATGTGCAAAATCTTTGAGAAAATCTGGTATGAGCATGCGTCCAACGGAATCAATTTCGATTTCAACCGCTCCCGAGAGCATAAATCGGCTGAATCCTCTCGTGTCCGCCTGGCCCATGGGAAGTTTTGCGATTCTTTCCACAATGTCTTTCCACCCTTTTTGCGAATAAATAAACAAACAGGTGTCGAGACCACGCGTGACCACAACCTTTCGACCAAATTCCTTCCGAAATCTTGAAGGAAGCGAGAGTCGTTTTTTGGGGTCTATGGTGTGCGTGTACTCGCCGATTAACATTCGGTTAGTATACCACTTCTTCCCACTAGTAAAGAATTATATTCCACTTTATCCCACTTAGCGAAACATGGGTTATCCACAGTCCCCGTACACAACAAAAGCCCCGATCTACTTCGAAGGCGGAATTCGACATTCGCGATGGACTATTTTCTTATAAAGACGGAGCGCTCGCCTCTTTGAGCCTCTGTATCAGAAAATCCCTCGGAAGCACTGACAAAAACCATCCTGCTTTGGGGCCTGACGATTTGCCAAGAGTAATAAGATACAGCATCGAAAAGAATTCCTGCGGATCAAGTTTTTTTCCTTTTCGAATACCGTGGAGAGCGGTGTGAAATTCTTGACCATCGAGAACGTTGTTATTTTCAACATAGGTCAACACTTCTCGGAGAGATTCTTTTTGATCCGCTGAAAGATTCGTCGCCGTATCTGGAAATGTTTTAGCGAGTTCGAACCGATAATCTTCGGGTGCGTAGTTGGTAAGCCAATACCGAGCGTATCTTGCTCGAAGTGCCAGTTCAATACGATCCTCATCGGTTAAAGAGCTTCCTTTCATTGTTTCGATCTCTTTTTCAAGAGAAAGATGCGGCATTTGAATTATAAAAGAGACGAGCGAAAAGCGCGGGAGGTAGCGGATGGGAATGGTTGCCTGTTCTTTCGGAAGATGGACGAGGGTGAATAAACGCGAATCGTCGTCTATGACTCCACTCCATGTTTTCTCTGCAATACGGTCATACCAATCAAAGAGGAGAGGTACGGCATCGCCGGAAGGATCAAAATTGATTTGCTGTCTCGGGTCTTTACCAAGGAGCGCCAATCGAAAAATATGTGGAGGGAGAAGTTCGGCGATATCGCGTGCTGGTGCGGCATTGCCCTTGGAGGAAGACATTTTCTTTCCTCCAACGAGGAAAAACTCATAGGAAGGATCAAACGGCGATTCAAAAGAAAAAATTTCTCTCGCTATGTGGCTTGCCACATCGCGCGATCCTCCTTTGGTCGCATGGTCTTTTCCTCCTCCTTCAATATGAACCCCGAACACTTTCCATTTCGCCGCCCATTCCACTTTCCAGGGCAACTTTGCGTTTCCATTAAATGGCGAGATGTGCCCCGTATGCCCACAACCTGTTGCCCACCCAACAAGCGATGGTTCGCAGGAATACGCTACTTTCTCCCCGTCAAATCCGGTCACTTTGGTGGTTCCGATTTTTCCGCACTTTTCACACACCACATGGAGAGGATACCAGTCAGCCGGTTTTACTGATCCGGACACTTCTTTGTAGATACGACGGATGTCGTTGTGTTTTTCAAGCGCTAATCGAATCACCTCATTGAATGATCCGTTTTGATACTGTACTGACAATCGGTAGTACACGGGATGGAATCCTGTCTTCTCGATTACTTCTGTAAATTCCGCGCCGAAATATTCAGCAAAATTTGGCGCGATACCATCGGGAGATGGAACGGTATAGAGCGGCTTGCCCATATGAGGACGAAAGGTTTTCTCGTCCAAATAAACGGGCAATCCGTCCATTGGATCAAAATCATTGATTTCCCATAAAAACTGGTTGGAAATGCCGCGATCCGTAAGAATTTCGGCAATAATGCCGTGGACGGCGACACCCCTCATGCTTCCGACATGTACGCGGCCCGACGCAGTTTTTTCATCCCGAATAATGAGCGGCGTTTGTTTCTTCACCTCTTTTTCAAAGCGACGCATTATTTCTTCGACAAATGTATCAGCCCAAAACATACTCCTAGGCTACCAGGCTACCGTGCCGTTAGGCAAATGACATATAGAATCGAATATGTTCCTACTATGGAAATCGCGCAAAAACCTTGCGATATTTATTCAACGTCGACAATTTTGTAATGCATCTTTCCTTTAGGTGTTTCGAACGAAAACTTATCGCTTTTCTTTTTTCCCATCATGGCCTCACCTAATGGCGAGAGGTGTGAAATTTTGCGCTCAAGCATGTTTGCTTCTTCGCTGCCAACTATTTGATACCGATGCATTTCTTTGTCGTCATCTTTCTGAATAGTGACAATGGACCCCATAGACACTGCATCGCTTTTGGATTTTCCAGAGACTATTTTTGCATTCTGTAAAATGGCTTCGAGCTTCCCTATCCGTTCCTCGGTGGCGGCCTGAAATTCACGCGCTTCTTGATACTCCGCATTCTCAGAGATATCTCCAAGCGAACGAGCATATTCAAGGCTCTCAGCGATTTCCTTTCGGCGCACCTTTTTTAAATGTTCAAGCTCTTTTTTAAGCTCCTCAAATTTTTCCTGGGAAAGATATTCGTCGCTCATATGTTTTTGTGGGGACAGTATATCGTGTCAGATGGTATCGCGCAAACAAGGCAAAAAGAGGCATGTAACAATTAACGTGCCGCCGTGTATTCCGGAGCTTCGGCAAGTAACCAGTCCAAAAACTGACGCATGACGGCAACCGCACCAATGGTGTTCCCTGCTGGTCCGTTTTCCATAAGAACCGTAAATGCATATCGAGGATTATCATACGGGAAAAATCCAATCGTCCAGGAATTAACTCTGTCTTTTTTTACCCCAACCTGCGCGGTTCCTGTTTTTGCTGCAACGGAAACTCCCGGCACCGATAATCCCTGCGCCGTTCCCATAATAACGCCCTGCCGCATTCCCTCACGGACTATCTGAAAATATTGTTCTGGTATAGTAATCGTCCGTTCGGGAGACAAAATGACTCCCTCCGAAGCTTTCCGAAGCGTAGGACGGACGAGAGAACCTCCGTTTGCAATGGCCGCAATAGCGCGCACCATTTGAATAGGTGTTACCTGAACTCCATACTGACCTATTGCCGTATTGTACGTATCACCAAGTCGCCACGGTTCATTATCAAATTCCCTGGCTTTCCAAGAAGGATTTGGGATTGTTCCCCTCCCCTCGGATAACCCGATTCCTGTTTCTTCGGAAAGGCCGAAGAGGCGGAAATATTTTTCAATCCCTGAAATACCGATGCCTTTTTGATCTTCGAATCCTCCGCCTACTTCATAAAAATAGATATTCGACGATAACGCGATAGCTTCGCGAACAGACACCCATCCGTGCGGACGCCAGTCGACAAATTGATATGGGCGAAGTGGATTGTATGGGTTTGGAATAGTGAGCACGCCTGTACTTAAAATCTCTTTTTCGGGGGTGATCACCTTTTCGTTCAACGCACCGATTGCTACAAACGGCTTAACAATTGATCCTGGGGTATACAGCCCGCTCACTGCCCGATTTAAAAAAGGCTTTCCTGGATCATTCAAAGCGTTCGAAAGTGCCTCTCCGTCTCCCCGTGACAGCGCTTGATTGTCGTATTCCGGATAACTCGTGAGCACGATTATCTCACCCGTTTTTATA
The DNA here is from genome assembly GCA_964521185.1 of uncultured Candidatus Saccharibacteria bacterium. Lineage (GTDB taxonomy): Bacteria > Patescibacteriota > Minisyncoccia > Phycocordibacterales > UBA12088 > CAZFRC01. Next base: position 87,743 of record CAZFRC010000001.1, read on the forward strand.
TCCATAAGCAGACCGGCGCCCCCAACAAACCCCCTATCTACTGCAATGCTGCGGATGGCGCTGAAGAACGCTTTTGTTACCTTGGCATCGATGGCAAGATTCACATTAGATCCGTTTCGGGGAGAACGAATAACGCTTTTCGATATTTCAGCATTATGCGCGTCAGTTTCAATAATAACCGATCCGTTTACCCCCCGAAGCTCACTCTCAAAAAGGAGTTCAGAACCTGCTGTACCCTCAAATGTTGTCTGGTAATATACGCCTCGATCGTCTTTTCTCGGCGGCTTCAAGTATCCGAGCACATGTGACAATCCACTGGTGGATGTTGCATACGCGCGAGAAGAAAACTCATCATCTGGATCCTCTGATAGGACGTTAAACGCGAGAGGGATTCCATTCCGATCAAATAACACCCCTCGGTCCGCAAAAAGAGTTGATTGGCGAAGCCGATTGTCTTCGCTCTCCAACATATATTTCGTACCCTCGACTATCTGAAGGGTGCCAAGTCGAAATACAACAACGCCGCCAATCAAAAGTGCGCATATCCCTAGAAGATACACCGCACGCGTACCAATGGGCCGTTCTAATCTTCCTTCGAGCTGATCGGTGTCAAACGAAGGAAGATTGCTTGCGTCCAAAAATATTTCATCTGGATCAAATGAATTATTGGAAATAGTTTTTTGTCTTCGAAAAAAACGGAAAGGTCGGTTGATCATAATGGCAACAATCGAGCGCGGATCCACCAGCTGCATACCAAGATCATCAATACTGTGATTGTAAGAAAAAATGGAACAAATGCCGGTGGTCCAAAATATGTATCGAGAATCATCGCGTACGCAATCCCGAAGATGATTTGACGAGTGCCAATAAAGGCACAGAGAATTGGGATAATGACTAGAAGCGTCGGTACATACAACACGGAGACCAGCAAAGCAATATGAGGAAATGCAAGGAGGATCATGGTGACGAAGAAGGCTCATCTAAGAGCGGTGTAATTTCAACAGCGCTTCCTTTGATAATTCCCACCACGCGTGTGACGAGCATGTTTGAAAGCTCGCTTCCAAACAACGTCTGAAATGCATCAGCAGGATCTGATTTGCTTGCCTCAATTACCGTGAGTGCATGATCCGGCACACGAGGGAGAAATACGGGAGTGCCGACAGGAATCATTATCTCCTTAGGAAGTACAAGTTCGAAACTGCCGGCTCCTCGACCTTGGAGCGTAGCCGGAGGTCCTTCAATGCCTATTATCACTTCAGTTTCTACTCCAGAAGCAGAAAATAATCGTACCGTAGAGCTGTGCTGATACACGCGAAGTATGGCGCCTACTAGAATCCCATTCTCAGCGATGACTAATTCTCCTAATTGAAGCGAATCATCCGCCCCTTTATCAATAATGATTGTACCAAATGGATATCCAAGCGGTCCCGCTATTACCTTCGCAAGCACGACTGTGCTATTTTCTTTAATCGATCCGAATCGTTCCAGAGCGAGCGCATACATGTCCCGTTCGGCCTTGAGAAGGACATTTTCCCCGGAAAGAGTTGAGAGACGCTTTGTAAGGTTTTGGTTCTCTCGGACTAAAGATTGCTTAGAACGCAACAGTGATCCTTTCTCTGCTATAAATGATTTTGCATATTCCGCTCCAATAAAAAACGGTGTTCCAACAAAATGCACAACAATTCCCATTGGTCGTTCAAGTTGCGGTAGTGCTATTAGAAATACCACACCAAGCAATACGCCGAGTATTTGAATTGTTCGAGTGCGAGAAGCACTACGGCCTAAGCGCAAGTTCTTCATCATGAGCAATCAATACATCGCGATACATAGGAACATCTTCAAGAATAACACCGGCACCTCTCACTACGGCAGTCAGAGGATCTTGTGGAACATAGACGGGGATTTTCAGTACTTCGGTCAAAAGCTCCGGCATGCCACGAATCAAAGCGCCTCCTCCGGCCAAATAGATGCCGCGCTGCATGACATCCCCCACCACTTCAGGCGGTGTGGTTTCGAGGACTTCCTTAATGGCATCGATAAGGTTATCTATCGAATGCGATATGGCTTCCCGAATGTCTGCATCGGTGATAACCACTTCGCGCGGAAGACCCGTTACCAGATCGCGTCCGCGCACCGGCGCCTCGATAGGAATTCCGTTTGATATGACCGAGCAAGTCGCTATTTTTAATTCTTCAGCTGTTTTTTCCCCAATCAGAATTTTAAATTCGCTACGCACATAAGATGAGATATCGCTGTTTAATTTGTCACCGGCGATACGGATATTTTTTGATCGTACAATGCCGCCAAGCGAGATCACGGCAATATCAGTAGTGCCTCCGCCAATATCAATGATCATATTGCCGACTGGAGAAAATACAGGCAACTTAATGCCGAGTGCTGCCGCCATTGGCTCTTCGACAATATGCACTTCGCGCGCGCCGGCGCTCGACGCAGCGTCGCGCACGGCGCGCGTCTCCACGTTGGTAATTCCCGACGGTACGCCAACCACCACTCGCGGTCCAAACAACAAGCGAGAGCCCATCTGCGCCTTTCGGATCAAATACGCAAGCATCTCTTCAGTCACTTCAAAATCAGAAATGACGCCATCAATAAGAGGACGAACTGCCGTGATATGGGTTGGCGTGCGTCCCAGCATGTCTTTGGCATCCTTCCCCACGGCAACCACCTGTCCAGTTTTTTGATTTACGGCAACCACCGACGGTTCGTTGATGATTATCCCTCTCCCTTTTACATACACCAACGTATTGGCAGTTCCGAGGTCAATCCCGATGTCGTTTCCAAAAGCGACGTTGAAGTGTTCGAAAATTTTTTTCATAGAGAATCATTGATGATCAGCGAGACGAGCGATAAGTTCCGGTTCTTTCATACTGACGGCGGTGCCTCCTTTCCGTTCTTTGACTTCTATGACATTCGCGTCAATTGTTTTTTGTGATACCACAGCTCGAAGTGGAATGCCAATTAAATCACTATCCGCAAATTTTTCTCCAGCGCGGAGATCGCGATCGTCATACAACACTTCTATGCCAGCCCTGCAAAGACTTTCGTACAATTGATCGCTGGCTTTTTTAACCGCCTCTTCCTCTCCAACTCGAATAAGATGCAATGAGAACGGCGAAGCTTCTTCTGGCCATACCATTCCTTTATCGTCGGCGAATTTTTCTACCAACACACCAACAAGCCTAGTGACACCGATACCGTACGAACCCATCCAAACCGGGATTTTTTCTCCTGACTCGCTCATATAATAAAGACCGAGATCTTCTGATTTTTGAGTTCCGAAATTAAAGATATTTCCTACTTCTGCTGTTTTTGTTTCAGTAAGTTCCGATCTCGTAATACCGAGCGATTGCAACGTATCGTCATTAAGCACCTCCCCATTGATTGCGATGTTCTTCTCGCGATTCACATAGATAACATCCTCGCCGGAAGAAACAATGGTTTGAAATTCATGACTGAATTTAGTAAACGCTCCGCCTGACGCGAACGTGACGAATGTATCGGCGCCAAGTCCAAGCCGTCGATACACATTCATATAGGCCTTGATGGTGGCCTCATAGAAAGCTTCGTGCTGAGTCGAGTCGAGACAAAATGAATACATATCCTTCATCACGAATTCACGTCCGCGCATAACGCCGCTTTTTGCACGAAGTTCATTTCGCAGTTTAGTCTGAAACTGATAGACAAAAATGGGAAGGTCGCGAAAACTTGAAATGTAACCTTTCATCATCTCTCCAATTGGTTCCTCATGGCTCCATCCAAATCCCACTTCCCCTCCTGCCTTAAGCTCGGATTTAAACCATACGTCAACCACGTCGTCACTCCATCTCTTGGTTTGCTCCCAAAGCTCTTTCCGTTGCAAAGTGGTCATGATGAGTTCTTGCCCGCCAATCATGTTCATTTCCTGACGTACGATTGTCTTGATCTTCTCCAAAACCCGAAGCCCAAGTGGAAGGTATGCGTACACCCCTGCCATTTCTTTATGCACAAAACCCGCACGAATCAAGAGTTCCGCATTTTTTGACGTCTCATCTTTCGGAGCTTCTTTTCGAGTCTTGGTAAAAAGTTTCGATTGGCGCATATCTTAGGTAGGGCTATTGTACCTGAACCAGGAAGATGGTCAAAAACGAAACCGCCTTGTACGATTTACGTAACCACTATAGAAGTTTCAGAACGTCAGATACCGTAATAACCGCCATGAGCAGAAGCAAAAACACTATGCCTGCTCCATTGACGACATTAGCAACTTTTGTGTTGATACGAGTTCGAGTGAGCGTTTCGATTCCAACCAGCACAAGCCGTCCCCCATCAAGCGCGGGGAAAGGCAACAGGTTGATGACAGCAAGGTTAATGGAGATCAGTGCGGCAAATTGGAACACATACATAAATCCCTCCGACGCTGCATCACCAAGAAGCGTCGCGATGCCAACGGGTCCAGAAATATCCGACAATGTTGCGTCGAAGGTAAGGGCGTTTCCAATAAACGAGAGGATCCCGCTACCCACGGCAACGGTTAAATCTTTCGTTAACAAAAACGCCTGAGTAGGAGCCATATACCATGGATACGATACTACTCCCGTATCACTCATGATAATACCTATGCCGTATAATTCGGGATTATCAGGAATAAGTCCTTGTACGGGATTAATTTCGATGGTCTGTTCTTCTCGATCTCGAAGCACAGTAAGGAGCAGCGGATTCCCGTTTGATAACTGGAGCAATGGTATAACGGTACTGCTTTCATTAATCGGAGATGGAATATTGTTTTGGTGTATCGCAAGGAGCGTATCCCCCTGCTTCATTCCCGAAAGATCGGCGGGAGAATCTGGAACAACGCTTGTTATAATAACGGCTCGATCTTCAACAATAGCGCGCGGATCGTCTGGAACGGCGCTCGGTATACCAATTATAAATCCTAGCGTAAAAATAGCCCATGCTAATACGATATTCATAGTGACACCCGCAAGCATGACGAGCGCTTGCACGTATTTTGGTGCGTTTGCAAGGCTTCGGTTTGCCTCAGGACCATGGAGAGATTCAACGGTTGGATCTTCTCCAAAAATACGCACATACCCTCCGATGGGTAGCAGATTGAACGCATACTCTGTTTCCCCTTTTTTAACCGAAAATAGACGAGGCGGGAAACCGAGAGCAAATTCGTCAACGCGAATATTGAACCATTTAGCAACGATAAAATGTCCGAATTCGTGCACTAAAATAAGCGTGAAAAGGACGAGCAGAAATGTCAGAATTGTCATAGGGATGGGGGAGATTTTTTACATTATGCGTTGATTTCTTCGTTTTTCTTTTCAACCAACACATCAAGCGCGGAATTTCCATTATCAACAATTTTTTGCATCTGATCTTTTGCACGAAATTTATCGTCTTCAGACAACTCTCCATTTTTTTCCTTTTTCTGAATATCGCCCCAAGTGTCATCACGCGCCTTGCGAATGGCAATACGCGCTTCTTCAAGTTTGTCTCGAACAAGTTTCTGGAGCAATCCTCTTCGTTCGGCGGTCAATTCAGGAAATATGACCCTGCATCCTTTGTCGTCGGAGACGACCGAAACGCCGAGATTCGCTCCTGTTACCGATTTCTCAATCTCTTTAGCGAGACTCATGTCCCATGGCGTGACTCGAATCGTCCGAGCATCTTCGGTTGAAATGGCGGCAACTTCTTTAACCGGCATTTTCGATCCATATGCGTCAACCCGAACAGAATCAAGCAGCACAGGGGTCGCCCGTCCAGTTCGAACCCTCCCGAGTTCGCGAACAAGCCATTCTTTGACTTCAGTAATTCGGCTCTCAAATGGTTTGAAATTATATGTCATTAGAACCCAGTATATCGAAGCATTCAAAAAGCCGCAAAACATTCTTGAATAAGGAAAATACGAGAGCACTTACTTGTGTTTTGGCAATGCTACCGCCAAATATTCAAGAAGCAATTTTCTTGACGATCCTCGATCCGTTATATATCCACGAATCATTGAAATAACTCGAAGCGACTCCTTAAGTGCTATAGAGGATGGAGCTTGTTCAAAAGAACGCCCCACAAGTATTTCAAGGGCGTGAAGAAACGAGGCAGGATCTTTGCGCTGCTTCTCTTTGAGAAATGGAGCAAGGAGTTTACTCCTTTCTCCTATTGTCGAAGCAAGAAACTTCTTTGCGGTTACCATATCTTCTGAAGTCGAAGATTCGACATATAAAAGTCTCGACTGAAGCGTGTTCAACACCGAAACCCCTCGCGGGACAAACAAAAAAACGTGCGTACCGATTGCCGGTTCTTCAAGTGCCTTCAGAAGCGATTGTTGCGCTTCTCGGGTAACGGTTTCCGCGGTTACGAGCACTATGCGGTGTGGCCGTGTTGCCTTTCGTTCTAGCTCATTTCGAAGAAGACGCGCTTCAGGAATTCCCATCGCATCAAACATCATCGTCTGGATGGTTACTTCGTCATCAGGAAAAAAATGTCGTTCAGATAATATACGCCGCACCTCCGCAAGGGCTATGTGCGTATCTCCAACAACCAGATATCCATGAAATAATCCGCTTGAACTCAAAAGCGTCTCCATGCCGTCAGTATATCCGTTCTACACCCAAAGGTTAAAACGGTTCTTCGGTTACTTCGTTTGGCGGCATACCCTCTTCGACAGCATCTTCTCCATGACTGGGAAACTGATCCGGACGAAGAGGAAAACCTTCAAATTTCATATCGTGATTATTATACGACTTATTCCCTTGTAATGCCGATCCGTTTTGCCAACAGTGGAGTGAGGGGAGGTTCGATAATGAGGGTGAGGAGTATTACCCACATGCCGATGGCGAAGATATATTCCGCTCCTATGACATTGCTTGAAACCGCGACTAAAATTAATACTGCGGGAATGACTCCGGTTTCCCGAATAAACGATAAAAACAACAGTTCTCGAATGGAAAACAAGCGATGGCCGGAAACAACCCACGGAAGCAGCGACATGAACACAACGATTGGGCGGATTACGAACATGAAGATGAGAGCAATACCGATGCCGACCCATGCAACCTGGATGAGCGAAGGGAGCGGAGCGATGCCTCCAAGCAGTATGAAAATAACTGGTTTGACGAGAGAATCATTTACTGTTTCAAAGAAACGACGGACCGAGCGCGTGGCCGCCCCCCCATCAAACAACAATCCGGCAACAAATGCAGCAAGATACCCCGAACCACCGACAAGACTTCCAGCCGAAAACATAATGATGGGAACAGCGATGAATAGTGCCGGATCGGAAACATGCTCCCCTTTTTTCGCTAATTGATGCGCCCATTTTTGAAGAATCCACGCCCCGACCATTCCCACAGAAACACCCCAAAAGATCTCGAGTATGAGATGTTCGATGGTCTCGCGCGCGAAAAACGGAGCAAACGATGAAATGATATTAGAATCCCCCGCCACTGTTCCGGCAAGTAGTGCTCCTATCAAAAAAAAGCGTGTGACAATGGTCCCCGCCACATCATTGACCGCGCTTTCAGATATTGCGATGTCTTTTACAAACGGACGATGCAGCGCAAGTGATTTAAGAGTGGGAATGATTGCGGTTGGATCGGTTGAGGCCAGCATGGCCGCCATAAGGAGAAGCGATGGTGCGCCGAGCGGAATGCCGAAGACAGGGGTCAATTTTTCAAGAAAAAAAGCGAAGAGGAACACGGTGCCAAGCGTTCCAAGAAGCGAAATGGACGCAATAGGCGCAAAATATTTTTTGAAGTTTCGAAACGGCACCTCCACGCCTCCGCCGAACAGTACAAGCGCTGCAAGAAGCTCCACCAAAATACGGAGCGTTGCTGCGTTTTGTGTTACCAAAAGGAGAAACGGCTGAAGCGCCATTCCAAAAAAAATTGCCCATACAAACGACGGGATGGCTGTTTTTGGCGCAATGTAATTGAGTCCGTAGCCGAGCGCAAAAATAAATCCGATAGTCAAATAGAGCCCTTGCGGTTGAGAAAGAAATATTTCAGAAAGTATGGGAAATTCGCGAGATGCAAACGAACATACCGCAGCTATGCCAAGAAGTACCGCGTATGGCGCGAAGCGCTTCATGATTATTGTGCCATAGAAATCTTTGACTGATCTCCAAGATTCGTCATGAATTCTTTAAAGGCCCGGATTTCCTCTTGCGCCGCCCCTTGTACGATTGAATCGATGCCTGGTACTTGTTGTTTCAAGAAAGTTTCCATGCCAACCTGATCTCCGGAATCAGCCAGCGCATCGAATGCAGATTGTTGACTCTCCGGAATGCGCTTTAATATCTCAAGCATTACTCGCTCCATAACCACCTGCCCCAGATTCGAAATGATATGTTCTTGCTGTTCGGGAGGAAGATTCCCGATCCCAAGATTGTCTGAAACCTGTGTTCTAATATCATCTCGAAGTCCCATATATAGTAATTACGTTATCATCGATCACCATCTCTTGCTACGAAACAATGGGGACTATTTTTTTTGTCGAATTTGTAACATTGGCAAGAAACAGGATCCTGCGCGCATACGCAAATATGCTTTCTTCAGGATACGGCGACAGTGACGGAAGATTACTCCCGTTTTTCAGTTCTTCCAAGAATTCTCGAATGATACGGAGTCGATTTGTATCCGCATTCTTAAAAGGTGATGACTCCGGAACTTCTGATCCCCCGAGCATAGAAGGTTTGCCAACACCGATTCCACCAAGTAGATTCAGGGTAGAATGTTTCATGACAAATTCGGCTCCTCCAGGTGTACGCGAAAGCATGTCAGGTGAATTTTGCAGTCCGACAAACGCAGTAACATATTCCCGATGATCATTCAGCTTTTTAAGTAATTCCACACCCGCTGATTTGATATTTTTTAGAAGGTCTATGCCAAGTATCTCATGACTTGTTTTAGAATTTTTCAACATTTCGATCGAATACACTGGGCCTTCATCCCCCATGCGTATAAGACGTACCCCGGATATAGGCTGTTCATGAAACATTTTGGTCGATGGATCGATCAACAAACTGTATTCCGGTATTTTGTACAGTTCTTTGAGAAATGTTTGTGGCGCAGAAGTGATTGCAAACGGGTTTTCGGTCTTGGCATGAGGCGCTACGTTTGGCTGTTCTGCGTCGTTAGGATTAGGTTTTCTGAAAGGAATAATGTTCCCTCCATCTTCTGCTTTTGCGCTCATCGCTTTGACGTTCTCTTCGACTTCGTGTCCCCTTATGGCCGGATTCACTCCTTCATCTTGCATGATTACTCCCGCTGCACGCATAACTGGCGCAAGATCAAGATTTCCGGATCGCACTTTTGTTGGTTCAACGCCAAGAATACTCCTTATATCTTCTTCGGAACGTCCATTCAAAAATTTCAAAAGGGATAATTTGTCCCGCAAAGGAATTCTCTTGTCCATTATAATAGCAGTAGAAATACCTCCCTCCCCAACCTCAATAATGAAAGTATCGGTTGTGCTTCGAGGTTCAGATTCTTCCTCGTGTGGCTTGAGATTCCCTGGGTCTTTTGTATCCAATCCAACAAACGGGTTCGGTTTTGCTGCAAAGATTACAGGTGGAGTAGAGACGGAGGGTTTTTCTTTTGTTGTTCCCCCCAATGTATCTTCTCCTCCGCCTCCCGCTAACACGTCCTGTCCGTGACCAATTTTACCCTCCGCAACATGCGAAGATGTGGGATGTAAAACGGATGCGTCATGCCACCATTCTCCGAGTGCGTTCATCAGATTCTTAATTGGGGTAATGTCCAATAACAATTCTCTTACGATCGTTCGGGCAACCTCTGGTCCAACAACAGGAGTAATTGCTCCTAGAGCGATCGACAACGCATACCGTCCACGTATAGACCGAAGCCCGTCTTTAATTTGATTTATTCTTTCTTGTCTCCATTGGATGAATTTATGGTCGGTAGGATCAACAATCTTGCGAGGACTCTCCGAGATACTTTTGAATATTTGTTCGAGTATAACGCTTATACCTGCGGAAACGGCAATGCGTTTTCCTAACACCAACGCCGTTGCGGCTGCGGCGGTAGTAGGAGTGCCGACAACCATCAACCCGCCAGCGGTTAATCCCGCGGTAACCCCGAACGCGATCTTCCATTTAGCAGGTAACGCATTGTACCGTACTCCCATCTCCATCCATTTTCTAAATCCCCAACGGTCCAAAGAATGCGCCTCCCCTTCAAGCGCCGCCTTTCTTTGACCAATAAAATCGTTCACACCGTTTAAACCTTCTTCTCGAGAAGGTTGTTTCTGATCTGGATTTTCGAGTCTTGCTAGTTGAGACTCCAGAGCCTCTCTTAATTTCTCTTTTTCAGTTCCTCCCTTCGTTCTCAAATATTGCTGTATGGATTCTTCGAATTGTTTTAACCAATCTGCTATCGTGATTCCATCAAATTCCTGCGGACCTCTACCTTTGCCCTTCGCAAGAATCTCTTTCGCTGCCTCGACGCGCTGTCTCCAGTTTCGCACACGTTCTTCATCCACAGATGCCATAAACACAAAAAACGCCCGTTCATGCTCTCTGAGCATGGTCTGTAAAGTATTTGTTGCTTCTAAAGAAACCCTGGATGCACCATTTTCCTTTGAAAGTTCTGCTTCCAAGAATTCTATTGCTTTTCGAAACGCGATTATGCATGGATCATGGGAGTTACTATAGTTTCGCCAACGAGGATCGTCGTCCCCCAACTTCAATGTATCTTTTGTGAATTTTGCTTTTATCCATTGTTCCAACACATATCGTCCTTTTTCAGTAAGGATATTCAGTGTCAATTCCTCAGGATTGGATTCATCAGTTGGTGTTAGAACCTCCACCCCAGCAGAATCCCCCTCTGCAGGTGAATCTGTAGGAGGGTCTGGGAGTTTTTCGGCATCCCCTCTTTCGGCGTCTTCTCTTTGGGCTTCCCTTCGAAGAGCGGCAAGGACAAGTTCTCTTACGGGCACTCCTTGAATTTCTCCTGTAAGATCGTGTATTTCTTTCGGGATTTCGTCTCTTCTAATTGCTTCCAGAATTTCCGGATTTTGCCTAAATGATTCAAGCAAGCCTATAACGCGTAGTACTAGGCTCTCTTGAGTTGGGTGGGATTCTGGATTAGGCGATGGTTGTTGGGTCATGTTTCTAAAAGTGACAGTTGCATTGCACTAAGATTTGTCCTCAATGTCTCTGGGTAATAATCTTCTCAATTCTCCTATAAGAGCACCGACCCCTTCTGCTGCAGCTCCCCTTAATGAATTTCCACGCATTTCAACAAATGCTTCGTGTATCTTCTGTTCGAATATCCTAAGACTTTCTTCTGCTCTTTGGACCACTTCATAAAATTCTTTCCATGTCTGAGGGTTTTTACTGTTTATTAAGGGAGATTCTCCAATAAAACTGGAGAGATATCCTTTCCATGGATTAATGATCAAGCTCTGTATTTTACTCACCTCCTCACCCCACAGAGTAAGCAATTCCTGTTTCAACACATCGTTCGGGATCCTTTTCAAAGCCGCTCCGACCGACGAACCGTCTGGGGTCAGTGTTGCCAATACATCCCGTGTCACTACACCCAAAAATTTCTCCAATGCCAGGATTCTTTCAAGGCGTCTTCTTGCTTCTTCAATAGTTCCTTCCGTTCGCCTTATTCTCCTTTTAGGGCTGCTGTCCACCGGAGGGGTAGGAGCAGCTTTATTATCTATGTTCTTCCATTGATTATAGAGAACGGCGTATGCGCGTTCAAAAAAGTCAAGGTCCTCAGTGGTAATTACACGCCCTTCTCCCATTTTGTTATGAAGCTGGACCCGAATGTCGTAGAGCGTGTCCAGAGATTTCTTAAGATTTTCCACGTCTTGATTAGTTTCAGTCCCAATGTGTATCATCTGGTGCGCATAATCATTGAGTACTTCCACATTCTTGTTCGTAATACCGAAATATCTATAAACGGAGAGAATGAGCGAATCCGCTTTTGTTACTATGTGCGTATACCTGTCCCTTTCGTCAAAATCTCCTCGATAAGCTCTATAGGGAAAAACTTCTGGTTGGGGCAATAACGTAGGAGATGGGGAATGCTTTGGTGACGCCAACCCACCACCCCCTTTTTTATTTTCGCTTCCTCCAGACTTATCTGTTCTAATTCCTAAATTCTCGGCATTCTTTGCTCGCATTTCCGAAAGCAAATTGTTAGCCAATTCGCGTATATCGACAGTAATTCCTTCTGTAGATAGTCTCTTCAGATGAAATATTGCCTCTGATTCAGGCAGTATACCGATTGTTTTTAGTGTTATTAATTGTAAAATAGCCGCGCGTGCTCTTATTGGCAAATCTTCCTTCAACAGAAGATTCAACTGTTCAAGTGGTATTCCTGGAGTTATTTGTTCAATCGTTATGGAATCTCCCCCTGTTTCTGCTCCTCCTCGGTAAGGCGCTTTCTCTCTTTTTCCAGACGTTGCGTTTCCTTCGTTAGGCGCTGCCTTTCCTTTTTCAGACGTCGCGCTTCCTACGTTAGGCGGTGCATCTGTTTTTTCAGACGTTGCCCTCGGCATACTTTTTCCCGAATTCGGATCCGAAGGAAGATTGTCTGGGGGTGGAACCTTTTTCTGTCTTGTATTACCGTATTGCTCTTCAAGCGTTTCAAGTATGCGTAATGCTTTTAAAATGCTCTCTGCACTTCTCCTTGGATCTTTTGTTTCAAGTCTTTGTGCGTTATCTAATTCATCAGTAATTCTTTCTAATGTCGCTTCTATCGAATGCCCGCGATTTGCGGCTCGTATCCGCACTTCTCGCATTCTAGTCCGTATATCTGCGGGAGAAGGTCTCCCTTCAGCACCTCGAGGTTTTGCTGTTCCCCCTTGAGTTCCTGCACTAGGTTCTTTGGCGGGTCCGGATGGCGTACGGGGTGGTAATAGATCTATCCCTGTATTTTCTTCTTGTAATAGAGGATGCAGGGGGATGTCTGGAATTGTTCCAGCAGGGTTATTTGAATCTTCTCTCCCTGGAGTTTCATAAAATCCTTCAAGTCTGTCGACCAATTCATTTAACCTTGTAAATTCTTCTTCATACTCCTTGACACCTTCCCTATCCCCATCTTCTTGCATTTGTTCAACAGTTTTAACTGTGCGAAGATCTTTCCATAAACCCCTTAGGTATGGGGAAAAATGCTCAAAATTGGAAATATATTCCTCCAAAAAATCTTTGCCGCCTTTTTTTGAAGAAATATCCCGAATTAATATGTATGCTTCATGAATTTTCGTAAGCATGGCGCGATGCGCACGTAAAATGTTTCGATATTCTTTAAGAGTGTTTTTGTAAAATTCCAACTTGTCTACATGCTTCTGAATTTCCTTTCTGGCATTCTCTAAGGCAGAAACCGAATCTATTGCCTCCCCTTCTTTGGAGGGAGAATTCAATGCACTGATGATTATACGAACAGACTGTTGTGTCTCTCTGAACAGTGCTTGGATCTCTATATCAAGATCGTCGTCAATCTTGTTTGGTTTAAATCCAATCGAACGCGCAAGATTATTTATGTCGTAGGAAAGTCTATCAAAAGATTCTTGGAATTTTTTTTTCAGTTCGGATACACTCTCCGCTTCCAACGATGGATTTTCTGAAAGTGAAGGACCTTTTGCTGGTATTTGAGATCTCATAATGATGAACAATACAATGATGCAATACGCTTGAAGAAACTGGTTCTATGCGGAATACCCGGCTCGTGCATGTTTTTTTCTTCTATGTGTTTGGGTCAATGGTGTTCTGTTTTTTTTCTACATCTAAAAATGCTTTCAGGTTCTCGTAAAAAATTTCCGCTTCTGAATGATTTCCCATTTGGAGAGCGCCTAGATATTTTGCCCATGCCGTCGGAAAATCCCCCCAACCATGGAGGGGGCCAGAATTATATCCGTAGTTAATTGAAATGACCTTTTGATTTGAACTGCGGGGCGCCCTTCTTCCTTCTGGATTTTCTTGAATCCGCAATGCGGATGTCAATGCTTTTGGTGTATTGCCAAACAATCTACGTATTATGGAACGAGCCAATGCTTCCAATTGGTTTTTTTTATTCTGTGCTTCCGATGTTTCCCCCCGTGCGAGAAGTTCAGTGTTAGCTCTGGAACCCCCATCAGATGGAGTAAATGGAACTCCTGCCTCTCCTAATGCACGTTCGAAATCCGTCAGATCGAAAAATCTTTCGTGTCTATTTTCTTCTTGTCTTTCGTGTGTCATATGTTCTTATGAAATTAATTATACTACGATAGTATTGATGTGTTCATTCTTCTCCAAAGATCTCGTGGTGTGGTAATTGCGGTTTCCGATATCGCTTATCAATTCCTTCTTCCACATCTTCGCGGCGACGTCCGTATTTAAGGTATGAAAATTGCTTAAGCAGCTCAATCTGCTCAGGATTTCCCTGCCTTGGAGCAAGGGTCTGGATATTAAACGGTTTCATCAGTTTTCCTTCGGCAAGCAGTTTTACATACGCGTTTCGATTATCGAGATTCATGATGTCGGACGCGGAAAACGTGGGAGCGAATTGGGGTTCGACAAATTTTGCGTCTTCAGATGAAATACGAAATACTGCCATGGACCCCACGTTTCCAAATACCGCGTCACGGATATTTTCTTGAAGTTGGGCGATGAATTGGTGGGCGACCGTGAGCCCCAGTTTATATTTGCGCGCCTCGGAAAGAATTGAGGAAATCGAATCAGTGGTGATATTTTGGAATTCATCGATATACAGGTAAAACGGTGGCATTTCTTTACTGGTGCCAAACGCGTCGACGCGTGACAGTGCGGCCATAAGAATCTTGCCGACAATAATGAGTCCTATGAGATTTGCGTTGATATCGCCCAGACGCCCTTTGGAAAGGTTCACAAGAAGTATGTTCTTATTATCCATGATGTCACGGAACCGGAAGGCTGACTTTTCTTGTGCAATGATGGGTCGCATATACTCGTTCGCGGTAAACACATCGAACTTGTTTGTAATGTACGGCACTATATTAGCGAGAGACGCTTCTCCCTGCGCCTTGGTTGCAATTTCTTCCCAAAATTGTTTGACCACAGGATTTCTCGCTTTTGATAATTTTAACGCACGATATCCAGAATCCGCCAACACTCTCGACACATCAAGAAGGGTGGTGCCGCTTTCCTGATCTTCAAGCACAAGCATCGTGGCGTTTCGAAAATACTGCTCAAAGGCGGGACCCATTGATTCGGGAACCGCTCCGTAGAGTTTCCTGAATATAGAGAAAAGCTCGTTAACTACAAAAGTTTTTTGTTCCGGAAATTTCGGATCGAATTCGAGCATATTGAGTCCAAACACTCGATCAAGGTATGACGGATCAAAATAAATCACGTCCTCAAAGCGCGATTCAGGAATTGCGGCAAGCACGTCCTGCACGTCGCTTCCGTGAGGGTCAATAAAACATACCCCGTCTCCCCGTTCGATATCCTGCATGATCATGTTCTTGAGGAGCACTGTTTTTCCTACTCCGGTTTGCCCAATAACGTAAAAGTGCCGCAATCGGTCCATCGGCGTTATGTACGCCTTGGTTTCCGTGCCACGATACATATTGACGCCGAGCAACGTGCCTTCATTTGGAAGTCCGATCGGTGCAGGACCGCCACCCGCTTTCGCCTGTTTAAATTCATGCGCGCCGCCAATGCCGGCAATTGGAAAATGCATGAGCGTCGATAATTCGCGAATTGATAACGGAATTTCTTCGTTTGGTGAAAAAGCACGGAAGGAGTAACTTCGAGAAAACTCAAGAATTTTATTGGCGGGAACACGATTAAACAACATACGGTTCCCCGACGTGTTTTCAAATTGACTGAACGCCGATTCGATGTCTCGCAAAATATCGTCAGCGCGCTGTGTGTCACGCGCCGACACGATAATACGGATGTTTGCGCCAAAAATTGGGGTTTCGACTTTTTTCCTGATTGACTCGACTTTCGCCTCATCGGTTCGATTATCAGTCTTAGTCTTTTCTTTTTGTTCAGGCGAAGTTGGCAGTAATACGTCGCGAACCGCCTCAGACATGCCTACCCAAACACTCCCCAACATTGAGGTCGATTCTTTGTATGCGTCATCCAATTTTTTCCCTTTTCCAATTTTTTCAAGCACCGTTTTATATTGAGACAAATATTGGTTGGCGTGCGGATTGATAACCACCTGAAGGGTCGCCCCCACGCCTTCTTTGTCGATTTTTGAAAAGGCATTAAGAAGGACAGTGAACGGATCGGTGTCAAAATCGAGATATGTCTTTATGGGAAATATCGGTTTCTCCTTAAGGGTGGCTTTTGCCGCAGCGGTAAATCCTTCGGGAATAAAAATATTGTAATCAGCGCGCTGCTCTTCAAGACGGGCGTGCGGGTAGAGCGAAAGAAGTTGTTTTTCAAACAAGCCCTTCCGGTGCGTGGGGATGGCTACGTAAAAAATGATTTCTTCGCCGACATCCGCCACAGATACCTCAAGAGCAAACACGTTTGATCTGGTATCTTTTGGGTCAACGGAAGAAAGGCCCGCGTAAAATTGCTCCATGACGGATACGAGCTCTTTGAGCGATTTTGCTTTAGTTTCTTCATCGCGTATTTCCGGCATCGCGACTTCGAAAAGTGTCATATGAAGATTGTTCCAAAGCGGCGTTTTTTCTTTAAGACCCTGCGTGGGGTAGCCGGCACGAATATATTCGATCAAAAAACGGTGAAAATCATCAGTCACATGGGCATTCTGAAGCCGTTCGACAACTTGAAGCGCATTATAGATGCCCTTTTGCTGCATCACCCCAAGAAGTTCCGCCATGGTTTGGTCGTGTGCTTCGGGGGGAAGATCAAGCACGATTTGATCGAGTTCGTGCGTTTTAAGGGCATACTGTTCTGCAAGTACTTCGTCGGAGCGTTTTTTTGTATAGAGATTGAGAACATTTTGAATAAGTCCGCCGCGTTCGGCATGGGATATTTCATTCTTGCCAGGATTCGTAAGTTCGAATTCTTTGAGAGCAACCTGTTCGCGCAGATATTTCACCTCCTCCTCGATGGAAGCGAACTTAGGCTCATGCTCCTTAAAGGTTTGCATTATAACTTTTAGTATACATCGAAGGTTTGCGTATTTGGGGCGTTTGTTGTGTGTATAGTAACCCCAATCTACGTATGAAGTGCATCATGCTACACTTATATACGTATGCACGAGCAGGGTCCCAAAAATGAATCGAGCCGACGGAAATTCTTGGTTGGAATGATTGGCGTTGGCGCGGCAGGGGCGCTTGGAGTGGTCGCCGAACGTATGGATAGCGAAAGACGTTTGTCCGAAGCTGTCGATATCCTTCGTAAAGGAAAAGGGGCTCTCACACTGGATGTGGAAGGCAGACAAATTACAGTACATCGCGAAGATCTGATTAATACAGTAAAAGAGATCATCGACAGCCGAATTAATGCAGGTTTCCCGAGCGTGTCTCCCGAAGATATTAGCCATATCACAGACTCGTTTGGCACGATGATTGAAGTTGAACACACTTCCAGCAACGGAACGAAGCAACAGCTTGGAAGAATGGCGGAATATGCCGGAATTGCCAAGACGTATGGAATTTCTCAATTACACCCAGACACCGCAAAAACGGTATTCCTCAAATACAGAAAAACATTAATACAAAAGGGATTCATTTCGGAGGATGTTGTCGCGCGCGTACAAAAAGAAACAGATCCCCAGAATCTTATAAACCTTCTTCAGATTACCGAAGATATGGGATTAGTGCTTGGCCTCTTGTATTTTTACGAGATGTACAATCTCTACGGACGAGACAGTAGTGGCAATCTGCATGCCAACCGAGAGCAGTATCCGTATGAATATGGTCTTGCGGTCGCGGCATATAGCAGTACGCCACGTGCACCCGCGGTGGCACAACTTCAAAATGAATTAAATGAACGTATTATATTTGAAACTCTTTTTAAATCTCCACCGTCAGAAGATTCTAGAAAAAAACTCGAAACAATAACACTTTTAGAGGTTGATGGAGATCTCGGAGGATTGACCCTTGCGCTTGCTAGAGAAAATAATATTAATACAGCGATCCTCGCAGGAGGAATAAACGATCCTGAATTTCCTCAGAAACTGCGTGAATTTTCAAGAGAAGTGCTCAAATTAAGAGCGTATTCCGACGAGGCATTATCTCAAATACTTATCGAGCCATTTGAAGAGGCATCCCCTTCTCAAAATCTCAAAAGGAGAATGGCGGCATCTGCTCTCTATCGTATAGCGGAAAATCGATATTCTGTGGCAATTCTCGTATACAACCGACTCAAAAACGCCGCAAAAAATAATGAAGGGGCAAAAAATAATGCCCGTAGCGCCTTCATGAATTTTATAGAAGACAGAGATCCTTATTTATTAAAAACTCTCACTCGACCAAAAGAGTTCGATAACATGATGCGCGAAGAAGGAGGGACATGGAAAAAATATATGAGATCAGTAGGAAAAGCGTTCCTAGAAGAAAGAGCGCGCGGCGCGCATTACAGCGGCACTGTACCAACCGCCTATAAAGACCCTTGGTTACAAAAACCAAGGAATATTATGGGGCGTGTACTAAAGGGGATGCTCCTTGACGAAAAATCTTTAAAAGAGAATCCAGAGATTCCCAAGTTAATCAATGAGAAATATTAACCTCTTTCCGTCCTTGCCCTTGGGTTGATTATGGATTCGTTTTTTGAGACTGTCTAACGCTTTGCGATAATGCTTTTTTTATAGATATCCAAATGTTTAAGCGCGATACCAGTTCCTTTCACCACGCAAAATGGAGCGTCTTTTGCCAAAACCGCCTTTACTCCCGTTCGGCGAAGTACTAATTCCGGAAAATGCCGCAGCAGTGAGGAACCGCCCGTCATGATGATTCCGTAATCAATAATATCGGACGCGAGTTCGGGAGGGGTCTCCTGAAGCACGTCTTTAATGGCTTTGATCATTTCTCGAAGGTCGCGCGAAATCGCCCTCATAATTTCATTCGTTTTCACTTCAGCTGTTCGAGGAAGTCCCGATAATAAATCGCGACCTTTCACCGTTATCGAGAGTTCTTCGTCAACGGGTACTGCGCTTCCCACTTTAATTTTAATATCTTCCGCAGTCTTATCACCAATCGCGAGATTGTAGGTTTTTTTTACATAATCGGCGATCGCGTGGTCAAGCCGGTTACCCGCACACTTCACTGATGTAGACGCGACAATGCCGCCCAAAGAAATAACGGCGACATCAATAGTGCCTCCGCCCACATCGACAATCATGTGCCCGCGCGGCTCATGGATGGGAATGCCGGCGCCTATTGCCGCTAGAATAGGTTCCTTCACCACATAAGCGTTCTTCGCTCCGGCTTTTATTGCAGCCTCTATAACCGCCCGTCTCTCAGTTGATGTCACTCCTGCGGGAACAGAAACAAGCACGTCGGGTCGAAATATATTCCATTTGGGAAGCGATTTCCGAATGTAATACCGAAGCATTGCTTCCGTAACTCGATAATCGGCAATCACTCCGTCTTTCATGGGCCGATACGCAATGATTGATTCCGGGGTGCGGCCGATCATTTCTTTGGCATCGTTCCCCACCGCAAGGATTTTCTTATCGGTTTCAGATACTGCCACCACCGACGGCTCGTTGAGCACCACCCCTTTCCCCGGCAAAAACACAAGGGTCGTGGTGGTGCCCAAATCAATCCCGAGTTTTGGCGAGAAAAATGACATGGTGTACTATCCTACCCTGTTAATGCATTTTATGCGAGACCTTGGAAAATATAACGGGGTACTTGCGGTCTCAATTCACCATAAACAGAGGGCACGGGGACATCGCTGGTTTCCCCCATCTTGTTTTTTATGACGACCAGCAACCACCTAGACAGCTTGCCTCCTATAGCGGTCGCTATAGGTAAGCTATTTAGGCAGACGATGTGGGTGGAATAGATGGTTTAGGGGAATAACTGACATCATCATCAACGAGTTGGAGTGGTTTTCCAGAAAACCCTTTGAGATCAATGCGCGGCGCGATAACCACGGGATTCGATGAAGAAATATTTCCTTCCAACTGAAACACATCCCCAAGTGTCGTCGGTCGAGATTTCCCGCTCGGATCTTTGCCGCCTGAGACCATCATGGCATTAAATTCATTTCCTTCAGGAATGAAATCCTTGCTGTAACCAACCTGCCCATATTCGGCGAGAGCAATCATGACAGGCGGTTTACCTAATTTCTTCCCTTCCGATAAGGCATACCATTCTTTATAGAAATTTTGTATAAAATTCGAGGAATAACACGAGCCCAAAATTATAATGTCGGGAACGGTTGTGTTTGTTCTTTTTCGCACACGATGTTTACTGTGTTCGACAAACGCATGCGCCAATGTTGATGGATCAATGCCAATGGGGTTGTCGATATCCTGCGAATCATCAAAAATGCGCACGGTACCGAGATTAAGAACACCGGTCGATTCGTCACCGTGCCCGTCATAATAAAACGTTATCGGATACGCAGACGACCTTACCCATTCCAAAGCATTTTGTATGGTTGCAACAGCGCCAAATTTTGAATCGGGTGGTACCTGTACTTCGAGGCGTTTCGGATGTTCTGCTTTAAGAGCCGAGACGAAAGAGTCCGTGCCAAAACGTTTCTTCCCGTCTTCCCACGTCTCTTTCGACGCAAGGAGAAGAACTTCGCGCCCCTTAAACAGGGGCATCGAATGCAACGCTTTTCTAGTCTCCTGTATTTCTTTCGCCGTCCGACTAATCATTTCTTTAGTAATCTGATTTGGATCAGTGACTCCTTCAAAATAGAGCGCTCGTGCAATCATAAGCCGTGCTTCTTCGGGCGAAATAGAGGTAGGGGGAATTCTATCGGGAACGGATATATCGGGTATCCAGTCAGGAGGAATACCCGGAACGAGAACGAAGGCTGGATCGCTTAGAAGCCCTTCCGGTTGATCACCTACATCAGGTATGAGGGAACGTTTCAATACTGCGAATGGGACTGTCTCCTCTGGATCTTTCAATAGTTCTTTTCTTCGCTCTATGGCTGCTTCAAAAAATGCTTGAGGGCGAGGTCTTATTTCTTCCAATTTTTCAATTAAATTCTCTAAATTACGTAGACGCTTGGATTTGGGAATTAATTCTAAAGCCTCCAGCAACCAATCAATTGCCTTGGTATGGTTTGCGATCGAAGGAGTAAGGATAAAATAATTAACAAAATCCTGAGGATAAACTCGAAGAAGTTTTTCGACAACACTTGGGGTTACCTGCAAAAACCCAGATTGTATATCCAAGTAATACCACTTTAGTAATACCTTCTCTAAAATTTCATGAGACACGTCTCCTGTAGCATTAGATGTAGTAAGAAAATCGATTACCACAGATTCTTTTTCTTGGGATTCTAAAGATCCCCATTTTTCTAAAAGAAAATATGCAGGGTCTTTTATGAACATATCGACGAGTTCTTTTCTTCGCATTTCCTTTTCTACACTTTCAGACGACGTCGTATCTGACCAACCTATCGTAAGGTCCGGAGAGGACGCGAGCATCATTCCAGCAAGCCCGGCCGATACCAATGCGGCTGCATTACGTGCTTTGGAAGATCGACCAGAACGACGTTTCTGATTAGGACTATATTGATTCGGTAACTGTTCGTTTCCACGGATCATATGATTAAGAAACGTTATTTTGAAATTCGATCGATAGCAACGCCTATGTTTTGAAGACGATGTTCGATCGCGGCATATCCTCGATCAATATAATACGCGTTATGAATGATTGACTCCCCTTTCGCGATAATCGCGGCAATGACAAACGCCAATCCTGCTCGAATATCAGGGCTTTCTAGCTCTTTGCCTTTGAGCGCGCTGGGGCCCTTCACCGTTGCGCGATGCGCGTCCCACACGCGAATGTCGGCACCCATTCGTACCAAATCTTGCATATAATTGAGACGATTTTCAAAAATAGTTTCGAACACTAATCCCTCTCCGTTTGATTGCGTTAAAAATACGGTGGTCGGCGCCTGTACATCAGTTGGGAAGCCCGGGTATTCATGCGTTTTAATATTAAACGAACGAAACGATGTATTTGGAATAGTGCCGTTTCCGGACACGCGTACAAAATCTTTTCCTATACCAATAGGCACACCCGCTTCTTTCAACATTGAAATGTGCATTTCGGCGTGATCAGGACGGCAATTGGTGAGAGTGAGGTCGTTTGCGGCAAGAGCGCCAAGCACGAGAAAACTTCCTAATTCGATACGATCGGGAATTACGGTATAGGGTGACGTTGCATGAAGAAGAACACCTCCCTGTATGGTAATCGTGGGCGTTCCTGCGCCAATTATGTTTGCGCCGCACAATACCAAGAATTGGGCAAGGTCTTCAATCTCGGGTTCCATTGCCGCGTTTCGAAGCACCGTTGTTCCTTCGGCAAGGAGCGCCGTTAACATGAGTGTTTCAGTTGCCGTAACGGAAACGACAGGAAAAAAGATTTCCGTGCCCCGAAGGGCTCCGCCCTTCGGGGCACGGATCACAAACATTACATCCCCCTCCTCCCCCGTCGCTCCCATTTTTTCATATGCGGAAAGAAACATGTCAATCGGCCGAGGACCGATGGTGCACCCTCCCGGATGCGGAAACGATACTTCGCCAAAACGCGCAAGCAGGGGGCCGGTACAAATGACCGATGCGCGCAACCGTTTCGCGATGTCTTTATCGAGAACGCCGTCCGCGATTTTTCTGCTATCAAGAGTGAGCGCGTTCTTCTCCGTGGTCACGATGCCGCCAAGCTTTTCATAGAGTTCAACCATCCTAGACACATCTTCAATATCCGGGACATTCAAAAGGGGTAGAGGACCATCAAACACAAACGCAGCGGCAATTGCAGGAAGCACGGAATTTTTTCCGCCTGAAATGGCAATTTCTCCCTTAAGGGTTTTTTCACCGCCAAGCCCTTCCACTCGAAACGATTCCCGTTTGTCAGCTTTCTGTAAAGTTATTTCACTTCCCATATCGGCCATTGTACGGTATGTTCGATATGTCGACCACCAACTCCAAAGGAGGAGGAGATGGTGTTCTGTACGGGGGCTTTGTTCCTGTCCCGTCCGCGTCCGGATGGGAAGACGGGCCCGCGCAAGTTCCTTCCGTACGTCTTCATGGGGAGCGGTAGCGAGTAAAACCCTACCACCCACCACCCCACCAGAGCGCGCTTTGGCGCGCTCGGGCGCCCTCGGCCGCCCGGAACGATAGTCGCTCCGGGCGGCTTTTCATTTTGATATACTCCGTCCATGTACCTCATTCACGCCCATCCGATTTCGCGCGGAATTTCAAACGACGAACTGACCTATTTTTCAAGCGAGACCTATCCGGAAGGTGCGCTTATTTTTGTCCCCCTTCGATCTAAGATTGTGCCGGCGCTTGTGGTGCAATCAGAGCGCGTGTCTGATGCCAAGGCGAGTATTCGAAGCGCCGATTTTGCGATTCGAAAAGTTGCCAAGCGCGCCCCCCGCTTTCTATTTTCTTCAGGAACGATTCGCGCGCTTCAAAAGGTCTCCAACTGGCACGCATCATCCCTTGGCGCGATTCTGTCTGAGGTGGTGCCGCGCGGATCGATCGAAAACGCAAAACGAACGCCAATCATTGAATACGGAACCAAGGGAGGCGCATCAATCGAGCGCGTTGCGTTTCAAGGGACAATGACGGAGCGGTTTGAAGAATATCGAAATCTTGTCCGTGAAGAATTTGCAAAAAAACGCTCGGTGTTGCTTCTCGCGCCAACGCGAAGAGAGTCGGAAGCCCTTGCGCAATATCTTGCGCGCGGCATTTCAGAATACACATTTTTGCTCCATGGAGGATTGCCGGCTACGTTGTTTCGCGAGCAATGGAGCGGCGCGCACAACAGCGCGCATCCTGTGCTCATTATCGGTACGCCATCTTCTGTGGCGCTTCCTCGGCACGATATCGGCACCATTATCATAGAACGGGAAACGGCGACGACGTGGCGGCGCGACACCCGACCCTATATTGATTTTCGCATTGTTGCGGAAGAAATTGCGAACGAATACGGCGCACGTTTTTTGGTTGCTGATATGCCCCTTCGTATTGAGACGGTATACCGCATGAACGCGCGCGAATTTGAAGAACGAGGAATCCGAAAAACACGCGTATCTTCGCCCCCTGAGATGAGACTCATCGACGCGAGACCTCGTATACGAAAAGAACTCGAGCAGGTTTCCCCCAGACGTGAAAGATTCAGAGCGATTCATCCGGAGCTTGCGCACACAATTCAAAAAATGATTCAAAAACCATCGCGTGTGTTTTTGTTCGCGGCGCGGCGAGGGCTTGCGCCGATTACGGTGTGTGATGATTGCGGAAGCCCCGTGGTGGATGACGCAACAGGGCTACCAGTTGTGCTCCATAAAAGCGCGAGAGGAAACGTGTTCGTATGTCATGCGAGCGGCACGGTTCGGAGCGCGAATGAACGTTGCCGATTTTGCGGATCATGGAAATTATCCACACTCGGTATCGGCGCAGAATTGGTAGAAGAAGAAGCAAGAGAGCGTTTTCCGGATGTACCGGTGTTTTCAATTACCAAGGATTCGACGCCGAAAGAAAAAGAAGCGGAGAAAACCGCGCGGCGCTTCAAAGAAGCGCCGCGCGCAATCCTTGTTGGTACCGAGCTTGCTCTTTCGTATCTCCCGGACGCCCTCACGCTCTCCGCAGTCGTGTCTCTTGATTCCCTCCTCTCTGCTCCAGAGTGGAATATCCATGACAGAATTTTCAGCATTCTCATGCGAATTCGCGAACGGACAGAAGAAGCCATGATTATTCAAACGCGACAACCGGAACGTTCGGTAGTTATCGAAGCTGTGGGAGGTGCAATTGCCGATTATTACAAAACAGAGCTCAATGACAGGAGACGCTTCGGATATCCTCCGTTTAGTACATTGATCAAAATATCATGTGTAGGGAGCAAAGAACGAGTCTCAAAAAGACTCTCTGAGGTTGAAACAATGCTTTTGCCTTTTACACTCTCCGGCCACACCCACGTGATGAATCTTCCAAAAGGAAGGAGCGTCATCCACGGATTTATCCGGCTTCCCCAACACGAATGGGTGCGTGAGGATTTGCTGGAAAAAATTCGTTTGCTGCCGCCAGATATCGCGGTAACCATAAACCCAGATAGTATTTTGTAGCATTTCTGCCTATGGACACCGTCCGCCATTTTCTTGACATGCTCGAATAGATCGTATTCTATCAACACCTCGACGCGTCTCTTTGAATCCTATATTTTCTCTGCACCCTGGTGGCGTTGGTTCTACTTGGTAACAACCCTTTGTGTCCCAGGGGCAAGCGTATTTCATGACCCCAGCAGGACAATGCTCGCTTTGTTCGAGCGCGTTGCTCTTAAGTCCCGCATTATACAGAGGATAGAAACGAGCCGGATCATTACTTCCAGCTGTCTCGATAGTCTTTTTTAAATAAAATGCGGTGGCTCTTGTGTTGTTTTGAGGATTTGCCAACCAACCTTTAAGCCTTTCGTCGTCAGTAACTATATCGGACGGTATGCCTAATTCTCTTGCATACGTTTTGGCGTTAGTAAGAAGCACTTGTCCAAGGCCTACGGCTTCGGTTTTATTATTATAAGCACCAGCCACCCCCGAAGATTCAGTCATAATGAGTGCCTGAAGAATATTCTCATCAACTCCAAATTCTTTAGCTGCGGCAGCAATCGCTTGTTGATGAAGCTGTAATTGAAAATTTAATCGATTATACTCTCCCTGGGTAACAGCTACATGTTTAACATTGGGATCAAATCCAATAATTCCTCCCCCGCCTACCAAACCTCCTCCGGAACTTGAAGAAATTGATGATCCCATTGGCACCTCCCTCTTGACCGGCGCTCCTGCTCTGCAGAGAATGGTGTTCCATGGCC
>CAZFRC010000002.1:0-5055 GCA_964521185.1 uncultured Candidatus Saccharibacteria bacterium
TCGGCACCCCTACTAACACCGACTTTTCCGTTAGAGTGGTTCCGTTGTGGACGCAGAAGATCTCTGATTACCCCTCCCTTGCCAAAACTCAAACATGGGCGGGGGTGGATATTGGAAAAGGTAATTATCATACTTGTAGAAGTTCAGTAGACGGTCGTTCAACAATAGGGCGTTGTGGCTGTGCAATTACTTCAATAATAATGCTCGGCCGCCATTATGGTTTAGACACGGGAATTGATTCTACGGACGCGAACCCACTGTCTTTGAATGCATGGCTTACAAATTTAGGTGAAGATGTTGGTTACACTAGCACCGGAGGTGTCTATTGGCCACAAGGAGGCCACTATTTTGGGTTTGAAGAAAATGGAGAAAAAAAGAGCCACTTGAAGTTCAAAGAAAAAACTACATCAGTTGCCACCATACATTCATATCTAGACAATCTTGCCCCAGTTATTGGGTATGACGAATTTGTATCAAACACCTCGTTGATTGGCCACTATTTTGTAATTGACAGTCGGTTAAGCGACAACGTGGGGCCGACATACACCGTTCGCGATCCGCGTTGGTACAAAACCATTACCTTGAGAGATGAAGAAAATGGCGACAATGACATACATGACTACGGAAACGATTTTCAAAAAGCAGTGCTGTACACGTATTTACAAGAGCCCGAACGCTTCTCTGGTTTTCTTGAATTTACTCTCGCATCACCTGCCGAACTTTTGCTCATAGATTCGGCAGGTAGGAAAACAGGTATGGATGCGGAAGGCATTTTATATGAAGAAATCCCTGGCGCTTTGTATGGAGAGGAAGATCATCCAATAGATACAGAAGAAACGCTGAATCCCAGCGACATTCATCGGCTTAAGTCGTTATATGTACCCGCGGATTCAGTTCAAAGCTATTCATTATTTGTGATTGGCACAGGTAGTGGAGCGTATACACTTACCACTGCGATAACGACTTCATCCGGAACTACTAGTGTTGAGACTTTCACATCAGATATAAATCCCCAGGAAGAAGACGAATTCGTCGTCACATATAGTCCCAATCTCGACGAGGTTGATGTCAAACCTAAGATAATTCCACAGGATTTGATTGGGGAATTTCGGCAGGAAGTTAAATCTTCTAGTATTCGCCCGCTTGTGAAACTATCACTCCTCGGTGGGATTGGAGTAGTTGAAAAATTTTATAACGAGGGGAATACGGTGAAAACAATTAAGAGTATTGATGGATTGACAACCTTGATTAAACTTGAGATGAAAAAGAAAGTTTTGCCGCAAGAACTGGGGGTGCGGTTACTGGATATCTTAGGTACACTTAAATCTCATTTGCAATGAAGACGTGGGTTCAATCGATGTATTCAAAGTTGCTCGTAGTTGTTGCGGTTCTTGTATTTTTATGCGGGGTGACTTTTCTCTTTTTTTTCACCGACACATTTTCTAATATGTCCACTCCTCTTTGTTTAACTGATGAACAAGAGGCGGCATCTACTACCCGGGTGATAGATGCATATACGGAAATCGTGACCGTCTCTGTTTATAACAAAAAGAGCGGATCAAAAATAAATTCTGCAGAGTATTCGATATCCCCGGCGAACCATTACCATCCTTTTGAAATTCAGAGATGCCATGTCTATTTATTGGAGGGCAGAGGTTTTGATTATAAAACAATGAAAGTTGCTCGAGATTTTTCAAAGGAAGTTCGAAGATACGATTATGCTGGGAGGGGAGAAACTGTAGTTTTGCTTGCTGAGAATAAAACTGGCTCAGGAGAAGTTTTGTTCTCTTACGACTTCCGTGTGGACCCTTCAGAGAAATACATCGTACTTTTACGGGGGTATTCAGGGAGCAATGATTATGCCATTGTTTTCAGGGATATAGAGTCAGAGCAAACAGTGTTTGAGTTACCAATGGAGTGGATTACTGAAAATTACGACGGCCTTACAGGGGACTTTGGACTTGGGAAATGGGTTGAAGATGGAGCATATCTGTGGGCGGAAATATACTTTGGCCCGCACACATTTGCATTTCTCCGCATCAAGCGCGACACATGGGAAGTGGAAGTTCTGCGAACACCATCAAATGTTGCCTCTGGCGGAGAAGAAGCCGCGACTCCGAATGGACTCTTTGCATATACCGACCTTACCGTTTGGACGGGTATTGTAGAAGTTGACGAACAGTTAATGGAGGAAGCAGAAAAGGAGGGGCGAACAAACAATTTATTTATTGCTAACCTTCGCACAGGAGAGATTCGACAGCTAGAAGCTGGGAGCCCACGGCACCGCTATAATTTAGAGTTTATTTCTGATGCCGAACTTAAATACACTCTCCCAGACGGAACGGAAAAAGTCTACAGAATGGAATTATAAGATATAAGACGGGGCAAAAAGGCTCGGAAAAAGAGGTTTCTATGGATCGTATAAGTATACTCGGGGGTCTCTATTCGCAGGCAGGTGATTTGGTGTTTTAATAAGCAGTGTTTATTCGCCTAATTGTATGTCTATGTTTCAGACATTACTACATTGTAAGTGTTCCGAATCGTGGCAGTCGTATGCGCCTTTAGCACTTCGCGTGGCGCTTGGGCTTGTATTCTTCATGCATGGATATCAAAAAGTATTCATGATGGGGATGCCGCAAGTAAGCGGATTTCTTGGGGGTCTCGGGATTCCGCTTCCTGACGTTATGGCCTATGTGCTTTCGTACGGTGAACTTATTACCGGGGCTCTTCTTATTATTGGTCTTTTTACTCATTGGATTTCCAAATTCATGATCGTGGTTGCCCTTGTGGCGTTCTTCACCGTTCACATGGCAAAGGGGTTTTTCATTTCGAACGGCGGATATGAATTCATTATGCTTATTTTTGCCGCGGCTCTTTCGATTATGATTACGGGTCCCGGAAAATATTCCGTTGATGAAATGTGGATGAAAAAGGCAGGTGCCAGTTTGTAACTCATAGAAAACAGAGGAAAACTGACAAAAAACCGCCCGTATCCTCGGACGGTTTTTTGTCATGGAGCCCCGTATGGAATATGCTATTCCATACGGGGCTCCAAATTTCTTTGAAACAATCTCGCAGGAAGCCAAGAAGTTTGCTATAACAGTTCACATGGCGACTATGGTGTAACGGCTAACACTGGAGCTTGTGGAGCTCTCAATCAGGGTTCGATTCCCTGTAGTCGCCCAAAAGAGTATAAAAAAGATATTGCGCAATAAGAGGAAGTACATTAATCAGGGTTTGATATTTGTGTATACAGGGAGAATCTTTTAAGCCACGTGTTTTTGTCTATGTATAAGTAATTTTGTTTTACAAACGAACGTCTTCTATGATGGAGGGTAAGGGACGCAGCTTTGAAGAAGGCGCGTCTTTTTGCGTCTGTATCCACGTTAAGTTAAGGATACATTTAGTAGCAAAACAGAAAAGTTAATGTTTTTATCAAGTATGAAATATAGTATCGCGGTATTTCTCGGACTAATCCTATTGGTTGGTGGTGTTCCTGCTTTTGTGTCGGCCCAAAGTACTGGAACAACCACATTATCAGCGTTGCAAACACAAATCGCCAGTTTGCTTGCTCATATTAAAACGCTTCAAGACGAACTCGCGCGAGTGCGGGGGCAAGAGCACGAAATCCGTACGGATCTTCATGAACTACGTAAGGAGTTTAAGACGACGCTTCGTGAAGGTATGAGTGGGGATGAAGTCAGGGAACTTCAAGAGTTTCTTGCAAGTGACCCAGAATTATATCCTGAGGGGATAATAAGCGGGCATTTCGGGGCTCTCACTGCGAAGGCGGTGAAGCGTTTTCAGAAAAAACACAACCTCGAACAGGTGGGAGAGGTAGGGCCCCTGACGAGAGCTCGATTGAACGCACTTCTCGAAGAATTTCCGAATCTTCCCCCTGAATTTGTAAAAAAGCTTGAAATGCATGTGGCCACATCATCTAATCCAAAAAGGAATAACCAGGTTTTTCTTGGAAAGGGGATCGAGAAAATAGCAGTGTGTCATAAAGGAAAAACTATTCATTTTGGTGCTCCAGGCGCTCGTGCACATCTCGCGCATGGAGACAGTGCTGGCACGTGCGGGGGGAATCCGGGTAATAATGGCAATTCAACCGATACTGTCGCGCCAGTGATTACGGGCCTTCTCGCTACAAGTACAGGGGCGACAACGGCTATTATCAAGTGGTCTACAAATGAGAATGCTTCAAGCAAGGTGTTTTATGACACCACGGCCGGATTTAGTATCGGTACCGCAACACTGTCTGCTATGGTCGCGGATCTTGTAACTTCGCACTCCGTGCCACTCTACGGTCTTACTGCAAGCACTACCTACTACTATCGGACAGTATCGACGGATATCTCGAATAATACGGCAACGTCGAGCGAGCAGTCATTCACTACGACCCCGTAGCTCTTTTTCGTACAGAAAAACCCACCCCGCTTCGCCTTTAGGGGAAAGCGGGGTGGGTGTTAGTACGTTGAAGAAACAAAAAAAATCGCTAGAATATATACATGGAAGAAAGAATAAAAAAAGGTCAAGCATTTCTGCAGGAGTTTAAGGAATTTGCGATGAAGGGAAATGTCGTTGATTTGGCGGTTGGCGTGATTATTGGCGGCGCGTTTGGAAAGGTGGTGTCGTCGCTCGTGTCCGATATCATTATGCCTCCCCTCGGCATTTTGATTGGCGGCGTTGATTTTAAAAATCTTTCAATCACTCTGAAAGATTCGGGAATAAACGAATCGGGGCAATCCATTCCTGCGGTAACGTTAAACTATGGCGCCTTTATTCAAACGGCGTTTGATTTTGTTATTGTTGCCGCCGCAATTTTTGTTGCGATTAAACTGATGAATCGTTTACGCCGTCGCGAAGAACACAATACCGATACGCCGAAACCCAACCAAGAAAAACTTCTCGAAGAAATCCGTGATTTGCTTAAACAGAACAAATAGCCAAAAATAAATTTGCCTCGGACACAAGATTGTGCCCGAGGGCTGGGGGTCAAGAGGATGTTCCCTCACGTGCTCCCTTTTGGGAGAGGCCGCCCCCGCTCGCGGG
>CAZFRC010000002.1:5065-76989 GCA_964521185.1 uncultured Candidatus Saccharibacteria bacterium
GGGGGGGGGGCAAGAGGGAGGGGCACCGCTTGACTCAAGCACTATACTACGAGTCAAAAAACTTTGCAAGAGGGTTGTAAGTAGGGTACGCTGTTCACATCCGAACCCCACCGTGGGGTTTTTATTTCACTTATATGGAAATTCGAAATATCGCCATTATCGCCCATGTTGACCATGGAAAAACAACGCTCACGGACGCTATTCTTCGAGAAACGGGCGCCGCTCTCGAGGGCGTTTCAATGGATTCAAACGCGCTTGAAAAGGAACGGGGGATTACTATTTACGCTAAAAATGCCAGTGTTTTTTATAAAAACACCAAAATAAATATTGTGGATACCCCCGGACACGCGGATTTTGGAAGCGAGGTTGAGCGGGTACTTCGTTCGATTGATGACGTGGTGTTAGTGGTTGACGCGCAAGAAGGCCCAATGCCTCAGACGCGCTTTGTGCTCAAAAAATCACTCGAGTTGGGGTTCCGCCCCATTGTCGTTATTAATAAAATCGATAAACCAGCCGCAGATCCCGTACGGGTTCATGAAGAGGTGCTCGAGCTGTTTCTTGATCTTGGAGCACATGATGAGCAAATTGATTTTCCGGTTGTGTATGCGATTGGACGTGCGGGCATTGCCAAACGACAACTTAATGACGAATCAAAAAACCTTACGCCGCTCCTCGATGTCATTCTTGAGAAAATTCCATCCACAAGCGAATCACACCTCAATCTTCCGCTTCGCGCTCAACCGTTTAATCTTGCATACGATAATTTTCTTGGGCGTATGGCCGTTGCTCGGGTGTACGAAGGTACTATCAAAACGGGGAGCACGGTATATGTGAAAGGAGTTTCAGGAAAAGAGTATTCAGGAAAGATCACCAAACTCTTTACGTTTAAAGGGCTGGTACGCGAAGAAACTACCGAAGCGGTTGCCGGCGATATTGTTATGGTCGCCGGACTCCCCGATATTTTTATTGGAGACACTATCGCGGGGAGTGCAGACTCATCCGCACTCCCCGCCATCACCGTGGATGAGCCGACTATCGTACTTAATTTTCTTGTCAACAACTCACCATTTGCAGGACGTGATGGGAAGTTTGTCACCATTCGCCAGATTCGCGAACGACTAGAGCGTGAGCTTGAAATAAACGTGGGACTTAAAATCGATTTTTCACAAAATGACGTTTTCAAGGTCTATGGTCGTGGCGAGCTCCATATTTCTATATTGCTTGAGAATATGCGCCGCGAAGGATATGAGCTTCAGGTGTCCGAACCGCAGGTCATCGTAAAAGACATAGAGGGAGTAAAATCAGAACCGTTTGAAGAAATTACCATTGATGTACCGAGCGAAAGTCAGGGAATAGTAATTGAGAAATTAGGAAAACGCGCGGCAATCATGACGAGCATGAAAATGCACGAAAATACGGTGCGCATGATTTTTGAGGGTCCCACTCGAGGAATTTTGGGATATCGAAATCAATTTATTATTGACACAAAAGGCCAGGGTATTTTTGCGAGCCGAGTCATTGGATTTCGACCGTATGTGGGAGAGATTGAAAAACGAGAAACGGGCTCCATGATATCAATGGCGACGGGCACTGCGGTGGCATTCTCTCTCTGGAATCTTCAAGATCGTGGAGTTCTTTACATTACTCCGCAAACAGAAGTGTATGAAGGCATGGTTATTGGAAATTCTTCAAAAGGCGAGGAAATGGTGGTGAATCCAACCAAAGGAAAACAACTCACCAATGTACGATCGTCAGGAAATGATGAAGCAATAGATCTTGTGCCTGCATTACCTCTCACGATCGAGCGCGCGCTTGAAATCATGCAAGGGGATGAGTATCTAGAGGTAACGCCTAACCATGTGCGGCTTCGAAAGCAAATCTTGACTGAAACAGGCCGAGCAAAGGCAAAAAGAGCTAGTTAGCTATCGAAGAAACTTGGCAGGAAGGAATGTAGGGCGGGGTACTCTCTTTGTTTCTTCAAAACAAAAGCAAGGACTGCTTTCTTGTCCGTGTACACAGGTAAAAGTACTTTCCGCGTATGAGAAGGCGGAAACATGTGACACTTCGTGTAAGGAAAATACATAGGAGGCGTCTGTAATGGTGTATCGAAATATATTCCACTAAGGCGCGTGTGCGGGGTATACTAGAGGAAATCACTTATATTAATAATGTATCGAATATGAATATAGAATCAATGCAGGAGTTTGAAAAAAGTAAAGTCGCACGTACCGCCGTACTCGTGTTGCTGCTTGTTGGAGGATATCTTGCTGTACAGATCATCAATGGTCTTAAGGAATATCAATATATCGGTGGCGGCGTTCCCGTTTCAAATACTATTTCCGTGTCTGGCGAGGGGGAAGTATTCGCCGTGCCTGACATTGCGACGTTTACCTTTTCTATTATCGAAGAGAAGAAGACCGCGAAAGAGGCCCAAGAAATCGGGTCTGAAAAAGAGAATGCAATCGTACAATATCTTAAAGAGGCGGGCATTGAAGAGCGAGACATTAAAACAGTCGGATATAACGTGTATCCCAAATATGAATGGAGTCGAGAAATTTGCACGCAGTTTAGTTGCCAACCAGGGAAACAGACGCTTACGGGGTTTGAGTTTAGTGAAACCATTTTGGTAAAGGTACGCGATACTGACAAAGCGGGAAACCTTCTTTCCGGTGTTGGCGAAAGGGGTGTTTCGAATATCAGCGGACTTGAATTTACGATTGACGATCAAGATGAGCTTATGAAAGAAGCAAGAAAAAAAGCCATTGATGAAGCACGAGAGAAGGCGGAAGATCTCGCGAATGATCTCGGAGTGAGACTTGTTCGTGTCGTCGCATTTAGTGAAAACACCGGAGCGTACCCTCCAATCCCAGTGTATTACATGCGAGATTCGGTTATGGGGATGGGAGGAATGGCTGAATCGTCGGTAAAAAGTTCCGTACTTCCGACCGGGGAGAATAAAATCGTAGCGAATGTGTCAATTACTTACGAGATTCGATAAATAAGAATAGGGAGGATAGCAAAAAGAGAAGGGACACTATGGAAAGTCATATGGGGGAAACAATGGATTGTTCGCTGAACCCCCTCTCGCTCTTTCGGTTTTTGATGGATAATTGGTGGAATCATGTCAGCGGAAAAATCTGAAAAGGCAGAAGAAACACTCGGACCAGATAGCCCGAGTGTTATGGGTGCTGCAGAAAGCGATCCTCTCGTCGTACGAGCAACCATACTGGAAGCCATACAGGGGATGGTACTTAATTACATGCCTATCAGTGGCCCCGCTGATCTTGGTGAATTCGAAACAGGAGAGGAGAAGAGTGGGCGTGCGGTGAGGTGTTTCGAGGTGTTGTTGGGAGACCTTTCAACCCCCAGCCCATTTTCTAGAATGGATGAATTTTTTAAACACATTGAAAGTGATCCGGAGCTTACTCGAGCGTATACAAATAGATTGCTGGAATGTTTAAAAGTCGAATTGATTAAGACTCTATCCACGACGCAAAATACGCATCGATATTCATATGCATTTTCGATCAACGTACCCTCCACCATTTTGGATGAATCTTTTGTCCATACAATAACGAAAACTATGGAGGATCTTTCAATACGAGCAAACAATACTGAAATAATTCATTCGAATGTCAATGAAATTAGCTTGGGTATTGAGATCACCGAACGACATGAACTTACTGAAGAAAATGATGCCGCCATACGGCATCTTTTTAACATTCTGCTTAAGGAACGAAAATCTAGAGATGAGGAGGACATAAGCTTTGGAAACGCTATCTTGGAGGGCCGTGGTTATGGGTTGATTTCTCGAGAAGCTCCTACGCTAGTCCGCTTAGGAAAGTTGAGTATTGATGATGTGCCACACAGCTGCTCATTGGCAAACATTGCCCATGTCTCAAACTTAATTGACAAGGTTGCTGATGAGCACGCGCGCGACTATTTGCGAAGCACTCTTGAAATAAAATTCGATGTTTCCCTTGACGGAGATCTTAGTCAATGGATGCCGAATCAATCCAATGCGGGGACAAACACACACCAGATTTTTCCCTTTAGAAAGAAAGCTGAATATCCTTCACCTCCTAAAATCACTAGTCAATATCAAGAAAAAATAGCGAACAATTGCCGGATTCTTCTCAATCATATATGGCAAATTCGCCAACGGTTTGGCGTCTCTAATTTTGTACTTGAGCGGATGAACGAAGGTTTGGTGGGGAATTCTGCAGATTTTTCGATTCAGGCGATAATCAAGCACTATCTCGTGGATTTACCTGATAGGCATGGGCTTAGTATGTCCTTCCAAGGCTGGGGGGTGTCTCAGAAAAAGCCGCTTCCTCATGTTATAGGGGAAGCTGAAGACTGACGGTTGCCACTGTTAAAACGTGTGAAGAGGCGGGAAATATCACAGACTCGTTTCGTTTTTCATTTGTCCAGACTTCGTCGCAGTAGGGGGAAGGATTCCCCGGCTTTCTTCCTTGGAAAAGTTCAGATACAATGGAGCGTTCTCTTCAATCTCTTGGAATGCTCTCGCCTCTTCGATATATTGTTCGTGATTTAATAGCACGCCAGTGCCAAATGTGCTAGACGGGCACACTTCTTTGACAAACTGAAATAGTCGGGTATACTGTTTTTTGTAAGCCCTTCGGGGCGTTTTTAAATCCTTCAATATGCAACGCTTGATCCAATACTTCAAAGATACAAGAGCAGAACTCGAACACGTTTCGTGGCCGACACGAGAACAGACTATTGTGTTTACTGCGCTGGTCATTGGCATTTCGATATTTACCGCACTATTTCTCGGCGCGTTTGATTTTGCATTCACGTATCTTCTTGAGCATTTTATTCTTTCGTAATCGCATAGTATGACAAAACAGGAAACAACAGGAGAGCGTCGTTGGTATGCGATTCATACCTATGCGGGATATGAAAAGGCGGTGGAACGTAACTTGAAGCAGCGTATCGAGTCGCTTGGTATGCAGGATCGGATTTTTGAAGTTGTCGTGCCGACCGAAAAGAAAATAAAGATCAAAGGTGGTAAGCGTGTTGAAGAAGAAGAAAAAGTGTATCCAGGATATGTGCTGGTGAATATGATTGTCGATGACAATTCATGGTACGTGGTCCGAAATACCCCACGCGTTACAGGATTTGTGGGGAGCGGGGTACAGCCTGTTCCACTTTCGGACGATGAAGTCAATGTGCTCATGGGTCGCATGAAATCGGATGTGATTAAACACCAGATTGAGCTTTCGATGAACGATCCAGTGGTCGTGGTTGATGGTCCATTTAAAGATCTTGAGGGGCGCGTTGGGGAGATCGATGAAGAACGAGGCAAAATCAAGGTGCTTGTGCCGATGTTTGGACGCGACACTCCCGTTGAACTAGACTTTTTGCAAGTCAAGAGAATTTAAGGTACGGTACTCACATTCTATGGCAAAGAAAATAGTCAAAAAGCTTAAACTCCAAATCCCCGGCGGGAAAGCAACCCCAGCGCCTCCGGTTGGCACGGCGCTTGGTCCGGCTGGCGTGAACATTGGCGATTTTGTCAATAAGTTTAATGAGGCGACAAGACCAATGATGGGAGACATCATCCCCGTTGAGATTTCAGTATACGAGGATCGAAGCTACGATTTTATACTCAAAGTCTCGCCCGCGTCCCAGCTCATCTTAAAGGCAATCGGGAAAGAAAAAGGATCGGGAAAAAATTTGGTTTCAAAGGCAGGTATTATTACCAAACAACAGCTTCGAGAGGTTGCAGAAAAAAAAATGCCAGATCTGAATGCAAACGATGTCGAGGCCGCGATGAAAATAATTGCAGGAACCGCACGCTCAATGGGGGTTGATGTGAAGGAGTAATCATTATACGAAAAAACATACCCGCCGCTTGGCTCAAAGGCCAAGCGGCGGGTATGCATGTAGAGGATATATGGTAAGTACTATTTGCCAAGAAGATTAATAAAGAGGTATTGTAGCGCAAGACCTAGATAGGAGTGTCCCATGTTTTCTTGTACTTTGTTGGGAGAGGTTCTTCCAGAAATTGGGAGAGCTGTCGAGAGGTGTCGGGTGCAGGGGAAGCGCCCAACGGTAAAAATTTTGATAAGCGATCCTTGGGGTCGTTGCATTTCTTTTTCGTCGGACAAAAGCAATTCCCCCTGGGTTAAGTTACCAGGAGGAGGCATAAAGAAGGGGGAAGATATTATTGCGTGTGTTATACGAGAGTGCGAGGAGGAGATGATCGGTATTCCTCCTTTGCATAGAAGAGAGATAGGTCTCGCTCGTATTGGCGCTTCCGGTATTGTTCGAAGCAGTATTCACAAAAAAGGTCCCGTTACCAAGGTGGTTTGGGTGTTGTACGGGGTCATTACCCCTTCTTTGGATAGTATAAAACCAATTAATGGAAAGGGGCTTCGGGATCCCGTAATCCACAAAAGCCCTAATGATATGCTTCGTTTTTTGGACGGGGAAACGGTCACGCCAGTAGACGAGCGAATGTTGTATAGAAACGCTGTGCTGGCGTTGGCTTCTACGATGCGTGCGCCGTGATCAATTACTCTGATCCGGCTTTTCTTTTTTTCCGCGTTCCAGATCGACAAACGTGTAGCGAAGCCCGTTCCATTCGCGCTCTTCCTCAAATGTTTTTTTCGTAAACTCTTCTTCGTATTCGGGGAAAAACGAATCGGCCTCTTTTTCGTCATCAATTAAGGTCAGATACAGTTTGTCGGTATGGGGGAGTGCAAGCTCATATATTTCTCCACCACCTCCAATGTACACCTCTTTTTTGTCCAAGGTTTTTGCATATTCGAGCGCTTTGTTGAAGTCATGAAATGTCGTTACCCCTTCATGTGACCAGTTTGGATCACGGGTAATAACAATGTTTGTCCGATTGGGAAGTGGGGTGCCGATCACCTCCACAATCGATTCAAATGTCTTTCGTCCCATAATAACCGGATGTCCCAAGGTAAGCGCCTTGAACCGCTTTAAATCGTCTGGAATATGCCAAAGTAGCTGGTTATTTTTCCCAATGGCTCGATTACGGGTTCCGCTCCTTCCCAACGCGACCGTGATACAGACATTCGGATTCATGGGAATCATTATGCAACAAAGTTTGAATCTCTCCACTGGTTTCATACATGCCATGCTCGGTATACTACTTCTACATGGCGCTCATCGGCATCAAGGAAATTGTTCGACGTATTAATGAGGAGGGCCTTATTACTGGCCTTGGCGGGCGCGACCTTTCAAATCCCGAAGGTACGGGGATTGATCTTCGTCTTGGCTCTGTACACAACATTGTTTCTGGCGGAGCATATATTGAAGCGGATGGCGCGGCAGGTCTTGGAAAGCGCAAGGGGGTTACTACTGAAGAAATTTTTAAATTGAAGGAGGGCGATCTTCAAGATGTTCTTGTCATTAAACCCGGCGACTATTATTTAGTGCAAACGGCAGAAACTATCAATACGCCTCTCGATCTTATGCCCATGGTGTACCCGCGAAGCAGTCTCTTTCGCGCAGGGCTTGCGCTCTTTGCGACAAAAACTGATCCGGGCTACAAAGGACCGCTTACATTTGGATTGACTAACCTTGGGCTATTTGACGTGTCGCTCCAACTCGGTGCGCGTATTTGTAATATTGTATTTTATCGAATAGAAGGCGAAGTGATTGGGTATCGGGGACAACATCAGGGAGGACGCATATCTCACGGGGAAGAGCAACAGGTGTAATATAGTCGATATGATTCTCTCTGATGTTGATATTAAGGCGGCGGTCGAAGCGGGCGACATAAAAATCGATGGGTTTGAGGAGGCGCGATTACAGCCGGCAAGCTACGACATACTTTTGGGAAATAAATTCATGCTTCCGGAGCCGGAGCGCGATCAGGTAATTGATCCTGCAAATAAAGTGTATCCACACTACCGGCATTTTATCGTTGAAGACAAAAGCATGTTCGTACTTCATCCGGGGGTGTCGGTGCTTGCTCATACGCACGAGTATTTCGGGTCGGACAAATATCTGATCCAACTCTCCGGAAAAAGCTCGCTTGCGCGCATCGGGCTTGTCGTCCACAACACCGCAGGTATTGTGAATCCCGGCCACTACCTCAATATGGTGCTTGAACTGTACAACCTGTCTCATGTGCCGATTATCCTCCGGCCTCGGATGGCTATCGCGCAACTCCTTTTTTCGAAATTAACCAGTCTACCAAAGCAAGATTATAAAGAAATAGGACGGTACAGTGATCAGAATTGGCAAAGTTATATCCCCCCCAAAGAACCAAATTCCTAACATAATTACGCATGATAACTACCAATCGACATCCGGAAGAACAATACCTTGATTTGTTGAGGGAACTTGTGGAGCATGGTATCGAGCAGACCGACAAGGGAACGGGGGTAAAAACATACAGTGCGTTTGGGCGACAGATGCGTTTCGATATATCGGAATCATTTCCGCTTCTCACTACTAAACGGGTGTATTGGAAAGGAGTGCTCCACGAGCTCTACTGGTTTTTTTCGGGACAGTCGAATATTAAATATCTTGTCGATAATGACGTGCATATCTGGGATGATTATCCCTTCAAGATCTATAATGAAAAAGTGGCGAAAGGGGAGCTTCCTGAGCTTACCCGCGAAGCCTTTGTAGAAAAAATAAAGATTGATGCGGAATTTGCTCGCACCTACGGTGAACTACCGCATATTTATGGCGAATTATGGCGCCGATGGCCAGCCAAGGACGGTCGCACCGTTGATCAGGTGAGGTGGATTCTTGATGAAATTTCTAAAGATGCCGACGCTCACAACACGCTCGTTACTTCGTGGGACCCTCAATATCTCTACAGCATGGCAAGGCCGGGAGAGGAAGCGCGGTTTCCAATTTGCCACAACATGTATCAGATAAATGTGAAAAAAGGAAAATTATCTCTTCAGCTTTATCAGCGTAGCGCGGATATATTCCTTGGGGTTCCATTTAATATCGCAAGCTACGCGCTGCTTGCACTCGTGCTCGCTAAGATTGCTGGTTTTGAACCAGGAGAATTCATCCACACTTTTGGGGATGTGCATATTTATGAAAATCATTTTGAAGCGGCAAGAGAACAGTGTACTCGAGAACCAAAGCCGTTTCCCAAGGTTACCATTCTCGAAGGCGTGACGCTCGATTCGTTTCGTCCTGAACACGTAACACTTTCTGGCTATGAGCCGCATGCAGCGATAAAAGCCGAGCTCACCGTTGCGGGAGGATACAATGAAAAGTTGCACCAAAAAAAACAATAGGCGTGCAAAAGACGTTCTGTTACCCAGAGTAGGAGGGTATACTATAATGCGTACATCACAAGTCGAATTTCTGCTTTGATAACGTCTGAAATTCAACACTG
Organism: uncultured Candidatus Saccharibacteria bacterium; assembly: GCA_964521185.1. Classification (GTDB taxonomy): domain Bacteria; phylum Patescibacteriota; class Minisyncoccia; order Phycocordibacterales; family UBA12088; genus CAZFRC01. The sequence goes on from CAZFRC010000002.1 coordinate 14,433, forward strand.
CATACCACCATGTTGTAATAGACTTTAACTCGTTGTATTGATTGTCAATTTTGCTAATTACGCATGTATGAAAGATTCTTATATCAAAGAACAGGATGCCGACGTGTATGTTGCCCTTGTGGGTGAAGAAACACGCCAGAAAGAGGGGCTTGAACTTATCCCTTCCGAAAATTATGTGTCGCGAGCGGTTCGAGAGGCACTTCAAAGCGTCTTTACCAACAAATATTCAGAGGGGTTGCCGGGAAAGCGTTATTACGGCGGTCAGAGATTTACCGATATGGTTGAGAATATCGCCATCGATAGGGCTAAAAAACTGTTTGGCGGATCATACGTCAATGTGCAGCCGCATTCAGGAGCGCCGGCGAATATGGCTGTGTATCACGGGGTGCTTGCTCCGGGGGATACGGTGATGGGAATGGATTTGGGACACGGAGGACATTTGACGCACGGACATCCTATGACTGTTCCTGCGAAACTCTTTCGATTTGTGGCGTACAAAATGAAAGATCCTGAGACAGGAGAAATTGATTATGACGAAATGTTGGAGGTCGCAAAACGTGAAAAACCGACATTGATCATCGCAGGTTTTTCAGCGTATAGTCGAGAGCTTAATTACAAAAAGTTCGTAGAAATTGCGCACGAGGTGGGAGCGCTTGTGATGGCGGATATGGCGCATATTGCGGGGCTTATCGCGGGGGGTGTCGCTCGAAATCCATTTGATGATGGGGTAGATATTATTACCACCACGACACATAAAACGCTTCGTGGCCCTCGGGGAGGGATGATCTTGGTTCGAGAGAATGAAGAATTGATGCAAAAAATTAATCGCGCAGTATTTCCTGGCATTCAGGGAGGCCCCCACATGAACAATATTGCAGCAAAGGCAGTGGCGTTTGGAGAGGCACTCCAACCCTCATTCAAAACGTATGCTGCCCAAATTCTTAAAAATGCCAAGGCAATGGAAGCGGTGTTTGCACGAGAAAACATACGAATGCTTGGAGGGGGAACTTCCAACCATCTTATTCTAGCCGATGTGTTTGGCTCGCTTGGCGTTTCCGGTAAAGAAGCGGAAGTCGTATTGGACGAAGTGGGAATTACGTTAAATAAAAATGCGATTGCCAATGATCCTCGAAAACCGCTTGATCCTTCAGGGATCCGGTTTGGAACTCCGGCAATTACGACACGTGGATTTGGCGAGATGGAATCCAAGCAGGTTGCCGAACTTATGATCGAGACGCTTCAAAACAAAGATAATGCGATGAAAAAGGCAGAGGTTAGAGAGGAAATCAGAAAACTATGTGAGAAGTTTCCGGTGCCGGATTCATTCATGTAAGGTTAAGGTGGATGCGACCCCTGTTCGGAAGGAGATAGATTATTGGCAGTGTTGTTTGGAACAGGAACACACGTTTATTGTAGTAATTCTGATGATAGGCTAAAAGCATATGCGAATCGTTTCGATTCCCCACCTCACATTCATTGCATTTCTTTTTGGATTTGTGTGGGACAGCGTCACATTGTCGCGCGTCGATCAACTCTACGACATAGTGGTGATCGGAGGGTATTTGCTCGTCGTCACTTCCGGATTGATCATTCTCTATACTCCGACAATTCGGTTTTCTGCAGCTCTTACACCATTTGAGCAGTGGGTACCAATACTCGTGCAGTTTTCAATGGGAGGACTGCTTGGGAGTTCTCTCGTCTATTACGCAAAGTCCAGCACCTTCTTCGGTAGCTGGCCCTTCCTTCTCCTTGTAATGGCACTGATTTTGTTTAATGAATTTTTCCATCGCAAGATTGCAGGGTTAACATCTCAATCAGCGATCTTCTATTTCATCCTCTATTTGGTTGTCGCTCTGTATTCGCCGATTATTGTAGGCTCTATAGGACCGGGCACTTTTGCTCTTTCGGGTATAATCGCACTTATCATAGCAAGCGTGCCTGTTGCGGTGATCACAGTCGTTGCTCGTTCTACGCAAATTTCATCAGAACCAAGCCGCCTTGCATGGGCTCGAAAGGACAATGGAGGAGATAATGCAGCGAACGCGAAATTGCAAGTTCCGAACGAACCTTTCGCGGAATTTACGCGTGCATGGAAACGGATCGGCATTTGTTGGCTAGTTATTTTTGGAATTCTTAACAGTTTCTATGCTCTCAACATTATTCCTCCCATTCCTCTAGCACTCAAAGATATAGGCATATATCACCACGTACTTCGCTTATCGACAGGCGATTATGAGGTAACGTATGAATCGCGCATATCAAAGATCTCTATTCCCTATTTGTCACCAAAGAACAACACGATGCATATACTCTCCGGAGAGTCTCTGTTTGCGTGGAGTGCGGTTTTTGCTCCTTCAGATTTTTCCGCTCCGATTTATCATCGATGGGAGTGGCATAATCCAGAAACCAACGAATGGGACACTATGGGACGCATCAGGTTTCAAATTGGCGGCGGGCGCGAAGGAGGTTTCCGTGGGTATACGGAAAAATTGATCACCGATCCTGGCAGGTGGCGTGTTTCCGTTGAGACAGAGCGTGGCGCGATAGTGGGGAGAATATCATTCAATGTTGTTGTTGGTATACCCCCAGAAAAATTCATCACGATCACTAAATAGGGTTTGGTATATTAACCAACATCTTTATTTCGGTATTTTTTGAAGTCGTTCATTATGCAACAAGAAAGCGCCATGCATCCATTGCTTGGCGTTACTATTATTTTCCCATACCCGCAGCTTTCTTTTTTGGAGGGGTGCGGGTATGGTTTGAATATCAGGAGGAGAAAGAACAGAATATACGTACAGAACAAGGGATCGTTTAGTAATTGCTATACCAAGAACTTTTGTTATTGTGGATTGCATGGAAATTAATTCACAATACAGACCACTTCTTTCTGAGTTTGTGGCATTTAAGACTATTTCAACGAATTCGGCATATCGGAATGATATAGAAAAGGCTGTGTCTTGGTTGGAACGAACATACACACAGCATGCGTTTGATGTTCGTGTGGTTTCAGGATATGGAAATCCTGTTGTGGTTGCGCGTTTTATAACAAATCCTGAATTTGAAACTTGTCTCATTTATGGCCATTACGATGTACAACCCGCACAAAAAGACGGTTGGTATGGGGATCCTTTTACGGTAGTCGAGAAAGACGGGCGTCTTTTTGCGCGGGGAGTTATTGATAACAAGGGACAGGTGTTGGTACACATGGCTACCATTTTCGCTCTCATAAAAGAAAAACGTCTTCGATACAATGTGGTATTCATGATTGAGGGAGATGAGGAAACTGGATCGCCCCATCTGGAACGCTTTATCAAAGAAAATGCCGATGTGCTTCAGGCAGATTTTGCGCTGATTTCAGACGGTGAGCAAACCAATGACCTTCCCACCATCGAGCTTGGATTTCGCGGCGGGTTTAATGCCACCGTTACCATTAAAACCAGTGACAAAGATCTACACTCCGGTCTTTTTGGTGGAGCGATACCGAATGCGGGATATGTGATGAGTACGCTTCTTTCAAAACTCCATGATGAAAATAATAGAGTGCTGATTCCCGGATTTTACGATACCGTTGATCCCGTATCAGAAACGATACAGGACGCAAATAAAAAAATCCCTTTTGATTTTGAAACATTCAAAACCATCTCAGGAACTCGAGCGCTTCTGACTCATGATGCCTATGACTTTCATACCCAAATTGGATTCATGCCAAACGTAGATATCACCGGCGTATCGGTAGGCTACACTGGAGAAGGGTATCGTAATGCAATCCCAGGAAACGCGATGGCAAAAATCAATTTCCGATTAACGGCAACACAGGATCCGGAAACACTCGCAAAAAAGTTTGTTGAGTTCGTTCACACATCAATGCCATCTTATGCGGATGTGCAGATTGATGTTTCGTTTCCCTATCGAGGCATTGCCATTTCAACCGATAATCCGTATGTAAGGCGTGCAGAAGAATCTTTTCGAATCGCATGTCACGCAGATCCACTTCGAAAATATTGCGGCGGCGGCCTTCCTATTGTGACCCATTACAACGACCATCTGGGTATTCCGCAAGTGTTAGCGCCCTTGGCCAACGAGGACTGCAACATGCATGGCGTGAACGAAAACTTCAGCTTAGTATCCCTTGAAAAGGCTCTCGCGTTTAGTGAACATTTTTTCTCGCGTTCGCGTGACATGCATGCTATTTGAGTACCCGTAACATTCCCCTTTTCCTAAAGGGGATGGTAGTATGACGTTCATATATGGCTACTAAAGAAAATCTTCCGGAATCAACACCAAAGTCAGAAGCGGCCGCGCGTGAAGAGCGGATATTGGCTTTCTGGAAAGAAAAAAATATTTTTCAAAAAACCCTTGAAAAACCATCTCCAAAAGGAGAATTTATATTTTACGAAGGGCCACCAACCGCTAATGGCCGTCCGGGTATTCATCACCTAGAAGCGCGTGCGTTTAAAGATGTCATTCCGCGCTACAAGACTATGAGTGGATATCATGTGCGCCGTAAGGGAGGTTGGGATACGCATGGCCTCCCGGTGGAACTTGAAGTAGAAAAGCAACTCGGCATTACTTCAAAAAAAGAGATCGAAGAGTATGGTATTGCCGCTTTTAATAAAAAATGCAAAGAAAGCGTATGGAAATATGTGGATGAATGGAGACGGTTCACTGACCGTATGGCTTATTGGGTCGATATTGATAATGCGTATATTACCTATGATTCTCGGTACATAGAATCAGTGTGGAGTATTGTTGCCAAAATTCACAAAGACGGCCGACTTTTCAAAGATTACAAAGTGGTGCCATGGTGTCCTCGGTGCGGGACCGCACTTTCATCTCACGAGCTTGCCCAAGGATATCAAGACGACACCGATACTTCGGTGTATGTAAAATTTAGGATCAAGGACCCCAAGCTCATAGGGTTGTCTGGTGATGTGTATCTTGTTGCGTGGACTACCACCCCGTGGACGTTGCCGGGAAATGTGGCGCTTGCCGTCAGAGAAGATATAGATTATGTAGTGTGGACACAACAGTCTGCACAGGGAAAGAAAGAGGTTTGTATCGGAGCAAAAAAATTCATTGCTTCCAGAAAAAACGCTGCGGAATTCAATGTACTTCAAGAAAAAAAGGGGGAAGAACTTGTGGGTATATCCTACGAACCGCTTTTTCCGTTTATTGAGGATACTATTTCAGAAACTGAAAAACCAAATCTAGCAAACGCATATAAAGTGTATGCTGCAGATTTTGTGACAACTGAAGAAGGTACGGGAATTGTGCATACCGCGGTTATGTATGGCGCGGATGACTTTGAACTTGGAACGCGCGTACACCTCCCAAAACATCATCTCGTTACCGAGCAGGGCACGTTTATTTCCGGTACGGCCTTTCTTGAGGGAAAGTTTGTAAAAGCACCTGAGACGGAACACTCAATCATTAATGATCTTTCTTCTCGAGAACTCTTGTATGCGACTGAACCTTATACGCACAGTTATCCGCATTGTTGGCGTTGCAAGACGCCGCTTATCTATTATGCGAATGATTCGTGGTTTTTCCGAATGACAGATTTACGAGAAGCGCTTATTTCTGAAAACAATAAGATTCACTGGGAACCAGCGCATATTCGTGAAGGGCGATTCGGTGAATGGCTCTCAGGGGTTAAAGATTGGGCGATTTCAAGGAAACGTTATTGGGGAACGCCGCTCCCTGTATGGAAAAGTGATGACGGAACAGAAGCAGTGGTCGTTGATTCGGTACACACACTAAAAGATCGCGTTAAGAAATCTGGCAACCGCTACTTTATTATGCGACATGGGCATGCTACCCATCTTGAACAGGGAATATTTTCTGCGAATATGGACATTTCATATTCGCTCACGGACAATGGGCGCACCGAAGTAAGAAGAGCGGCTGAATCACTAAAAAAGATGGGTATTACAAAGATATATTCATCACCATTTACCCGTTGCGTAGAGACGAGCGAAGAAATTGCCCATATTATTGGAATTCCCAAGGAGTCTATAGTGGTCGATTCACGTCTTGGAGAACTCGGTTTCGGTGAGTTTAGTGAACAACCCTCCGCGGAATATACCGCATGGGAGGACGCGACGCCTGACTCGTTTACTGACACCCCGAAAAACGGCGAAAGTAAAAAAGACGCCAAACGCCGTTTCGGTTCTTTTTTGTATGAAGTTGAAAATGCTCTTTCCGATCAAAACATTCTCATAGTGACTCATGCGTATGGGCACAAAGCGATGAGCATGGTTGCGGAAGGAGCGGACGATACGAGATCGAAGGCAATCGCTAGAATGAAAGGGCTTGATCCCGCGGAGATTGTCCCGCTCTCTTTTGTCCCGCTACCCCATAATGAAGATTATGAACTCGATCTTCACCGTCCGTATGTAGACGATGTAGTTTTGATCGGTGATTCCGGCAAGGAGCTTCGGCGTGTTTCGGACGTCATGGATGTATGGCTTGATTCAGGTGCTATGCCTTTTGCGCAAGACCATTACCCATTTGAAAATAAACCATGGGTTGATGGACCAGGATATCCGGCTGACTACATTTCCGAAGCAATTGACCAGACGCGCGGATGGTTCTATACGCTCCATGCGGTGGGCATTTTGATGAATCGCGGACGCGCGTTCAACAACGTCATATGTTTAGGCCATCTTCTTGATGCGAAAGGTAAAAAAATGTCGAAATCAGTTGGCAACGTGGTAAACCCGTGGGACATGATTGAAAAATACGGAATTGACGCGCTTCGTTTGTGGATGTTTTCGATCAATGCTTCCGGCGAATCAAAAAATTTCGACGAGAAAACTGTGGATGAAATAGTAAAAAAAGTATTTAACCTACTTTTAAACAGTGTTAAATTTTATGAACTGTATACGCCGCGCAGCGTTGTCGCCATGGATCCATTTAAAAGCGCGCACGTGCTTGATCGTTGGATTATTGCGCGTCTCCACAAGCTCCTGTTGGATACTACCAAAGATTTGGATGCGTACCGTGTGCTTGAGGCGGCGCGCGCGATTCGAGAATTTGTCGCAGATTTATCACAATGGTATATTCGTCGCTCACGGGATCGATTTAAGGCCGAAGACGAACAAGCGTCATATGCGGTTGCAACAACTCGATACGTGTTTCGTACACTTGCACAAATTATGGCCCCTATGACTCCTTTTATCGCAGAAGAGATATATCTGAAATTTAAAGAGGCGAGCGATCCGGAGAGCGTGCATCTTACGCAATGGCCTCAAGTATCCTCTTATGACCATGTGTTGCTTCACGATATGCAAAATACGCGAGAGGTAGCCTCAATGGCGCTTGAAGCGCGTGCTCGTCTTGGCATCAAAGTGCGACAACCGCTTCAGCGCATCACGCTTAAGAACGGAATGGTGGGTAGTCGGCCTGATCTCATTGCCATCATTGCGGATGAGGTTAACGTGAAAGAAGTTGTTTGTGATCCCACTCTCGAAGAAGAGGTGGTCCTCGATTCAACGATCACTCCAGAATTACTCGACGAAGGAGTGCTTCGAGATATTATTAGGGCAATTCAGCAGTCGAGAAAAAACGCAGGGCTACTGCCAGGTGTTCCAGTGAAGCTATTGATTGATTCAAACGATCATCGGATCAAAGATTTTTTTGAACAGTATAAAGAAGAATTTGCTAAAGCAACTAGCGTTATCGAAATGGTTTTTGTTCCTGTGTCGGCAGAACCAATCGATTTTTTTGGCACACCGCTTCGGTTGGAAATAGTGAGCCAATAACACCTTGCCATGGCGCATCATGTGTACGAAACCGACGCAATCATCATTCGGACAATCGGAGTAGGAGAGGGAAGCCAGCTTGTCGCATGCTACACCAGCACTCACGGAATGCTGTATGTTCAGACGCGAAGTTCACGCGAAGAACGTTCGAAAATGCGTTACGCACTTTCACCTTTTTCAAAAGTGCGAACACTTCTTGTCCGGGGTGCGGGCACATGGAGACTTCGGGGAATTGATCAAATCGACGGCTCCTTGTTCGATCTGACGCGAGGGCAGCAGCGCACACTCGGAGCTCGGTTGATGTGGGTGACGCAACGATTGGTGCATGGTGAAGGTGCGAACTCGCAATTATTTGGCGCGCTTTGGGATGCACACCATATTCTTATGCATCACAAATTATCACCACTACAGCTTTCTTCACTTGAACGCATCACTCTTGTTAAAATCCTCGCGGCGCTTGGGTACGCTACGCTCCCACCTCAGTTCCTTCCTACAATAACGTCTTCTATAAGTATCGATCACCTTCATATCCCCTCTCACCTTGAAAAACTCTACACGCAAATTATCAATACCGCATTTAAAGAAAGTCATCTTTAAAATGCATATTTTGTTTCTTTTGTCGGCACGGTATAATTTTTTAAATGACATACGAGAGCAAGCATGATTCAATTGAAAAAGTAAAATCGAGACTATATTCGAGAACACCGCCGCCAGATATGCATACCATGCGGCACGCGCTTCATGATATACCTCACGAAGTTCGGGAGTCTTGGCAGGAGGATTCTGATGGGCCGCACCATATATTAGTACCCTATACGAAACGTTCAAATTTCCTTCCAACCCTCTTTACGATCTCCGTATTCTTTTTTTTACTCGCAACCACAATCTCCATTTTTCTTATTTTAGGAGGGCGAAATTTGGTTTCATCTGAAAATATCGATATCACGATACTTGGTCCTGTGGCGCTTGCTGGCGGGGAAGAGCTTGAACTTCAGCTGTCAGTGGTTAATCGAAATGCGGTGCCTATTCAGACTACTGATTTGATTGTCGAATATCCCTCAGGTACGCGTTCGGCGAACAATGTGGCAGTCGAACTTCCTCGACATCGAGAGTCGCTTGGCGTTATTGCACCAGGCGAAGAGGTGCGGCGCACTGTTCGCGCAGTGTTGTTTGGAGACGAGGGAGAAACGCAAAACATCCCTGTTACGGTTGAGTACCGCGTAGAAGGATCAAACGCTATTTTTTATACCGAAACCGTTCATAATGTGGTCCTCTCTTCGTCTCCTCTTGCGGTATCCGTCGAAGGGCTTGAAGAGGTTACCTCTGGGCAGGAGGTAGAGTTTACCGTTACGGTTCGATCGAATTCAGAATCTCGCATTGACGACGTACTCATGGTCGCCACATATCCATTTGGATTTTCTATAAAAGACACATCTCCGCGATCAGCATATGACAATTCAGTTTTTGCACTTGGTTCATTTGAGACGGGAGACACAAAAACAGTTGTCATCCGAGGTACTGTTGTCGGCGTGGAAAGCGATGAGCGTGTTTTTCGGTTTGAAACAGGTACCAGAAATCCCGAAAATGATCGAACACTCGCTGCAGTTTTTGGTAAAGACGAAATAGTGGTTGATGTGCGTCGTGCGTTTATTACTATCCTGCCAACCATAAATGGTAACGTGAATTCCACGGTATCGGTCTCTCCTGGCCAAGACGTTACTTTCTCTCTCCAATGGGAGAATACGCTCGCAGTCCCCATATTTGACGCGGAAATTTCTGTAGCTATTGAGGGGTCATTTGATGAACGCACGGTTAAAGGGGAAGGGTACTACGATTCAATAACGAACACTATACGTTTTACTAGGGACACTGTTCCCGCGCTTTCAAATATTGAACCCGGCGCAACCGGTTCGGTGTCATTCAAGGTATCGCCGCTTCCTCAGATTACTGGCGAGGCGGGGAGAAATCCGACGATCACTTTTACCTCTGATGTAAAAGGCAGGAGACTGAACGAGAGTCGTGTGCCAGAAATTCTGGAAACAACCCTGACTCGTATGGCACAAATTACCTCCGCGGTTACATTTGAGGGAGAAACGCGATATGAGGGTGGAACCATTAACAATTTCGGACCATTTCCTCCTCGTGCTGAGCAAGAGACTGCGTACAGCATAGTATGGCGTCTCACAAACATGGTCAATGACGTAGGAAATATCAAAGTAACCGCAACGCTTCCTTCGTATGTAAAATGGATGGATGTCACTAGTCCGCCAGGCGCAGAGATTTCATACAATCCAGAGCTCCGTCTTGTTACTTGGTATGTTGCCAATCTCCCCGCCCGAGCAAGTGGGGGGAGCGGAATTGTCGAGACTGAGTTTCAGATCGCAATAACTCCAAGCTTGAGTCAAATAGGCACTAAACCTATACTCCTTTTGTCACCAAAAATGGTAGGTACGGATCGTTTTACGAAGGTGCAGCTGTCGGGTAGTATTGAAAACCAAACCACAGAAGTATGGGATCCAAATGCTCCAAAAGATCATGAGAAGGTGTGGCCGTAATACCTATGGATACTCACGTTAATCTGGAAACATTGTCTGCGCTCGCTAAACGGCGTGGCTTTGTCTATCCGGGTTCTGAAATATACGGAGGTTTCCCTGGGACGTACGATTATGGTCCGTATGGAACATTGCTCGCAACCAACATACGCAACGCTTGGTTTAAGGCGATGGTACAAATGGAGGATAATGTAGTGGGTCTCGATTCGGCCATCTTTACTCATCCAAAAGTATGGGAGGCTTCGGGCCATGTGGGAGGATTTTCAGATCCGCTTGTTGAGTGTAAATCATGCCATACTCGTTCACGCGCAGACCATCTTCTCGAGGCGGTAGGGGCGTTCGCAGATGAGAAAATGTCAATTGAAGACATTAATGATGTGTTTGATACCCATCGCGCTACAATCAAATGCCCCATGTGTGGCAAAAAGGAATTTACGGAAGTAAAACGTTTTAACCTTCTCGTGCAGTCCAATCTCGGAAATTTTACCGACGACTGGACGAAATCCCCAACCTATTTGCGAGGCGAGACATGCCAAGGAATTTACATTAACTTTAAGAATGTGATCGATACGGCACGGGTAAAGGTGCCGTTTGGTATTGCGCAAATCGGTAAAGCGTTTCGAAATGAAATTGCGCCACGACAGTATATTTTCCGAAAGCGTGAATTTGAACAAATGGAAATGCAAATGTTTGTGCGTCCTGAAGATGAAATGACAGTCTATGACGTGTGGAGAAAAAAACGCTGGCAATATTATCTTGATCTCGGATTTAAGGAAGAACATCTCGCTTGGCATCAGCATGAGAACTTAGTCTTTTACGCAAAGGCCGCGTGGGATATCGAATACCAGTTTCCTTTCGGATTTAAAGAGCTTGAAGGTATCCATGCGCGTGGCAATTACGACCTCTCTCAGCATCAAACCTTTTCAGGCGCGGATCTTTCGTATACCGATCCAACCACACACGAAAAATACATCCCCCATATAGTTGAAACGTCGGTTGGGGTTGACCGGACATTTCTTGCGGTAATGACGGAATTTTATGATGAAGATGAATTGGGAGGAGAAAAACGCACCGTGATGCGATTTCCGAAACTGCTTGCGCCCATTAAGGCTGCAGTATTTCCACTTCTGAAAAACAAGCCGGAATTAGTAACAAAAGCCCAAGACGTGCATGCCAAGCTTCGGAAAGAAATGCAAACTGAGTTTGACGATAATGGCAATATTGGCAAAAGGTATCGTCGTCAGGATGAAATCGGCACCCCCTATTGCGTTACCATTGATTTTCAAACACTCGAAGATGATACAGTCACTGTGCGGGAGAGGGATAGCGGAGAACAAGAGAGAGTCGCCGTAGACAGTCTAATCTCTGCTCTGCTTTAGAAACGGCAGCAGCGTTTCGGATTCTTAACAGAGGGTTACTCCTATTGTGCGACCAATCATGCTGAAGATGGGAGGCCGGTCTTTTTTTTGTATGATACGGATGATAGGATGAAAGTCATGAAAGAGCTCCCGGTGGCTACTATTGCAATCACTACGGGCACGTTCGTCCGCGCTCTATCCGTTCTGATAGTACTTGGACTTGTTTTTTATCTTCAAGATGTGGTTTTGGTGCTTTTGACCGCTATTGTGATCGCGTCAGCCATCGAGCCTGGCGTACGGCGTCTCATGTTTTGGGGGATCCCGCGCATTATTTCTGTAATCCTTGTGTATCTTGGTATCGCAAGTTTGTTCATCGGGGTGCTCTATGCGTTTATTCCCCTTGTGCTTGATGAAACGCTCTCATTTCTTGCCCTTCTTCCGAATTTTCTCGACACCATCATCGTGCAAAACCCACTTGCGCATAGCAATTTTTTAAACACAGGGAATATCGTCGACACGCTTTCGCTTCGCGATTTCATAAATGGATTTCGAGAATCGTTTGCTACGGTGCCCGGCGGGTTTGTGCAGACCATCTCGCTTGCGTTCGGAGGTTTCCTTTCGTTCCTTCTCATTATCGTATTTTCCTTTTACTTTTCGGTTCAAGAGCGTGGTATCGAGGATTTTCTTCGCATCGTAACGCCTCGTCGGTATGAAGAGCAGGCGATAGATCTGTGGCAGCGGGCTCGTCAAAAAATCGGACTGTGGATGCAAGGGCAGCTCTTGTTGGCGTTGCTGGTTGGAGTGCTCGTGTATCTAGGACTCACTATCCTTGGGGTGGAATACGCCCTTATCTTTGCCGCATTAGCGGCTATCCTTGAGCTGATTCCCGTGTTTGGGCCGGTTCTGGCAGCAGTTCCGGCAGTTATTTTTGGGTTTGTGAGCGGCGGGGCGACAATCGGGTTTTTGGTGATTGGTTTTTATATCATCATCCAGCAATTTGAAAATCATTTGCTCCAACCCCTTGTCGTCACTAAGGTCGTCGGTGTGCCGCCTCTTCTGGTTATTCTTTCTCTTGTGGTCGGCGCAAAACTTGCCGGCTTTCTTGGACTCATTCTCGCGGTTCCTGTTGCCGTGGTTATTGCCGAGCTTGTGGGCGACGTCAAACGTGCTCGGGCTGAAATTGCGGGGAAGCGAGAAGAGTGATTAGATGGATCGAATGTCAAAACGACTATTCCTCACTACCACGTTGCCGTATGTGAACGCCGATCCTCATATCGGGTTTGCTCTTGAGATAATTCACGCTGATGCTTACGCGCGATTCCACCGCCTCCTTGGGCACGATGTTTTTTTTAATACCGGTACTGACGAGCATGGGCAAAAAATATTTGAGGCCGCTCATAAAAAAGGGGAAAATGTGCAAGCATACGTCAATCACTATGCGTCTGAATTCCAAAAACTTAAAGACATTCTAGATCTTTCAAACGACACTTTCATACGTACCACAGATCCTCATCATAAAGAGGCTGCTGCAGAGATGTGGAGGCGTTGCGATGCGTCTGGTGATATTTATAAAAAAGCGTACGAAGGACTCTACTGTGTCGGATGTGAGCGATTCTTGACTGACAAAGATATTGAAAATGAAATGTGTGTCATCCATCTGAAACCGCCGACACTTCTTCGTGAAGAAAATTACTTTTTTCGATTTTCTCGATATCAAGAAAAACTATTAAAGTATCTTTCAGGATCGGAGGTGATAATCCCTGAATGGCGACGCGAGGAGGCGATAGCATTTGTGGAAGCAGGGCTTGAAGATTTCAGTATTTCGCGCGAAAAAAAGCGTCTTTCGTGGGGTATACCAGTGCCGGGCGATGATACTCAGGTGATGTATGTGTGGTTTGACGCACTCACGAATTATATTTCAACCCTTGGATGGCCAGGAGATCAGGAAGGAAATTTCAAAACATATTGGGAGGAAGGTAAGGCAATACAGTTTGCCGGCAAGGATCAGGTGCGATTTCAGTCGCTCATGTGGCAGGCAATGCTCATGTCTGCGGGAGTTAAAAATACCGACGTGATATTTTACCATGGATTCATCATTACGGGGGGGCAGAAAATGTCCAAGTCTTTGGGAAATGTTATTAGTCCGCTCGACATTGTGAATGAGTACGGTACTGATGCGCTCCGCTACTATCTTTTGCGTCATGTGCATCCAGTCGACGATTCCGACGTGACTCTTCAAAAAATTAAAGAAATCTATAATGCTAATCTTGCAAACGGGCTCGGGAATCTTGCGGCTCGCATAATGAAACTCTCCGAAATCCATCTGACCACGTCGGTTTCCATACCGGAATCAAAAGTATTTCCGACCGAATACGCTGAAGCACTGGATCGATTCGAATTTCATCACGCGGTCAATTATGTGTGGAATCGAATTCAGGCGCTTGATCAGCGTATTACAACCGAGGAACCGTTCCGTTTGATCCAAACAGATGTAGAGAAGGGAAAGAAAGTCATACAGAGTCTGGTGATTGAGCTCGGTTCCATTGCCCATCTTCTTCAGCCGTTAATGCCAGCGACCTCAAAGAAGCTCACCGATGCTATTCTTTCCAACAAAAAACCAGAGTCGTTATTTCCTCGGAAAGATTAATCCGGAACAGAAACTATCGTGTCTACTGCGTTTGAAATTATAGATGTTCATTCTCATCTCAACCTCTCACATTTCGATGGGGACAGAGAAGTTGTTGTTGCTCGTATGGAGGCAGAGAAAATCGGAACGATTGTAATCGGAGTAGACCTTGAATCTTCCAGGCGAGCGGTGGCACTCGCGGATGCACACGCACATATATGGGCATCGGTGGGACTTCATCCGGCAGATAATCGATCCGAACGTTTTGATGAGGGGCGATACATAGAACTGCTACAACACAAAAGGGTAGTGGCAGTAGGAGAGTGCGGGCTTGATTATTATCGTGGTGCCGACGAGGCCGAGAAGAATCGGCAAAAGGAATTATTCGAGCGGCAGATTGTTTTTGCGAAGCAACACGATTTGCCGCTTATGCTCCACGGTCGGCCGAGCAAGGGAACGATGGATGCATACAGAGATATTATTGAAATTCTTTCCTCACAGACGAACGCTCGTGTGCGTGGCAACGTCCATTTTTTTGTTGGCGATATTGCTACTGCCCGTCGATTCCTGGACTTAAATTTTACACTATCCTTCACCGGGGTCATTACCTTTTCTCGCGATTACGACGAAGTAATCCGATTTCTTCCAGAAGAAATGATACTTGCAGAAACCGACGCTCCGTTTGCCGCTCCGGAACCCTATCGAGGGAAGCGGTGCGACCCGCTTCATGTTAAGTTAGTGGCCGAAAAACTCGCGGAAATTCGTGCCGAAAATACGTCGGATTTTCGGCACGCCCTCCTCAAAAACACCAAAACGCTCTTCGGGGTCTAGCTTGCGGGAGTGTTTTTCCTGTGCTAGTGTTACGCACACTATATGGCAGAAAATGACGAATTGAACGCCGTTCATATATCCGAGGAAGAAGATGTTGGGGCTGACCCCGGCCTTGTTTCGTGTTACGAAATAGGATTCCATTTGCCTCCTACTTTTTCCGACACGGAAATTTCCGGATACCTTGAAAAAATTCATACCCTCCTTGAATCGAACGGGGCATTGGTTATAGCCGAAGGACATCCAGAACTTATTGACCTCGCGTATCCCATACAAGGGCAAAAGACAAATGTATGGTTTACCAACGCTTATTTTGGATGGATTAAGTTTGAATTACCTCGCGCGCACATCCTGTCTATACAGACCGCCTTTGAAGCAGATGGGTCGATCGTCCGTTTTCTGTTGGTCGCCGCTTCTCGCGATGTAACTATTCCGTTTCGCAAGGCAGTCCGAGTAAGTGATAAGCCAGAGAAAAAATTTACACAACCATCAGTTGTTGCTCCGTATCAGGAAATCTCTGAAGAAGAACTGGATAAGGCTGTAGAACAGCTTGTCGGCGAACCCACCACTGCGGTACAGTAAGAAGCATGTATCTCAACAAGGCGTACATCCTCGGCAACCTCACCCGCGATCCTGAGCTTCGATCGCTCCCTTCAGGAGCCAAGGTTGCTTCGTTTGGCGTTGCGACCAATCGCCGATACAAGGATCAAAATGGTACATGGCAAGACGCCACTGAGTATCACAATATCGTCGTATTTGGTCGCTCCGCAGAAACATCAGCCCAATATCTCAAAAAGGGCAGTTCGGTATTAGTTGAAGGGCGGATTCAAACGCGGAGCTGGGAGTCAGATGGTAAAAAGAACTATCGCACAGAAATTGTTGCAGAGCGTGTACAGTTTGGTCCTCGAAGCAGTGGCGGAAACAGCGAAAGCGGGAAAGAGAATCCTCGAAATGGGGGGGCTTCACAAAAAGAAGAAAATGCGATTGAATACCCCGACGAGGAAATTAATCCGGACGATATTCCATTTTAACCACCATTCAACAGATCATATGCACGCAACGCAAAAAGACAGCCCAAAACACATTGATTGGAAGGATATTGAAACTTTGAGAAAATTCGTAAATCCTCACGGCCGTATCAATGCCAAAAAACATACAAATCTTTCGGCAAAAGATCAGCGGTTGCTCAAAACTGCCATTAAGCGAGCTCGGTTTATGGGCCTTCTCCCTTACATCGAGAGATAAACACGTTTTGTAGTGAGTAACAATAGAGTGTGGCAAACACTACACCCGCCAGATGGCGGGTGTAGTGTTCTTCCGACAATGATCAGTGTTCTTTCAACCATTATGAACCTTTCTCCATTCGCTCAACGTATTCACCAGTTTCTGTGTTGATGCGCACCAAGTCGCCTTCGTTAATAAAAAGGGGAGTCATTAATGTTGCACCGGTTTCAAGAACAACTTGTTTTGATGCGCCCTGTGCCGTATTACCTTTGACTGCCGGAGCGGCTTCTTTGACGAGAAGGTCCATTTTAATAGGGAGCGTAATTCCTATGATTTTTTCATCGAAAACGAGAGCATCCACCGCCGTTTTTTCTTTAAGGAATCGAGAGGAGTCCCCTATAATTGTTTCAGGAACTGAAAAACGCGCTCGCGGGTTGTCTTCTTCGTGGAACCAGCTATCACCTTTTTGTCTATAAATAAACACTACTTTCTTTTTAGAGATATCCGCCTCGTCAATCGACTCTGATTGATGGAATGACTTCTCTACTACTTTACCGGAAATAAGATTACGGAGCTTAGTCTGATTCACTGGTTTTCGCTGTTGTTTACGAAATACGTGTGCAGAAAGCACTTCATAGGGCTCTCCGTCGACGATGATAAACTTTTTTGGAAGCACTTCGTTATAATCAAGCATTGGGGCATTCTAGACGGTTTGCCCACGTTTTTCAAGATATACCACCAAAGCGTCCGTATTGAGATTTCCAGGTCATTCCTCCATATAGAGAAAAGATTGAAACCTTGAGGCAAATGCCCAGGTTGTCCTTTGTATGGGTGAAGGTATGATGGGGAGGCACGGCATAGCGTGTACGGTGTTGCGTATGAAAGACACAGAGTTTTTTGAAGTTGCCACACGTTCTGACGAAGAAGTTTTGACATTGTCGCTTGCACACCCCGCGTTATTTGAAGAGTTGGTTCGGCGCTACCAAACCCCATTCCTTCGAAAAGCGGAAAGCATCCTGAGGAATCGAAACGACGCGGAAGATGTGGTACAAGATACTTTTACTCGAATCTATATCGCGGGGGCTCGTTTTAAAACAGTGCCTGGTGCTTCGTTTCGATCGTGGGCGTATCGTATTCTAGTAAATACGGCGATTACCCGATATCAGAAAAATAAACGTGTGCGCGACGGGTTTGCCGAACTTGAGCCCGAGACGTACGAGATGCTTCCTGATCATGGTCAGCTTCGCGAAAGAGAAGAAAGGGAGCTTTCGGATTACATAGTGTCGGCGTTCGCACGCATTCCAGACATACTCGAAAGATCTTTACGGATGCATTTTTTGGAAGGGAAGACGCAGGAAGAAATTGCGCACAAAGAGGGAGTGTCAGTTGGGGCAATCAAAACGCGCGTGCATCGAGCCAAGAAAGCGTTTCGTGATGCGAGTAAACATATATAATGCAGGTATAATGTTCATGTCTATGGACACAGATAATGAAAATTTAAATAGAAAAATAATGCGCCGCATTTGGATCGTGTATTTTTTACGACGCGTATGGACCCCACTCCTTCGAAAAATCTATGTCCTTGCAGGATTGTTTTTTGCGGTGACTTCGTTGGTGTCTCTCCCAAATGTCATTGCTAATCTTCCCCAAGAAGGGTTGCGTGCGATTGGCACATTTCTATGGAATGCACTCATTAATGCGGAGTTTGCGGTACAAATGCTAACGATAGGAATGGTTGTGTGGGTATCCCTCCTCGTCCGAGACATTTTGATACAAATGAAGCCTTCATCATTTGCGTAAACGGCGTTTATATTGAGAATTCTTCACGAAGCTTTTCTCGTATTTGCTTAAGGAGTTCATGCGATACGGATTTATTCTCTCGAAGGTATGTTCGTGTTGCGTCATATCCTTTACCAAGCGGTTGGTCGTTAAATTTATACGACGCACCTGATTTAGAAATAATGCCGTATTTTTCCCCAAGCGCGAGCATTTCACCTTCGCGGGAGATACCTTCATTGTAGATAAGATCAAATTCAGTCTGACGAAAGGGTGCAGCGACTTTGTTTTTTACCACCTTGACTCGGTGACGCCCGCCGACGACTTCATCTCCTTTCTTAATTTGGGCGATGCGACGAATGTCGAGCCGTACTGATGTGTAAAATTTGAGCGCCTTGCCTCCCGGCGTGGTTTCAGGATTTCCAAACATAACTCCAATTTGCATTCGGATTTGGTTAATGAAAATCACAATGGTTTTTGATCGTGCCACTATCGCGGTGAGTTTTCGAAGAGCCTGGCTCATAAGGCGGGCTTGTTTTCCTACATGCGTCTGGCCCATATCTCCCTCAATTTCATCTTTAGGGGTAAGGGCGGCGACGGAATCGATTACTACCACATCTATTTTTCCGCTTCGCACCAATGATTCACAGATTTCAAGCGCCTGTTCCCCGGTGTCGGGTTGTGAAATCAACAAATCGTCGATTTTTACTCCAAGACGTTTCGTGTATTCGGGATCAAGCGCATGCTCTGCGTCGATATACGCACACACGCCTCCTTTCTTTTGCGCTTCAGCTACCACATGGAGCGACAGCGTTGTTTTTCCAGAGGATTCTGGACCAAAGATTTCAATAATGCGTCCACGGGGAAGCCCACCAATACCGAGCGCTGCGTCGAGTCCTAATGAACCAGTTGGTATTGTGTCGACGTTCACCTTGGGGCGTTCGCCAAGGGTCATTATTGCTTCGTCACCGAACTTAGTTTTAATTGCCTTAAGCGCGTCTTCTATCAGCGAACGATCATTCTCCATTGGTTTCTCCTCTGAACTAGATCTCGCTGTTTTTTTCTTTAGCATGTTCGACAGTAATGTGGCGTTCCACGGTTATCTCCCTATTAAAACGATCTTTTGCAGTTATAACGAGTACAGTATACCCCATGGGAAGTAGAAGCGCCTCCGTAAATCTCCCCTCCTCATCGGTGAACACCCGCCTTCCGTTCAGTGTAATAAATGAAGCGTTTTTTATAACTCCGCTTATTGTAACGAATGGGTGCATGAAATGATCCCCATCTTGCGGAGATATGATTGTGATGGATGGACCCGATAGATATCGGCGCGCCTCGAATAGGGTATATCCGATAAAAAGTACGATCCCAGCAATTAAAAGTACGACCGTTTTTTTCGAAAGCGTATTATCGAACCGCATCATCGTTTTCTAAAGTATCAGCACTGGTATCTTTGGTTCCGACCAGTATTTCCCGCGGCCTTGAACCATCCTGGGGCCCTATAACTCCGCGCTCTTCGAGCACATCCATCAGTCGCGCGGCTCGCGCGTATCCAATACGGAGTCTTCGTTGCAGATATGAGGTTGAAGCTTTGCCCGCCGAAACCACCTCATCTTTTGCACGCTCATATAGCTCGTCATCAATTTCTTCTTCATCCTCCAGCGAACCGCTAAAGATGGGATTATCCATACTTTGGACCTCTTTTGAAGTGAAATCAACCTGGCTTGGCGGCGCATCGTCTGTTTTTTTCAAATAATTGACTACGTTTTTTACCTCAGATTCTGATATGAACGCCGATTGCAAACGAAGCGGCTTTGCCATATCGCCGGAAAGGTAGAGCATGTCTCCTGCCCCCAAAAGCTTTTCTGCTCCCCCCATATCAAGAATTGTTCGGGAATCGATTTGCGATGATACCTGGAGTGCGGCTCGAGCAGGGATGTTTGCTTTGATAAGTCCAGTGATAACGTTAACTGAAGGCCGTTGAGTTGACAGCACCAGATGGATGCCAACCGCTCGGCTCATTTGAGCAAGGCGCACAACCGCAGCTTCCATTTCGCGAGGGTATGTTTGCATTATGTCAGCAAGTTCATCGACAACGATTACTACATAGGGCATCGGCTCAGGAAGTGTTCCGTCCGAGTCGGTGCGCCCACCCATTTTTTTCATGGCAGGGGCCACCACAGATTCATGATACGAATGAATATCCCGCACTTTTTCAGTTTCAAGAATGTCGTATCGGCGATCCATCTCTTTCGCAGCCCACTTTAATGCTAGGATTGCCTTCTTTGCATCAGTGATAACAGGAGAAAGCAAGTGTGGAATACCGTTGTACAGTGTCAGTTCTACGCGTTTTGGATCAATCATAATAAACCGCATGGCGTTTGGACCATTTCGATACAGCAGAGAAGTAATGAGACCGTGAATGGTTACCGACTTTCCGCTTCCCGTGGTACCCGCGATCAGAAGGTGGGGCATTTTTGCAATATCCGCATAATGAGGGGTGCCTGCAATATCTCGTCCGAGTGCGGTGAGGAGTGTTTTTTGGCTTTCCACGAAAGGAGATGCTCCGATCAGAGAACCAAGCCCTACGAGTGCTTTTGCAGAATTAGGCACCTCGATCCCGACTAGCGATTTTCCTGGGATGGGTGCCTCAATGCGGATCGGAGAAGCCGCGAGTGCGAGTTCAATGTTGCTTTGAAGGCTGACAATTTTAGATATACGGACGCCCTCAGCGGGTTTTAGTGCGTAGCGAGTAACCGTGGGACCAACCGATATTTCATCAATCTCCACTTGAATACCGAAATTTTGGAGTGCGCGTTTGATAATGTTGGCGTTCGCTTTTGTATCTCCCACGCTCGCTTTGCCACGATCTTTTTCAAGGAGTGAAAGCGGAGGTGGTTCATAAGGACTCCATGATGTTTGGAGAATTCGCCCGAACGTTCCCGTATCTTCGTGGAGAGGTTCTACAGCCTGGTGTTTTATCTTTGAAGTCGCAAGAGGCTCACTTGGTGCTCGAACGGGGACATTCTCCTCAAAGTCTTCTTTTTGATCGGAACCATGTTCCGGGTTTGTTTTTTCAAAAAACTCGGGATCTTGACCTTCTTCTGCGATCACATTGTCGGCATATTCTCCTCTATCAAAAATAAATCCTCGAAACCGTTCAAACACACTTCTGAATGTGGGCATAGATAATTCGAGTGCGGCATTAAAAAGAATCAGAAGCGCGCTCACTATGATGGCGCAAAGAAAGAGAATCGAAACGTATATATCAAATATTTGCCTAAGAAGAACACCAAACGCCTGTCCGATTACTCCGCCGTGCTCGTTAGCGGTAACGCCAATGAGACCGAGTGTCGCGGTAAATAACCCAAGAGCGGCGACGCCGCGGACGATACTAAGAGACGTTTTACCTCCCCTCAGAATGATCCAGGAAAATATCACCAAAACCGTCGGGATCATAAAAAAACCGATGCCAAAAAGATACGCTAGCGCTTTGTACACAAACGTCCCAACACGTCCTGCACTGTCAAAGGCCGCGAGCAAGAAGAAACCGCTTGCGGTAAACGCAAGGAGGGCAACAATGCTTCTGAGCGTTTCAGTACGAATCTCATCGAAAATAGATCCAGTATCAGAAACTTCAGAAACCCGATTCTTTCTTTTTTGTCCCATGAACGCTCCAATGATAGCAAAAATATTGCTGAGACACCCCACAAACAAGGTGGGAAATAAAAACCCACCTCTGCAACACTAAAGGGCAGTATGCAATATACCAAAAAGACAGCAAAGGATTACTATATAAGTCATAAAAGACGTACGCTACGATTGTCTTTTAAATACAAGTAGCATGTATGAATTTAAGTCTTTTATAAAAAGACTAAAAATATAGTTAAAAAATATGTCTTTTATTAAAAAAGGACGTGATGTATACTTTATAACCAAAAAGGTAGAAAGAATTGCTGCAGCAATACACCTCCTTACTGCGCGAATTCAGGATGATCCCATGTCTAAAAAAATAAGGGAAGCCAGCGCTTCTTGCCTCCATATAACGATGCAAGACCCTTTCCAAGGAGCCGTTATAAATAAGACGCTTGAATGGCAAAAATCATTTCTTACGGTGCTTCACAATTCTGAATATATATCGCCAATGAACTATGAAATAGTATGTGAAGAAATAGACAATGTACGTATAGTGGTGAGTGAGGTTGAGAGAGAAAATCAAAAAACAGGACCGATATTCACTCGAGAGTATTTTAAAGTACCATTTCGGGATCGTTTTGAAACCCCACCCAAAAATCAAGCAGTATCTTCCTTTCAAGATAAAGGACAATTCCGAGAAGAAAGGGAGGTATCAAAAGGACACTTCATTACTTCAAAAGGACAAAAAACACCTACAAGTATTCTAAAGGACAGTAACGTAACTTATAATAATGGACGTGATGAAAGGATAAAAAGTATACTATCAATAGTAGATTCTATTGGGAGTGTAACGATAAAGGACATATCGAGAACTATAAAAGACTTAAGCGAAAAAACAATACAAAGAGAATTGCTAGCTCTTGTAGGGAAAGGGATATTACAAAAAAACGGAGAGCGTCGTTGGAGTACGTATTCAATGGCAGAACGTAAGGAAATATAAGGACGATTTTTCATACAAAAAGGGTAAGAGGGACGGTGTCAGAACGTCTCTTTGTCTAGAAGGAGGCATAGTCCATTTCTTTGACTTTTGGCTCTCAATATGAGATTCTGAACCCTGTGGATAAATGTAACAAAAAGCCCTATGAAATAGTGGCTTTTGGTGTTTTTATCCACACGGCGCCCTTTGCTGCATCCTCCCAGGCTTCTATACTTTTAAAGTATCGTGCCATATTTTAGGCGGACGCTTTAAAGTGCTAATCCTCGGTTTGTGGAATAAGTGTTCGGGGCGCGGGAGTACGTTGACAATTTAATATTCTGAACCGACATAAAATTAAACGAACGGCTATATTTACCGGTTTCTTTTTTCTGCTCGCCTTATATCTTTTTATTTTGGTAAAACGATATACGGTATTGTCGCAATAACGGTTGTACATTCTGACATCCTTCTTACTACCAACACTCGCGCCAAGAACATCCTCGGATGTTCTTGGTGTGATTAAAAGAAAGTTGGTACATGATCAGTCTTCAGGTGTCGATCCCTGATGAGCCTGATTATTCAGAAGCCACAATTGATTTCTCGATTGGTCGAAGCAAACGAGATCATTCAATAGTGGCGAATCACATTAGAGATTCTTTTGCACACAACTTACAAGCTTTAGCAGTTAAGTAGTGCAACGGAATCAGCAATTACAGGAAAATAAAAATTATGAGTACTTTTACTAACAATCTTTCAACTTCAAAAGTTGCGGCGATTGTGGTTGGTGTAGTGCTTCTCGCAGGCGCAGCGTTTGCTCTTCCAGCAAAGGCCCAGACTGTCGAATCACTCACGGCACAAATCAACAGTCTTCTTGCAACGATCGCATCACTCCAATCCCAACTTGCGGCAATGGGTGGTGGATCTGGAATGGGTGCAGGTGTTTGTCCTGCCCAATGGAATACGAACTTACAAACAGGTTCGACAGGAGCAGATGTAATGAAACTCCAGAAATTCCTTAACTCTGATGCGGCAACTAAGGTTGCTGACTCGGGAGCGGGATCTCCTGGAATGGAATCTGAATACTATGGTGCAAAAACCGCAGCAGCAGTATCGAAATTCCAAGAGAAATACGCTGCAGACATATTGACCCCGCTTGGCCTCACTGCTGGCACGGGTAAATTCTTCGCATCTTCACGTGCAAAAGCAAACATGCTTTGCGCAACTGCTTCCTCAAGCTCAAGTTCCTCTTCAGGAGGAGTGGTAGTCCCAGTAGGAACTGGTCTTTCAGTTTCGTCTGGATCACAACCAGCAAACTCACTTGCGCCTGAAAATGCCTCACGTGTTCCATTCACGAAATTCATGGTTACGGCAGGCAATGATGGGGACGTAGTATTGAACAGCGTTACTGTCAAGAAGGTCGGTCTTATTAATAAGACTGCCTTTGATGGCATTGTTCTTCTCGACGAAAATGGTATTCAAGTCGGTACTGCAAAGACACTTAATTCAAACGACGAAGCAACCATTGGCGAGAAAGTAACAATTCCTCGTGGTACCACGAAGATGTTCACTGTGGCGGCTAACATGGACTCAGATCTCGACAGTGAAAACGGTCAGGTCGGAGGAATGAATGTTGTCGCGGTAAACACCTCGGCAACCGTTACCGGCTCCTTGCCGATTGCGGGCGCAATGCATACCGTGAACTCGACTCTTGCGGTCGGAACAGCAACAGCTGATGAATCAACGTTTGATCCTGACACTTCTCGAAGCAAGGAAGTTGGCACATCCAACTATATCTTTGCTGGCGTGAAGATCACTGCAGGTTCAGCAGAAGATGTTCGACTTCGTTCAATCCGATGGAACCAAACAGGTTCTATTTCGGGAAACGAGCTTGGCAATTTGATGGTCGTCGTTGATGGCACATCATATCCAGTCATGATATCTGCAGACGGTGATTACTTCTCAGCTTCATTCGGTAACGGCATCGTTATCGAGGAAGGCTTCTCGAAAGATGTCTACATTAAGGGCGATATCGTCGGCACCAATGCAGCGGGTCGTACTGTAATGTTTGACCTTGAGGAAGCAACTGACGTCTATCTTACGGGTGAAGAATTTGGTTACGGAGTCACTCCAACGGCTGGAACAACCGGCACGGCAAGTGATTCAACATCTGAATTCACTTCAGGTACGCCATTCTTCGATGGCTCGAAGGTAACAGTAACCGCAGGATCTGTTTCAACCGTTTCTCGATCGAATGCAGTTCCTGCACAGAACGTTGCGGTTAACGTAACAAACCAACCGCTCGGCGGATTCGATATTGACCTTAAGGGTGAGGCAATCTCAGTCCAGAGCATGGTATTTGAGTTCGCAACGACCACTGGCGCACAAACTTCAGATGGTTGGCTTACGAACGTAACACTTGTAAATGAGAACGGTGCGGTAGTCGCAGGTCCAGCGGATTCTTCAACGACATTCTCTGGAGGCCGAACTTCAGTAACCTTCTCAGATACTGTTACTTTCCCACTTGGAAAGCATACGTACACATTGAAAGGAAAAGTTCCTTCACAATGGGGTAACAATATGACGGTCCAGGCGTCAACCACGCCAGCAGCATGGACGAACGTAAAAGGCGACGTAACGGGTGATACCATCACTCTTTCACAGGGTTCATTCACAATGAACACCATGACAGTGAAAGCGGCAGCTCTTACGGTATCAGTTGGTTCTACTCCATCAGCGCAAAACATTGTGGCTGGTGTTCAGGATTACCTCTTCGCAAACTACATCTTCGACGCATCAGCGTCCGGTGAGGATGTACGATTCTCAACTATTCCTCTTCTCCCAACCGGAGCAGGCGGTTTCGTTGCTTCGTACCTCACTGGTTGTCAGCTTTTCGACGGTTCGACCGCGCTTAACACCGGAACGAACGTTGTTGATAGCCCAACGGTGGATGGATCAACGAACGCAACCTTCACTCTTGACGATCAGTTTGTTGTTACCAAGGGCACGATCAAGACGCTTACACTCAAATGTGACGTTTCTGGTTCTGCTTCAGGAACAATCAAGTGGGGCATTGGTGCGGTTGCGTCAAGCTTTACTGTAACGGGCGTGACGTCTTCAAACTCAGTGTCTGAAACGATTAACAGCTCGACTGGTCAACTTCAAACGATTGCATCCGGTTCCTTCACTGTGGCAAAGGATTCATCAAGTCCTTCCTACGCAGTTGCAGCAGCCGGTTCAACTGATGTTACCCTTGGCGTACTTAAGCTTCGCGCAACAAACGAAGAGCTCAAGCTTCGCCAATTGGCACTTCAGCTCACTGGTCCTACCGCTTCGTCAACTGACGCGGTGTTCGTAAACGGCACAGTGAAGATCTACGATGGTGCACAGCTTGTCGGTACTGCGGTCTTCAATAGCTCAGGTCGCTACGCAACTTCAACTCTTACGACCCAGGTCACGCTTCCAAAGGATACGGACAAAGTCCTTACTCTTAAGGCCGACCTCTCGGGTGTTGGTTCTTCAGAACCAGGCATCCAGGGCGCATTGGTTAAGGTTGACTATGACGGTTCGAACGCAGCTGACACTGAAGCAATCGGTAGCGGTAGCTCAACAGTTGACTCATCGTCAACGACCGACACGGCAGTAGATGGGGTACGAGTATTCCGCACCTATCCTCGCCTTGCCAAGCTTTCGGTTCCGACCACGAATCTTGTGAACGGCACCAACAAGCTCTATCGCTTCTCGGTAACAGCAGACTCAAAGGGTGATCTTTCGCTCTACAAGTTCAGCTTTACCATGTCGACCACGACAGTCAGCGCAGCAAGTCTTCAGGTGTACGGCTTTACTGACAGCGGCTTCTCACAAACTGTTTCGGGCTACGGCTCGGACGGCGCGCTTCGAAGCGCTGCAGTTGCGCCAACCGCAACTCTTGCTGAGTACGTGATCACCAATACTGGTGGCACAGAAACTCCGCTTGTTATTCCTGCCGGTGCTACACGTTACTTCGAAGTACGTGCAACTATCACTGGTGGAGATGGCGATGGAGATTCGATCCAAATCCAGCTTGACGGTGATGCAGACTTCCCATCGCTTGCAGCGCTTATGGCGAGTGCAACGAGCGTAGATTCGGACGCAAATGATGACTTTATCTGGTCACCAAATGCAACGACTACGTCAGGAGTTACTGCAAACGACTGGACCAACGGTTATGGATTGCCAGGACTCCCATCATCCAACATGGATGCTGAAGTTTTGAGTAACTAATACTCGCGGTCTCTAGGGCTTGTATCTGGAGCCCAAAAACACAAAACCCCCATACAGGGGGTTTTGTGTTTTTCATGCCCTAAAAAAAATATAAAAAGGGTTTGCTTGTCTCTAGGTCTCGTTTTGTGCAAGAATGGCATGTATGGAACCTGTACAACCAGACACTCATACAGAGCCTCAGCGTTTTGAAAGAAAGAGCTTGCGCGCCCCATTTATAGGTGGCAGCATTTTGTTCGTGTGTTTGGCAATTGTCGGCATTCACTTGTTCTCCACGGAAGGAATAGGTGGATTAAAAGAACTAATTCTCCCTTCAGAACTGAAAAAGAATATAGAGCCAGTGATTATTGGAGAGCTTGAAGAGGCGCCAAAACCATCTCTTGATGAGCCAGTTCTCTATGCTCCAACGTTAACTGCCGAACAGAAAAATACGCTCGCCGTGCAAATCGCGGACTCAAGGAACACACTCACAAAGAACGATGAAATTTTTGGAGAATGGGTTATCCTCTCCACGTATTATCGTCAGGCGGGCGACCTGCGTAAGGCGGAGGCGGCGCTTAAATATGCGGGATGGATTTCCCCCGAAAATGTTACCTCCTTCAATAATCTCGGGAATTTGTACCACTTTGAACTTAAGGAGTATGAGAATGCAGAAAAAGCATTCATGTGGGCGATTCAAAACGATCCCACGTATGTAATCTCCTACAAAAACCTCCACGAGCTGTATGCGTACTCATACAAGACGGATACCAATTTGGCGGCCGACGCGCTCCTTCAGGGGCTTGAAAATAATCCAAACCATATTGATCTCTTAACCATGCTTGCAAGATATTACGCCGTGGTACGGGACGATGTAGAAAATGCACAGACGTATTATCGTAAGGCACAAACCGAGGCAGAACGTCTTGGAAACACCAGTCTATCTGCTATCATCGAAGAAGAGTTGTCTGGCCTTAAATAAATGGGTACACTACACGCATGGAACAATACACACTGTGGAATAACACGTTTCTAAAATTCGCCGTCGGTTTTTTGGCTATCCTCACGTTCTCTTTTTTGCTTCTCGTGATAGTGGGCACTTTTCAAAATAGTGCGAAATCAGCTGAAGACCAGACATCCGCTGGTGCGGTGTTAGGAAAAGAGCCGGGACTCATTGGCTATTAACGCTATGCGAGACCAATATGTATGGAATATGGTGTTTACTCTCTTTTTCGCCACGGTGTTTGTCGCGTCGTTTGCCGTGATTGTTACTCTGAATGGAAGAATTCCTACCACTATAGACACGTTTGATTTAGTGCTAGTTTCTCTTGCTACATTTCGCCTGACTCGTCTGTTTGTATACGACAAAATCATGGAATGGTTTCGAGACTTCTTTTTTCATGTTGAAGTGCAAAAACTTGATAACGGCGAAGAAATGGTAATTCGTCATAAACTGGCAGGGGGACCGCTTCGAACTGTCTCCGACCTGCTCACCTGTCCGTGGTGTTTTGGCGTCTGGTCGTCGGCAACGATTCTCTTTTTTTATTTTCTGACGCCGCTCTCGTGGTATCCGATTTTAATGCTTGCCGTAGCGGGTATTGGATCATTTCTCCAGATTCTTATGAATGTTGTCGGTTGGACAGCTGAACGTCAAAAACAAGCCGTTGAACAGCGGGTGGTTGATTCATACCCTAAGACTGGTATATAGTCGCCTATTAGACGTCGAATGCGCGCGGACCGTCAGTCCGCAACCACAGAGAGCCGTGGGAGACACCGTGTTGTCCCAGCCATCTTTCAATGTTCGGTCTGTCGCCGCTCTTCTTCTCAAGGAGGCATTGGCGACCATACCGAATCAGTTGACCCTGCTTCGGGTGTTGCTTGTCCCACCCGTCCTAGGGTTTCTGTTTATCGAGCAATTCTTGGTAGCATTTGTAATTTTCGCAGCGGCTGCTACCACTGATTTCTTCGATGGATTTTTGGCGAGGCGCTGGAAGCAAGGAAGTTTTTCAGGTCGGATATTTGATCCAGCTGCCGACAAACTTTTTGTTGATGGGAATCTAATCGGGATATGGTATGCTGGATTGATTTCAGGACCGCTATTCTTGATGGTGGGGTCAATAACGCTCGCCTACGATATAAGGGTCACATATCGGCGTTGGCCGGATTTTTTGCATGCCGTCCGCTATGGGGGTGGTGGAGCTGAGGAAGCTTTGTCACCTACACGGGTGGCAAAGTGGAAGACGGGCTTCCAGCTGGTCGGCATCGGGACATCAATCATTGCTCCCGTGCTCGATCCTTTCTTTGGACTTCCATATGGGACGAGCTGGGGTTCCTATAGTCTTTACGATATCGCCGCAATCCTCATAGTGATGAGCGGCATCATGGTGACACTCTCGTGGATCATCTACGAGAGATTACCAGCTCTGGCACGTTGACACAGGAAGATCAGACGGCTCACAGTGCCCTCCTCGGAGGGCACATGTTTTTTGACGAACTCACTTTCAATATGCTAAGGTAGCTTTCAAGCACCGAAGAAAGTCGGCGTCTCCAAACGGAGACTTAAGTTGCCACTTGTGGCAAACCGGCCGAGGTCGACACATCTTTTTGGGATATTCCCAATATGTCGGTGCCCCAATTATCAGGGCCATTTTTATTCCTATGGCTATCACACGGGAGAAAAAAGAAAGTATTGTTAAAGAAGTTACTGACGCCGTCAAAGGCGCCAGCTCGGCAGTATTTCTATCGTTTAAGGGACTTACCGTCTCCGAAACAGTTGCCATCCGAAAAGCGCTTCGAAATGCTGGGGTTAAGATGAAGGTCGCAAAAAAGACGTTGGTTCGAAGAGCTCTTGGAGATTCTGGAATATCTGGCGATATGCCGGACATGCCGGGCGAGCTTATATTTGCGTATGGTGACGATTTGGTCGCACCTGCTCGTGAGATACACGAATTTGTTAAAAAGGATGCAGAAAAACTCAAGATAGTCGGGGGCGTGTTCGAAAAACGATTCATGAACGCATCACAGATGATGGATATCGCGCTCATTCCGCCACTTCGAACGCTCCACGCACAGTTTGTGAATGTCATCAATGCGCCGATCCAAGGTTTGGTGATTGCGTTTTCTGAGATTGCAAAGAAGAAAGAATCGTAATTATTACAAATAATATTACATACCATGTCTGACGAAACAGGAGCACCAGAGGTAGTCGAGGTGCCGGATAAGTTCAAGAGCCTTGTCGAATCAATCGAAAAGATGAGCGTCTTGGATCTCAATGAGTTGGTAAAAGTGTTCGAAAAGAAATTTGGCGTTTCTGCACAAGCGGTGGCCGTTGCCGCTCCTTCCTCTGGAGTCGCCGCTTCCGGAGAAGAACAATCAACTTTCGCGGTTGAACTTACTTCGGGCGGCGACAACAAGATCGCGGTTATTAAGGCAGTGAAAGAAGCTCTCGCACTTGGCCTTAAAGAAGCAAAGGATTTGGTTGACGGTGCCCCCGCGCTTCTTAAGGAAGGCCTTAAGAAAGAAGAGGCGGAAGAGCTTAAAAAGAAAGTTGAGGAAGCTGGAGGTAAGGTTACCCTTAAATAAGGAATATCTCTCTCCATAAAAACGACGCCCAAAAGGCGTCGTTTTTATGTACCCATTAATTGGTTTCTTTGGCAAGTTCCCAGAAAAGTACTTCATGATACAATGCCCCAACGTACTGAATGGACGAACTGAATGATTGAGTATGTATCCTGTTAGAGATTACCTTCACCGTATGACACACACCGATCGAATGATGCCCACAAAGGTCGAATACTACCAGTTATTATCTAGGCAAGCCGCATCTGCGACTTGTCTCTAAATAGAATGTACGTCCTTGACCGACTATTCGGAAATCCACTCCGCGCAAAACTCATTCGCTTTTTCATCCTGAATCCCGATCTCCCGGTCACATTTGCTGATATTGCGCGTCGGACCCATATTCCTGCGTCAAGAGTAGCGCGCGAGATGCCGCGCCTTCGGACGATAGGATTGGTACGACGAGGAAAGAAAGATACCTGGATTTTACATGAACGATTTCCCCACAGAGAAGCGCTTCGCGCGTTTATACATGCAGTACCCCCGCTTTCATTTGAGGAAATAGCAAAACGCATAGTAAGCACTGGCCGTGTTCGGCTGATTGTTCTCTCTGGAGTTTTTTCGGAAGCGCCAGAAAGTCCGGTGGATGTGTTAGTTGTTGGGGATGGTATGAAGATGAAGACTTTCGAAAGTACAGTGCGTACCATAGAAAGTCTCTTTGGCCATGAAATTCGGTACGCTCTGTTCACCAGTACGGATTATCGATACCGAAAAAGCATTAACGATCGTTTGCTGAGGAACACCTTCGATTATCCGCATCACGTTATTTTTGAACGAGCGGGGTAGGTTTTCAGGGATACGTGCGACACGACAGCTATCCACAGCCCATGTTCAGAATGACTATCGAAACGATACAATAGAAAAAGCAGCACTCCCCACTTTTTGTGTGGTTTTATCAACAAGATCGAGATTCCGGATTGTCGGAGTAAGATCATAATTTTTCATTTGTATGACGCTTGAGACTTGGACAGAGGTGTTCGTACGCTCCTTCCAGGAGCTTTGGTTCGGGGTGGTATCTTTTATACCAAACCTAATTGTGTCTCTGGTTATTCTGGTCTTAGGGTGGTTGATTGGGCTCGGTGTTCAGCGAATTATCGCAGGATTAGTGGACTCGCTTCGTATTGACACCGCACTTCGAAACGCGGGGGTTGAGGCTGCGTTTGAACGAGCGGGAATACGCCTCCATGCAGGCACATTCCTGGGGGCGTTAGTCAAATGGTTTATCGTTGCCGCGTTTCTTCTCGTTTCGTTCGAGATTTTAGGACTCACTCAGGTGACCTTCTTCCTTCGTGAAGTGATCCTTTCGTATCTTCCTAAAGTTATCGTTGCGGTAGTGATGATTCTTGTTGCGGCAATGATCGCCGAAGTGATATACAACATCGTAGTCGCAGGAGCAAAGGCCGCGCGCATTACTTCAGCGCACCTCGCAGGGTTGATTGCAAAATGGGCGATTTGGTTATTTGCGATTCTTGCGGTCATGTCCCAGCTTGGAATTGCTGAGCCGTTTGTGCAGACACTGTTCACGGGTATCGTGGTTGCCTTTTCAATTGCTCTTGGACTTGCGTTTGGGCTTGGCGGTCAACAAATAGCTGCTCGTCATCTGGATCGGCTTGAAAGAGAGTTTGTCGATAAAAAATAAGTAGAAGAGTATTACATTACCCCGCTTCCAGTAATTCGAGGGCGGGGTAGTATAATTCTTGGGCAGTACTTATGGAACGTGTGCAAAAACATGTATCGCTACAACCAGTGTTCCGATTTTTTTGGACGTACGTCAAAGAGCGACGACTGCTCGGAACCATTTCGATTGTTGCCGCTGTATTAGGTTCGTCCGGTAATCTTATTGCCCCCATTCTGTATAAAAAGTTTTTTGATCTTCTCTCAACCGGCGATCCGTCTTCTCCGGAAATTGTTAGCTCGCTTATCTCCATTCTTGTACTTATTGGCGGTGTGTCTGGAATCGTATGGGTGGTTTGGCGTATCCAGTCGGTAGCAAACGTATATTTTCAGGCAAAGATAATGACTTCGCTTGTAAATGCCGCGTTTGCGAAACTCCTGCCCCACTCGTACTCATTCTTTACTGGCAATTTCACTGGTTCTCTGGTTCGAAAGATCACTCGACTTCCACGCTCATTTGAATCGATCGCAGACACGATCGTATTCAATTTCTTTGGTGTTGCGGCTACCGTCCTTGGTATGCCGATCATCTTGGCAGCACGACATCCGATCCTCGGCATTGGTTTCTTTGTCTTTGCTCTTACGTTACTCATCCTGCACATCGCTCTTGCCTCATGGAAACAAAAATACAATCTATATGCGGTAGAACGGGATTCAGAATTAACGGGAGCTATTTCTGATTCGATAGCGAACGAGCATACGATAAAAATATTTGCCAATGAATCCCATGAAGAAGCTCGTATTCAGGAAGTGTCAAGGCGTCTCGAGCAAGCACGGACGACATCATGGAATATCAGCATTATCATTGAGGCGGTACAGGCGTTGATTATGTTGGTGGCCGAGGTGTTGCTTGTGTACGCAACGATCCAGTTGTGGAGACAGGGTTTGGTGACCGTCGGCGATTTCGTGCTTATTCAATCATATGTGCTGACGGCGACGGGACAATTATGGAACTTCAATCGCGTCATTCGAGATATTTATGAATCACTCGCCGATGCAACCGAGATGGTGGATATTCTAGAGATGCCATATGAGGTGATGGACCCAGCACAACCAGAGCACTTTACAATAACCACTGGTTCCATATGCTTTAAAAACGTTTATTTTGAATACCATGGAATACCTCCGATTCTAAAAGATTTTAATCTTTCTATTCTCGGAGGAGAAAAGGTTGCATTGGTTGGACCATCGGGAGCAGGCAAATCAACCATTGTAAAACTATTGCTTCGGCTCCATTCCATTTCTTCTGGATCAATTACAATTGATGGGGTATCTACTGCCAACAGTACACAGAAGGAATTGAGGAGTGTAATAGGTTTTGTTCCGCAAGAGCCCGCATTATTCCATCGAACGTTATTAGAGAATATTCGATATGGCAAACTGGACGCGACTGACGACGAAGTCGTTGAAGCGGCGAAGAAGGCACACTGCCACGAGTTCATTACTAGACTTCCAGAAGGATACAATACATATGTTGGGGAGCGCGGGGTAAAACTTTCAGGTGGAGAACGCCAACGGATTGCCATAGCGCGAGCTATTTTAAAAAATGCGCCCATCTTGGTATTAGACGAAGCCACTTCGTCACTTGATTCCGAATCTGAATTATTAATTCAAGACGCGCTTAAGATATTGATGGAAGGTAAGACGGTGATTGTGATTGCTCATCGACTTTCAACTATTATGATGATGGATCGCATTATTGTGATGGAAAATGGAGCCGTGGTCGAAGAGGGAATTCATCCTGATCTTGTAGAAAAAGAGGGAGGTCTTTATGCGAGACTTTGGAACATCCAGGCCGGCGGTTTTGCTGAATATAGTGCATAAACCTGTTGCAATACCAGAAGATCCGGTGGCATTGCAAGACACAGCTCCGGTGTATGTATAAGTATGTATAAAAAATTAACGAACGCATAAACGATTCGGCTGCTTTGGTGTGTTGTTCAAGAGAAAGGTTATTATTTTATAATATTTTGAAAATGAGTTCGGTTAATTAATAAGTTAAACCTACCTATGTATACCAGGAATGAATCGGAACATAACTCCATATCCGAAGCGCCACATCACGAAAGAACTTCCAGAGAGCTTCCTGATGATTTGCGTACATTAGGGCGAGAAATCACAAAGCTAGCCGAGGCGAGGGAACGCGGTCCGAAGCTTGAATTTCCTGATGCATACCCCAACGAGGCTGAATTTGTTCGTCGCTTCGTATCTGCCATATCACAGATTTGGATCGATGGTGTCGAAAGAATATGGAATGAAAAACAGCGCGGATATTACCACTATTTATTTGAGACTCTCGCCTCACTCAAAGGTGGTCCAAAGGGATTACAGGAGTTCATTTCCACACGTCTTGCCGAGCTCATAGACACCATTGTGCATGGGGAAATTGAAGACATCGATATGTACCACGCGTGCGAGTATGGTGACAGCGCGCTTTCACTTCTTGCCCGATATGGAGCAAGCGTTGAATTGATACGATTGCGGATGCCGGAGCTGGTTCGTACTATCGTCATCCCACCGCATATCTCGAATGAGGGAGGTGTGACGAATGACAGTGGGGCGGTGTTATTTCTATGTGGGTATGGGGCCAGAACCAATGCGTACAAAGGAATTTTCAACTTCATGAATAAGCCAGTTATTGCGTATCAGCTTCCTTACACTGGTGGGTGATCAGCCAGAGAAAGTCGGTGAGGCGTTTAACATGGTATATGAAACGATAATGAATGATCCTGACCTTTCGAAAGTTACGCATATCATCGGAAACAGTACCGGAAGTATGTTTGCAAGCAAAATAGCAGCCACAGTAGCTACTTCAAGACAGCACGTCACAGACCCTCTTTCTGTGGCACTTGTTCAGACAGGTACGGGTTGGTGCGATGCGATGGAGCGTACACAGTCCCTCTTTGCGCGCCAACTTCGACATTCGATGAGACGGCAACCAGGTTCCTTTATTCCTACAACGTTCGAGGATTTCAGAAACTATACTACTCGCTATGATCCTATAACGAATGCCCCAGACCTTGCGCGGGAGGTGGCGAAGGAGAAGCTTCACCTCAGCTTATTTTTCGGTATGGGAGATAAAATGATTACTCCCGACCCAAAACTCGTCAATCCTTTACTAGAATCTCTAGATGGTAATGGGGCCAGAGGGAAATATGAAGCTTATTCTTCCGATGTCGTTGGCCACAACGCCTCCATGCTGTATTTCCTCTGGCTTTCGAGAATGGGAGCTAGCCGATGGTCTGAAATTTTTTCTTTTCCAAACAGTAATCGTAGTCAATCGCAACTTACCGAAAGAATTATTGCGAAACATACGCGCAAAAAGAATCGTTCTTTCATAGCTCGTCGTTCAGATAAATAAGGATATCGTAAGTCCTTATTTATCTGCCCCAACCGCCATCTCCTTGTCTATAACACTACCTTACCAGCATGGGATTTTACCAAATGCGGTGGACGAGTGTAGGTATTTGACAGTTTTCTAAATAACCGTATACTGTCCTCTACGCATTTATGAGTACTAACAAAAAACCAACGAGCGCATAGCGAAACGGCTTGGCCGCTTTGATATGCCGCTCGAAAGAGCGGTTTTTTAGTGCTAACGAATGCCTGATTCTTTGACAAATCAATCCCGTCCCACGTGTTCGATTAGGCCTTCGGGCTTAGTCAGGGTCTTTCTGCTTTCTGATGAGGGAAGTCGAATAACAGGTGGAGGCGGATGGGTAAAATAAATGAAGGCAAAAATCACATCAGCTCACCATTGTTGTATGGTGTGTTGATTACGAGCATAACAACAAAGCACACACACGTGCGGTTTGTAGGTGTCCACATGCGTGGAACAACTACAAGAGCATGCGGGGGATGCCTTGGATCCAAATGGCGATGAAGGACGCAGCATGGCGGCGATACGCTTCGGGGAGGTGCCTAGCAACCGACAATCCGGAGATGTCCGAATGGGGAAACCCGATACGGTATACCCGTATCATTTTGCAGTAATGCAATTTGCACACCCAGGGAACTGAAACATCTTAGTACCTGGAGGAAAAGAGACCAATACGAATTTCTTTCATACGTGCACGCGGTTACGCGGATACGTATGAGGAAGTTCATGGAATTTCCCAAGTAGCGGCGAGCGAAACGGAAAGAGCCCAAACCTATGGAGGAGTAATCCATCATGGGGGTTGTAAGATGACGGAACCTTCCCAGCATGGTGTACTCGATCTCGTATCGAGAACACCATGCTGGGCAGAAGAGAGTTACAAAATTATTCGTTAGTAGAACAGACTGGAACGTCTGGCCCCAGAGGGTAATAGCCCCGTACACGAAAACGAGATAGTCTTTCTTATCGTCATTCTTGAGTAACGCGAGACACGGATAGCTTGCGTGAATCCGCCGGCACTAACCGGCAAGGCTAAATACATTTGGATACCGATAGTGAACTAGTACCGCGAGGGAAAGGTGAAAAGCACTCCGGAAGGAGGGTGAAATAGAACTGAAACCGCATGCTTACAAGGAGTCGGAGTGGCGAGAGCAATCGAACCATGACGGCGTGCCTATTGAAGAATGAGCCGACGAGTTTATGCATACGGCTGGCTAAGGATGATGAATCCGGAGCCATAGGGAAACCGAGTCTGAATAGGGCGATATATAAGTCGTACGCATAAGACCCGAATCTAGATGAGCTACCCATGAGCAGGGTGAACGTCGCCGAAAGGCGGCGGGAGGCCCGAACCGGTTGGTTGTTCAACGCCATCGGATGACTTGTGGGTTGGAGTGAAAAGCTTACCGAATCTAGTAATAGCTGGTTCTCTCCGAAACAGCTTTAGGGTTGGCGTCATGTGTTCCTCTTGGGGGTAGAGCACTGGAAGGGTCAAACAGGGAGAAATCTCGTTGATCCTATCAAACTCCGAATACCAAGAGCTTAACAGCATGGCAGTTAGACCGTGGGGGCTAAGCTTCACAGGTCGAAAGGGAAACAGCCCAGATCGCCAGTTAAGGTCCCTAAATCCATGTTCAGTGCATCACAAGGAGGTGAGATTTCTTAGACAATGAGGATGTTGGCTTAGAAGCAGCCACCATTAAAAGAAAGCGTAACAGCTCACTCATCGAGAGATCTTGCGCCGAAGATGATCGGGGCTTAAACATGGTACCGAAACTGCGGATTGTACTTTATTTCGATACAGTACAGTGGTAGGAGAGCGTTCTTAATCGCGATGAAGGAGAAGGGAGACCAACTCTGGAGCATTAAGAAGTGCAAATGTCGGCACGAGTAACCGCAAGGCAGGTGAGAATCCTGCCCGTCGAAATGCCAAGGTTTCCTTCGCTATGATGATCAGCGAAGGGTTAGTCGATCCTAAGGGGATGGCGAATGCCGTACCTGATGGACATACGGTTAATATTCCGTAACTTCCACGTTATTCGATGGGGGGACGGAAGACACAAGAAGACGCATCTTATTGGATTGATGTCGATTGGATAAGAGTTGCTATTTAGGAAAATCCGGATAGCGCAAGACTCGTTCCTGTCGAAAGGTTCGACTTCGGTCGGACTGATGTTTTTGAAGAGCTTCCCAAGAAAAACCTCTATGATTAATAACGCGGAATTCGTACCGTAAACCGACACAGGTGGCAAAGGTCGAGAAGACCAAGACGAACGAGTGATAGCTCCCCAAGGAACTCGGCAAAAAAGCGGCCGTAACTTCGGGATAAGGCCTGCCCCACACCAACTTTGGTATTGTGTTTTTGATTGCACAATCAACGCCAGGCAGCGTGAACAATTTACGCTGGTGGACGTGATTTTGCAGCAAACATTTTTGAAACACAATGCAACGATACCAAAGTTGGTGTGGGGCCGCAGCGAAAGTTTCTCAGGCGACTGTTTATCAAAGACACAGCTCCCTGCAAACTCGTAAGAGGAAGTATAGGGGGTGACGCCTGACCAATGCCGGAAGGTCAACCATGGAGGGTCGAGTGCCGTAAGGTATTCGGCTGGACTATGTAAGCCCCGGTCAATGTCGGCAATAACTATAATTGTCCTAAGGTAGCGAAATTCCTTGTCGGGTAAGTTCCGACGCGCACGAATGGCGTAACGACTTGAGAACTGTCTCGGGGAGTAGCTCGGTGAAAATGCAATACCGGTGAAGATGCCGGTTACCCGCGAGTAGACAGAAAGACCCCAGGAGCTTTACTGCAACTTCGTATTGGCAATACGGTTTGTCTGCGTAGCATAGGTGGCAGAGGTTGAAGTGATTCTTTCGGGAATCATGGACTCGTCAGTGAAATACCACTCTGATTGACGGTATTGTCTAACCGGTTTCGAAAAACGAAACCGAGACATTGCGTGGTGGGCAGTTTTGTTGGGGCGACATCCTCCTAAAGAGTAACGGAGGAGTCTAAAGGTCCTCTAGGCGCGAATGGAAACCGTGCCGATAGTGTAAGAGCATAAGAGGGCTTGACTGCGAGGCGTACATGCCGAGCAGATGCGAAAGCAGAGTCTAGTGAACCGACGGTACGCGTTAGATGCGGCCGGAGATTAACGGATAAAAGTTACCCTGGGGATAACAGGCTAGTTCCGCCCAAGCGTCCATAGCGACGGCGGAGTTCGGCACCTCGATGTCGGCTCACCTCATCCTGGGGCTGGAGAAGGTCCCAAGGGTATGGCTGTTCGCCATTTAAAGAGGTACGTGAGCTGGGTTCAAACCGTTCAGATGCTGAAATTCGGCATTTGAACAGTTTGAACCCGAGGAGAATGTGAATTGAACCATCATATTCGAAAAGACATCAATCACGGCGGCACAGTACAGGAATGTACGGTGCATACGTCAACTGGTATCGGTAAAACCCGACGTGACAACACGGGGTAATACCGAGGGAATTTCGATTTTTAAGCAATAGGATGCACGCATTCATTGTTAAAATATCGGGAAGCCCGTAGAGACTGAATGTTGACCACCGAGAACCGGTGAAGTTACAGTCCATACTTCTAGTAATAGAAGGGTATATGCGTGAGACAGGTTGGTTCTCTATCTGTCGCGGGCGTTGATTCTTGAGAAGATTTGCTCCTAGTACGAGAGGACCGGAGTGAACTGACCTCTGGTGTATCGGCTGTTTTGCCAAAAGCATTGCCGAGTAGCTATGTCGGGAATGGATAACTGCTGAAAGCATCTAAGCAGGAAGCCAGCTTCAAGATTAGGAATCGTTGAGGCCCCTACGAGATGAGTAGGTTGATAGGCGTTAGGTATACACACAGTAATGTGTTTCGCCGAGACGTACTAATTCGCCAAAGTTGTTTCTTCGCACGAGGGCGTTTACAAGCCGCGCGCGTGGGTGTTTTGTTGATTTGTTCGAGTGAGAATGCTAAAAATTTTTTTACCTAGTTTTGAAATTTCAATAGTGATATTTTGCGGCTATTGTTCCTAGTGTTTTATCGGAGAGGAAACACCCGTTCTCATTCCGAACACGGCAGTTAAGCTCTCTTGAGCCGATGGTACTCGAAAGGGGAGAGTAGGTAAATGCTAGGAACAATATCTACAAACGACATAAACACTGTGAAGCTCCGTCGAATCACCGGTATTACACCCACGTATCTTTGGTTTCGTATGGAAAACGTCTACTACACTAAACTTCAACAACAAGGGGAGTTTCCATAGGTAGATTTTGACAAACCTATTTTTCGTGATAAATATCTTTCAGCCAGTCTAAGGACAGGCAGGGAGGGAAATTTCTCCTTTCTGTCCTTGTGCCCAGACCCGCCCCACAACGGGGGTTTGGGAGGCGCCTTCCGGCAAAGCCTCTCCTTGCAATGAGAGGGGGTCGTGTTGCTCGGTGTCCGCAAGAGCCCTCAATACTCAGGGGGTCTGTGGGTACTTGGCATGAGACCTTCTCATCACCAAGAAGGATGAGTGCCGCCGGGTAGCTTCCCCGCGAGCAGTGCGAGTTGAAGGAAGAAAGATGCGAAGACTTGGACAGGGATAACCCCCTAGCTCGGTCTCTGTAGAACCTTTCTCCTTGCACGCTCGCGGGGGGCTAAATATTTTTATGCTGGCAACAGAATAGTAATGGTAGTAGTTTTTAAATAACGGAGTACACTAACAGTATGCCGTGGGCACTTGGTCGAAAACTCATGTATCTTGCTGGAACAGCGTTATTTGTTTCGGCGCTTGTTGGTATTCCTCTCTATCTTATCTTTCAAGAGGACCCATCGTGTGTTGATGGATTGCAAAATCAAGATGAACGGGGGATTGATTGCGGCGGTGTATGCCAAATACTTTGTCTTTCCGAGATAAACGATCTTGATATTTTGTGGAGCCGTTCGTTTAAGGTAGCAGATGGCGTGTACAATGCCGTCGCGTATATTGAAAACACTAACTTTACGGCTACTGTACGAGATTTGCCATATATCTTTGAGCTGTATGACAATAAGAATGTGCTCATTGCTGAACGTCGTGGAGAAGTGACGCTTTCTACAAATGGCGCAACTCCCATATTCGAACCTGCTATTCAAACGGGTACTCGTGTTCCCGAACGCACCTTTTTTCGATTTACTGCGACAAAACGTTTTGTTGCCACTTCGGCTTCAAAACCGACGATTGAAGTTGAGGAAAAGACACTTATCAGTCCGGAAGATCATCCACGGGTTACTGCTGAGCTTAGAAATAATTCTGTTGACTCATATCGAGACGTCGAAGTAGTTGCGATTGTGTATGATCGTTCAAGCAACGCTATTGCTGCATCTAAAACCGAAATACCAGTTTTTTCCCCTCATTCATCTCGCCCGGTTGTGTTTACGTGGCCGGCCGCGTTCTCAACCACTACGGCTCTTCGTATTGAGGTCATTGTGAAGATTCCTCTTTAGACGTATATATGGTATTCGATTGGTTTTCTCGGTTGCTTAATCGCGCCACTATTGACTGGCCACTGCTTTTGTCGGCGATCTGCATTTCGCTCCTCGGTCTTGTTACCATGTACTCATTCACTGCGAACGATTCTTTTTTTGCACGTCAAACAATCTGGATTGTACTTAGTGTCCTTGTGGCGCTTATTACATCGGCTATCGATCTTCGTTTCTTGAAGCGAACCAATACCGTGGTAATTCTTTACAGCTCGGTTGTTATTGCACTGATCGCGGTTCTGGTTGTCGGCAAAGTGATACAAGGTGCGCAAAGCTGGTTTGATTTTGGGTTTTTTGTGGTCCAACCATCGGATCCTGCGAAGCTTGCGCTTATTATCTTGCTTGCCAAATATTTTTCAAGACGCCACATAGAAATTGCAAATATTCGACATGTGCTGGTATCTGGTTGGTACGCAGGACTTATCGCCCTCCTCATTCTTCTTGAGCCTGATTTCGGTTCCGCGGTGATCGTTGGAGGGGTATGGTTTGGCATGATGCTGCTTTCTGGAATATCGAAACGTCACGTGTTTGCGCTGCTTGGCATCGGATTTGTTGGGGTGGTACTCATATGGACGTTTGTATTTCAAGATTATCAGAAAGAACGGATTATTAGCTTTCTCCATCCTCTGACCGATCTTCAGGGTGCTGGCTATAACGCCTACCAGTCGACAGTTGCCGTGGGTTCAGGAGAGTGGTTTGGTAAGGGAATCGGATACGGCACACAGTCAAAACTCCAGTTTCTTCCCGAGTACCAAACAGATTTCATTTTTGCTGCCTTTGCGGAAGAGTGGGGATTTGTTGGTGCCACCATGCTTGTGATGCTCTACGGAGTGGTGGTATGGAGACTTCTCCGTTTGGCGCTTCATAGCGTATCAAATTTCGAAACATTGTTGGCGTGTGGTGTAGCAATTTTGTTTTTAAGTCACCTCACTATTCATATCGGGATGAATATCGGGCTTCTCCCTGTTACGGGAGTCACTATTCCTTTCATGAGCTACGGCGGTTCTCATCTTATGACCGAGTATTTTGCCCTTGGGATCGTCATGGCTCTTTCTCGGCATAGCCGAGGGCTGCATAAGGGAGATTCTGGACATGAGATCCTTGATTCAAAAGAATTTGAGCGGCCGCTCATTTCTTAACGATTACCGTCCATTGGTATATACCGCAATGGTTTGTTTGATCATAGATTCAAAGCTAAAGGCGGTTGCTACTCGTTCGGCGAACGCACTACTCATCATGTGTCGCGCATGCGTGGCATGGCAGAGATGTGTGATTGCGTGTGCCAGCGCCGTCGAATCTTCTTTTGGAAACAATATTCCGCATGGAGCGTCTTCTTGTAGTATTTCAGGTATTCCTCCCACATGTGCGGCAATGATTGGAACACGGGCGATTCCTGCCTCAAGGAGCACATATCCGAATGCTTCTGATCGAGAAGGCAGCACTACCACGTCGAAGGCGGGAAGATAGGTGGCCGCATCTTTAATGTGTCCCAAAAAAATACATTGATGAGTGAGGCCTAGTGAATCGCGAAGTTTTTCAAATCGAGCTCGGTCGGCTCCGTCGCCAATAAAACACCACACAAACGTCTCAATCTTTGAAATCTCTTTTGCTGCGCGAAGAGCCACATCAATGCCTTTTGTGTGAATGAGTTCTCCGATCGTCACCATCCACGTCGCATTTTTCTGTATTTGCTGCAGTGCAGGAGCGCGCTGTGTTAATGCGTCGCGCGCCATATCTTTTTGGAGTAATGTATCAGGGGTAATAATTCCAAGATGAATTACCCGCATGCGGTTTTTGCATCCAGGAAGTGCGATCATGGGTGCAGCTAATGCTTCTGAGACAAGAATAGTGTGATGTGCCAGTAGCACAGTCATCCAATGCAAAAAACGAATGACTTCACGTACTGCTTTGGAGCGACTTTCATTAAACGCCCATCCATGGGCAGTAAAAATGATACGGGGGACTCGCGCCAAACGGCCGGCGCATGCGCCAAGTCCCCCAATTTTTGAACTATTAATATGGAGTATATGGGGGCGCTCAGATTGAAGTAGCCGGATAAGTGCGACAAGCACCTGTAATTCTCGTATGAGCGATCGAATTACGCGTATGGGATTAATCATCGACCATGTATCTTTCAGCATGGGTACGTCGTAGTGTAATTTCTCTAGAGAAATCGTTCGAATGCCACGCTCTTTCAAGCGTTCGTATAATGGACCTGTCCCTCCAAGTACTACCACAACCTCAAAACCCTTAGAGCTAAGATGTGTCGCCAGGTCGTATACATAGCGTTGAGCACCCCCCCAGTTCGACTTAGTGACCATGTACATTATTTTCTGTTTGCCTTCCATAACGTCAGTATACAACTTGCGAAAGGTCTCAGGTGTTGTATGGTGTGAAGGACATAATACCTTCCTATGCATACCCACAATCGATTTGAGATCGTCCTGCTCCTCGTTGGTGACGTGGCTTGCTTTGTCGGTGCTTTGTATTTGTCCCTTGTGTTACGTTCCTTCGAAATCCCTTCAAGCAGCACGCTCCTCCTTCATATCAAACCTTTTTCTGGACTTTTTCTGCTATGGATTGGAATTTTTTTTATCGTGGGTCTCTATGATAAACAGACTCTTTTTTTGAAAAGCCAATTACCGTCTCGCATAGTTTCAACTCAATTCATCAATGTGGTGCTTGCCGCGATGCTTTTCTTTGTTATGCCGAACATCGGGATAGCACCGAAGACAGTCCTGTTCATTTATCTCGTCATGTCCTCGGTACTTATCGTGTGGTGGCGTCTCCGTATATACCCAGGGATTCTTCCACGCCATCGCGAACGGGTACTTTTAATTGGCGAAGGGTCTGAAATCGAGGAACTGTTTTTTGAAGTGAATACCCATGTTCGCTACAATTTTGAATTTATTCGATTTGGTGAACATCAAGGCAAACAGAGCAACAAGCATGCTGAAGGGAACGCTCTTCTTGAAGTCATAGAGAGGGAAAGGGTTTCTACTATCGTCGCGGACACTCGAAACGAGCGTATAACTCCATTACTGCCGCTCGTTTTCAATCTCACGCTTCTCGATACAAAATTCTCTTTCTTTGATGCGGCAAAAGTATACGAAGATATTTTTGGTCGAGTTCCACTCTCGTTCTTCAAATACACTTGGTTTCTTGAACAAATCACATTGTCATCGCACATAGTCTACGATATAGCCAAACGAGGCATTGATATCATCGGAGCCTTGTTACTCGGATTGCTGTGTCTTGTCGCGTATCCTTTTATTGCGCTTGCGATAAAATTTGATGACGGCGGCGCTGTTTTTATCAGACAGGATCGCCTTGGGCTTCATAATAGCCGTATTCGGGTGTATAAATTTCGTACCCGTATGCAAAATGACTCGGGGGTATGGGAAGGGGAAAACAAGAATATTCCTACTCGCGTTGGGTATTTTTTACGAAAAACGTCTCTCGATGAATTACC
Organism: uncultured Candidatus Saccharibacteria bacterium; assembly: GCA_964521185.1. Lineage (GTDB taxonomy): Bacteria > Patescibacteriota > Minisyncoccia > Phycocordibacterales > UBA12088 > CAZFRC01. The sequence goes on from CAZFRC010000002.1 coordinate 59,061, forward strand.
CCAGGCATGGAATATTTTGATTGGAGAGATGTCTCTTGTCGGGCCACGGAATGATATTATAGGCATTGCGACACGACTTGAAGAAACCATTCCTTATTACCCCATTCGATACGTTGTTAAACCGGGTGTTACCGGATGGGCACAGACACATCAGGCATATGCTCCGGGGCGTATTAGTCCGCAATCGCTCGAAGAGTCAAAGGTGCGGCTTGCCTATGACTTGTATTACATCAAGAACCGCTCCTTTTTGCTCGATATCTCTATCGCACTTCGAACGGTACGCACACTGCTTGAGCGGCTTGGGGTAAAGTTTGAATCGCGCCGTATCATTATGTTATGAGCACTACTCTATGTATTACAGGAGGAGCAGGGTATGTGGGCGCCATGCTCATTGATCAATTTTCTAAGCGCGACGATGTGGCAAAGATTGTCGCGCTCGACAAAGAACCAATACCGGAGTTAGTATCTCGCAATCCAAAGGTAATCTGGGTGCAAGCGAATACGTCTGATGGCACTTGGCAAGAAAAAATACGTGCGCATGCTCCCTCCGTCGTTATCCATACCGCATGGCAGATTCGCGAACTCTATGGCAATCGCGAGCTGGAGTGGAAATGGAACATTGAGGGTTCGGACGCGGTATTTGATTTTGCTTTTTCCGAATCGTCTGTCACAACGCTCATTCATTTTTCAACAGTTGCGTCGTACGGGGCGTTTCCAGAGAATACGATCGACCATCAGTATACTGAGGAAGAACCGTTTCGAGAATCAGAATATTTGTATGCCGAGGAAAAAAGGATCGCGGAAGCCCATTTGAAAGAGCGATATGAACGCTCGAAAAACAAAAGAATTGGACCGAAGCGAATTTATATTATTCGACCCGCTGCAATCACCGGACCCCGCGGACGTTTTTCCCGTATTAGATTTGGACTTCAATCGGCGCTTTCTGGCAGCCTCTCAAAGGAGAAATCATTTTTGTATACGTTAATTTCCTTATGGGTGTCATTTGTTCCTGTAACGCCAAGATGGCTTCGTCAGTACGTTCATGAAGATGACATTACTGATATCACCGCACTTCTCGCGTTTACCAAAACCAAAGAAACTTTCGAGATATTTAATGCTGCCCCCCCTGGCCTTCCTGTGCTTGGCGCAGACATGGCGGCAGCGGTTGGAAAACGCACTGTTCCGATTCGCCCCTGGATGGTTCGCCTTGCCTTTTTTATCATGTGGCATGTGACGCGAGGGCGCATCCCAACTTCCCCAGGAAGTTGGCGTGGATATTCTTATCCGATCCATGTTAACGGAAGTAAAATAACCCGGATGTATGGATACCAATATCGTTACCAGTCGATTGACGCGTTTCGTTTGACGGCAGGACGGTATGAGTATGTTGTGCCAAAAGAATCGCGTTAAACCATAGTACGTATAGATATCTTAACTTTCATTTCGACATATGATTGTGGACGGTCGCGGCATCGCACGTGCGATTCAAGAAGAACTTACCCTGACGCTCCAGCGCTCTGGACGATCGTTGTCGCTTGGAGTGTACACCATGCTTGAAGGACTTCCTTCCGATGTGCATTTGGCGATTGAAAAATTTCTAGGAATGAAAAAAAAGATGGCTGAGAACATTGGCGTCTCGTTTGTTCGATACGACTTTGAAGGGAAGAGTACTACGGATGACATTGTTTCGCATATTAATGACACCAAGTCATTGCATGACGGCCTTATCGTGCAGTCACCAATGCCACCTCAAATCGCTATACAGACAGTGCGAAATGCCGTGCCGTATGAAAAAGACGTTGACCTTCTCGGTGAAGAAGCGAGCGCAAGGTTTTTCGCTGGCACATCAAAACTGCTTCCGCCTGTGGTTGGCGCTATTGATCAAGTGCTTACGCGACACCGCATCATTGTTTATGGGAAAGAGGTTGTGGTGGTGGGGAGCGGTATGTTAGTAGGAAAGCCAGCGGCATGTTGGTTTGAAAAAATGGGAGCACAGGTGACCGTGGTGAACCGAAAAACACCGGACGTAAAAGCAGTTACGAAATCTGCCGATATTGTGGTCCTGGGTGCAGGAGTTCCCGGGCTTCTCACTCCCGACATGGTTCGGGATAATGTGATAATTATCGACGCGGGGACTAGTGAAGAGGCTGGAAAACTTGTAGGAGACGCCGATCCCGCGTGCGCCGGAAAGGCTTTTTTAATGACGCCTGTTCCGGGTGGTATCGGTCCTATTACCGTAGCTCTCATATTTAAGAATCTGTTTCTTTCGCAATTGCATTAGATACGACCCCTGATACATAAAAGTATTTCTTTGTATCGTGTGCATAGCAAAAGCCCGCATATATCCTGAATAGGAATTCGCCATTGTTTGTGATCACGGACGCCGTTTTTTTTGAGTCGGAGAGGGTCTGTTGATATGGAATGACAAAGGGGTATACTATCGGCACATATGTGGAACGTACGAGTTTCAGCGGCACTCCTCTTGATTTTTGGCATTGCTGTTGGCTATTTTGTCTTTTCATCCGAATCTGTTTCGAATACTCGATTTCCTTTTAAATTCGGGCTTGATTTGGTCGGAGGCACGCACTTGGTGTATCGTGCGGACACTTCGTCACTTGCAATTTCTGAAGTCGCCGCATCCATGGATGCACTTCGTGACATAATTGAGCGTCGGGTGAATCTTTTTGGTGTGTCGGAGCCGTTGGTACAAGTGGAACGCGGGAGCGTGTTATCGTCTGGTAATCCTGAAAACCGGCTTATTGTTGAACTTCCAGGGATTACTGATGTGAATGAAGCCATTCGACAAATAGGGGAAACTCCCGTACTTGAATTTAAGCTTGTGGGACTGCCTGGCTCTGACGGTGTGCCGACGTACACTGATACCGGTCTTACCGGACGATTTGTCACGGGAGCTTCGGTGCAATTTTCAAATGGCACAGGGGGCGTAGGAATTTCTGAGCCGTCGGTCTTGTTGAACTTTGATTCCGAGGGCGCTAAACGTTTTGGCGAGATTACAAAAAACAACGTGGGAAGTCAGCTTGCTATTTTCCTCGACGGAACACTATTGTCTGATCCTTTTATTCGCCAAGCAATCTTCGACGGCAGGGCATCTATTGAGGGCGGATTTACAGCCGAGGAGGCGCGGAGCCTTGCAACGAGTATCTCGTTTGGAGCGCTTCCTGTTCCGATTGAACTCATCAGCACAAACACCATCGGCGCGACGCTTGGAACGGAAACTCTCTCTGCGCTCGTGTTTGCTGCCATTGTTGGATTTGTGGCGATAGGATGTTTTATGATTCTGTGGTACCGGCTTCCGGGACTTGTATCAGCGTTGTCGCTTTTGATATATGCCGCGATGATGCTTGCTATTGTAAAACTTGTGCCGATTACATTGACGGGGGCAGGTATCGCCGGCTTCATTCTTTCCCTTGGTATGGCGGTTGATGCAAACGTGATTATTTTCGAACGCCTTAAAGAAGAACTTCAGACGGGAAAAACGCTGAAACGTGCGACAGAAGAAGGATTTGCGCGTGCTTGGCTTGCTATTCGAGACGGCAATGCCACCACCATCATCGCGGGCATTGTGCTGTTTTGGTTCGGATCTTCACTCGTCGAAGGATTCGCGCTTACCCTCTCTATCGGCGTTATTCTTTCAATGGTGAGTGCCATTTCGATCACGCGCACTTTACTACTCGCTTTCTCGTTTATGGAAGATCGGCGCGTAATCCGTTGGTTATTTGGTATTGGATTTTCAAAATAAATCATATGTACGTCGTCCTCTATCGAAAATACTTCTACATTTTTTCCGGTGCGATGATCGTGATTGCTTTGGCGTGTACTCTGTTGTTCGGTTTACGATTCGGCATTGATTTCACCGGCGGCGCACTCCTTGAGATCGAGTACCCAAACGGACGTCCATCTGCGACAGACGTATCGGCGAACATCTCAAAAATACCCATTGGCACTTTCTCTCTTCGTGAATCCGGGGATGCGGGATATATTCTTCGCACACGCGATTTAACTGAAGACGAGCGCGTGGCAGTCGTAACCGCGTTGTCAGGCGGCGGCGAAGCAGTGGTAGAACAAAAACGCTACACATCAATTGGTCCAACTATCGGCGCCGAACTTCGCTCTAAAGGAGTCGTTGCGGTCGCGGTCGTCATACTATCGATTCTGCTCTATGTCGCATGGGCATTTCGAGGTGTTTCAAAACCAGTTTCCTCATGGAAATACGCAGCACTCACACTCATATCGTTGCTGCATGATGTCATTGTTCCAATCGGCTTGTTTTCCGTGCTCGGATATTTTGCGGGGGTTGAGGTCGATGCACTCTTTTTGACTGCGCTCTTGGTAACGCTCGGGTATTCCATTAACGACACGGTCATTATTTTTGACCGCATTCGAGAAAATTTAAGGAAGAATGAAGAAGCTGATCGAAAAGAGCCATTCGAGGAATTAGTAGGACGCTCGTTGTCTCAAACGTACGCACGGTCAATTAATACGTCAGTGACCACTATGATCGCGCTCGTGGCCATTTACTTTTTCGGTGGGGAATCAACGAAACTTTTTGCACTCGCGCTCATTGCTGGCGTTGCGTCGGGCGCATATTCATCAATCGCCCTCGCCGCGCCGCTCCTGGTTACCATTGAAACATGGCAACGAAGGAGCAAAAGAACATGATAATCGGAATTACAGGCACTCTTGGGGCAGGGAAAGGAACGGTTGTTGAGTATCTTATGCAGAGAGGACTTAAGCACTATGCGGTATCCGATGATTTTTTAGCGGGAGAAGCTGTCTCGCGCGGTCTTACTCCAGACCGGACGGCAAGGCGGAATATCGCGAATGAATATCGGGCAAAGAATCCTACCGCCCTTATGGAAGCGGTGTACGCTCGCGCGAGCGCTCAAACAGGAGACGACGCGCACGTGGTGATTGAACCGCAGCATACAAAAGCAGAAGTCGAATTTATAAAAGAGAAAGGCGGGATTGTCATTGCCGTCGATGCAGATTTGCAGATTCGCTATGAACGCATCTCAAAACGCGGGAGCGCCAAGGACAATGTTACCTACGAACAATTTGTGAAGGAGCAGGCGAAAGAAATGGCATCGGAGAATCCTGATGAAAACAATCTTACGGCGGCTATTGAAGCGGCCGATTTTTATATTTTGAATAATGGTACGATATCGGAATTATACGAAGAACTTGAAGCGATATGCCAAAAACTGAAAGTATAGGGTATACTTTGCTATAAGAGATATTGATTGCATAAGATATCTTTTGTATAACATACAGCATGGGAATTGAAAATCAAATGGAGAACCCTAGTCTGGGGGAAATAAATCCAAAACAAGAACAAGGAAAAGGAGAAGGAAGAGGAGAAGGAAAAGGACGACGATGGATTCGTGGCGCTGTTTTAGCTGCTGGCGTTGCTGCTGGCGTTGCTGCTGAGGAGGTACAAGCAGGATCGTCTAATGCAAAAGAAATTATTAACGCGGCAGAGGCGATGCAGCAAATACAAGGCTCTGCAAATATGGCAGAGCATATTATTGCAATGGCTAGAAAGGGGGAGAACTTAGAGGAAGTTAAAAGACTGTTAGCGAACGGTCTTGAGATTACCATAGAGGCTGACATTCTCCTTGGAAACCATGCACGGGCCCGTGCAACATTCGAAGCAGTCAGACATGTTATTAGCGATCTTGACGCAGAAAGAATTTATATACGTTTTTTTAAAAAGTGATTTATTACGTCACGCCATTGCGTATCCTGCAGAGGATTACTATTTTTCGATAATTGTTCCCACAAAAGGTTTTCCATTAAGGTAGTTGCTCAATCGGTTGAGATGTGCTCCATTCATAATGGCTACCTCGAGCGAAAGACGCTCTGCTTCTTTTGCCGCGACAGGATCAAAGGGAGATGAAAGACCCGGGTCCCATTCCTCTGGAATCAGCTTTCGAAAATCAGCCCATGTAATGCGTTCAATTTTTTCTGCATTCTGGTTTTTTCTTGGGTCGGCTGTATACACGTAATCAATATTAGAAAGATTGATTACGTTTTTCGCACCTCTTCGTTCGGCGATTTGAATGGCGCGAAGATCGGTCGAAGCTCCTGGACGATATCCGGCTGCAATCACAAGATGCGTGTTTTTTGGAACATCCAGCACATCGTCAGGATTGGTCACGATGACAGGATGCGCGATGTCCCGAAACACGGTTCGCACAAGATGCGCATTAAGGCGGGTTGAATGGATGCCCAGCCAGTCGAGATCTTCTCTGTCGAGGGCATAGATTTCCTTTGCGGCGTCCTGATAGTATCGTGCCGTCTTTCCACCGCCGACTATGATAATAAAATTGGTGCCCTTCGACACCTCTTCAACAACGAGATTCCTTAGATTTTTGAGAAACATTGTATCAATATTCTCTGGCACTATAAGCGATCCTCCCACAGATACGATAACAGGCGTATGTTGCATGTGTCATAGAATATATGAATTTTTGATTATCGACCACTGGCATGTCTTTCTCCCCATACCTTAACGAACGGATCATATTACTGGGGGTTGACTCTTTGATGGGAGGAAGGTAGAATGCCTCCACTACCGAATTGTGCGGGTTTTTAATCCGCGGCCGGGAGGAAAACCCGGCGGGTAATTTGGTACTGCTCGTTGAAAACTGAATATGGAAATGCACACTAATCGAGAAAATAAGAGAAACTATGTTCTCTCTTGTTCCGTTCTCGCGTCTCATGCGAATGAGACGTTAAATAGTAAGAACCAGTTTTTTGTTAGAGTTTGATCCTAGCTCAGGATGAATGCTGGCGGCGTGGATAAGGCATGCAAGTCGAACGGGTCGCAAGACCAGTGGCAGACGAGGTAGTAACACGTAGGAACTCACCCCAAAGTCGGGTATAGCTCGCCGAAAGGCGGGGTAATCCCCGATGTTGTGGAGACACCAAAGAAGCAATTCGCTTTGGGAGAGGCCTGCGTAATATCAGCTTGTTGGTGAGGTAATGGCTCACCAAGGCTATGACGTTTAGGGGAGCTGAGAGGCTGACCCCCACCGAGGGAACTGAGATACGGTCCCTACATCTACGGATGGCCGCAGTCGAGAATATTCCGCAATGGGCGAAAGCCTGACGGTGCGACGCCGCGTGACTGATGAAGCCCTTCGGGGTGTAAAGGTCTTTTATGAGGGAAGAAGTTATTGACATTACCTCATGAATAAGGGGCTCCTAACTCTGTGCCAGCAGGAGCGGTAATACAGAGGCCCCAAGCATTATCCGGAATCACTGGGCGTAAAGGGTGTGTAGGTGGTTATGTTAGTCTTTCGTTAAACCCCTCGGCTTAACTGAGGATCCGCGAAGGAAACGGCATAACTTGAGGATGTGAGAGGTACGTGGAACTCTAGGTGTAGGGGTGAAATCCGTTGATATCTAGGGGAACACCGAATGCGAAGGCAGCGTACTGGCACATTCCTGACACTGAAACACGAAAGCGTGGGTAGCGAATGGGATTAGATACCCCAGTAGTCCACGCCCTAAACGTTGCTCGCTGGCTTCAGGGAGTATCGACCCTCTCTGAGGCGAAGCTAACGCGTTAAGCGAGCCGCCTGGGTAGTACGAACGCAAGTTTAAAACTCAAAGGAATAGACGGGGACTTGCACAAGCGGTGGATGATGAGGCTTAATTCGTCGGTAAACGAAGAACCTCACCAAGGTTAGAAATCTAGCTGAACTTTCGCCGAAAGGTGAAGGGCCTTCGGGCAGTTAGACAGGTGATGCATGGCCGTCGTCAGTTCGTGGTTTGAATTGTTCCCTTAAGTGGGGTAACGAACGCAACCCTTATTGCCTGTTACATGTGTCAGGCGAGACTGCCCCGTTTGGGGAGGAAGGTGGGGATGACGCCAGGTCAGCATGTCCCTCTGATACCTTGGGCTGCACTCATCATACAATGGAGCCGACAACGGGACGCAATGGCATAAGCCGGAGCAAATCCTTATAAACGGCCCCCTAGTTCGGATTGAGGTCTGCAATTCGACCTCATGAAGCTGGAATCGCTAGTAATCGCGGGTCAGCCATACCGCGGTGAATACGTTCTCAAGTCTTGTACTCACCGCCCGTCAACTCAAGGGAGTCGGAAGTACCCGAAGTCTCACTTTATGTGGGCCTACGGTAAGTTCGATGACAGGGAGTAAGTCGTAACAAGGCACGGGTAGCGGAAGCTGTTCGTGGAATTAATCCAAATCGGAAAGGTCCTGTTCCAAATGTGAATAAGGACTTACCGGTCGATCTGTCCCTCGATCGAGGACAGAAGGGCAATAGCATTGGTCCCTTCACTATGCTCGCTTGTCTATGTAAATAGACAGAGGTCGGATATGCGTACCGGCACTGGTGTTTGAACGGAACAAGAGAGAGGATGGTCTGTGTGCAGCAACGCGGCTTCGCCATATTAATATGGCGAAGCCGCGTTGTGTTTAGATCGCATTTTTGCTACATTTTCGATACGAATTTGCGAGTATAGCTCAGATGGTTAGAGCGCGTCACTGATAATGACGAGGTCCCAGGTTCGAATCCTGGTACTCGCACAGAAATTCGACCGCGAGAAAATCCCTTTATTTTAGCCAGTCAAAATATGATGAATATAACAATTATAAACGATTGCCGAGATGCAAATGCCATAGGCAGACAGGTGTCTAGAGCAAGCTCGTTTTTGCATGGTCCCGTCTCTTTTGTGGGTGTTGCGAGCGATATTCAGGCCGCGGGAAATATCATTGATATTCTGGATGCCATTGAAGATAATCCGGGCGTCATTCTCGTTAACGTGGCTCCCAGAAATGGCAAAGCAAAAAAATGGCCAAACGGAACACCATTTGGATTTTTTTGGCATAAAAAGATTCTTGTGCTAGCAAGCGTGGACGGATGCACGCTATCTCTCGTTAAAAAATTCGAACTCACAAAACATATCACCGTTCTCGATATACCAAACACGCTGGATCAACTTATCGCCGGCGGCGCTTTGCAGAACGACGTAAAGGACTTCATCACGAGAACACAATTTCGAAGTTTTGATTTTTTGCCGCGTATTGCCACATATCTTTATCACGGGGGAACCGTAACAGGAGAAGACCTGCCTATCGAAACTATTCCTGACGCGCCGCCAGTCGTGTGGTGGATTGATAATTTTGGAAATTGTAAGACCACCTTAGTGCAAGAAGACATGCAAAAAGAAAAACTTCGTCTTTCAGACAAGTTCAAAGACGTTCCCTATTTTGAAAGACTCAAAGATGTTCCTGACAAATCCGCCGCTTTAATTGTGGGAAGTTCTGGTCTTGGCAAGAAGAGATTTTTTGAGATCGTGGTTCAGGGCGGAAGTGCGGAGGAAATGTTTGATGTTTCTGCCGGAGAGACGGTGTTGTCTCAATGATCAAGACTACGTCTAACTTTTTTGCGCGCATGTATCTGCATATACGGGAGATACTTCATTGAATATCCAAATACATCCCATGATCCTTGCTCATGTTTGTTTTGGGTTATGGGTCGCGATGCCGCGCGGGTTAGATGATTGGTGAAAGATATTGTCTGACACAGAAGCACCCAGATACACTTATCGATTGCATTGGTGGCGCGGTATTCATGTCCTTGCGTGTTATCGTACGCTTTAAATCCTAGTCATTTCATCGTAGTATGCCCACAGAAAGCATGTAATTGTTCTTGATTGAGGGCGCGTGGCGGAACTGGTATACGCGTACGTCTCAGAAGCGTATGTCGAAAGACTTGGGAGTTCAAATCTCCCCACGCCCACACAGTCTTGGTAGTAAGTGGCCTCCATGCGTATTGCTTATCCATATCAAAAAACATTAGGTAGTGCGCCACGAACCTACTTCCTTGAAGGAAACAGGTTCGTGGCGCATGATAAATAAATGAGTGCCGAATACAAGAATTTTTTTAAGGGGAAGCGCATTACTCTTATGGGGTTGGGACTTCTTGGTCGGGGCGTGGGAGACGCTCGGTTTTTTGCCCAGATGGGAGCAGAACTTATCGTCACTGATATTAAGGGTGCAGAAGAACTCAAGCCCTCGATCGACGTGTTACGGGACGTTCCTCATATCACTTTCCATTTAGGAGGACATGTAATAGACGATTTTCGTGGGCGCGACATCGTGATTGTCGGTCCTTCGGTGCCACACGATTCTCCGTTTGTAACAGAAGCAAGGCGAAGCGGCGCACATGTCACCATGTCTGCTGCATTGTTTGCCAAACTCTCCAAAATTCCCATCATTGGAATTACTGGAACGAGAGGAAAGACGACCACTACTCATATGATTGCCGCTATACTAAAAGCCGATGGGTATTCCGTGCTCCTTGGTGGGAATGTGCAGGGCGTTTCAACCATCTCGTTGTTGCCAGAGACCACAAGGCCAAATCCTGTGGGAGTGCTCGAACTCGATTCGTGGCAGTTGCAAGGATTTCGTGAAGAGAAATTGTCACCTCACATCGCTGTTTTCACCACGTTTTTTCCTGATCATCTGAATTATTACCACAATGATCTTGATGCGTACCTTGCCGACAAGGCGGAAATTTTCTTGCATCAGGATTCAACCGACACGCTTGTTGTGGGCGAACAGGCGACAACCATTTTGAAAGAGAAGTACGGCAAAAATATTCGCTCACAGGTTACCATCGCTAAAACCAACCATGTGCCACGTGAATGGAAGCTTAAAATTCCCGGAGAACACAATCGATACAATGCCGCGTGCGCTCTTTTGGCGACACGGGCGTTTGGCGCATCAGAAGATGCGACACATCAGGGTGTGGTGAATTTTAAAGGGGTGCCCGGGCGTCTTGAACGTGTGCGAGAAATCGATGGGGTTGCGTATTATAATGACACCACCGCGACTACTCCAGAAGCTACTATCGCAGGAATTCAAGCACTCTCTCCAAACGGAGAGAAAAATGTCGTGCTTATTATGGGAGGTGCCGACAAGGGATTAGACCTATCTCCCGTAATAACCATGTCGCGGGAAATGTGTAAAAAGGTAATACTGCTTAAAGGGACGGGAACGGATCGCATTGTATCACAACTACCTGACGCCCCCCTCCACGATTCCCTCGAGTCGGCTGTCATTGAAGCAAAAAATATAACGACGAATGGAGACGTTGTGTTATTTTCCCCTGCGTTTGCTTCGTTTGGGATGTTTGCCAACGAATATGACAGGGGAGAACAATTTAATGCTATTGTGTCTCGGATATGATGTTGCCAAAAAAAGTATACATGGTTGGCATTGGCGGCATTGGCATGTCGGCGCTTGCCCAATTTTTTAAAGCTCAAGGAATTGATGTGTCTGGATCCGACAGAAGCGCTTCACTCGTTACTGAATTATTAGAGTCAAAAGGAATTTCCGTAGCTATCGGCGGAGGAAAAGTTCCAGACGACACCGCTCTCTTGGTGTATAGTGACGCGGTTTTGGCCGATCATCCAGAGCGTATTTTTGCGCGGACAAGGAATATTCCCGAATCATCGTATTTTACATTTCTCGGAGAAGTGTCTAAAGGAATGCATACGATTGCGGTTACGGGGACACACGGAAAGACAACGACGACCGCAATGGTGGCAAAAATTTTATACGAAGCTAAAAAAGAGCCGACTGCGATTATAGGTTCTCTCGTCGCTGATTTTGGCAGTAATTTTCTTTTAGGAAATAATGAATTGTTGGTGGTCGAGGCGTGCGAATATCGCAATCACGTGCTTGAACTCAACTATTCCATATTAGTAATGACGAATGTTGAATGGGACCATACTGATTTTTTCCTCAATCTCGAGGAACTCAAAAATATGTTTCGTAACGCAATAGAAAAGCTACCACTACATGGTGTTTTGGTAACAAACCCAAATGACCCAGTTATTGAATCCGTGCTATTAGGGCGGCGTCTTGATATTAAGGTGGTGGATTACACGAAAGAACATGTGCCGGAATTGACGTTGATTGGAGAATTTAACAAGGCAAACGCTCGCGCCGCCAAGGCGGCGGTGCGAGCGTTTGCTCCTGATATTTCTGAATCAGCCATTGATCATTCACTTGAGACATTTCGGGGCACTTGGCGGAGATTTGAATACAAGGGGAAGACTAAAAATGGTGCAGATGTATACGATGATTATGCGCACCATCCAACTGCTGTTCGATCCACTCTTGAGGCTGTCCGGGCAAGGTTTCCCGATAAAAAACGTATCGTTGTTTTCCATCCCCATCTTTATTCCCGTACTCGTGATCTGATGAATGATTTTGCCGCTTCGTTCGACGACGCGGATCAAGTCATCGTCGCGCCAATATTTGCAGCTCGCGAAGAGCCAATTTCTGGAATAACAAGCGAGGCGCTTGCGGAACATATTCGTGCTCGTGGAAAAGATGCGCGGGCTTTTTCTTCTCTCGACGACGTATACACCTATCTTACAACAGACTGCGGGCTACAGACTGCAGACGTGCTTATCACCATGGGTGCGGGTGATGTCTATAAGATCGCTGAAAAAATCACACAGGGCTGAAACTATGGGAATACTTTCTATTGTCGCAACACCCATTGGTAATCTCGAAGACATCACACTTCGAGCACTTCGGATATTACGGGAGGCAGATCTAATTGCTTGCGAAGACACGCGGACGACGAAAAAACTTTTGGGGACGTATGGTATCGACACACCAACTATAAGTTTTCATGCTCACTCCGGAGACGCAAAATTCGAAAGAATGCTTTCTCTCATTAAAGAAGGTAAACATATCGCGCTTGTTACTGATGCGGGGATGCCTGGCGTGTCAGATCCAGGAGGGGAATTGGTGGCGCGCATCCGCCAACTGACGGATGCGCGCATTGAGATCATTCCCGGTCCTTCTGCGCTGACCGCCGCTCTTGCCGTTGCCGGTATTCCAACTGATAAGTTTGTCTATATGGGATTCTTGCCTCATAAAAAGGGTCGGGAAACCGCTTTTCGTACTATAGCAGCTGAGGCGCGTGCGATGGTGTTCTTTGAATCGTCCCATCGAATCAAAAAAACACTCCAGTCCCTTCAGTCTCTCATTCCTGCACGAGAAGTACGAGTGTGTCGCGAGCTTACTAAAATGTACGAGGAAGTGCTCTCCGGAACTCCTGGTGATATTCTTGCCGCCATTGTGGCAGAACCAGCAAAAGAGAAAGGTGAATGTGTGGTCGTCATCGCTCCCGACGGTTTCGCTTCCGATTGATTCCTGTGTATACTTTCTTCATGAGTAGGGAAACTTTTCTTATCATAATCGGCCTTGTGGTTGCTGCCACTCCCTATACGGGATTCCCGGGATTTGTGGAGGATACCATGCTTACTTTCTGTGGTGTAATTCTCATATCGCTCGCACTATTGTGGCGCTATTCTTCGCGTATTGAAGAGGCGGAAAAGCGGGTGCAGTCGGCTGACACCTTTACTGAAAATGGTATGCCTCGTCCAAAACGACGCACGAATGATGGTGAGAAAATTGTTGAGTAACCGCGCAGCATCCATGTCTCATGTCCGATCGGTAATCGTAAGACGGAAAATGTTTGTACTGCTTCCGTTTGTTGCTATTGGTATTGGGACTGCTATGCTCCCGCCGTCAGTCGTGGGACGATCTTTTTCTTTAGGGGATATCGCGTCATCCACATTTGGAGCTTCAGGATTTGTGCTGTTTGGAGAATATGAGACAGGGAACGCTTCCAAGACGCTTCATATCAAAACACCAGAACCACTCAAAGCGGTTTACATGAGCCAGTGTGTGGTGGGGACTCCTGATTTTCGCGCAAAGCTCGTGAAGCTTATTGAAGAGACGGAGCTTAATGCGGTGGTCATTGACATCAAAGATTACAGCGGAAAGATCTCGTTTCCGACCAATAATCCCGCATTACGAGACAGCGTGTCCGAACAGTGTGGCGCTGCCGACATGCGCGCATTTCTTGCAATGCTTTATGAAAAAGGAATCTATCGTATCGGGCGCATTACTGTGTTTCAAGATCCGTACTACACGAAAAGATACCCAGAACTTGCAATTACTAAAGCAAGCGCCACTTCAACCACCTGGAAAGACAATAAGGGGCTTTCCTTTGTCGATGTATCCGCAAAACCGTTTTGGGAATACATCGTAGCTCTATCGAAAGAATCATACGCGCTTGGTTTTGACGAATTAAATTATGACTACATCCGATTTCCGTCCGATGGTCCCATGAACGATATTTATTATCCGTGGACGAAAAACATGGAAAAGCAGGAGGCGCTCGAGCATTTTTTTGTCTATCTTAAGAATGAAATGAAGCCGATCGGAGCGGTGTTGTCCGCTGACGTATTTGGCATGACTACGATCAATACCGACGATCTTAACATTGGGCAAGTGCTCGAACGGGCGCTTCCATATTTCGATTACATTGCCCCTATGGTGTATCCTTCACATTACCCGCCAAATTTTAATGGATGGAAAAATCCTAATACCGAGCCGCACGATCTCATCACATACGTGATGGAAGCTGCTGTGGTTCGTGCTGAATCAACATCAACCCCCATACGCACTTTGAATGCTTCGGCGATCAAGAAAACGGTAATAGTCCCTCCTCTAAACGGAATAGGTACTACCACAAAAGAGGTGGCTACGGGGCTTTATACGAAAGAGATGTTTTCGCGCCTCAAGCTTCGTCCATGGCTTCAGGATTTTGATTATGGAGGTGAGTATGATGCGTCTGCGGTTCGGGCTCAAATTCAGGGGACTTATGACGCAGGGCTTACGTCGTGGATGCTGTGGAGCCCGTCAAACATATACACGCGCGAGGCGCTCCTTTCCGAATAGAGGTATTTTCTCCGTGTACTATTCTTTGGTTTTATTCCGCGATTGATCGTGGTGTTTCCTACGAGGTATACTTATTCTATCTATGCCTCTCCCTGCTACTGATGATGAACGCATCACATACTTTGCCGAAACCGATGCCCGCGGTAGGAAAGTTAAATTTGGCATCAAATCAAAAGATCGGAGTCGGCATATGTATATCATTGGGAAAACGGGTATGGGCAAATCCACTCTACTTGAGAATCTGGCGGTTCAAGATATTCAGATGGGTGAAGGATTGACGTTCATCGATCCCCACGGATCGACCGCCGAAAAACTTCTTGACTATGTGCCAGAACATCGCATTGAGGATGTCATATATTTCGCGCCGTTTGATCTTGAATACCCGATCTCATTTAACGTAATGGAACGCGTAGACCCCGACAAACGGCATCTCGTGGTCAACGGTCTCATGTCGACATTTGAGAAATTGTGGGTTGATCAATGGTCTGCGCGCATGGCATACATACTTCAAAACACACTACTTGCGCTTCTTGAATATCCTGACGCAACGCTTCTTGGCGTCAATCGAATGTATACTGATAAGGAATTTCGAAAACAGGTGGTTGATAATGTAAAGGATCCTACCGTCAAGTCATTTTGGACTGAGGAATATGCAAAATACACCGATCGATTTGCCGCGGAAGCAACCCCTGCCATCCAAAATAAGATTGGACAATTCGCGTCGAGCGCGCTCGTTCGAAATATTATCGGACAACCGCGATCTTCTTTTAATCTTCGCGACATATTAGACAAGCGTAAGATTTTCATCGTCAACCTATCAAAAGGAAAAGTTGGAGAGGGGAACGCAAACTTGCTTGGTTCAATGATTATTACAAAGCTCTATCTTGCCGCACTATCGCGAGCGGATTCGTCTTTCCAATCCCTAAGGAATCTAGCACAGCACCATCTCTATGTGGATGAATTCCAGTCGTTTGCGAACCGATCATTCGCCGACATTCTTTCGGAGGCTCGAAAATATAAATTGTCGCTTACTATCGCACATCAGTATATAGAACAAATGGAAGAAGAAGTAAGCGCAGCGGTGTTTGGTAACGTGGGAACCACCATTTCGTTCCGTGTTGGAGCTTTTGACGCGGAGGTGTTGGAGAAAGAATTTGCTCCCACGTTCACTGCGGAAGATATGGTTAATCTCGGTTTTGCGCAGATATACCTTAAACTCATGATTGACGGGGTGTCATCGCAGCCGTTCTCGGCAACCACGCTTCCTCCCATTGAAGAGCCGATCATTTCCAATCGGGATCGCATTATTGCGTCAAGCCGAAAAACATATGCCGCCCCAAGAGGCATGATAGAAGATGAAATTCGGAAATGGCATGAGCCGTTTTTCACCCCCTCACCGTTGAAAGGTAGCGGAAATCGAGAGGAGCTATCTGCTCGTGTGGGAGTGGCAGCATCGCAGAGCGACAATCGCGACCGCCGAGATGGACAATCGGCTCGTTCTGGAGATCGTGGAAGCGTGCGGAAAGGATCGTATGGGGGGGAGCGTCGTACGGACGCTGGTGAAAACAGTCACGATCGTCGTCCTCCAGCTCCAGCAATTTCTTCTTCTGCATCGTCTGTTGAAGAACAGTCCAAGCGTCTTCGGGATACCATTCAAGATATTGTTGCGCGTAGTAAACAAAAAGAACGAGAAGCGCGCGAGCACGCGCATTCTTCCGAACGCACTGCTGCAGTACCCCGTCTGCCAAACGCAGTTTCCCTCCAAACCAAAGATATGCCAAGGAAGGATCGAGGCATGACAGATCACGACACACTCGAACTGAAGCACGCTCTTCAAAGAGCGGAAGCTGCCTCAGCTGATGTTTCGAACACTAAAGATCCGAAGACGCCCCCACATTACTCTGAAATTCCGGAAGAACGTCTTCGAGCACTGCTTTCGATTCCTGACGATGAGCACATTGATCGAACGTAGGTACATTATTGCGATACTTGGCGTGGTATTCGTTCCCTCAAGGATATTCGCTGCGCTCGACATTACCGAAATAATGTACGATCTTCCTGGGTCTGATACGGGGAGAGAATGGGTCGAGGTCTATGTTTCTGGAAATGACCCCATTGATGTGTCGACATGGAAATTTATAGAAGAAGGAACGAATCATAAAATCATATACGTGTCTGGGCCATCGCTCATCGAGCCCGGACATTACGCTATTATCGCGGACGACCCATCAAAATTTCTTGAAGACAATCCAAACTTTACCGGCTCGCTCTTCGGCAGTTCATTTTCTCTTAAAAATACAAGCGAATTGCTCGCCCTTAAAAATCCCGATGGAGATCAGATGGGAGACGTTACCTACATGTCGGATTGGGGTGGAAGCGGAGATGGGAATTCTCTTCAAAAAGAAGAGCATTGGATTGGAGCACTCCCCACTCCGGATCGCGCTAATGATACGACGAACACAATCCCACCGCCACCACCAGTCGTTCAAACCTCCAGCTCTTCAAGCGGATCGGCGTATCCGCAGTCGGAAATCTACATGATTGACGCAGGGCCCGATCGGCAGGTTATTGTCGGAATGGATGTGACGTTTGCCGCTACGATAAAGACATCACATATCACGGGAACACCAAATGCTTCTATACGATGGAATTTCGGTAATGGTAAAGTTGGTGAAGGAATTTCAGCACACACTATGTATGCGCATCCAGGAGAATATGTGGTGGTGGTAAGCGCTATGGATAACGTATCTAATGAAACGGTTTCTGATCGAGTTATCGTTCGTGCGGATGCTCCGAAATTTGAGATTACTACGGTTTCAGACGGGGTCACTATAAAGAATCTCATGGACATCGAAATTGATATGGGCGGGTGGATTCTTGAACAAAATACCGTTCGATTTGTTTTTCCAGAGCACTTCATTATTCTTGTAGGGAACACGCTTGTTCTCTCAAACTCAGTTACCGGCTTTACTTCGGGTAGGGTGCGATTACTGTTTCCGAACGGTACGTTAGTGGCAGAATATCCAAGGGAGATGTCTTCTCGATCGGATGATAGAAAGTTCATGGAGGCATTCGAAGATTCCCCTCCCCGGGGGGGGGGTG
>CAZFRC010000002.1:76999-88019 GCA_964521185.1 uncultured Candidatus Saccharibacteria bacterium
GTCGGTTTTGCCCCCGCGGGAGGGGAATCAGACGCAAGACACTTCTTCGCCACAGGTCGAGTTATCAAATCAAATGTCCGCCGCGGTATCAGACGCAAGCAATCCTGTCGAAGAATCAACAAACACATCAGAAGGTGTGCATGGGTTGGCGTTAACACCTTGGCTTTTCGCGCTTGCCACGTTAATTGGACTTGGTATTGTCGGCACCACGCTTTTTAGAAAAGAACGCGCTCTTCACGGATTTACCATCGTGGAAGATCCCGATTCGATTGACCATTCCTCGAAAAAATAGTTTGATGTGGCCACGTATTGTATGAATACTCTCATTTCCTCAAACATTTCCTCAAAAACTATTCTCATAACCGGCGGTGCGGGAGCCTTGGGTTCAGCTCTAGTTTCTAAATATCTCCAAGAAGGACATCGGGTGATTGCACTCGATAACCTGATGAAGACAAAGACAACTGAAAATATTGATCAGTATATGGGGAATCCACGATTCCGTTTTCTCAAACATGACATTAATAAACCGATTGATTTTCCAAATGAACGAATCGATTGGATTTTTAATATGGCATGTCCGGTGTCCGCTATTGCGCTCCAAGTTGATCCCATCCACACCATTCAATCGTCAACAGTGGGAGTTATCAATATGCTTGAACTTGCGAGGAAACATGGTGCTGTATTCTTGCAAGCGTCATCCGCTGATATTTATGGAGAAATGGCTGATCAACCGTTTCGAGAATCTGATTGGGGATCAGTGAACCCACTTTCTCCTCGCGCATGCTATGAAGAAGGGAAGCGTGTAGCCGAAACTATTGCCACTGATTACCATCGTATTTATGGCGTGCAAGTAAAAATTGCGCGTATTTTTAATACCGCGGGGCCAAACACTCAAATCACTGACGGCAGGATTCCCACTGTCTTCATATACCAAGCGCTCTCTGGTCGCGATATCGTAATCTATGGCAAAGATCAGGGAACAGGAACCCGTTGCTTTCTTCATGTCGACGACCTGGTTGAAGGTCTGGATCGGCTTATGCACACCCCTTCGGAATATATTGGGCCAGTCAATTTAGGCAATACCGAGGAAATTACCATTATTGATCTCGCGAAAAAAATAATTCAAAAAACAAACTCCACTTCACATATCGTATTCGATCGTCCCGACGATGCGCCAAAATTCCGCAAACCTGATATTAGCAAGGCAAAACAGGATCTTGGATGGGAACCAACCAAAACGCTCGATATGCTTCTTGACGATATGATTGCGCATTACCGCGCGGGAGGTCTTCCAGAGAGCAAAGTATTGGTATTCGCCACAACCTATCATCCCAATCATGGACCAGCCGAAGAAGCATTGGCAAGACTTGCCGAAGCAATGCCACACGTTGAATTTCATGTGGTGACATCACGATTTCGGAAAAACAATCCCCGTATAACGCGTATTGATAACGTGGAAATATATCGAATCGGGTTCGGGTTTACGTTCGATAAATATCTCCTACCGTTTCTTGGCGCATGGAAAGCCAAGCAACTTGACCGCAAAAATCACTATCGCTTTATGTGGAGCGTTATGGGAAGTTATGGCGGCCTCGCGGGTCTCATATTGAAAATACTTGGAAGTAGGGCGGCATTTTTAATTGCGCATGATGATCGAGAAATGTATGCGAATCCCATTAAACGTTGGCTTGTTGATTTGGTGGAACGAACAGCCGACGAAACGTATCGAGGGATAGAAGCTCAGGAGCTCGATGCCTTTATTGCAAAAGTTCGAAGTGCGTATGCCAACCTCGCTCGAAAACAGGAAGGAAAGCTTGAACGACCAGTATAATCTCATGACAAAGCGGGTTTTGATATTCTCCCTTACCTATTATCCGCATATTGGCGGGGCAGAAGTGGCGATCAAAGAAATTACTGATCGGATTGATCCATCGAAATATGAGTTTGATATGGTCACGCTCCGGTTCGATCATTATCTGCCGAAAATAGAAAAGATTGGCAATGTTACTGTGCATCGAATCGGATTTACCACCCATGCCCCGAAAGTATCCGATTGGAATCTGCCTTTTATTTTAAAACTTGCCAAGTGGATTGCGCCCGTTACGTTCTTTTTGAAGGCACTTATACTTCATCGCCGACGGAAGTACGATATGATCTGGGCGATGATGGTAAACTACACCACTTTTGGAGCACTTCTCTTTAAATTCACTCATCCATCCATTCCGTATTTCTTGGAGCTTCAGGATGGAAATTCTTTGCTAGCATGGAAAAATCGCCAGCCAATTCTCCGCGCCATGTGGTGGCTGTATCAACAGTGTTATACGCGCGCAGATTTCATTAAAGTCCTCTCACGCTTTATCGAACACGAAGTGGCGCGCCCTGCTGGTTATACGGGGTCCTTAGCTGTTATTCCAAACGCTGTTGATACGTCAAATTTCTCACGCGACATTCCCCTTACTGAATTGGATGCGTTGAAGCGAAAATTCCGGAAAGGCCCGGCCGACGTGTTTCTCTTTACCGCGTCTCGGTTAGTGTTATCGCGCGGCGTTGAAGATGTGATTCGCGCACTCCCGCATCTCCCGCCCCACATAAAATTTTTAATCGCCGGTGATGGGCAAGATCGTGAAAAATTAGAGGCGATTGCGGAGGAGTCGGGCGTGTTGGATCGGACGATATTTGCAGGACATGTTGATCACAAAGATTTACCCGCATATTTGAAAATTTCCGACATATTTGTTCGTCCATCAATCATCGAAGGTTTTGGAAACGCGTTTGTTGAGGCTATGGCCGCGAAAATTCCGGTCATTGCGACTCCCGTTGGCGGTATTCCCGATTTTCTGTTTGATCCCGAGAAAAATCCAAACGAGAAGGGAGAGATGGTTGATAATCCACACAAAGAACCAACGGGAATTTTCTGTAATGTGCATGATCCAGAGAGCGTTGCGGAAGCAGTTTTGCGAGTTCTCAATAATCCAAATATGGCTCAAATACTGATTAAAAATGCCTATGCATTGGTAACCACAAAATACGATTGGCGATTTATCGCGTGTGACGTGGAAGAGAAAGTTTTTGACCGACTTACAACGCCACTTGACCAAAAAAGTAAATAGGCGTTGAGTTCAATAAGCACACCTCACGCATGGGGCGTGAAGGTGTTTGAAGGAGCTCTATCATGAACAAGGGGTATGTTTTCTTTTTGAAATTTTCTTTTTATTTACTAGCCGCAAACCAGCTTGCGGCAATGGCAATTGTAGAAGGAATTTCTTTAGGGTATATAGACTACTTTCGAGATCGTCGAGGGAAGAAAGAGGGAGGTAAAAAAAACTCTTCTCCCACTCCTGCAAGAGTGGGAGAGCCGGCCTCTGGAGAGAGGCGGCGTCCAGAACTCAGAGTAATTTTGGGGGGTAAGGCGGCATAAACCGCCAAGAGGGTAGCTCGGCTGTGCAACATATTCGCACATGTCCGAGCTTCTTTGTCACGATTTTTCATTTCACTGGGTTACAATATCTACTATGCGAATTTTACTTGCGACCCCACTCTATCCTCCCCAAATCGGGGGGCCGGCGACACATGCTGAAATTTTGGTTCGAGAACTGCCAAAACACGGGATCGAAGCGGACCTCCTCCCATTTTCGAACGTATTGCATCTTCCGCTGATTGTTCGGCATATGGTGTATGTTGGTAAGGCGATCACGCGCGCGCGAGGCGCGCGCGTGATCTACGCGCTCGATCCCGTATCGGTTGGATTTCCCGCGGCACTGGTATCAATCCTCACCCAAACACCGCTCGTGGTTCGGATTGCAGGAGATCACGCGTGGGAGCAGGGGCGTCAACGGTATGGCGTTACCGAATCGCTTGACGAGTTTTCAAAAAAAACAAATGAATATGGAGCAATGATCCGATTGTATAAATGGATCGAACGATGTACCGCATCCATTGCCGTTCGGATTATTGTTCCAAGCGCCTATATGAAAACAATTGTGAGTAATTGGGGCATTTCGCCGGAAAAAATTCACGTGGTGTACAGCAGTTTTGATGAATCCGCGCCTCTTCCCAAAAAGGAAGAGGCGCGGAAAATTCTCAACCTCCACGGCACGATTATTCTCTCGGTCGGTCGCCTTGTCCCATGGAAAGGATTTTCGTTCCTGATTGCACTCATGAAAGAAATAGGGATTGAGTTTCCCGATGCGCGCCTTGTGATTGTAGGCGACGGGCCTGATCGTCAATTGCTTGAGCATGAAGCAAAAGAACTTGGAGATAGGGTAGTATTTACTGGCCAGCTGTCTCACGATCGGGTAATGAGATATCTTGCAGCCGCCGATCTCTTTGTTTTAAATACGCAGTATGAAGGCCTTTCGCATCAGCTGCTTGAAGCACTGTATGCAGAAGTTCCTGTAATTACTACACATGTTGGCGGCAATCCTGAAGTCATAAAGGACGGAATGAATGGACTTCTCGTATCATGGAACGACAAAACAGCTTTTCAGTCTGCGATCCGGAACATTTTGAATGATTCTGCATTGGCAACTGGCCTCACTAAAGCAGGATCAGAAAGCCTTTATCGATTTTCGCATAATCGCATGGTCAGCGATATTGTCGCATTACTTGAGCATACCTCTTAAAAATCTCTGTATGGCATTCTCCCCACATCCGACAAATATACTTATGATTTCACGCGATCGTACTATCTTTGATCAAGGGTCAAAGACGCGCGAACGAATTGCCGGCTACGGAGTGATGTTTCGCGAGCTCCATGTCGTAGTATTTACCCATGGGATGCATGTGTACAAAGAAGAGCAAATCGCTCCAAACGTATGGCTTCATCCCACCAACGCGGCAAGTCGTGTGGGACAGATGTTTCGCGCTGTTTCGGTCGGAAAAAAAATTCCGTACATTGATATTATAACCACCCAAGATCCTTTTGAAGCCGGATTTGCCGGATGGGTATTGTCCGTGCGCCTTCGTGCAAAACTCCACGTCCAAGTACACACTGATTTTCTTGATCCCGCATTTGAAAAGGAATCGTTCTTAAATAGGGCCCGTGTGCTTCTTGCGTATTTCACGTTGAACCGTGCTGATGGAATTCGGGTGGTTTCAAAACGGATCGCTGAAAGTATGCGACGCATGCACCTTTCGGTTACACCAACCATTCTCCCTATTTTTGTTCCTGTTAGTACCATCGACGCAACACCCCCTACGTTCAATCTTCATGAAAAATATCCGCAATTCAAGTTTATTGTGCTTATGGTGGCGCGATTATCAATTGAGAAAAATATTTCTATTGCACTTTCCGCACTCGCTCGAGCTATCAAAACGTATTCGCACATGGGGCTCGTTGTTGTGGGCGATGGGCCGCTGCTCCTTTCGCTTCAGCACGAAGCTGCAAGACTCGGGATCACCGATCATGTTGTTTTTGACGGGTGGATCACTAATGCTTCTTCGCTATTTTCTTACTACAAAACTGCGGACGTGTTTCTCCTTACCTCTCGCCACGAAGCATTCTCCCAAGCTCTCATTGAGGCGGCCGCAGCTAAGCTTCCTATTATTTCAACCGATGTGGGAATTGCCAGTGAAATATTTACAGACCGTACATCCATTCTGCTCGTGCCACAGAATAATGACATGGCGATCGCTTCCGCACTCACGCTGCTCCTTAATAATAATCAAAAACGGAAGCAGCTTGGGCTTGACGCGCACGAGGAGGTCATGGCAATCTTCGGGTCCGAGGAGGAATATCTCGCACGACTGCAACAGTCAATCACACAATGTTTTTCAGAAAGTCAACCCCATCACGCATAGTCACAGTCGGAGGAGGTACGGGTACTTTTACGCTTTTAACCGGCCTCAAACGTCTTCAGGGAATAGACATTTCTGCCATCGTTACTGTTACTGACAGCGGAGGATCTACCGGCCGTTTACGAGATGAATTCGGTTATCTTCCTGTTGGAGATTTTCGACAGGCTCTGGTTGCCCTTGCTGAATCTGATAATGGCATCAACCTGCTTCGTGAATTATTCATGTACCGTTTTTCAAAAGGGGAAGGTCTTCAGGGACATAGTCTTGGAAATTTGTTTTTAGTCGCAATGACCGATGTGCTCGGATCAGAAGAAAAAGCCATAGAATATGCGTCGAAAGTGCTTCGCGTAAAAGGAAAGGTCATTCCGGTCTCAATTGACCATAGTTCGCTGATTGCTACGTATGACGATGGCACCGTTGCTGTGGGTGAACATGCTATCGATGAGCCTCCGGAAAACCATAACATAGCGTCTCGTATCACAGAGCTTCGCCTTGATCCTCCTGCACGTATTACGTATGAAGCCAGAGAAGCCATTGCAATGGCGGATGCCGTCGTTTTTGGTCCGGGCGACTTATATACAAGTACGCTCCCCAACGTGTTGGTTGAAGGTTTTTCTGACGCGCTCGCTGCCACTTCGGCTCATGTCGTCTTTGTAATAAATCTAATGACCAAACGAGGACTTACGCTTGGTATGAATGCGCGTGAACATATTGAAGAATTTATCCGCTATACCAAGCGTGTGCCGGATTCCGTACTCCTTAATGTGGGTTCTTTTCCAGAAGGAGTACTCACCGCTTACCAGAAAGAGGGTGAGTATCCTGTGTTAGACGATTTATCAGACGGTGCTCCTTACCGCATTATTCGCGGTGACTTTGTGGCAAAAGAGCCGGTTACAAAGAAGGCGGGAGATGTACTTCGTCGGAGTCTTATTCGTCATAATTCAGAAGCGGTGGCTACCGCAATAGCTGGTTTATTAAAGTCGTGAGAAAATAGCATCAATGAAGATTGGATTTGTCGGACAAGGGTATGTCGGTAAAAATTTGGCAGACAATCTAGAATCACGAGGATTTGAGGTTGTCCGATATGCGTTGGAGGCGGCATATACAGGAAACAAAGCTTTCATCGCAGAGTGCGACGTGGTGTTTATTGCTGTTCCAACGCCGACCAGAGAAGCTGTGTTTAGATTAGAAATAGTTGAAGAAGCCCTCTCGCTCGTTCCAAAAGGAAAGATTGCGGTGATTAAATCAACCGTCGTGCCGGGTACCACCGAAGCGCTGCAGAAAAAAATGCCGGATATTACTATACTGTGTTCTCCGGAATTTCTTTCAGAAAAAACAGCTCGTGAGGACACCGATCATCCAACCAACACCATCATTGGACTTGGAGCTGATACTGACACACATCGAAACGCTGCGGCAGTTATTCTCAACATATTGCCAAAGGGTGTGAACGAATATGTATGCAAAGCGCGTGAGGCAGAAATTTTTAAATATCTTTTTAATTGTTTTGGATATACTAAGACGGTTTTCTTAAATGTATTCTATGATCTTGCAGTCCAGATGGATGCTGATTGGGAGATCGTGCAAAAAATGATCGAGGGAGATCCAATGGTTGCCAATGAAAAAAGAAATAAGGCGGTGCACAAGGGAGGACGTGGTGCGGGAGGTAATTGTCTTCTCAAAGACTTCGTTGCTTTCAAGGAGATATATGCGCGCATTGTAGCAGACGAGGAGGGGGTGTCTCTGCTTAATGCTTTGGAAAAGAAAAATCTTGCATTGCTTAAATCCACGAACAAAGATCAGGATTTAGTTAAGAAAGTGTATGGGACTAAGAGCGTGTAGCGTATACTATGCGGCTACTCATAGTAACTCAAAAAGTTGACCACAATGATGACGTGCTCGGCTTTTTTCATCGATGGATCATTGAATTTTCAAAGCGAACCACGGAAGTGACGGTTATCGCGCTTCAGGTAGGACCACACACTCTTCCTTCGAACGTACGGGTATATTCTCTTGGAAAAGAATATGGGGCGGGAAAAATGAAGCGATTGTGGAATCTGTTCTATTACGCGTGGCGCGAACGAAATCGTTATGATGCGGTGTTTGTGCATATGAACCCGGAATATGTGGTGTTGTGCGGATGGATGTGGAAAGCGCTCAGGAAACGGATTGTGTTGTGGTATACCCACCGGCAAGATAATACCTGGATTCGGAATGCGGAGCCTGTTGCCGATATTATTGTGACCGCTTCAGTGAAGAGTTTTCCGTTTCAAAGTAGAAAAGTGCATGTGATTGGTCATGGTATTGATGTGTCATTGTTTGCGTGCGAATCTCCTCCTGTTTTTGGCGACCCCATTGAAATTCTTACGGTCGGACGTATTACGCGGATTAAACAGTACGAAGTATTGCTTGAGGCAATGGCACAATTGCGCGCCCACAATAGTCGCGTACACGCGACTATTGTGGGCGCGCCCATCACACATGATGACAAAGGGTATCTAGCGGAACTCTATAAAAAATCAGCGGAATGTAAGCTTGGCGATTCCGTCGCCTTTATAGGGAGTGTCCCCAATAAAGATATAACACCGTATTATTGCCGTGCCGATGTTGTAGTGAATATGACCCCAACGGGGGGTATTGATAAAACGGTGCTTGAGGGGATGGCCGCCTCTCGTATCCCCGTTGTCTCAAATACGGCGTTCGAAGAATATTTTGGAACATACGCGAAAGATCTTATTTTCAAAGAAGGTGATGCAGGTGATCTTGCTCGAAAAATAAAAGCGATCATCGAAAATTCCAATCGTCGCGATATCATTAACCATCTTCAACGCGTTGCCATAGAACGATGTGATGTATCGACGATAGTCGGAGCGATTACGCAACGCCTGAATACATAAACTGTGTATGTGCGGAATCAACGGGTTTACGTGGGAGGATTCGGAGCTCATCCGTCGGATGAATGAAAAAACAGCACATCGAGGGCCAGACGGCACTGGAGCTATCGCTGAAGAGGGGGTATCACTCGGTCATAATAGATTGGCGATCATTGACGTGAATCCTCGTTCGGCGCAGCCAATGGAATCTTTTGACCGAAGACTTGTTATTGTATTTAACGGCGAAGTTTATAACTATCGCGAACTGAAAAAGGAATTATCCGACTATCCATATAAAAGTGAAAGCGATACAGAAGTTATTTTAGCCGCGTATCAAAAATGGGGAAAAGACGCGGTGAAAAAACTGAATGGAATATTCGCGTTCGCAATCTGGAACCGCGAACGTAGAGAATTGTTTCTTGCGCGCGATCACGTGGGTATAAAACCACTGTATTGTTCGAAGACTCCGAAAGGATATATCTTTTCTTCGGAACTTAAAGCCATGCTTGAACACGCAATCCCTCGAAAGCTTAGCGTTGATGCGTTTACGAGATATCTTCGTGTTGGATATGTACCACATCCACAAACCATGATTGAGGGCGTGTGGATGTTGCCCCCCGGCTCGTATGCCTATGTGCGAAACGGTACATACGAATCAACGACATATTGGCGGGGGAGTTCTAAAGAAAAAAATAATGAAGGAAATGCTGTGCGTCATGAACATATTCGAGAATTGATTGATGGCGCAGTAAAGCGGCAATTAGTATCAGATCGCCCGCTTGGCGTGTTTCTTTCAGGCGGTATTGATTCAACTATTGTACTTGATGCCATGAGCCGCACCCAAAAGAATATCGACACGTTTACCATTGGTTTTGACTTGGAAGGAGGAGAGGAGGTGGAAAAGTTTAATGCGGATGCGGTACTCGCAAAACGAACGGCAGAACACTATGGCGCGCACCACCATGAGTATCGGTTTGAGGCGACAGAAGTGCCTGATTTATTTTTGAAAACTGCGTGGCATATGGATGAGCCGGTGGCAAACGCAACTGCACTCGTGCAATACGCGCTCGCGGGCAAAGCCCGCGAGCGCGTGGCCGTCGCCTTAGGAGGTGACGGGGGTGATGAATTATTTGGCGGATACCCTCGATATATGTTTTCAAGGCGTGCGAGCATGTATCAACGATTTCCGTATTTCCTTCGTTCTTTTGTTGAAATGGGTTATCCAAAATTCAAGAAGCTCAACACGCCGGTCGGGATTTCCCAGTTTTCAGCATTTATGTTCCAAAAAGATCCATCACTCTTTTTAGTGGTGAAAGACGAGCACATTAACACTGTGGCGGAGGAATATTTTGGACACTACCTCAAAGAAAACAGTGCGTCTGATTTTCTTGATACGTTTATGGATGTGGATCGGGAGACGTGGCTTCCCGATGAATCGCTTCACCGAACTGATCGTATGGCCATGGCGCACGGCCTTGAGGTGCGGGTGCCGCTCCTTGATATTGACGTTGTTACGTATGCGCGTTCCATTCCTTCACATGAGAAAGTCTCACTCTTTGATACCAAAATTATTTTAAAAGACGCATATCGTCGGCGAATTCCAGAATGGATAATCAATGCGCCAAAACGCGGCTGGTTTTCTCCGGCGGCAAAATGGCTTCGCCGCCCTGAAGTGCAGACATTTGCTCGCGAAGTATTATCGCAACACTACTATGCGGGGACTTCTAATCTATTCAAATGGGAGGGAATTGAAAAAATGCTTAATGATCATATCGAAAAAAAACAGTATAATTTGACGATGCTTTGGACACTCCTTGCTTTTCAGACATGGGCAAAAGAGTATAAAGTGGGGTTATGAAGAAACAAAAGACCATTTATCGACGAAAGAAAAAAATCGTCGTTTCGGTGTCCGGCGGATTTGATCCGGTGCATATTGGGCATGTCAGGATGTTTGAAGCGGCGAAGAAATTGGGGGATGAACTCGTGGTGATTTTGAATAACGATAACTGGCTTCGTGACAAGAAAGGAAATGAGTTTATGCCAGAGCGTGAGCGACGCGAGATTATTAAAGCGTTTCGCGCTGTCGATCGAGTGGTTCTGACCGATCATAAGGCTGGCGAGTATTTTACCGATAAATCGGTGGTCCGCGCACTCGCTAAACTTCGTCCTGATATTTTTGCGAATGGAGGCGATCGGGTTGCGGGGAATATTCCTGAATATGCGCTGTGTGAAAAAATGGGGATCAGAATGATATTTAATGTAGGGAAAGGGGGAAAGGTGCAGTCAAGTTCGTGGCTCGTGAAAAGGGCGCGGGATCAAAAAGGTTTGGAAAGGGAAAGTGGCGAGCGCCC
>CAZFRC010000002.1:88029-95169 GCA_964521185.1 uncultured Candidatus Saccharibacteria bacterium
CCGGGCTACGGCAAAGCCTTCGCGCGGGAAATATTCATGAACATTCTTGTTGTCACTCCGCGAAGCCCTTTTACGTTGCGCGGCGCGGATGAACGTGATCGGTATCAGGGAATCACCGACTTGATACGGCTTGGGCACTCGGTATCCGTATTCACACGCACATTTCCGGGGGACGAAGCAGATATTCTCCGTGCAAAGAATGCACTCGGTATTTCTATAGTCTCGGTCCCGTATAAAACCTATACCGCCCTTGATCGGATGCGTCATGTGTGCCGTTTTTCTCTCATGGATGGTGCGGCCGCGGCGTATGCTGATCCCGAAGTAATCGACACACTCACAAGATTCATTGACCAACACTCCCCCGATATTGGATGGATTGACTATACCTACCTCACGCCGATATTTCCTCTGTTTGAGACACGAGAGATTCCGTTTGTGGTTCGTTCAATCAATTTTGAACCACGGCATTATTTATATGAAGATGGCACAACACCAATCACACTGATTAAAGTTCTCCCAAAATTATGGAGCGAATATCAATCAGTGATTCATGCTCGATCAATTGCCGCTATCACTCCATACGAAGAAGTTCTATATCGCCGCATTCGCGCGCGGAGCACATATACATTGCCGCTTCGTGATTTGCCCAATCTTCTTAGAGAAGAACCAGTTGTCCGCCGTACAGATACATTGACACTGGGGTGTATTGGTTCAAACTACTCGATTTCACACAATCGCGCCGCACTCGAATTTATGGTGAAAGACGTCATGCCTATTCTTGATCGAGAGGCGCCGGGTACCTTTATGCTCAATGTGACTGGACGCAAGGTACCGAAAGATATTTTGGCATTGGAGAATGCGTCTATAGTCTTTCGTGGATTCGTTGAAGATATGAACGCGTTTTTTACTGACATTGATATAGGGGTGTCACCCTCGCTTTCCGGAGCGGGAATGCAACAGAAAATTTTTGAACCATTATGTCGCGGAATTCCCACCGTTACGTCCTCTCGAGGAATTGGGGGGTACGCTATCGAGGAAGGCAAGGAAATTTTGATCGCAAATACTCCGCGTGCGTTTGCCGACCATTTACTTTCTCTTCGTGACTACGAAATGAGAGCGGACATTGCAGAGAAAGGGCTTCGGAAGGCTCAAGCACTTTTCTCAAGGGAAACGATAGATGCCATAACATCACGTATACTGGAATCATCAAACGCGGTATGACCCATGTCATGGAACAAATCATTCGTGCCGTGCTTCCGTATGTATGTGTTACTTCACTCATGCGAGATATGGTGATATGGCCGATCGGGTCTCGTCTGAATATTTCGTGGAACACTCCAGTGACACTTCCAAATGGACTTACATTTTTTTCCGATTCGAATGATCAGCTTGGTCGCCTGCTGTTTTTTTATGGAAGGGCGACGTCGTATGTGTGGGAACAAACGACCGTGCGTCTTCTGGAATTGCTCGCAAGGAATGCAACGGGAGCTTTTATTGCAGGAGGGCATCTCGGATATGTGGCACTTATGGCGCGCCGCGCGCTTCCCTGCGCGGCGCGCCTTCTTGTGTGCGAACCTGTTCCATACTTATTTGATATTCTCTCAAAAAATGTGGCAGCCAACTCTGCGCTTGGACCGGTTATTCTTGAACAACGTGCAGTGTCTGATCATGAAGGAATCGCACAATTTACATTCGACACACTGAAGTCAAAAATAAGTGATCAGGGGACTCATACCGTATCGCTTACGACGATTGACGCGCTTCGGGAAAAACACCATATCCCTATCTCGCTTATGCTTCTTGATGTCGAGGGAGCAGAAGCAGATGCGCTTCACGGCGCTTCGCAAACGCTTCCCAATGTCACCGACATTATTTTTGAGGTGAGTCGGAGAACCATGAAAGAAACAAACTCGTATGAACGCCTCCGTACTCTTCTTTCTGGATATATGCTCTATCGCGTCGAAGAAAGTCCGGAATTAGTAAGAGTGTGGCCTAAACGTCGTCGTATTGTCCTTACTCGACTTACCGTATTTGATGACACGATGTTTCCGTCTCGATATCATAATGTGCTTGCCACTAAGCGTGCCGAGAGAGATCTCTGTTCTCTCGATTCTCACCTCACCATACAAGTACTGTCTTGAGCAAGAGCGTGTGTAGGGTATAGTGTTCTTCCCGTGAAGAAAGCATTTATTACCGGAATTACTGGGCAAGACGGCTCATATCTTTCTGAATTGTTAGTAGACAAAGGCTATGAAGTCCATGGCTTGGTTCGGCGTACCAGCAATGATCCAATGGAGCGCATTGAAAAACTTCGGTTGGGGCATCGGTTAAAACTTCACGAAGGGAATATGCGTGACTTAAACACCATTCGAACGGCGCTTGAGAGGGCGGTTCCGGATGAGATATATAATCTTGCGGCGCAGTCGCACGTCGGCACTTCATTTAATTGTGCGGAAGAGACGTGGGAAGTTAACTACTACGGATTAGGGCGTATCGTACATGAGGCCTTGCGAGTGAACCCGCATGTCAAAATATATCAAGCGTCAACGAGCGAGATGTTTGGTAACTCGCCACCCCCCCAAAATGAAAAGACGCCGTTTGATCCACAAAGCCCGTATGCGGAAGCAAAATTGCGTGCGCATCAGGATTTTGTTGTTGGCACCAGGGAGCGTCGAAATGCTTTTGTCCTGTCAGGTATTTTGTTCAACCATGAGTCACCGCGGCGCGGAAAACAGTTTGTAACCAGAAAAATTACTCACTCGCTTGCGAAGATTGCTCATGGAGTTCAAGACTCATTTAGTCTTGGCAATATTGATGTGAAGCGCGATTGGGGGTTTGCCGGCGATTATGTTAAAGCAATGTGGCAGATGCTTCAAAAAGATGTGCCCGATGATTATGTGATTGCCACAGGGGATCGACATACTGTCCGAGAGTTTATAGAAATAGCAGGGCTCTATCTCGGCATGATTATTGAATGGGAGGGAAGTGGGGAATCCACTATCGGAAAAAATCGCCGCACTGGAAAACCAATAATCACTATTGATAAGGCGCTATACCGTCCGCACGAGGTGTACAATTTATGCGGAGATCCCCTCAAGGCATATCGAATGCTCGGATGGCGCCCTACTGTCCCGTTCGTATCCTTAGTGGAAATGATGGTAAGGGCTGATTATGATGCGGTTCTTCGCATATCGACATAATATTTATAGTGTAATGGAGCATTGCTATTTCCGCTCCTCATGGTATTCCTCCTCGGTGTTGATCTCCCAAAGATTTGTCTTGTCGGTGCGTCCTTCAATGATATTATCGACTGCCGTCATGGCGGTGAGCATTGAGTGGTCCTGGTTGTTATAACGGTGCATGCCGTTTCGCCCTATGGGAAAGAGATTAGGAAACGTGTTCAAATAGCCACGAATTTCAGAAAAACGATCATAAGTTCCAAAATATGCGGGATAGGTTTTTTCCATGCGAATGACCACGGAGTCTTTGACTGCGCTTTCTTCAATAAATCCAAGCTGGACAAGTTCAGCGATGCCCGATTGCATAATTTCTTTATCGCTTTTTGCCCACAGCGGATCTTTTGTGTGAACAATGTATTCAAGTCCGATCCAGTAATGACCCTCTTTCTTCACGAGATAGGGGCTCCAGTTGTTGAAAAATTGGATACGGCACATGTGCACATTTGGGTCATGAATGTACATCCACGTGTCTGTAAGACTATTTTCGTTTCCAACGGAAAGCCGATCAAGCAAAAGCCCGATTGTAATAAAGTCGCGGTACGGAAGCCCATTCGCTATTTCAGTAATATGAGGAGGGGTCTCTGATGCAAGACTCTGAATAAGTTCAACAATTGGCATGGTTGAAAACACATAGTCTGCGGGGAATTCTTCAGTGTCGCCATTTAGGCTCAAAGCCGAAACGGCGACGACTGCCCCATCTTTCACCGCCATGCCCTTCGCCTCCATTCCCATTCGAACGACACCGCCCCGCCGCACTATTTCGTCCCGTACGGTTTCCCATAAATGTCCCGGTCCATATTTCGGGTACATAAATTGCTCAATTAGAGACGTTTCAGTGTTTTTTTGTGCAATATCATTTGCCTGCGGAACAAGGTGGTGGGTAAGAAAATGTTTGATAGCTTTTCCAATAGAAAGCCCTTTAACACGTTGCGCGCCCCACTCCGCACTGATTTGTTTGCAAGGAACTCCCCACACTTTTTCCGTATAGGTTTTAAAGAAAGTTTCATACAGCTCGCGTCCAAACCGGTTAATGTAAAAATCTTCGAGTGTTTTTTCTGGTCGTATGGGGAACATAACACGATAGAGGTAGTGGAGCCCGATTATTACGGTTTTCCAAAATCCAAGTTTTCGAAATGTCACGAATGAAGGTTGTATTGGATATTCAAACAGCGATCCATTGTAAAAAATGCGGGATAATCGTGGACGTACCATCATGACCCGATCTTCGGTGGATGGATCAGGGGCAGACGCCTCGCTTGTCACCGCACGCGTTTTTGAGTGGTAAGTAATTGTGTCGGCACTATTCTCCCTCTTTTCAAGAGGGAGAATAGAAAGCCACCAGTTCATTACGCGATCGGATTTTGAGAAAAATCGATGTCCGCCAATGTCAATTCGATTTCCGTTGTGCGTAATAGTACGAGCAATGCCCCCCACATACGTCGGATCTTTTTCAAGTACGATCGGCTGAATATTGGTCCGGGTGATGAGTTCGTAGGCGGCTGTCAATCCTGCAGGACCCGCGCCGACTATCACTGCGGTTTTTTGTCGTTCCATTCTGCGAAGAATAGCATTCTTTTTCGGCTGATAAAATTATAGACAAAGACCGCAAGTGTCGCGATGATTTTCGACAGAAAATAGTGCATGCCGCCCCATTCGGTTGCGATAAACATGATGAGATCATTCAGGAAAAGCCCAATGGTTCCGATTCCGGCAAAAATGGCAAATTCATGGGAGCGGTTTTTAATCGCACGATGCTTGAATACCCAGTGTATGGAAAGGAGATAATTAACAGTAACGCCACCGATAAATCCTATAGTGGCGCCAATCAGGTAATGAAATCCGGTAAATTCAGTCAAGAAAACGAGAATTGTCGCATCCACGATGAATGCTATGCCGCCGGTTATGAGCGAGCGGAAAAATTCTATCCGTGCGGTATGGGGAATGCCGAATATGTATACGCCCCAAGAGCTTCTTCGTGCGAAGCGGATCGCTTCCATGATGCCAATACCTCCGGCGATAAGGAGAAAAGGTTCAGCGGGGAGACGGTAGCGGGGAAATGATACTGGGCCGGTAAGGATTCCAAATGCGCCTGCAATAATGAGGAATACAAGCGCGAGGCGGCCAAGGCTTCCTCGTGCGAACAGTGCTCCTACTATTCCAAAAAAAAGCAATACGCCCCACAATAACTGTTCAGTAATGATCGGAAGCGATGTGCCGATTGAGCCCACTATTTTCGTGAAATCTCTCGTCATCAATGCATGCGTCATGTCGATGTCTTCTCGCACAGGAAGATCCCGATGTGCACGAACGTTGGCATCTGTTGCTTCTATGCTACTTCCGAAGAAAAACGGCAGTGTTTTTATAAGGTGGAATATTGCGTAGCGAAAAGGATCATTCGTTACTTCTTCTTTTGAAATTTCGAGGAATCGAGAGCTGATTTCGAAAGGATTTGCCGAGGGAGGAGCCGCCGCTTTCTGTCGGAGATCTTCCCGTACTTCATCAAGGGGGTTGTTGTCGCGTTCCGCGATAAAGAGTGCTGTGTTGTAAAAGAGCGCATTGTATCCAGAGACTGTCGAAAGTCCAGCAACACCAAAGGTAACCACGTTTCGGCATATCCATGGCGTTATGACGAGAAACGCAATGGCGCATGCAAAAGCGCTTCGTGTGATTAAGGTTTTGAGAGGATATGTACTTCCTCGAACATACAGCATTCCCGCGAATACGATCGGCATCATGTACCATCCAATGGGACGAACAAGTATTGCAAGGCCAAGTGCGATGCCTCCTAGCATTGCTTTTTGCATCGTGAAGTGATTGTGAATGGTGAGCAGATATAATGCGAGGAAGAACAAGAAAGCAAACAATATATCGCTAAAGTATACAAACGAGTGGTAGATGGTCGTTGGATCAAGAACGAATATTGTTGCCGCGCCAATGCCGACCATGGGGAGCGCTAGCAATGATCCTATGCGAATGATGAGGAACGCGATTGCGCCGACGATGCCTATTTGCGCGAACAGCGTGCCTATAGGTGTTCCAGTAATGCCATGTGTAAGCGCGATGAATAACGGATATCCGGGGGTGCGCCATCCACTCGGTGTGTAGGGAGGAACCGTGTCTTCAGAAAATACCCTCTCGTTGAGGAGATTTTCGGCGAGTATTGCGTACCCGTTGGCGTCCGAATCAAACCGATACCACGGACGCTCTCCTTCGTGGAGATGAGAGAGTGCCAACAGAAGAGGGAGGTATATGAAGCATACGACAACCATGACGAGCCACAGGGGGGCGGCCGAAATAGAGGCGACAACGCGAGTGTACCGTGAGAGCATGTTATATAGTTATACCAATTATGCGCATACTCTACATCGCCAATATTCGAATGCCGACCGAACGGGCGCATGGTGTGCAAATTATGAAGATGGGCGAGGCGTTTACCGCACTTGGCCATAAGGTAACGCTCTTGGTGCCGACGCGGCGGACGCATATCCGCGCCGATCCATTTGAGTACTATGGAATTAATCATCGGTTTCGGATTGTGCGCATAGCTACTCCCGATACTGTTTCGTTTGGAAAGGTCGGATACTGGTTTGAATACGTGTGGTTTTCGACAGCGGCGTTTTTGTATGCACTGGTGTGGAAAGGAGATCTGGTATATTCGCGCGACGAACTTCCTCTGTGGTGCGCAAGTTTTGCGGGGCGCTCGGTAGTGTGGGAATCGCACCGCGGGACAGTTAATGGGATAACGAGACGGCTTTCGTTTCGCGCAAAAAAAGTTGTGGTTATTTCACAAGGATTACGCGATTGGTATGTTCAACACGGGGTACCAGCAGAAAAAATCGTCGTGGCGCATGACGGAGTGGATATTGAGGCGTTTGAGGCGCGGGGGGGGGGGGGGGGGGGG
>CAZFRC010000002.1:95179-96340 GCA_964521185.1 uncultured Candidatus Saccharibacteria bacterium
CCTCGCAAGGCGAGGCGCGCGCAATCCTCAATCTTCCGAAAGACGCGACCATTGCTATGTATATTGGTTCGCTCGAGGAGTGGAAAGGATATCGAACATTTCTCGAGGCATCTCGGTATGTGCCCAAAGTATTATTCGCAATCATAGGAGGAAGCGCAGAGAAAGTGAGATTGCTCAAAAATGAATTTCCACAGGTCGAGTTTCTGGGCGAACGTGCATATCAACAATTGCCGATCAACCAACGTGCCGCTGATGTTCTTGTTATTCCAAATACCGGAAAAGACATGCTTTCGAGCACGTTCACTTCTCCACTTAAAGTATTTGCGCATATGATGAGCGGTGTGCCGGTGGTAGCGTCCGATGTGCCAAGCGTTCGTGAGGTTCTGAATGAAGAAAACGCCGTGCTGGTTACGCCAGACGATGCAAAAGCGCTTGCCGAAGGAATTTGCGTAATCATTGAAGACTCCGCACGCGCCGAGCGAAGCTCGGCGCGTGCGCTCGAAGACGTTCGCGCATATTCTTGGAATAATCGCGCCCATTCTATACTAGAGCATGTCTAAAAACCTCCCCCTACCTACAACTCTCCATTTTCTATTCGACACTTCAGCTCGTTCTCAATGGAGGAATCCTCCACTTTCGAACTCCGCTTCGTGTCTCATATACGAAAATGGAGAGTTTCGGTCTGGGTACCACGGGTTTTTAGACACGCTCTAGGCACTCTATAAATCATGTTTTCTTTTCTTACTCAAAAAATTGTTCGAGAAAAACTGCGCGCATTTCTTGCACGCCATGCTTCAGATAAACGCACGCTTGATATTGGAAGCGGAGGATCGCTCTATGGCTACGACGAATTTTTTCCCAATCGCCTTATGGCCGATATTGATCCTGCGAGAAAACCGGAAGTTATCGCCGATGTACAAAATCTGCCATTCAAAGACGGCGAGTTTGACAATGTACTTTGCGTTGAGGTCATCGAGCATGTACAAGATCCGCGAAAGGCGTTTGCTGAAATGTACCGGGTGCTTAAACCCGGCGGCATGCTTATCTTGACTACCCGATTTGTATTTCCAATTCACGACGCCCCCGGTGATTACTGGCGCTTTACCAAGTACGCGCTTCAAATGCTCTGCAACGAAAGCGGGTTTGAGATCACTACGCTTG
>CAZFRC010000003.1:0-69876 GCA_964521185.1 uncultured Candidatus Saccharibacteria bacterium
GGCCGGGGGAGTTTGCTATAGTGACCTCGCACTAAATATAACGCATGAAAGTCACGTACCAACAGATAACCCAAAAGGAGGTCGGACCATCCGAGATTGAGCTATCGGGAGAGATCCCATTTTCCGAACTTGAGCAATTTCGAAAAAAAGTTCTTGAAGAATTTTCAGAACATGTAGCGATTGACGGCTTTAGAAAAGGCCATATTCCCGAATCGGTATTAGCGGCGCATGTCGGAGAGCTCTCTTTGCTTGAAGCCATGGCGCTTAAGGCTGTACGAGAAATAGTTCCTTCGCTTATTGCTGATAAGAAACTCGATGTAATTGGACGGCCACAAGTGTCGATCACCAAACTCGCATCAGGAAATCCCGTAGGATTTTCAATAGTGACGGCACTACTGCCACAAGTGACACTTGGAGACTATCGAAAAGCCGCTCGGAAGGCGTGCGAAGAGCATCCGATACTTCCTGTGGAAATCTCCGACGCTGATGTTGATTCGGCAATTCTTACCTTGCGTCGCCAAATGACCCATTACGAAAAATATCATTCCGAAGGAGCGCCCGGGCATCCAAGTGACATATCCCACGACGGGAGCAACATGAAAGAAAGCGAGCTTCTGCCCGCAGACGACGCATTTGCCCAAAAAATTGGCGATTTTAAGACCATGTCTGAGCTCCGTGGCAAAATGAAAGAAAATCTTCGTCTCGAAAAAACAAGTGACCAGGCATCAAAACAACGTGCGGCTATTGCCGAATCGATTGTTAAAGAAGCGCACGCTGACCTTCCTAATCTTCTTATCGAGTCTGAGCTCGATCGCATGATGACCGAATTCGAAGAACGAACAACGCGCATGGGACTTCAATTTGAAGAATATTTAAAACACGCAAAAAAAACAAAAGAAGAGATGCGCAACGACCTTCGCGGAGATGCAAAAAAAAGAGTGTTGTTGCATCTTGCCTTAAACAACATTGCGGAAACTGAAAAGATCCCTCTTGATGAAAAGAAGGTTGCTCGCGACATATTGCATATAATGGAACATTATTCGGACGCTGATCCGAGCGCGCTTAGACGATATGTTGAAGAACGTCATCGAAACGAGCGGGTATTCGAGTTTCTTGAAGGAAAAAGTCTGGCGGTTCCTCCGTCTTCAGATGCGCCCGAATAAAAAATCTGCTACACTCTGTCTCGAAACGTACATCATATGAATTACCTAGTACCCACAGTGATTGAAAAGTCGTCTTTCGGTGAACGCGCGTATGACATCTACTCGCGACTTCTTAAGGAACGGATTATTTTTCTTGGGGGGCCCATTGAAGATGCGAATGCAAATCTTGTCATTGCCCAATTACTATTCCTTGAATCAGAAGACCAAAAGAAAGATATTTACTTGTACATTAATTCCCCGGGAGGTTCGGTAACGGCAACGCTCGCCATGATTGACACAATGCAATACGTCAAACCCAATGTGGCAACCGTGTGTGTAGGGTTGGCGGCGTCCGGCGGAGCAATCCTCCTTGCGGCGGGAACAAAAGGTAAGCGCTTCGCGCTCCCCAACGCTGAAGTCATGATCCATCAGCCATGGGGCGGCGCTCAAGGACAGGCGACAGATATTGAGATCACGGCAAAGCAAATTGTAAAGACCCGTGACCGCCTAAATAAATTCCTCTCAAAAGCGACAGGACAGCCCCTGTCTCGAATTGAGAAAGATGTTGACCGGGACTTCTTCATGGATGCCGAAGAAGCAAAAAAATACGGGATTATTGACGAAATCTATAGAACGAAGAAATAGATCCAAAAATGCTGGCCGAATTCAGCTCCGTCCCGCCCCCTTTTGGCCTAAATGCCAAAAGGGGGCGGGACCGCTTCTTGTCTCCTCCTCAAAAAACTGCTACAGTCATTTTGTACTAGAAATAAAATCCAAACTGGTTACTCTCTTAAAACCATGATCGTAAGCGTTTTTAAAATATCTGTAAGGTATCTGCTTTTGAAAAATAGCGCATAGTATCTGGACTTTCTGGGATTGACCCGTTTTTCACACCATGTCATTACAACTTGTGGTCGCGTTACTTGCGGTCGCAGGCGTTCTCGGCACTATTTTTGGATATTTTCTTCGTTGGATCATTTCACTTGGCAGAAAAGGCTCAGTGGAACTGGAGATCAAGCAGAGAATGCTTGAGGCGAGAGAGGAAGCAAAAAAGATAATCGAGGAAGCCAAAGAAAAAGGAGAAGCGATCGAAGCAGAAAAACGAGAAGAATTTAAAGAGCGAGAAGAAGATCTGAAAAAGACCGAACAACGCCTTATCAAAAAAGAAGAGCTTCTTGATACACGTCAACTTGATCTCGACAAAGAATCAGAGTCGGTAAAAAAGAAAGCTGTCGAAGTTGAGGTGTTGCACGAAAAGGCCGTTTCCGTTGAAAAACAAAAAGAAACGGAACTTTCTCGGGTTGCCGGATTGTCAAAAGATGAGGCGAAACGAGAACTTATTTCCAGAATCGAAAAAGAATCAGAGGAGGATCTTGCCATCCGTATCCGAAAACTTGATCAAGCTGGTCACGAGCAGTTTGAACGCAGAGCCCAGGAAATACTGACCAGTGTCATTCATCGGTTAGGCAATTCGGTTGCTTCAGATGTTTTGGCTACCACCATCACAATCCCAAACGATGAACTCAAGGGGAAAATTATCGGCAAGGAAGGGCGCAACATTAAAGCATTCGAGCGCGCGACGGGAGTTGAAGTCATCATCGACGACACGCCGGGAGCAATTACCCTCTCTTCTTTTGATCCTGTCCGCCGACAAATTGCTCGAGTAGCGCTTGAAAACCTTATTATCGACGGCCGTATCCAACCAGCAAAGATTGAGGAAATGGTTGAAAAAGCTAAAGAGGAGATAAACAAGATAATTAAACAAAAAGGGGAAGAAGCTGCCTATGAGGCGGGTGTCTTTAATCTAAATCCGCGAACGCTTGCCATCTTAGGAAGGCTCCATTTCCGTACAAGTTATGGACAGAACGTGCTTCAGCATTCAATTGAGATGGCGCATATCGCAGGTATGCTCGCTGAAGAAATAAAAGCCGACCCCCAAATTGCACGCGCAGGGGCGCTTGTACACGATATTGGCAAAGCCCTCGATCATGAAGTGCAAGGATCCCATGTCGAAATTGGTCGCCGCATTCTTCAAAAATTTGGCGAGGATGAACGCATCGTCAAAGCAATGCAGGCGCATCATGAAGAATACCCATACGAAACTCCTGAATCTATTTTGGTTCAAGTGGCTGATGCGATTTCTGGGGCACGGCCAGGAGCGAGACGCGACACCGTTGAAAACTATCTAAAAAGACTCTCCGATCTTGAAGGAGTGGCTAATTCTTTTTCCGGTATTGAAAAAGTGTATGCGATTTCCGCAGGCCGTGAAATTCGAGTGTTTGTGCGCCACGAAGAAGTCTCCGATATCGAAGCCAGAGAGCTTGCACGAAATATCGCAGTAAAAATTGAACAGGAACTTAAATATCCTGGCGAAATTAAAGTGGTGGTTATCCGCGAAAACCGCGCCATTGAGTTTGCAAGGTAGCGCTTCGCTAAAGAATATTGTTACCGTGTGGCAGCAATAAACGCCGTGTAGTTGAATTTCAAATCTTGAATACTTTCTTCAAGAATGTCGAGACCGTACATGGATGCCGCTGTTTTTGACGCAATAACCGCGGTCGTATCCGGCAAAACGCCGCTTCCTAAATCTGCCGCGGCCTTTGCGGTGTCTGGGTAAGTTTCGATATCAACGCCAGGCCATTTGCGCTTCAAGTACATGCGGCACTGTTTGATCGCCTGATCGTGCGAGGTGATTTTGGTGATATGATCGGGATTAGTCCCCGAACGAACAAGAAGGTTTTGATGAATATCAATTTCGAACATCTTTTGAATTGAAAAGGAGTGTTTGGCCATCGCGTACACCGCCTCAATGACAATACCGCCGTTCGAGTTTTCAATAGGGAAAATTCCAAGGTCCACATCCCCCTTTTCAAGAGAAGTAAGGACGTTTTCCACAGATA
This sequence comes from uncultured Candidatus Saccharibacteria bacterium, assembly GCA_964521185.1. GTDB lineage: Bacteria > Patescibacteriota > Minisyncoccia > Phycocordibacterales > UBA12088 > CAZFRC01. Next base: position 4,043 of record CAZFRC010000003.1, read on the forward strand.
CTAAATAAAGAATTGCCGCGTCTTTTAGAGCATTTTGGCCAATATAATAGTTGGCAGCTTCTTCTGAAAAACTTCCTCTAGCTCCAGAAATACCTATCTTCATAAAAAAACGGCTTAAAATATACGTTAAATAAACACCCCGAAGTATACCATGTCTATTTCCCCGAACTATTCAATGGAGACTAAAGTAGAATTGACTTGGCGCGTATACTGTATTGTAATATATTACCCTCTAGTTTACTCTTTGACGAAGTTGCAGCAAAAATGGCGAAAGATATACTTACTTTTAAGGAACGAGCTCCGGCCCCTCTCTGCCCGGAGGCACGCCTAAAGTAACGATTAGTAGATAAGTGAGTTCGAAATTATGAACATGAACAAACAAGATATTATCAATAAGGTCCACGAAGTACTCGGAACAACCAAAGCAGATGCAGAGCGCGCAGTTGAGACAATGATTGAATCAATCATTGATGGCCTTAAAAAAGGTGGCGAAATATCGGTTGCGGGTTTGGGTATCTTTGCAACAAAAATGCGCCCCTCACGGACCGGCCGCAACCCCCGGACAGGAGAGTCGATTCATATCCCTGCTATGCGGGTTCCAAAGTTCCGTGCAGCTAAGGCATTCAAAGACTCGGTAAAATAATGTGCGCTCGTAATTCCGTACAAAAACCCACGTTTCGGGGGTTTTTGTTTTTATAGCAAATACTTCTTATTTTTTAGTTTTTCCGGCAAATATGATTCTTGGTCGTACATTTCGTATCCTTTACCGTATTCAAGATCTTTCATGAGTCTGGTTGGCGCATTTCTAATGTTAAGCGGAATCGGAAGATTGCCATACTGAGCAACATCTGCTTGTGCGGCACGAAATGCGTCGTAGGCAGAACGATCTTTTTTTGCTCCCGAAAGATACGCAGCGCCATGAGCAAGATTGATTGCACATTCAGGATATCCGATAGTTTCACACGCTCGAAATACCGCATTTGCCACCACTAACGCGGTTGGTTGGGCTAATCCAATATCTTCGGACGCAAATATAACCATACGACGAGCAATAAACAGCGGGTCTTCCCCCGCATCCACCATGCGCGCAACATAATACAGCGCCGCATCCGCCTGACCAGCGCGCATGCTTTTTATAAATGCCGAAATGGTGTCGTAGTGTTCCTCACCCTTTTTGTCATAACGAATAAACTTTGACTGAAGTGCTTCTTTGAGTGTATCCAGAGTGATCTTTCCATAGAGTTCTTTCGCGTTCTCCACGACAGAGAGGGCAGCGCGCGCGTCGCCATTTGCCATCCCTATCAGCCATTCGATGGCGTCATGCGGAATTTTTAGTTCGGTGCGCGCCAAAATTGTTTCCATGCTTTTTTCGTCAACTGAATTGAGCACAAACACACAACACCGAGAAAGAAGTGCTGGAATAACTTCAAATGAAGGATTCTCTGTTGTCGCGCCAACGAGCGTGATATCTCCCGATTCAACATAAGGAAGAAGAAAATCCTGTTGTGCCTTGCTAAAACGATGGATTTCATCGAGAAATAGCACCCGAGGCCTGTTCGTCTCTTCTTTTAACAATCTCCTGATATCGTCTTTGCCTGCGGAAACCGCCGAAAGCTCATGGATATGCGCATCGAGCGCGCGAGCGTATATGCGCGCGAGCGTAGTTTTTCCGCATCCTGGAGGTCCCCACAAAATAAAAGAAAATCGATGTTTTTTTTCAATCGCTTCTCTTAACGGTTTTCCTTGAGCAACAAGATGTTCCTGTCCGACAAATCCTTCGAGAGAATCGGGGCGTATGCGCGCTGCAAGCGGTTCCATAGGAGATAGTGTACGCTTCCTTTGAAACTTTTCGAGCACGAAAACAAATGTCCCCAATTCTGGAAACAGATCCTGTACGCGTCACCGAGGCGAAGGGAGGGGCAAACGCTAGGTTGGAATTTCTTTTCTGGTGCGGGATAGGAGAATCGACCCGCTTTTTCTAAATCACTTCGTCCTAGACGGCGAAGCTCATAAGAACGCTGGCCGCACCTCGCCGACCCCTCGAAGACTCGGGGTGCCCGGCTCCGGCGTCCGACTCTCCTTTCCTCGTCACAAAATATAGTCGCCAAACGCTTTACGTTTTGCTCTTTATTTTGTGCGGGATAGGAGAATCGGACTCCTGCTCTCAGTTTGGAAAACTGACGTTCTACCATTAAACTAATCCCGCCTGCGCTCTTTCCGCACCAGAGGGGCAACTCTAAGCGGTAAGAAGAGCACAACTCCACCTCTTTCGAAGTGTTCGAATCATCCTAGCAGAATCTTGGAAACCCTACCAATGGCCATGCTATACTCATCGAAATGGATAAATTTTCATTTCCCATCCTTGGCGGCATACTTATTGGGATTGCAGTTATTGGGGTCGCGATGTTTAGCGCATTACGCACCCCTCCATCGAATAAAGAATCTGTAGAAATTCCTAGAACGAACAATGGTTTGAGCACTTCTTCTCCATTTTCAGAGATAGAAGATGGCGATCCTGTTGATGAAATTCGATTATCCCCTTCCAAATCCCCCACGCGACCAGAGGGAAAAATATCGATCCCTTCGAATCCATCTCAAGAAACACCGTCTAACACCCCGTCATACCCGCCAACACCAACAAATCCTTCAAACACGGAAACGAATAGCACGCCGAGCTCTTCGTCTTCCGATGGCGGAGGACGGATAGAAGAAGGAATGACACCTCCTCCGCCTCCACCCTCATTTGCCCCGCCGGGAGGATCTTCGTCAGCCGCCCCATCCGGGGCGCCTTCCTTTTTTTCGGGGCTAAACGACATCGTGCGCGCATCTGTTGTCAATATTTTATGCGAAACAAACGGTGGAGGATCGCTTCGCCCCATTTCAGCAAGTGGTGTTATGGTGAGCAAAAAAGGAGTCATCATGACAAACGCCCACGTTGCTCAATATTTTCTCCTCAAAAATTATCCGACCCCAAACTATGTGACGTGTATCATTCGAACAGGAAGTCCGGCCGCACCCGCATACACCGCTGAAATTCTGTACATATCTCCCCAATGGATTGAAAAAAACGCCTTAAACATACGTTTGTCCGAACCGCGCGGAACCGGTGAACACGATTTTGCATTTTTACGCATTACAGGAAGCATGAGTGGTGCGGCGCTTCCCTCTTCGTTCCCCTTTGTGCCTCCTGACACTGCGGAAAGCGACATACAGGGAGGTGCCGGCGTACTCATTGCTGGATATCCCGCAAGCTTTGTGGGCGCCTCAACGGTAATGAGGGATCTCTACGCAGCGTCCACTTTCTCGACGATTGGAGAAATTTTTACGTTTGTTAAAACAACCGCCGATCTTTTCTCAGTTGGCGGAACGGTGTTAGCCCAAAAAGGAGCTTCGGGAGGCGCAGTGGTAACGCTTTCGGGAAAATTAATCGGCATGGTCGCAACCGCCCAAAGCGGCGAAACCACCGGTGAAAGTGACTTACGTGCCCTGTCTCTCTTCTATATCAATCGAGCGCTTGCAGAAGATGCCGGAATTACGATTGACGGGCTTCTTCAGAGTGATCTTGTGGCGTACGCAAACACGTTCAACGCGACCCGATCACCAGCACTTACTCAGATATTAATAAATGTATTAGGGGAATAAAGGGATCAAAAACAGCAACACGACCCCTTGAGGTCGTGTGATGGTTGGCGGGGAGTGCAAAGAACTTATTTATGCACTCACCCGCCTCCCTGATCTCAGGAACCGCCTGCTAGAGGCGGTTCGACTACCGATTCGTCGATATTCGGGCGCGGCTCCGCCGCGGCCGGCTCGAGTTTGGAGGGTTTTCCTGACCCCCCTTGCGGCGGCGCTCGAGCTCGGCAAGCGCCGCTTCCAAACATGTTCGGAATTCGTCCCGACAGGGTCTTCCTTCGGAACACCGCCGCCTCAAGGTGGCGATGCGCCGGTGAAGCTCGTCGTCGGACAGGAGCGAAAAAAGATTCATAAGTCATCTCCCCCACCAAGACCGCCCCATGCGGTCCGGGAATCGAATTTCGATTAAAATCAAAAATCGATTCCCAGACCGCAAAATTGGAACTCCGGCTGTTCGGGCATTACTTGAACATCCGGAGTAAGTGTACAGCAATCATCGAAAGAGACGCTCTCTTATAAAATGTGCGAACCGATACACATGATACCGCTCCGGAAGACGATTCAGGAGCAGAAGCTCTTGAATGACTTCGTCCGTTGTTTCAAATCCAGCGGCCATAACCCGCCGCAAACACAGACAATTTCGAAGCAATTGTATGTTGCCGCCGTTTAAAGCGGAGAAAATTGCTGGGTGTTCCATGCCCCACGCGCGTTCGTGCGAGTGATCGGGCATCGCTCCCTCCCTTCTGGTTGGGACACAAATTGCTAAAAGCCGCTTGTGTCCCAACCAGAATTCTTTCAAAGAACTCCTCCTTCAAAAAAAACCAGCCCCCGATTCTCTCGGGGGCTTGGCTTCTTTGATGGAGTTTCGAACCTATTCCACAGAAACACCCGCCCCCGATGTAAGGATGAGGACCCAGAGGACAGATGCTTTGCGGTATTGGTTCATATGTTATTGAATGTACTTGTACTGAACATATGTGTCAAGTATTTATTCACAACATTGCCGAACAAAAAGAAACCGCCTCGTCGCGAAGAATAGTGCGACGGGCGGACGGATTCATACATCGTCTACCACCGCGACCGGCATATGTCGCGGATCAGCACCGAGCTTAAAATCATCGGCGCTGATAATTCTGTCATACAACAAACAGGGAGGAAGTTCCGAGTCATGAGCCAATCTCAATCTCAAACTCCTTAGAATATGCGGAAATAGCTTGCGAGCTGTATCCCTTGACAGCTCGCAACAGGGAATCGTAGGGTGGGGAAAATGGAACCATAATTTCTTTATCTTGCTATCGATCATTATTCATATCCCCTGCATCGCGAGAGATGGAAGAACTATTTGTATCATTACTTCTTTCCTATATTCTGAATTATCTTTCATGCGGCAAGCTATTTCTTTCCCCAGTATTTGATACAATTTAAATTCTTCCTCATCCGATAATTGATGCTCATTATTTAATTTTCTTACAAACCCAAGAATTTTTTTCGCATCTTCACGCGACAAACAAATCATTGACCTCCTCCCAAAGAACTAATCGGACACACCATTGTGTCCGAAGAATATATTTGTTTGAAGGTTCAAATATATTCTTCGGACATCAACCAAAACACCGGCTTTGTGAGCCGGTGTTTTGGTTGAGGACATGTTGTTTCTTATACGCAAAAACGACCGGCTTCTTTCCTGTCGGTAATAATCGAAATAATGATTGTTGCCTTTTGTATCCCGGTCACACTGTTAATGTAAGGCAGCCAGGGACTCCAGTCAAGGTAACTCGCTTCGTATTCTCCTTCTTGCTTTTCATGAAAAATATGCATGAGCTCTTGAACATAAAAAACTGTTTCGAATTTTAACGTTCTCCATGTGTACTTGAAATGAAATCCGCATGACGCGACAAGAGTTGAACTTGCGCGCCGTGCGGATATCGAGGTTAACAAACAAAGACTCTCGCCAAAGGAAAAAGGGGATGGTCGAGAGTAACATTTGACTGTTCCAAATATCTTGCAACGATAATTCTGTCTTTTTCTTTCATTCGAGAGATAATCTCCATGGGAGAAACCCCCCCTCTTATGAGAGAGGCAACCCCTTCTGTCCATTCACCAAAATTCTCCTCGGTTGGAGACGAATATATTTTGAAAAATTCATCAACCGTTAACCCATCGTTCACCATCATCTTCTCCTTGCAAGCTCCGACCGCACGAGCTTGCGTTTGTTTGAAAGAACATCTGCGGTCTGGATTGTGTTCGGGAAATTCCCGCTCACTGTCCAAAACACAAAGACCGGCCCTTTCGGGCCGGTCTTGATGAAATCTTTAGTGAAGAAGTTACATGCAAGGAAAATCGACCCAACGATTAGTGTCGGTAAAGAAGAAATAAAACCAGGAAGATCGATTACTCTCCATGAAAAATATCATATCGAGGAAAAGGAAGTATTGTCAACTGTATACCGCTATCCCCGCTGTTTTTCGAATCATCTCCTTTCACTTCGTGGGGAGAGACTCTACGAACTATCATTGCATATTTGCACGCGAAGCATGCACCGCGCGAGAGGAGGATGCCCTTCTCTCGCACGGGAACTTTTTCCTATGAAACAGATTTGAAAGCCTCGGAATCGTAGACTAACGATCATTCTTATCCCCACGGACATCTTCGCTGCTTTCTTTTTCACGCATGCCCAGTTGTTCCGTCGTATAACGAATATCCATTCCAACACGAATGTGTGTCGTTTGTCGCAACACACCACGAAACGTTTGATAGGCATTGTGCCAATCGCCGTTTCGAATAAACTCTTCGCCAGACTCAAACATGATTTCAATAGCTTCAAGTTTCTTTCTTGTTTCATCATCAACCAGAGAAATTCGTTTGAGCAGTTGTCCAATTTCACGTCTCGCATGATCTCTAGATCGTTCCACTATGCGAATGAATAATTTTTGTGTATCAACTTCTATCGTTTGTGTTGACGATGCATGGTGTACACGAGAAGAATCTGGAGAAGATTCCTCTTTGGCAGCGCCAATGCTTGGTGCCGGAGAATCATTTGTTATCGCGCTCGAAACTTTCAGCGCGGTGGGCGGATTTTCGCTATCCCTATTGATCGGGGAAATACCCTGAGCGGTACCCGCAGCTTCTGTTACTATTGAAAATGTTCCAAATGAAGATTGTGCCTCTGGAGCATATGCAAGTAACAGAGCCTCCGTATGTATTGCTGTTTTTTCTTGCACATCTCGCATAACTTCTGATACCCGAGACGCCGCCTGAATTGAGATATCCCCTGCCCCAAGGTGTGCCAAGGCTTCTGTGTGCGCTCGAAGTGCGGCGTCGAAGTTGTCGAAAAAATTGACGGCGACATCAGGTGTCCTAATTTCAATTGCAGCAATATGTGCAGTGACTTTTTCCGCCTGTGTTTCAAGCTGAAGCACTATTTTTTCTTCAATGTCTGGGGTAAGATCCCCCTTAAGCGCTAGCGCATGCACTTCTCTAAGACGTCGTTCCATTCTTTTAGTTTCCCACGACACCCTACTTTCTTCTGTAAAAGAGAACGCGAGTCGAATTTCTTCGTTGACATGGGTTTTAACAAGATGAAGTAATTCTCCGGGTAATGCGCGTTCTGCCGCATATGATATGCCTCCCCCTGAAACGATGAGCGTTATGCCAAGGAACGCGGGGATCAGAGGAGCGCGAAGAATTCCAAAAAACAGAGTCCTGGTATGTTTCGGCGAGCTTATTGACGAAGCGTCAGGACGTATTGGATGAAGAGATCGGTATTCGCGCAACACATCTCGCATGCGCTTCTTTTCTGCCTCTTGCATTCGCATGGAGAGCGCAGCGTGTGTAATGATGTCGGAAAATTTTTTCATATCTATTGTTGGAAATGCTTCATCCTCTCTTCAAATGCCGTTTTCAATTTACGCATACTTCGATGAAGTCGAACCGATACCACGTTCTCCGACTCCCCCACCAGTTTGGCAATTTCTTTTGGAGAAAAGCCATCAATATACCGAAGCGTCACCATATTCCGATACTGTTCTGGAAGCACAGATAAAAGTTCCATAAGTGCTTCCGCATCGAAACGAGTAGCGGCCTCTTCTAATGCCCCATCAATCACAAGATCATCAAAACTTCCTTCCGAAGTAGTTTCGTCTTCAAGAAGTGCATCGAGAGAAGCGGTCTTCTTTTTTCGATACTCATCGATAATAAGATTGTTGAGCGTCTGATAGAGAAAAGCCCGTAAGTCTTTTACCGCGTTTCCTTTTTGAAGATAATTCCACACCCGCATGAAAGTTTCCTGTGTTATATCTCGTGCACGTTCTTCGTCGGAAATACGAAAAAATGTGTGCCGAAACAATGCATCAGCATATTGTTCAAACGCCTCCGTAAAAAGCTCTTCGACACTTTTTAGAACCATGTTCTCCTCGAAATAAAGACGGGTAGTACGCAAAACGCTTTCATGAGTTTTCACTATACGCTAGGTATGGTTTCTCTTGCTACTCCTCATCGATAGCATAAAATCTCCCTCGGTTAATACAGAGTGCGGGGTCATTTCGTATATGAAAAATTTTTTAGCTTTCACAAAAAAGCGCTTTCTCATTTCCAGTTCAGCAAAAAGTCGGGGTGCCGGGATTCGAACCCGGAGTCACTTGTACCCAAAACAAGTATGTTAGCCGTTACACCACACCCCGACTTTTGGCTGAACTGTCTTTCCTAACTTAATATGTGGAGAATTTTTTCCCCACAAGTATCTAAGGCAATACACCAAACCTATGCGTACAATGTTACCTACGAAACTACCCCCCTCTTGAAACAAACGAAATCACACCAGATCCTCAAGAATCGAACAATACGCTAATCTCCGGGTAAAATCTATCCTAACAATGATCGCGGAAATACGATAGTCTTTCTGCGCTAACGTAGCGTGCTCAAGCAAGTAACTCTGCACGGTGCGGTCTAACTTTTCGAGCTTTTGTGAATGGATATTTTCTTCTGGCCGTATAGCGCTCAAAATATGCTGGCCGGTCTTGACTTCAAAAAAAACTGTTGTGTCTCCCTTTTGTGCGACTATATCAATTTCCCCCCAAGGTTTTCTATAATTCCTTTCCAAGACAACATATCCTTTACGGCACAAAAATTCCACGGCAACATCTTCGCCCATTTTACCCACTGATTGTGTTTTTCCAATCCCGTAATTCCAGGTCAAAGTCCTATAATTATCCTTATTTTAAGCCGTTTTAATAAAAATCTTCTTTTTTATTTTTAATGTACTTTGTCCTTTATACACTAATCCCCACAGTTATCCCCATACTTTTTATGATAGAGATGTCCTTTGAAAAAGGCTGTTGTTTAACTTTTGTGCGGGTAAGGAGAATCGAACTCCTGTCTCGTCCTTGGCAAGGACGCATTCTACCACTAAACCATACCCGCTTTGGCTCTTGGGAAAGGGTTCGTTCGCCCAAGCTTCGATTCGAAGCGTATCATTTCTCATTATGCTCTTCAAGCGAAGTATTATCGAGCGCACCCGAAAACACGGCGGTCTCCTAATTATTTTTTGAACTCCTGTGCCCCCGCCAGGACTCGAACCCAGAACAACAGTTCCGAAGACTGCTGTGATATCCATTTCACCACGGGGGCGATACGAAGCAATCATACATGGAATACTGCGTAAAAAGCAAAAGTGCCGTAATATGCAGCTATGGAATTTGAGAAGAATCGCATTCCGGAGGAGGTGCGTACAACCGCAGAAATATTAGAAAACGCTCACTTTAAGGCTTATTTAGTTGGAGGTTGTGTTCGAGATCTCCTTCTCAAAAAAACCCCTAAAGACTGGGATATTGCAACCGACGCAACCCCCGAACAAATTCAGCAGGTATTTACCCACTCTTTTTATGATAACAAATTTGGAACAGTTGGAGTCGTGTATGACTCCACCGAAGACCCCACTATTAAAGTCATCGAAGTAACACCCTTTCGTGTCGAATCGGGGTACTCAGATTCACGTCGGCCAGATGCAGTATCTTTTAGTTCAGAGATAAAAGACGATTTAAAACGAAGAGATTTCACCATCAACGCAATGGCGTTTCGCTTATCTAATAATGAATTCATTGACTTTTTTAATGGCGCAGAAGACCTTGAGCGTGGAATAGTTCGTGCCGTTGGTGATCCAAAAGAGCGCTTTGAAGAAGACGGTCTGCGAGTGCTTCGTGCGATAAGAATAGCTGCTGAACTTGGATTTGCTATAGAAGCAAACACATTAGTTGCTCTCAGACATTCTTCTTCCGTATTAGGGAAGATTGCGAAAGAAAGAATTAGAGACGAATTTGTGAGAATCATTATGTCTGAAAGACCCATGGATGCCATGTTTCTTATGAAACGAGTAGGGATGTTGCCTTACATATCAGCAGAACTAGATAGATCCGACGGTATAGAACAGAACAAATCCCATAAATACGATGTTTTTGAGCATATTGTTCGATCTCTTCAACATGCCGCAGAAAAAGGTTTTTCTCTAGAAATTCGTCTTGCCGCCCTTTTCCACGATATAGGAAAGCCAGAAACTCGACGATTTTCACAAGAAACATCTGACTATACGTTTTATGGTCACGAAGTTATAGGGGCAAGAATAACTAAAAAAGTACTGAAGCAACTTCGATTTTCGTCTCAGATAATAGAAAAAGTTGTTTTATTGGTTCGTTGGCATATGTTCTTTTCAGATCCCGACCAAATAACCTTATCGGCTGTCCGAAGAATTATTCGTCATGTAGGAAGAGAAAATATATGGGATCTTTTAGACATCCGTATATGCGATCGAATTGGTAGCGGCAGGCCAAAAGAACAGCCTTTTCGTTTCAGAAAATATAAAGCAATGGTAGAAGAGGCACTTAGAGACCCAATATCAGTGGGTATGTTAAATATTAATGGAACGAGGATAATTGAGGTTACACGTGAAAAACCAGGTCCAAGAATAGGCCATATGCTTCACGCAATTCTAGAGGAAGTAATCGAAGATCCTTCCAAAAATGAGGTTTCGTTTCTTGAGAAACGGGTACAGGAGCTGTCCATTATGGAAGATAATGATCTTGCCGTATTAGGTAATAAAGGAAGAGAAAGAAAAGATGAAATGGAAGAAGTAGAATTGGATAATATAAAGAGGAAATACGGAGTTTTATAGAAAGTTTCACGTAAAACGTTTCTTGAGAAACACTAATCGCCCCGGACTTCTGGGTGGAGAACCGAAATCGCATGGGGCGACGGTAGAGGAATCCGATGGTATTGAATAGACTAAACAAATACCGCTTTAAAACAAAACTAAAGTACTTCGTGAGAGTATCTGTAGTGTTATTAATTTCAATATGATCAGCATCCTCCAAAGAAAGAACTTTTTTGGTGAAATTAAGGAACGCTTATACAACACCTATGATCTAGGGATAATGGTACTCCCGCTATAAAGGACATGTAAAGGACATTGTTGTGGATAAATGTCCTTTATAATTATTCTGTCTATTTGAGCGATATTTCAGCAAGCACAGGGCAATGATCCGAGCCCATCACATCTTTGAGTATTTCTGCTTTCCCCACTTTATTACCCAGCTGCGAGCTTACAAAAATATAGTCTATTCTCCAACCAACGTTTCGAGCTCGCGCATTGGCAAAATGACTCCACCACGTGTAATGCCCGTTTCCCTTTATAAACAATCGAAATGTATCCAAAAAACCTGCTCCAATGAGTGCTTGTATGCCTTCTCGTTCTTCTTTGGTAAAACCTTTTTTACCTTCATTTTCTTTTGGACGTGCAAGATCGTCCTCGGTGTGTGCCACGTTCAAATCCCCACAAAAGATAACCGGTTTTTTCTTTTCAAGACCGGTTACATGGTCCAAAAAAGCAGGGTCCCATTGTGTATGACGAAGAAATAGTCTACTTAAATCATCTTTTGCGTTCGGCGTGTATACGTTAACAACATAAACATCCTTAAATTCCAAAGTGATGACTCGTCCCTCAGTATTTGGGTTCCCATAGGTATCGCTTTTAAGACGGTATTTAACTTCCAAATCATTAGAAAGTCCGTTTTCTATTGTGAGAGGTCTGTTCTTAGTAAATACCGCTGTCCCGCTATACCCTTTTTTTTCTGCAGAATTCCAATACTCGCCATAGTTAAAAAGATCAATAATTGATTCGCTTTTTTCGGCTTTTGTTTCTTGAATACATAAAATGTCTGGGTCGTATTCCTGCACGAACGGCATGAATAGACCTTTTTTATGAACTGCGCGTATGCCATTTACATTCCAAGAAATAATTCGCATTGACCATAGTGTACCGCAAAGGGAGGTCGTTTTCCCAACTTATTTTCTCCGTTTCCCGTGAAAAGAGCGGTGTATCTCTCCTAAATGACGATCAGTAACATGTGTGTACACTTGAGTAGTGGAGATATTCGCATGTCCAAGTAACGCCTGAACGGACCTTAAGTCTGCGCCATTTTCAAGTAAATCCGTAGCAAAACTGTGTCGAACAACGTGGGGAGTTACTTTTCTGGTAATGCCCGCCCTAATCGCATACTGTTTTACAATTCGTTCTACTGAACGAGGGGTTAGACGGAGGCTTTCAGCTTTTGAGGCATTTTTTCCAAGTTGAATAAATAGGGCGTCGTCAATATCTGTTCGTTTATTTAAATACGATTTCAATATTGCTCTGGCGTCTTCAGAAAGAAATACCACCCGAACTTTGTCTCCTTTACCTCGGATAGGGAAGGAGTTGCCCGATATATTGAGGTCCCGACCAAGAGAACACAGTTCGGATACACGAAGTCCTGTTGAAAACAAGAGTTCAAGGATCGCGCGGTCTCGAAGGGCTTTAACGTCGGAACCTTTCGGAGCAGATAGAAGTCGATTGAGCTCTTCGGACGTAATCAGATCGAGCGAACGGTCGCCAACCTTTGCAAGCTCTATACGTTCCGGAGAAATCGTCTCCACCCCACGCTTATGCAAATACTTGAGGAACGCTCGGAGCGCTATCAAGTAGTAATTTTGAGTACGGCGTTTTAACGTTTCCCGTCCACCACCAGGTTTTTTCCCCGCATCTTGGCGGTTAAGCCACAAGCGATATTCACGAATAACCCGATCGTCCAGCTGTCGCGGGGAAGTGATCTTTGCATACTGTAAAAATCGAGTGAGGTACCGGTCATAGTTTTCTACAGTTTTTATGCTTCGTCCTCGTTCGATTTCAAGATGTTCAAGAAATTCCCGTTGGAGCGTTTGTATTTGGGACACCATGTATGTAGTAGTGTCGCACAATATGTACACAGAGAGAACATAAAACATGGGGTTATACCATTCGGTTCCCCATACGATTTAACGTAGGAGTACTAAGAATCGACTGTATGTGTGAGGAAAACAAGAACCTCGGGGTGTTTAAGCCTTCAAATAGTTTGGAACGGAGATTTGCCATCTCTCACAAGAAGCCGAAGAATCAATGTATGGTAAAAAGGCTACCTAAACGCGGTATTGCAATCCAAAAAAAGCGTGCTATACTCTTTTCATGCTTACCAAGCGGCAAAAAAGTACTGCAATAAAAGTGGCCAAGCGCCACACCACCGACACTGGCTCTCCGGAGGTTCAGGTGGCGATTTTAACAAAGCGAATCAATGAGCTTTCGACACACTTGAAAAAAAACGCTCGAGATAATCATTCCCGTCGCGGACTTCTTGGTATGGTTGCTGCACGTCGAACGCATCTTAAGTATCTCGAAAAAAAAGATAAGCGACGATACAGCGCGCTTGTAAAAAAACTGGAGCTTAAGAAATAGATGATGGGGAAACGAGTTCTTTGAGTGTTAATAACAGTAATATTTTTTATGTCAGCAGTAAAACATGCAAACCAGCGTGTCGGCGTTTTTATCGATACGCAAAATCTCTATCATAGTGCGAAAAATCTCTATCGCGCCAAGGTGAACTTCGGAAATATGGTGATTGACGCTGTCTCCGATCGCATATTGGTACGTGCCATGGCATACGTGGTCAACACTGAAACCAATGAAGAGCAGGGATTCTTTGACGCACTCCTTAAACAGGGAATAGAAACGAAAACAAAGGATCTTCAGATATTTGCTGGAGGAGCAAAAAAGGCTGACTGGGATGTCGGACTTGCTATTGATGCCGTAAAGATGGCCCCGAAGCTCGACACGGTCATTCTCGCCACCGGCGACGGTGATTTTGTTCCGCTGGTTGAATATTTGAAAACAAAAGAAGGATGTCAAGTTGAAGTCATTTCATTCGGCCGTTCGACATCTGCTCGCCTTCGAGAGGTCTGCGATGACTTTACCGACATGGATGAAAATCCAAAGAAATTCCTCATTGCATACCGAGGAGCCCGTTTTTTGAATGGGGATGAGCGCGCCTTAGAAGAAGGCGAGTAACAGACACTAGCATGTGCATGGGCGACTTCGCACTGCTTAAGGCGAAGCTGTGTTTATTGCAAAAATCTGCTACACTGCGTTCAATTATTAAAATAACCGCAGTGGTGGTTGGATAGGTAGATTTGAAATCAAGCATTGTCGCTCGATTTCAAGTTTAAAATCCAAATACCACGCATAAGTGGTTCCATGCAGAAGAAAACATTTTCAACGGACATTGGCGGAAAAACACTAACCGCAGAGTTTACTGATCTCGCGGACCAAGCCCATGGTTCAGTGATATTGAGGTACGGAAAGACGGCGATCCTTGCGACTGCGGTCATGTCAGAAAAGTTACGGTCTGAGATTGATTATTTTCCTCTAACCGTTGATTATGAAGAAAAATTTTACGCTGCAGGCGCCATTCTTGGAAGCCGATTTATGCGAAGGGAAGGCCGACCATCGGAAGAAGCTATTTTATCCGGTCGCATAGTTGATCGAACCATTCGACCTCTTTTTGATCATCGAATGCGAAATGAAGTTCAGGTGGTCATCACCATCCTCTCGATCGACGAGGATGACCCGGATGTTCTTGGCGTTATTGGCGCCTCGCTTGCCCTTTCAACTTCCGATATTCCGTGGGGAGGCCCCGTCTCTGCTATACGCATCGGAAAGCAAAAGGATGGGACCGTCGTTATTAATCCAACCTATACTGCCAGAGATTCGGAAGACTACCTTTTTGACGTTCTGGTATGCGGCAAAGACAACACCATCAACATGATTGAGGTGGGAGCTCGTGAGGCTTCCGAAGAAGCAATCGGGGAAGCATTTGATTTAGCAATTCTTGAGCTTCAAAAAATTCAACAATTTCAAACGGATGTAATAGCACAGATGGGTCTTCCGAAAAAGAATGTCACCCTTCTTGAAACATCTACCGATTTACAAGCATTATTCCAAGCGTCATTTACCTCTCGACTACCTCTCGCGGTGATATCAGGAGAACCCGGAAAAAGTAAAATAGCTGCGCTTAAGAAGGAGTGGTTAGATACTGTCGCCGTTACGCTTCCAGACGCGCTTTCAGGGGCCGACAGGCTGTTCGAGGAAGAGGTTGATGCGTGTATCCATCGCGAAGCAGTCGAAAATAACCGTCGAGCAGACGGGCGTGCGTTTGACGAAATTCGCCCTCTGTTCGCCGAAGCCGGAAATATGTCGGAAATACTTCACGGCTCGGGCATATTTTATCGGGGCGGAACGCATGTGTTTACCGCGCTCACACTTGGAGGACCTGGCGACTCTCAAATTCTTGACTCCATTGAATCTCAAGAAGAAAAGAAGCGGTTCATGCATCATTATAATTTCCCTCCATTTTCAACGGGAGAAACAGGTCGCCTCGGAGGAATGAACCGTCGAGCAATTGGACATGGAGCGCTTGCAGAAAAAGCACTGGTCGCGGTGATTCCTTCAAAAGAGATTTTTCCTTACACGATTCGATTGGTATCTGAATGCATGGCCTCAAACGGCTCAACTTCTATGGGATCGGTATGTGCAAGCACGCTCGCGCTAATGGACGGGGGAGTGCCGATTCTCCGTCCTGTCGCCGGAATTGCTATGGGACTTATGATCATGGGAGATTCCTATCGAATACTTACCGACATCCAAGGACCCGAAGACCAGCACGGCGACATGGACTTCAAGGTTGCAGGAACTTCAGAAGGAATCACTGCGGTGCAGCTTGATATAAAATTAGACGGCGTTCGCGTTCCCATTCTTAAAGAAGCGCTGGCAGCGGCAAAGACGGCTCGTCTTAAAATCCTCAGTACCATTACCGAGGCAATTCCTGCCCCCCGTCCGGACATCTCTCCACGAGCTCCGAAAATTCTCACTACATTGGTAAAACGAGAACAAATCGGACTTGTGATCGGCCCTGGAGGCAAGACGATCAATGGTATCAAACAAGAAACGGGCGTCGACGACATCACTATTGAAGACGACGGCACAGTATTTATCACTGGAAAAAACGGATCGGCCATACTTGCCAAACAAGCGATTGAAGAGTTAACGCGTGAATACAAAGTAGGGGACCGCTTTGACGGCACCGTCACAAGAATAGTCGATTTTGGCGCATTCGTTCGGATTGGAAAAAATACCGAAGGGTTAGTGCACGTATCCGAAATTGCGCCATTTCGCATTGAACGAGTCGCCGACGCCTTATCCGAGGGAGAAACGGTGCCTGTGGTAATTCGAGAAATTGATGAAAAACAAAGAATTAATCTCTCGATCAAAATGGCAGATCCGTTATTCGCCGAACGAAAAGGACTTGTGGGCATCTCGCGAGAAAATTTGAATCATTCAGGGCATAATGGAAGAAATGAAAGAAAACGATTTGAACGACATTAAAAAAACAGAGGAGAATACCGACGCACAAACCCCGCTTCTCGTTTCAAATTCGTCCGTGACAGTCGATAGTGGTCTTGCTCGAAAAAATACTCTGGCATCGCTTCAAAGCGCGCTTACTGAAAATACGTCATCGTCCTTTGTTCACCCGACCTCTACAAAAGATGCCGTGAACGGGAATTCACCCTTGTCCGTTCCTCAACAAACAGACGCCTCCACAAAAGACGGCGGGGGTGGGCGTGTACCTCTGCCAACAGAGGGCCACGAAAACCCGAAATCCACTCCTCAAACCCCTCTCGATGCAGTAGCTACGAAGACGGCGTCTGGATCTGTCGTACGTCCTCTTCGCACCTTTCGAACTGACATTGAAAAAGTGGTTCAAGAAAAAAAAATGTCGGTAGTAAGCGCGATTGCTGCGGAAAGCGAGAAACGGTCACGCGAAAAAAATACAAAAAAAGAGGCGCGGATGTCTACAAAAGCGCTCCTTGGTGTTGGCGGTAGTATTCTCCTTCTTGTACTTGCGGTAATCATATTGGGTGGCGCAGTCATTTGGAACGCGAATCGTGCTCCGATCATTACCACCATTACTTCCGACCAAATACCAGCTCTGATCTTTGTTGACGGCCACGAAGAGTACCGAATGGACACAAAATCCAGCGCAACGATTTTGAGGGAGCTTGCCGGCGTTGGTCAAAGCATTATGGGAAAGCTTGGATCTATGATTCAAATATATCCTACGGTATTGATACCAAAAACGGATTCAAGCCCTGAATATAAAAAACTTGTTACCGCTCCTGAATTTTTTGATGCCATAGAAGCACACATCACGAGCTCTTTCAGGCGTTCCATAGAAGAAGATATCACTATGGGTTTCCATATCTTTGACGGAAATCAGCCGTTTATTATTATCAAAACCAATTTCTATGAAAATGCGTTTCGCGGAATGATTGCATGGGAAAAAACCATGGATATCGATCTTGATCCGTGGTTTCTTCCGCCGCAATCACGCAACGCGCAACTCACACAAAACACCGAAGCCACTTCCACCCTTACGTTTTCAAGCGTGGGGTTTGTTGACCGTCTTATTAAAAACAAAGAAGTGCGTATATATCCAAGGCAGGGCACATACGGTATTCTCTATGGATTTATCGACCGGGAGACGCTTGTCATTACCACCAACGAATTTACATTTGCAGAAATTGTACGTCGATTCCAATCTACACGGTAGCGATAATACAGTTTTTTGATATAGTGAATCCATATGATTGATATTGCCGAAGCAAAGAGCTGGTTAGAAGAAGAGAAAGGTCTTCTTGAAAACGAGCTCGCGAGCGTTGGGAAACGAAATCCCTCAAATCCCTCTGACTGGATGCCGACTTCTGGATCCGTAGTCGGAGACACTGCGGAAGAAAGCGAGATGGCTGACGAAATGGAGGAGTTGGGTACTAATGCGGCTATCTTAAACGATCTAGAAATTCGGTATCATGCCGTGCTTCGTGCACTTTCCAAAATTGAGGCTGGCACATATGGCATGTGTGAAATCTCGGACCATCCCATTGAAGACGATCGTCTGCGCGCAAATTTTGCCGCACGTACCTGCACCGCACACATGCACAACGAGGAATCGCTCCCCGAGTAAGATGTTCGCGAAAGTTTACAGCGCACAACCATTATTTCTTGATTCTGCACACATTACCGTTGAAGCCGATTTATCGAGAGGTTTGTATTCGTTTTCCATAGTGGGTCTTCCCGATAAAGCGGTTGAAGAGGCGCGCGATCGCGTATCAAGTGCCATAAAAAACTCCGGGTTCCCATCACCCAAAAGCCAAAATCGTAAAGTAGTCGTGTCTCTCGCCCCTGCGGATATCAAAAAAGAAGGCGCTGCTTTTGATCTTCCCATTGCGCTTGCATATCTTGCCGCGAGTGAAAATATTACCTTTAATCCGGAACGCCGAGCATTTCTAGGAGAACTTTCGCTTGAAGGAGAAATTCGTCCTGTTCGTGGAACGCTTTCCGCAGCGCGATCACTGAAGATCGCCGGATTTCGTGAATTGTACGTGCCAAAAGCAAATGCGGCGGAAGCTGCTTTGGTCGATGGAATTGAAATATACGGAGTACAGACATTGAGAGAACTTGTGGAGCATCTCCACACCAAGAAAGGTGGTGGCGTGCGATCAGTTCGAATATCGCCTACCGCCCACACGTCTTTTTCTCCCACACTTCAAAATGAAACATTGTTGGATTTTGGTGATATACGAGGACAAGAAACAGCAAAACGTGGTCTTGAGATAGCGGCGGCAGGTCGTCACAATATAGTGCTCTATGGTCCTCCCGGAACAGGGAAGACATTGCTTGCTCGTGCATTTACTGGAATCCTCCCTCCGCTGTCGTTTGAAGAGGCGCTCGAAGTTACGGCGATACATTCGATGTCTGGTACTTTATCCGGAAGCGTGATGGGGGTCGCACCGTTTCGATCGCCTCACCACACCGCGTCATATGTGGCGCTTGTCGGCGGAGGACAAAATGTACGGCCCGGAGAAATCACTTTGGCGCATCGAGGAGTTTTATTTCTCGATGAATTTCCTGAATTCGACCGTCGTGCCATCGACGCGCTACGCGAACCCCTTGAGGCGGGGGTAGTGACCGTATCGAGAGCACGAGGCAGCATATCATTTCCTGCCAATTTTATTCTTATCGCTGCAATGAACCCTTCCCGCGGCCACGAACATGAACATGATGCCATCGCCGTACGAGAACGGCTTCGATACCAACAAAAAATCTCAGGACCCATAGCAGACCGTATTGATATGTGGATCGAAGTGCCCCACGTTCCTCACGACACGTTATCAAAGAAACGCGCCTCGAACGAAGTGGAATCCCCAAAAATTCGAGACCGGGTCGCCGAATCAAGAAACCGCCAACGGGAGCGGCTTGGCGAAACAAAAACAAATAGCGATATGACAGTGAAAGACATCGATCGCCACATCGTTCTTTCTCCAACCGTGGCGCAACTGCTCGATGATTCTGCACGGACACTTTCCCTATCGCCACGATCATATCATCGCGTTATCAAATTGGCGCGAACCATTGCTGATCTGTCCGGAAAAGAAACGATAGACAGTTCGCACATACTTGAAGCGCTCCATTACCGTCCAAAAAAATTATTTGATTCGTAGAGCCAGTGGTCGATATTACCTAACATTCTACGACCGTGAACAATTAGGTAATGCGTGTCCCGTTCAAATATCGAAAGATTCAAACGAAAACACTCACTGAAACGGAGAATATTTTTAGAACGGATTCTTAGCTCCGCGAATCTCAAAATGGAGATGAGATCCCGTGGCACGTCCCGTTGCCCCCACATATCCAACCACTTCTCCCTGTTCAACCACTGCTCCAGTCGAGACGGCATTTTGGCTGTGATGAGCATACAGCGTCTGCGTACCGTTTGCGTGCGACACAACCACATAATTACCATACCCACCATTCCATCCTCCGGATCGGCTCACGACCACTGTTCCAGCAGCAGACGCGCGAACCGGCGTCCCAACTGGAGCGGCAATGTCAATACCGTTATATCCGTGAATTCCTTGCGTTTTTCTGCCAATCGGAAGTGGGTGCATAAAGAATCCAACCAACTCAGGTCCGCTTGTGCCTCGTATGATCGAACGGCTCGACCCTGAATATGTTGTCACCACTGGAGCAACTTCGCCGTAAGGAATAATGAGAACATCTCCCACCGAAAGCGAAGATCCCTCTTCAAGCCCGTTGTAGGAGAGCACTTCTTCGAGATCACCTTTGTATTTTTTGACGATTCCGGCAATAGTTTCCCCTTTCACCACCGTATGTCGAACCCCTGTAACTGGCAATATGACCAGCATTTCTCCTTCTTTAATCAAAGTGCCTCGTTTAATGTCATTTGCCCATAAAATAGTATTGACTGAAACACCATACATTTCTGCAATTTCAGATAACGAGTCTCCGGACCGGACTACGTAAATACTGACCTGGTCAGTCTTTGGCGTTTCGTCTACAAAAGTGCCCGAGGGTCCTTCGGAGGGAAGAATAAGAGCCCCATCAACTACAGTAATATCGCCTCCTCCTCGAGGAAGCAGCCGCTCTGGTGTGCGAAGCGCAAATAACAGTGGAATGTTTTGAGAGTTGTATGCTGTTCCTTCTTGAGACACGGAAGATGAAAATGCTACCTCGGAAAAAAAGCGGCGAAGTGAAAACGCTTCAGGAATAAAGCCTGCATGAGCAAGAAGAGGCACGCCGACAAAAAGCACGAGCGTAAAAAAACCTACAATATATGTTCCCATGGACGGCTCTCGCCGAGAACTCAAGAAAGAGCTGGGATTTTTTGTATGAGAAGTGATACGCAATGTATTAAATGGTAATGTCACGAGTCCAGTATATAAATGGCTTAACAAAGCCATTTATTTAAGAAAGCATCCACGGAGTACCCCCCAACTATACTTACCTGGAGGCGAGAGTCAATCACTTATCCACAAAGCTATCCACTTGCATACTATTTGACAAGATGGCTGTTTTGTCGTCATACTATGGTTAGTAAATATCCGGCCACAATCCCGCGGCCCCAGGAAGGAGGTTCCGATGAAGAAGATGGTGCGGTACTTCTGCATCTACCTAGTCATTTTCTTATCAATTTTTTTCTCCGGGACACCATACGGTGTTCCACCCCCTACTATAGAACTAAAATACTATTCGGAAGTGGAGATATTTTACCTGGATGAAACAAGCACCCCAAGACCCACACAATGTGGGGTGAAGGGGGTTTTTCACGTATTATATCTCGAAGAAAGACAGAGAGTACTGTTGGCATCCACGGAGAATTCAGAGATTGTTTGCCTGTCAGGCAAACACAAAATTTTCATCGTGAATCCATTAAATCTAGAAATAATGTTTAACAAAAAAGTAATTCAGGCACAGAGAATTACTCTCAAAGAGTTGATAAAAAGAATGGGGGGGAAATGATGAATAGGAGGCGCCGCTTGCAGTTGTCAATTTTCTGACACCAAGGGCGCTTTTTTGTTTTTATAGAAAAAATTTTAGAAAATTCGTGGGAATAGATGCTATAGTGCCGATGTGCTTGATTATTTACATACACTAAACCATGAACAGCGAAAGGCTGTCGAACATACTGATGGGCCGATTTTGATACTCGCGGGAGCGGGAGCGGGAAAGACAAAAACGATCACGCATAGGATACTCCATTTGATCCATAGGGGTGTTGAACCGGATCAGATATTGGCTATTACCTTTACGAACAAAGCCGCTCGAGAGATGCGTGAGCGGGTCAATTCGCTCGTTCCTGAAAAACTCCGTGACGGCCGCGGTCCGTTTTTGTCCACCTTCCACGCGCTTGGCGCGATGATTCTTCGAGAAAATGCGCAGAAGATTGGGTTGACCAGACATTTCACCATCCTCGACCGAGGAGATTCTTTGAAGGTGGTGAAAGATACTCTTATCCAGCTTGGATATGATCCGAAGCAGTTTGAACCAAGAAAAATTTTGGCGGGAATTTCGCGCGCAAAAGGAGACGGCAAGTCACTGGAGACTTTTTTTGAAGTCGTTCACAGCTTTCAGAATCGGCTCATAGGATCAGTATGGGAAAAGTACGACGCCACACTACGCAAAGAAAAGGCGCTCGATTTTGATGATCTTCTCTTCAAAATGCTTACGCTCCTTCGCGAGAATCCTGATTTACGAAGCCATTACCAGACGCGATGGAACTATATCCACGTTGATGAATATCAGGATACGAACGGCGTGCAGTATGAAATTATCCAGGTTTTGGGAGCAAAGCATAGAAACATTTGTGTTGTGGGAGATCTCGATCAGTCAATCTACAGCTGGAGAGGCGCAACCATTGACAACATTCTTTCGTTTGAGAAGGATTATCCGGATGCCGCCGTACATGTACTTGAACAAAACTACCGATCCACCAAAACCATCCTTGCGGTCTCAAACGATATTATTGAAAAAAACATCAAGCGACGAAAAAAACGGATGTTTACAGACAACGCGGACGGGGAATCCGTGTCACTGTTTGCCGCGTATGACGAAAAAGATGAGGCGGCGTTTATCGCAACGAAAGCGAAGCGCCTCATAGAAAATGGTGTGTCTCCGAAAGACATCGCGGTTTTATACCGAACAAACTTTCAATCACGCGCCATTGAAGAAGCGTGTCTTGCTCTCGGCATCCCGTATCACGTAATCGGCACGCGTTTTTTTGAACGAAAGGAAGTAAAGGATGTCATGTCGTTTATTCGTGCCGCATTAAACCCAGGTGGTACGAACGATATTGCTCGTATCGCCAACGTGCCGCCGCGAGGCATTGGCAAAGTAACGCTTCTGAAAATGCTTTCGGGACAGACGGTTTCGGGAGCAGCGGGGGAGAAAGTGCGGGAGCTTACAGAGTTGCTTCGTGGGATTGAGAACACTGCGCGAAGTGAAAAACCTTCTGCAACACTTCGATACATCGTAGGGAAAACTGGGCTCGATGCCTATTACAAAAAAGGAGGCAATGAGGATCTCGAGCGTTTAAAAAACATCGAAGAGCTGGCAACCATCGCCTCATCGTACGATGAACTGCCTCCGGAAGAAGGCATTCTCGCGTTTCTTGAACATGTAGCGCTCCATAGCGATCAGGACGACATGCCGGATAAACCGGAAGGCATCGCGCTCCTCACCGTACACGCGGCAAAAGGGCTTGAATTTTCCTATGTGTTTATTACCGGACTTGAAGCGGGGCTCTTTCCTATAGAACGAGATCCTGATGAAGATGGAGAAGAAGAGCGGCGATTATTTTATGTGGCGCTCACCCGCGCAAAACAAAAATTGTTTCTTTCGTTCGCGTCCGCAAGAACCATTTTTGGTTCAAGAACCCTTACGGTGCCATCAGAATTTCTTTCCGATATTGATCCTGTCCATCTTGTGGAAGAAGAGCGTCCACACGGACTCGGTAAAGTGATATATCTTGAGTAAAATGCACAAGCGAATATTACGGAAAAAAATTGGACGAGGAAGGCATGTCCCCCACACAAGATTGGGTCAGCATTTTCTTACTGCCGCATCGGTGCTTACAGAAATCGTTAATACCGCTTCGATCAATCCAAATGAGATTGTGTTAGAGGTAGGACCCGGAAAGGGAATCCTTACCGAAGTACTCCTCACAAAAACGCGGCAGGTGGTTGCCGTGGAAAAAGATACCGGTCTTGTTTCGTATCTTTCCAAAAAATTTATGGGGGAAATTTCTAGCGGGCAACTCAAACTAATCGAGGGCGACATACGGAATATTAATCTGTCTCCGCTTTTCTCCGCAGAGCATCCTTTCATTGTCGTTGCAAATATCCCCTATTATCTAACCGGAGAGTTGCTGCGGCAGTTGTTGTCCGGCTCTCCCAAACCTTCTCGCATGGTGCTGTTGGTCCAAAAAGAAGTTGCGATACGTATTGCACGGTCAAAAAAAGAATCCGTACTTTCACTTTCGGTCAAAGCCTTTGGAGAGCCTCGATACGTGCGTACCGTGCGAAAGGGAAGCTTCAGTCCGCCTCCCAAAATAGATTCGGCGATTATCGCAATAGAACACATCCGAAACTATCTTACGCCAAAAGAAGAAAGGGTATATTTTGATCTTATTCATGCCGCGTTTTCAAAAAAACGCGGCATCGCCATTCGCCGCTTTGAGTCAGAATTTCCCTCGATACCTTTTGCCGCTGTTTTTGAAACCTTGCAGCTCCCTCGCACAGTCCGCCCTGAGGATATGGTGTTTGAGCAGTGGATACGCCTAACCCGCATCATCACAAAAAACAAACACAGGAGGAAAAACGCATTTGGCGCTCTCACGAGTCATCGGTATACTTACTAAGCAATGCGACGCAATTCATACAAATGGCTCCCTAGCCGGTCGGTGGGCATTTCACTCGTTTTGGTTGGCGTATTGATAACGGGAAGCGCGTGGTACACCACTTACGGTCACAACCTTTTTGCATTGAACACGGAAAGCATACCTGAATCCGGAAGCGTCGAAAGAGTTCTTGATTCCGATAACGACGGACTCAAAGACTGGGAAGAAACACTTTGGAACACCGATCCAAACCTCCCCGATTCTGATAATGACGGCATGTCTGACGGTGAAGAAGTGTCTCTGGGTACTGCCCCAAACGGAGAAGAATCGAGCAGCTTGGTAAATGAAATAATGGCAACGTCTTCCGAGTTTGTCGCCTCCGCCTCATCCCCCCTGACCCCCACCGATCAATTTTCCCGCTTGTTTTTCAAGCATTTTATTGAATCCCAAAACACACAAGACCCGAGCGGACGCTTTAGTGATCCAAGAGAAATTGAGATCTTAATTGCAGAGGCTGATACGATTCGAAACAAACCTCCCAAATACACGAGAAGCGATATTTTGATAGTTCCAGACGTAACGCCTAAAGAACTTCGCGTCTACGGAAATGCGGTTAGCCACGCATACGCAATCCACACGAAACCGGGAGCTGAAGCGGAATTCGTGGTTTTAAACCGAGCGCTTGTCACAAACAACAAAGCGGATTTTGCGAAGCTTGCCGACGCCGCCGACATGTACTGGAACGGAGCTCAGGAGCTTCTGAAACTTCCAGCACCGGAATCATTGGCCGGGTTCCAGCTCGCGATCATTAACAGCACGGTGGGCCTTTCCTACGCCATCCGAGATTTGAGCGTGATGCCCGATGATCCTCTTCGAGGAGTGCTCGGATTGCGCTCATATTATGAACGGTTTCAGTCGCTCGTGAGCAGCATATCTGCAATGTCCCGATATTTTGCCGCTTTTAACATACACTTTTCACCAACAGAAGACGGGTACATGTTTGAAATCCTCAAAATCAAGTGAGCCTCCATCACACCGAGCTGTTATTCACAGCTACGCTACCGACTTTCGCCCTAAATCGCCCTATACTTAAGCTACGTCATGTATCAAGGGCAATTTCTTTCCCATTTTTTTGGGCATGAGCTGGTTAAAAGGATATTGACCGCCTGCGTGGTCATATCATTTGTCGCTCCGTCAATATTTTCGAGCTTCGCTCCAAAAAAAGCCGACGCGTATTGGCTCGTTGAAGACCCCCTTCATATTGTCGAAACAGTCTACAACGGAGTGCTACTTGCGCTTAAATATGCCGAAAGCATACGGGCAAACTTTAAAGAGTATGTACTCGACCCCGCGGCGTATTTTCTTGCGCACGCCCTGCTGCAGCAAGTGACTCTTTCCGTAGTTGACTGGATAAATAGCGATTTTGAGGGTTGGCCTCGATTCGTTGACGATCCGGCCGTCTTTTTCACCAATGTCGCCGATCAGGCCGCGGGAGGATTTATCCTCGAAAAAAGCGGGGACGACCCTTTGCTCAAAAAGAGTCTGGACTTTTTATGCAACCCGAGACTCCTCCGATTCGCGCTCGCAAACAATTATGTGCGCGGATTTTCCGACCGATACGCGTGCACCCTTTCAACCATTTCCGCCAATTGGGAAAATTTTACGACAAACATAGAAAATGGAGGGTGGGCTATGTGGTTTCAAATGAGCCAGCGGGGGCAGAATCCTTATGATGAATATGTAGTGTCAGCAGAGGAACTTTCTCGAAGAATACTGGGGGCGCAAAAAACGATTGAGAATCAGGCTAATCAGGGAAGCGGGTTTCTCCCTCAGTGGATGAAAGACTGTATCTATGCAGATCCAGAGAGTCCGGAAGCCCTAAACAAGGAAGGGACGCTCGCGAACTGTCCGGTTGTTGGTCCGGGACACACGGTATCCAGGCTTCTTGACAAAGCTTTGGGATCAAGCATTTTCGATGAGAAAAATTTTGCGGATGAGTTTGGAGAATCTATTTCCCTCATTTTTAACGCTCTTCTATCTAAAATATTCGAATGGGGTATCGCCGCGCTAGGTCAAGCCGGCACAGGTTCCAGCCCGACAGGAGGATCGTTCTTGGACGATTTTCGTGGAACGGTTTCAGACAGTTTTACAGAGGTTGAAGATACTCTGGAAGAAAGAATGAGGCAGCAGCGCGCCCTTGAGGTTGAGTACCGATCAGAACTTGGATGCGAACCTGAACCTCCGCCAGCCGGATCCCCTTCCGCAACCGCAGAAAGCGAGGAGTGCCAGAAAGCCGCCAATAACATTAGAAAAATCGACGAGCTCCTTGATAAACTTGCCTCCGCAGAAGCATCCGAAGACCAAGAAGAATTGATTCGCGTGACGCAAGAAGTAAGCGCTGAATATTCTGAGCTTCTCCCAGACCTTACCAACCAAGGCAACATATTACGTGAGAATCAGGAATCCTCAAGTTCTGGCGGCGGCACTCCCCTTAACCCGCCACCAACCGGTACTGGTAGTAGCGAAAAACCGGGAACACCTCCAAATCCGGCTAACTGATAATCCCATACAATGGAAATGGAATACGCGCCGACACCCAGCGATCCCTCAACGGGACACTCTCGACAAAAAAAACTTTTTTTAAAGAAGGTGTTTATCAACTTTTTAACCTTCTTTTTCTTTTTTAATATTTCTTTTGTCTTTTTCCACATTATCTCGAGTGACCCAAAAGGACCGGGGTATGTAAGCGCGGACCCAACGAATCAAAATCAAAATATTGCTGTAACGGTAAGCAACGCAGCACAACCCGGAGCTGTTTATAGCTGTTATTGGTGGTTTCTTCTCGATTGTCATTTAAGAACAGGATTGGTAGGTATTGGTTCAATGGTTGTGTATGTGGGCGCACTTATCTTTAATCTCGCCATGGAATTCACCGTTATCAAAATGGGCTATTACATCAATGGAAACACGGGCATAGAAGCGGCGTGGATTGTCCTTCGTGATTTAGCCAATTTGGGCCTTGTGTACGCCCTTCTGCTTATCGGCATATCCACCATTCTCCGCATTAACCGATATGGATATCGAGTCCTTCTCGCAAGGATCATTATCGTCGCGCTTCTGGTAAATTTCAGTTTGTTTTTAACCAAGGGTGTGGTCGAGGTTTCCAACGTATTGGCGAATGGAGTATATAAGTTGATCGCGGAACCAACAGGACCAGGGTGTAATGGGGGAGTTTCTACGGTTTCGAGCCGAATTTCCGAATGCTCCAACGCCGGAATTTCGGCCGCGATCGTTCAAACTACCAGAATATCCTCTATATATGATGGAACCCCTATTGTTGAGAATAGCAACGTAGGTGGCGTTCAAAATATTTCCCAAGGATTTTTAGTGATGGTATTTCTGATTATTACGGCCTTTGTGCTTTTGGGAGGAGCTCTTATGCTGATTACCCGCTACATTATACTGATATTCCTTATGATACTCTCGCCTTTAGCCTTTGTTGCGTGGACGCTACCCAAAACTGAACACTACGCGAAAGAATGGTGGGGAAAGCTCATTAACCAAAGCTTTTTTGCGCCTTTCTATTTGCTTATGATTTGGGTGTCGCTTAGCGTTTTAAGCGGCATTTCACCAAACCTTACCGGCTCTCTAGGGCAAGCCTTCTCTGGATCAGGTATTGCTGACGTGCTTCTTAATTTTTGCATCGTCACCGGACTTATGGTTGGTTCGCTTGTTGTCTCAAAAAAATTAGGAGCGTACGGCGCTGACACAGCAATAAACTGGACATCAAGATCAGGAGGCCGTGCCACGTTTGGGACTCTTGCATTTCTCCAACGCCATACAGTGGGTCGGCTTGCAAACCGAATGGCCACATGGCAAAGGCCGCGCGCATTTCTTCAAGGAAGCGTTCTTGGCCGATCCGTGCTCAAAGGAATACGCACGGTTGGAAGTTCGAGCTTTGACGTGCGCAACACCGAACTCGGCAGAGGGATAAGCAGATCGCTTGGAGGAGCAAATCTTGGAAAAGTTGGAGGGGAAGGTGGATATTCCGGACTTCAAAAACGAAGACAAGACGAAAGGGAGGCGGCGAGACGCGACGCGATAAGGGAAGCGGAAAGGGTTCACAGCGGAGCCCTCAGCGCAACTCGTCGTCGCGAAATCGCAGGTAACATCGGAAATACGGCTGTAGCTCAAAACCTGCGTCAAAGATATGTGGACAGAGCGGTACAAGAAGCGTCTTTAATAGCCGAATCTAAGGCTATTGAAATTGAGGAGCTTGAAAGGCGGCTTGAGGCAAACAGGGCAAGAATGCAACTATCAGATACGCCCGAGAGACAGCAGGAGCTAGAGGCAGAAGCAAATCAAATCCAGAACCAGCTTCAAAGCGCGAGGGCAGCCATTCCTAATATAGACCAGGTTCGAATAAGAGCAACGCAAGAAGCTTCTGAAATGCAGTTCGATGAAAGACGCGTTGCTTCAACGCTTTCCACCATCGAAGAAACTTTTAGAAATATTCAAAACACCGTTGCTCGAAATGCAGAGGAAGTACAGAGGAGTTCACAAGAAGTACGAAGAACAGAAGAACAGCTGGCAGAGCTCCAAGCGGAAAATTCAAGACAAGACCTGACTCCTGAACAAAGAAATGCCTCACGTGCACAGCTTGAGAGTGCCACGCGCGCGCACCAAGAAGCACAAGAAAGACTGAGGCAAATGCAAAACAGACTGAGAGAAAGGCAGGTTGAACTTTCAAGAACGTGGACAGATCTCCAAGAGTGGAGAGGGCACTTACAGCAATACACTGAACCCGGAAATCGCGCGCGCAGAGAGTATTTGGACCGAATACGAAGAGGCGGGCAGTTTATGGAAAGAGTTGTAACGGGTAATTATCTCGCACCGAACTCACAAACCCTTGATACTTATTTTAATCCCGTTGACCCTATCGCTCGAGCATTTTTGACACCGAATGAATACGAAGAACAGATTGCTGCGATTGAAAGGCATTGGAACCGTTCAGACTCCGAAAGATTAGCAGACGCAATAATGCAGCGTCTTGCAAGTCAAGGACAAGGAAATCGCCCTGGAAATCAGACGCCGCCAGCACAGCCAGCACAACCTCGTTAATGTAATCTTTATGTAACTATGCGATACCAAACAGATTCTAGAGAAACAGCGACCGTCATTCTTCGAGAACGGTTCAAAGAGCTTCCAAAGCCGATTCAAGATATTATTTCTTCGACAGACATCAGAAACGCGCTTCAAACAGTTTCAAACAAACACCGCCTCCATATTGATCAAGGGGGGATGCTCGAGAACGTTACCATGATGACTCTCATTGGACTCTACCGAATCGACGAATTTGAAACACGTCTTGCGCACACGCTCCAAATAGACACCGCTCTTGCAACGGCAATTGCAAACGATATTAATGCGTCGGTTTTTGCTCCCATCAGAGAACAGATACGGAATTATACCGATGCGTCCGCCAAAGAAGCTCCGGGGACTCCGGCGCAGACGACTTTTGAAGATAAGCCCGAAATCCCCAAACCAAATATCCCCCCTCAAACGATGCCCGCAAACACCTCCAACACGCCCAAGATATCGGAAGAGTCTAAGCAATCGCAGCCGAAAGATATGTCCGAACAAAAAGCAAAACAGGACGTAGCAACAATAAAGCTTGGTCTTACGTCTCCTCAAGAAATAAATCTCGCCTCCTCTCAACGTCCGGTGCCACCAGATTCAAACCAGGAAGCCTCCAAAAAACCTTTGCAATCTCGAACAGATCCTTATCGGGAACCGCCTGAATAGTGGGACTATAGAGATTTTGGAGCAGCGCACACTCGATACCTTCGGCGCGCTTCAAATTATGAATAGGCAGCATAATACACACACTCTATGCGATACCAAGTTCCTCAATTTATTGACATAGAAGATAAGATATTCGGTCCCCTTACCGGCAAGCAATTTGTATACCTTGCGGGTGCGGGAGGATTTTTCGTGGCGATCTATACATTGTACGGGCTATTTGTGGCGATTTTGGTAAGTCTCCCTATCGTTGCCCTTGCGGTTGCTCTGGCATTTCTTCGGATAAATGAGCTTCCGTTTGCAACCATACTTGAGTCCGCAATCTATTTTTACATCCGACGAAAAATTTTTCTTTGGAAGAAAAATCGGCCTTCAAATCCAACACAAGGTTCAAATGTAAAGACTTCCCCGGAAGGGGTGGCCCCCTATGTTCCAAAATTGTCCGAGAGCCGGCTTAAAGATATTTCTTGGAGTCTGGATATTCATGAGCGTCTCGACGAAAGTGATCGGACACATAGCCCAAATGAATAAAAGGATATAGCATTGTATAAGTCCTATGACTACCACTAACCCGTTGCAGAAAGAAAACACTACGCAAGATTTTGTTCCTATTCAAGAGGTGCGTGACGGAGTCGTTATTCTGAAAGACGGGGGATTACGCGGAGTATTCATGGCATCATCAATCAATCTTGCACTTAAATCAGAAGACGAACAGCGGGCAATTTTGGAACAATTTGCGCAAATGCTCGATTCGGTGGATTTCTCCGTTCAGTTTGTTGTGCAATCAAGAAAACTTGATATCAGACCCTATATTGCGCTACTTGAAAAACGGTATACTGAGGTTGTTGGCGATTTACTTAAGATTCAGGTTCGAGAATACATTGAATTTGTTAAGACGTTTTCGGAAAATTCTAATATCATGACGAAAAGTTTTTTTATTGTAGTTCCTTATACGCCAATCCCGCTTGAAGGAGGCGTTGCAGGGCTTCTTTCCCTGACGAAAAAGAAAACGCCCCAACAAAAAATACAGGGAACAGGAACGGCGTTTGAAGAAAGCCGTTCCCAACTCGAACAACGGATGTCTGTGGTCGAACAAGGTCTTGCGCGATGCGGGGTCCGTGTTGCACGGCTTGGCACCGAAGAAGTGATCGAGCTGTTTTACCGTCTTTTTAACCTTGGAGAGCTCGAACGGCCGATTCCACTTGATAATCGAGCGTAAATCACCATGGGACTTCTTGATTTTATCACAAAGAAAAAAGAGCCTGAATCCCGCATAGAGGCGGTTCTTCCGCAGGAAATTTACCAAGCGGGGACACTTGAACTCAAAGACGTGTTGGCGCCTTCGGCGCTTCAAATAACTCCACGCGAACTGAATTTGGGAGATAAAATAGTGCGTACATTTTTTATTATTTCTTATCCTCGCTACCTAAACGATGGATGGTTCTCCCCGATTATCAATCTGGATAAGGTGTTTGATATTTCTATTTTCGCCCATCCGATCGATACTGCGCAGATTCTTCGGAAATTCCAAAAGCGCGTAGCGGAAGTGGAAAGTCAAATTCACACGCGAGAAGAGAAAGGCCTCGTGAGAGATCCAAAACTGGATACTTCATACGAAGATCTTGAACAGCTCCGAGATCGGCTACAACAAGCCCAAGAACGATTGTTTGATGTTGGGGTATACATTTCAATTTACGGAGACTCGAAAGACGAGCTTGACAAGGCGGAGTCGGAAATCAAATCGATTCTTGAGGCGCAGCTCGTATACATCAAACCGGCGCTATTTCAGCAAGAACAAGGGTATCGAAGCGTCATTCCGACAGCAACCGATGAACTGAAAGTGCATTCAAAACTCGACTCGTCCCCATTTTCAAGCCTGTTTCCGTTCATATCTTTCGATCTTACCGCTGACAGAGGAATTCTATACGGAATTAATCGCCACAACTCATCGCTGATTCTCTTCGATAGATTTTCGCTTGAAAACTATAATTCCGTAACGTTTGCAAAATCCGGTTCAGGAAAATCCTATGCAATAAAACTCGAGATTCTTCGGACGCTTATGTTTGACGTCGACATTATTATTATTGATCCTGAGCGAGAATACGAGTATTTGGCTGAAGCGGTGGGAGGAAGGTATTTCAATATTTCACTATCCTCCGGTCACACCATTAATCCTTTTGATTTGCCCCCTCTTGGAGAAGACGAAACCCCGACGAACGTGCTGCGTTCCAACATCATAAACCTTGTCGGGCTTTTTCGAATCATGCTTGGCGGCCTCACCCCCGAAGAAGACGCGATTATTGATCGCGCCATCACCGAAACGTACGCGCTTAAAGATATCACCGGGAATAACGATTTTACAAACCTCACGCCCCCCCTCCTTTCCGATTTTGAATTGGTGCTTGGAGGCATGGAAGGAAGCGAGTCCTTGGTGCAACGTCTTAGTAAATACACGAAAGGAACGTGGGCGGGATTCATTAATCGGCCAACGAACATCGATATCAACAAAAAACTTGTCGTGTTTTCCATTAGAGACATGGAAGACGACCTGAAGCCGGTCGCCATGTATATCATCACGAAATACATTTGGACGGCCATCCGTCGAGAACTTAAAAAACGGATTCTCGTGGTGGATGAGGCGTGGTGGATGATGAAGTATGAAGATACGGCGTCTTTTCTTTACTCTATCGCAAAACGTGGTCGCAAATACTATTTGGGGCTCGCCACGATCACCCAAGACGTGGATGATTTTATGAAATCGCCCTACGGCATTCCCATGCTTACGAACTCATCGATTCAGCTTCTGCTTAAACAGTCACCAACATCGATTGATGTTCTTCAAAAAACATTTAACCTCACCGACGAAGAAAAATACCTCCTGCTTGAATCCGGCGTGGGAGAGGGCATATTTTTTGCCGGCCTAAAACATGTGGCTATTAAAATTATTGCCTCGTACACAGAAGACCAGATTATTACCTCGGACCCTTCCCAAATTCTCCTTATTCAAAAAGCCCGGCAAGCACAAGAAGACGCCCTTGGTACAAGCAATGAATCTCCTTCACGCGCAAAAGCACGTAACGAGATGCCTATCAAATAGAATATGGGCGACACGGAAGCCTTAGAGAGGCGGGCAAAGAACGAAGACAAACTCAAACTACGGATCTCTCCTGAAGTGGGGGCTCTGATGTTTGGCGTTGCCCTCTTTGTTGACGGTCTTCAGGGGGTCATAGGGATTTTCGGATTAATACCGTTTGTTGGTTTTTTGTTTTCCTTAGTGGGCGCAATGATTTGGCTGTTGTACACCCTTGGTTTTTGGCTTTGGTTTCACATTCTTGGAGTAACATTTTTTGAGGCCATTGATCAGTCGGGATGGAAGGGCGTAGCCTTATCTTTAGCAAAAAATATAGTTCGAAGCGTCATCCCTTTAGTTATGTTTTTTCTCAGCTTCATTCCTTTTTTTGGACCTTTACTGACTGGCATTGTGCCAGACGTTGCGGTTGCGGTAGGCGCGACGATTTTAATTTCTTGGGCGCAAGATAAAGCGCTTTCTGCAGAAACGAAAATGAAAATAGCCCAACAAAAAATGGCACGGATGGTCCGTCAACGCCAAATGGAAGAAGAAATGGAAGAAGAAGAGGCACAAGCAGAAATGGAAAAGATTGCCGAGGAGGAATATCGACAAAGAGAAGAAGAGAATGAGGAACGGGAGAACGACGAGGAGAAAAGTGTAGCAGTGGAATACCTAAAGAGGGAAGAGGAGGAAATGCGCGCTAACGCGCTTCATCAAGGAAATTCTGCGGTCACGCCAAATGGAGCGGAAGAGTTGTCGCAATATCCAAACCCGCCGCGCCGTACAAAAAGCGGCCGCGTGAATTCCCCATCGTCCTTCCGACAACAAACATGATGCGCAAGATTTTCAGGTGGACCATGGGGTGTGGAGTAGTGGAACATATTGATTGAATGAGGATATATAATACGAAGTACTATGGGGCATTATGCGCGTTTGTTTGGAATACTGACTGGGATCTTACTTTTTTCCACTGTACAGGTCGGCGTCGTACTGTCTCAAGCATACATTGACGCTTCTTACGGTTCTTCATATCAAGATTCTTATTCTGGGTTTTCGATAAGCCCTTTTTCATCTGAAAACGGGCAGTTGATTGGTGCGGCTGAAGGGACACTTTTTTCCATATCCACCAAACCCTCAAGACCTCGCGGCCTTGAGCCGGTTACTCTGACCCTTGAAGGGCCTCCTTCGGTAATAAAAAATTCGTATATAGATTGGTTTATCAACCGAACCCTGACCGCAGAGGGATATGGGAAAACCTTCCTGAAGGTCACGGCTCCTCAGGTTGGGGCCAATATGGAAATTGTGGTTCATATTACTGAACAAAATGGAACCACGCATGTGAGCTCATACACGATGATACCCTCGGAAGTCGAGCTCCTATGGAGCACGGAAACTTACGTTCCCCCCATGTTCAAAGGAAAGGCTCTTGCTTCCTACATGGCACCCGTCCGAGTAACGGCAATTCCTTTTATTCCAGAGGAAGACGGGTTGGCGAAACCAGAAACCCTGATGTACCAGTGGAGCGTAAATGGGCGCGTCCGAAAAGAATCGGGCATCGGCTCGGATCATATTGACATCCTTCCGGGGCTTCGACAGGCGGTTACCGTTGCTGTTGTCGTATCAAACCCTCGAAACCGAGGCGTCGCAAGTATGCAAATTAATATTCCTCGGCTTTCCTCTTTTGTCCAGTTTTATGAAGTCGATCCGATCTTTGGGCTACGGCTCGAACGTACGCTTGGGGCCGCACATTCATTTAGAACCCCGGAAAGCAGCATTGCGGCAGTGCCTTATTACATGGGAACCCCTACGACGGCCGACGCGTTGTTTGAATGGAGTATTGATGGCCGCACGTTAGACACGGCCATAGGAGACACCCTAACGCTCCGGCCTTTCCAAGAAGAGCGCGTTGGGCAACGCTCAACGGTGTCGGTTAGGGTAACCAACCAGAATGATTTTATGACGTGGGCAAACAAGTCAATCGTGGTTCAGTATTAAATGAATATGAAAATTTTTCAAAATATTCGAAACCGTAAAAAGAAGATTTCGTTTTTCCTTGGTGTGGCAAACACCCTGATACTCGCAATGCCGTTTGTTGCATTTGGAGAAGCGCCTACCTCATACATACATCTTGTTCCTCTTCCGGGAGTTACTGCAGGGATTATTGAAAATGTGCCGGCGTTTCTGAACCAGCTTGTGGGAATAACGATTGGCGCGGGCTCTATTCTCGCAGTCATCATGATTGGAGTCGGCGGCATAGAATACATGGCAAGCGACGCGGTTTTCAGCAAAGACGAAGCACGAAAAAGAATGAGCGACGCGGTTATCGGCTTATTGATACTTCTCGGCTCTTATGTTCTCCTCTACACTATCAATCCCGACATTGTGAATCTGAACATTTTTCGAAACGCGGAACAATTGGATCCGCTAAATCTGAGCGCCCCTTCTCCGGGAGGGGCTATCCAGCCACGACCATACCAGGCTACCCCCGAAGGACACTGTCTATATGGGGGGGCATACTATGCTGGTAAATGTATAGATAAATCCTTAATCCCCAATTTATAATGAACACTTCTAAGAAAAAAATAATTGCGGGAGCGGGCGCGTTGGGAATCGTGATCATGTTGTTATTCGCTTATCTTTTTTGGATTCAAGATGCAGAAGAAATAAATGTTGTTGTCGATGGAACGTTCCCTACGAAAGAAGCGCCCGTGAACCCCGACGGCAGTCCTCGAACGGAAACAGGTTCCGAAGAGTTTTTGCTTCCCGATAACACAGAAATTCCGTTCGAACGAGTACCCCTTATTCAAGTCTCAGAAACTGCGGGAGCGGGTGCTGGATTTTACACCGACTCCACGGGGCATGAGTTTGTTCGATACGTAGATCGGGAAAATGGGCACATATTCCAGTTCGATCTTAAAACCGAAGCGCGCCAAAAAATATCTGGAGTGACGCTTCCCGGAGTAATCGAAGCGGTTTGGAACTCAAAAGGTACCGACGTAGCCCTTCGCTACCTTGACGAGACCTTCATGGTTCGCACGTTTATCGCGTCTTTGTCTCCCAAAAGCGATGGCACGGTTACCATTACTGGCCAATTCCTTCCAGACAGCGTCACTTCTATTGCTCCTTATTCTGCGAAAAATGTTACCGGGTTCGCCTACACGAGAGTCTTTGGAGGGGGCGCTTCCTTGTTTATACAAGAAGAGAGCGGTGTGGCCAAAGAGGTGTTTCGTTCTCCGTTTCCGGAATGGATTATAGTCTCTTCTTTGCACGGAGCGATACTGCTTGGGTCACGGGCTTCAACAAAAGAGACTGGCGTAGTGCTCAAAATTGACGGGGAATCAGGTGGGGTCACGAAAATGGCTTCCGGAGCGCTTGGCATGTCGGCAACAATAGATCCAACCGGAACATGGCTCCTTACTTCTGAGTATGCTGATGGCTCCATGCGTACATTTGTTCAAAACACACGAGCCCCAATGATTTCGGAGCCCGTTCAAACTTCCATAAACACTTTGGCAGAAAAATGTGTGTGGGGGGTTAAAAATGCGGCATCGTCAACCCCACGGGTGTTTTGCGCTTCCCCCATTAATTGGAGCGAGGTGGGTGTTGACGTTCCAGACAGCTGGTATCGAGGAGAGGTGTCTTTCTCGGACGAGTTTGTCTATTTTGACCCTATAACCAACACTCCCTTTCCCCTTCTGGTGCCAGAACTCGGCATGAACATGCCTGTTGACGCAGTGCATCCCATAGCAAACCATACAGGAGAATATGTGGTTTTCAAAAATAAACCGGACGGGATCATTTGGGCGCTCCCCGTTCACAAGGCCGAAGCAGCAGTGAATAAGTTTATAGAGGCGCACGAAGGCGAGTAGCTGTTCGCCTAAAAAGTAAGTGGCCCTTTAAATTTAAGGACGACCCTACGAAACTTTCCCTCACCCAAAGACTCGGTTTTGATTTCCGGATCGTCAGTAAAATATGTATGGACGACCATCCTCTCGTAGGGATTCATTGGGGGCATTTCAACATCGGCACGAAAAACCCGCACCCTCTCCGCAAGCATCTTTGCCGAGTTTTCAATCTCATGAATTTTTCGCTCGTGATACCCGTTTACGTCAACGATACATTCGCTACCCCCGAACTTTTTTTCAGCAATTTTTTTTATAACATGATTCAGGGCGCGCAGATTTTCTCCACCCTGCCCGATGAGGAGCGCTGAATCGGGGCCTTCAACCACGACAAACGGATGCGGGATTCGTTCTTTGTACTCAATACGGGTGGTTACGATGCCAAGACGCGCGAGAACATCGGACACAAGTTGGACCGCGTCATTTGGACTCATGGGGCTTGTTGCTAGGATTTCGGACATACCATTCTTGGAGGATTGCCACCATATTACTCGTCACCAAATAGAGTGCAACTGCCGACGAAATTGTGTAAGCAACGATTCCCACGATGAGGGGGAGAACGTACCTCGCTTGAATATGCATGCTCCGCGCAAATTCTTCGGCAAATCCCGCCTCTGCTGTGCGGGGAGGGGATTCCGGCATAGCAAAATATGCCTGCACGAACTGACTCCCTCCGGCAAACAGAGAGAGAAAGAGACTTCTGCCTGCCATGTCAATTCCAAGAAACATCATGGACACGTTCTCTGGAACAGAAATAAATGAATACAACAAATCTTCATTGATCGTGGGAAGTCCTCCTTTGAAAAACACGAAATAGAGAGCGAAGAATATGGGGAGCTGTGCTAACAAAACGAGAATGCTTGCAAAGGGATTAATCTTGTTGGTCCGATAAAGCTCCATGATGTGGCGCGCCTGTTCTTCACGTTTCGGATATTTCTTTTTGATCGCCGATACTTCGGGCTCAATTTTTTTCATTTCTATTTGGGTTTTCGATGCCCTAACAGAAAGAGGCAAGAGAAGCACCTTGACTCCGATGGTAAGAATAACCACCGCAAATCCAACGCTTCCTCCAGGAACAATGTCAATTAGCCCGATGAGGGCATTATAGAGAGGAACATAAAAAAGGGTCCTGAATATTTCTATCATTGACCCATTCTACGAGGCTGTGCCTTCGTGAGCAAATGGAGAGCTTTTTGGATTGCTTCGCGCGCGTCCATCACAAGATCTTCAAATGATATTGAGTCTGTTTCTTTAGATCGCACAATTACAAATGCCTGAGGGGAAAAATCGTCAGGCATTGCCCTACGAAAAGCCGCTGCCATTCGTCTTCGGATGGCGTTTCGACGTGTTGCTTTCGTTTCTATCTTTTTTGAGACACTGCAAGAAACGCGCGGATTTCCTTCGTTTTTTGCAAAGAGTACCGTAACGTGCGGAGTAGTCACCCGAACTCCCGAATTAATCAATCTGCTAATGTCCTCCCTTGAAAGCCTCTTGCGTTTGGGCATTTATATAGACGTTTATACGGAAAGGCGCGATCGTCCTTTCCGACGTCGGCGAACGAGCACCCTCTTCCCTGCGGGGGTTCTTGACCGAACTCGAAATCCGTGTGTAGTATTCCTTTTTTTCTTTTTTGGTTGGTAGATGCGTTTTGGCATATAAGAAATGTACCAGAATCAATTCCAAGTGTCTACTAAACGCGCCCATCAACAAGTAATACACAGCATGTGAACATATAGAATCGTTTTCGGGAAGTGTCGAGTTTGTTTATGAAAGATATAATTGTCGGAATGGAAGCGATTGACACCAGACAATTATGGGAAAATGTATTGGTTGATATCGAACTATCGATTCCGCGCGCAACGTTTAACACCTGGTTTCGCGGAACTCGCATCGTCCGCTACGAGGAGGGGACGGTATACGTGGGAGTGCCGAACAATCTTGCGCGCGACTGGTTTAAGGATAAATACCATAAACTTATTCTCCGCGCGCTGCGAACACTTGCCGAAGACGTCCGTTCTGTTGAATATATCATCGCAAAACAGGAATCCAGCCGCGAACACGCCGAACGCATCATACGGAAAACTCCCACAAACGAGCTGCCGTTTCAAGAGCTTTATATTGATCGTAGAGATCATTTGAACCCCCGGTACACGTTTGAAACTCTCGTGGTGGGGCCTTTTAACGAACTTGCACACGCGGCCGCCCAAGCAATCGTGAAAAGCCCCGCAATCACCTATAACCCCCTCTATATCTATGGAAATACCGGATATGGAAAAACTCATCTGGCACAGGCTGTAGGAAATCAGATTAAAAAAATTAGTCCAGGGAAAAAAATTTATTACGTCACTTCAGAAAAGTTCACTATCGACGTATTAAACGGCATACAAACCAACTCTATGCCAAACTTTAAAGACCGCTACCGACAGTATGACGTTCTGATTATGGACGACGTACAGTTTGTTTCAGGAAAAGAAAAAACCCAAGAAGAGCTTTTTCATCTTTTTAACGTACTCTATGACAATAATAAACAGATTATCTTTACCTCTGACAAACATCCTGGATATCTTCAAAATATCGAAGAGCGCCTGAAATCCCGCTTTAAACAAGGAATGGTGGTTGATATTTCAGATCCGGATTTTGAATCCCGCCTTGCAATTATTATGACCAAAGCCGCTGCAAATAATTTTACCCTAACCCCCGAAATTGCCG
Organism: uncultured Candidatus Saccharibacteria bacterium; assembly: GCA_964521185.1. Classification (GTDB taxonomy): domain Bacteria; phylum Patescibacteriota; class Minisyncoccia; order Phycocordibacterales; family UBA12088; genus CAZFRC01. Next base: position 43,798 of record CAZFRC010000003.1, read on the forward strand.
AACACTTGGCAAGATCTATCGACGGAAATATTCGGGAACTTGAGGGTGCATTAAATGCGGTGATGCTCCAGTCTCAGATACACGATCGAACACTCACCATTGCAGACGTTCGAAATCTTATAAAAGATAGTGGAAAAACCAAAAAAACAATCTCAACCAAGGAAATAGTTAAGAAAGTTGCCGAATTTTACAATATTGAAGAACAAATCATTTACGACAAGACACGAAAAAAAGAAGTGGTGCGTCCACGACAAATCATTATGTTTATTTTGAGAGAGGATTTTCGTGAATCTTTCCCTTCGATTGGAGAAAAGCTTGGAGGTCGCGACCATACTACCGTTATCCATTCCTGTGAAAAGATTAGAGGGGATATTCAAACCGATTCCCTTCTTCTCCAGGAAATTAACCAGATCCGTGCGATGCTTAAGTAGGGTTCCTCGGTAGGAAGTAAGAAAGCGTGCGAAGTATGTGTGAATATTCCGTGTATAACTTGAAAACTTTTCTGGAAATTTATTGTTTTCAAGCCATTCAACCCCAATACCATAACGGCTCTCATTTAGAAATGGGCATTTTCTCCCCAGCTTCTCCGATTTCGATGGATAAAAATACTTTGAAAAATATAGCGCCCAGGGGTTTGTCCCCATATCCACACTAATAATAGTAATAGTAAAGTATCTTTCCTTTTAAATAATAAGTACTGTTATACCCATGAAGTTTGAAGCTTCCAAACCCGCCTTATTAGACGCAGTAGCAACCGCCGAAAGAGCCAGTGGGAAAAACTTGCCTCTTGCTGTTCTAAACGACGTGGTTGTGTCTGCTCAAGAGGGGAAGATATTCGTTCGCGCGACCAATCTTGATCTTGCAATAGAAATACAGGTTCCAGGCAAAATACTGCGAGAAGGGGATGTGGCGGTGCCGGGGGCAATATTTCGCGACACCATAGCCGCTTCTAGAGAAGATTCAGTGATTAAGGTTGAGTCTGATGATCGGTTTCTTTCAGTTACCATGAGGGGAGGTAGTGCTCGTATTGCCGCTCGTCCAACAGATGATTTTCCTAATTTCCCAAATTTAGAAAAAGCCCCTATGGTTTCCATTCCCGCTAATGATTTAGTGAAGGGATTTCGTTCGGTCGCTTTTAGCTCCTCGGTTTCAACGATACGGCCAGAACTTGGAACCGTTGCGATTTTTCCAGGGTCTGGATCTTTGGTATTTGTTGCAACAGATTCATTTCGTTTGGCAGAAAAAACCATTCAATTAGAGCGGCCCCCTAAAATTGACCCTTTTCTCGTTCCTATTCGCAATGTAACTGAAATTATACGCGCTCTTGAGGGTCTTGAGGGTAATGTTGAGTTTCGATATGCAGAACATCACGCATGTATTTCCCATGGATCACTGGCAATCGCAACGAGACTTGTTGACGGTAATTTTCCGGATTATAAACAGATTATTCCGAAAGATCATCAGACGACAATTACAGCTCTGTCAGGTGATGTTCTCCACACACTTAAAACGGCGGGTATTTTTTCGGACAAACTTGCTCACATTCGGTTATCTCTTAAAAAAGGGGGAGATACTTTAATGGTGAGTGCCCAGACTCCCGAAAGAGGGGAAATTACCGCAAGTCTTCCGGCAAAAATAAGCGGGGAGTCAATCGAAATAAGTTTCAATCAAAAATATCTACTAGACGCATTTCAATCCATTCATACAGACTCAATTACGCTTAAACTACACGGTCCCGGACGTCCGGTGATTGTTGAGGGTGTGGGAGACATGACATTTCTCTATCTGGTAATGCCGATGAATCGATAATAACCATGTTTCAAAATTTGAGCGGGTATCTTGCACGATTTAAAACAATCTTCCAGACGCCGAATCTTTTGAAGCACGAAGTTATTTTAGCCATTCAAGAACACACCGCACTGGAGTTTTTGCCGTCAGAAATAAAAATAGATCGAGGGATCATTCGAGTTACAAGTTCTCCTGCTGCAAGAAGCGAAGTTATACTCAAAAAAGGGGCGATTTTAAGATCTCTACGAGATCGAGGCATTTCAAAAGATATAGCCCGGGATATTCTCTAATCCAATTATAGAACCCTAGGACTTTTCTAAAGTTATTTTTCTAAGGTATGGGAATTGGAGAGGGCAGGTCGATTATTCCTTGCTGTTCTTTCCACCTCGAGACTCCATATTCCCAGTATAGATACTGAGAATCTTCATCTGGTCTCTCTGGCTTTGGTCCTCGAGGATTGTTTCTGTCCACCCAATGGAGAATAGAGTGAACTCCTCCTCCAAAAATTTCAACACGATTCTCTGCCAATGTTTTTTCCGTGGCACGAACACCCGTAGTTTTATCCAAGATATATCCATCGCTTCCTTGCCATATTCCCCGAAACACGGCCTTGATGTCGAAAGGAATTATCGGAGGACTACCAAAAACCTCTTCAGGAAATGTGGGAAGGGCAGCTTCCATAAACTCATGCCATAAGGGGGCAATAATGAATCCAGCCACACGTTTTTCCATCGAAGAATTGTCGTTATTGCCTGCCCATGCTCCGACTGTAATGGAGGGGGTGTATCCAACCACCCACGCGTCCTTGTATTCGTTTGTAGTCCCTGTTTTTGCCGCAATGTCTCGACCGGGGAAGTATAAATACGACCGTTCTCCAAAGGCGGGGGTTCTCGCCGCATTATCAGACAAAATATCTGAAATACTTCGCGCAATGTCAGACTCGAGAACGCGAGTTCCTCGACCTTGGTACTCTTCAATAACCTCGCCACTTGAGTCTTCTATTCGAAGAATTGAAACGGGTTCAAAACGAATTCCTTCCGTTGCAAAGACTCCATATGCACTGGTTATGTCAAGGAGGGTAACTTCTCCGCCTCCGAGTACAAGAGTAAGTCCGTATCTCGACATGTCGGATAATGTGCTGATCCCCATCGATTTTGCGAGGCGGATTGAATCAGCGATTCCTGCAAGATATAACACCTTAACGGCAGGAATGTTAATAGATTGGGCAAGTGCATTTCGTAACGTAACCGGTCCACGGAATATTGAGTCGTAGTTACTTGGATAATAACAAGGATCAGTGTCGCGGGTGTCTTCAGGGGTACAGGCCGTTGAGAATTGTGTGGGAACGTCAAATACTACAGTTTCTGATGTGTACCCCTTGCGAAGAGCTTCTGCGTAGACGAAAGGTTTAAAAGCGGATCCCGGCTGGCGTTTTGCGAGCGCAATGTTATAAGCTCCATCAATTTCAGTATCAAAATAATCTCTTGATCCGACCATAACCAATATTTGTCCGGTCTTGGGATCAATAGCCGTGAGCGCCGCGTTAGTGGCGTTAAACTTCTCTGCATTTTCTTTGGCGTGGCGGCTTACAATTTCTTGCGCGATTGATTGGAGGCGGTAATCGAGTGTCGTGATTACCCTGAATCCGCGCTCTTCGATCGCACGTTCTCCGTATTTTTTTTCCAAATAGTCTCTCACATAGAAGACGAAATGAGGGGCTTTAATGCCGCGATCCCCCCTAGGGAGGAACACCACTTCCTCGTTTGTTGCGTTCATGTATTCCTCTTCAGAAATAAAGTCCATATCAACCATTCGTTTCAATACCGTATTTTTTCGTTCCACCAAGGCCTCTCGGTTGTTTCCATAGGGGGAGTAGTATGAGGGTGCTTGGGGAAGCGCGGCCAGATAAGCAGCTTCTCCGAGAGTGACATCAGACGCCGACTTTCCAAAATACGCCTGACTCGCTTCTTCAACCCCATACAGCGTGCCTCCATAGGGCACTTCATTTAAATAGAACCCCAATATTTCGTCCTTGCTGTACGCCTGTTCGAGTTTTACTGCGAGCACCCACTCTTTTATTTTTCGTGCGATTGTTTTCTCGTCCACCAAAACAGCTTTTTTGATTACTTGCTGGGTAATGGTGGATCCTCCTTGTGAAAACTCCAGCCGCATTATGTTAACGAGCGCTGCTCGCAGGAACGCGATCGGGCGAACTCCTTTGTGTTGATAAAATTCCGTATCCTCGATGGCAACCGTCGCATTTTTTATGTGGCGAGAAATATTTTCAAACGGTATCAATGTACGCTGGATGTTTTCGTGAAGGTCGTACAATACTATTTCTCCTGTGCGGTCGTATATTTTTGTCGATTGGCTGATACGACGTCCGGCGAACACCGAGAGATCGGGTGTGGTAAGCGTTGCCGCCCACAAAAAGACACCCCCGCTTCCTATAAAAAAACATGTTCCGGCAAGGAATAGAAGCGTGCGAAATAAACGCGACCAACCTTTTTGCCGTTTTCCTTTTTTGTGCGCATGCATGCTTTTAAACAATACGACCAGTGAGTGCATGGTAACACGAACGGAAGTCTGAAACATCTCTTTCATTACAAAACCCCGGTGTATGGAATGCTCCATACACCGGGGTTTTGCTCAGGAACTAACTTTCGTCGTCTGCGTCAAATCCTTCGTATTCAGAAACGTCCTCTTCTTCGGAGAGTTCAGGAAACTCACTATCATCAGGTTCCGTTTCGTCTACATCATCATCTACCTCATCGTCTGCTGCAACAAAAGGCAGTACCACATCATCGTTAGTATATGAACGAACCATACTACACGTTAACAAAGCTCATAAATATTCGTCCGCCGTGGACCGTGCCTCATTTGTATCAAAGTTGGCACAGGTTTAAAGAGGGTGTGCCCCCTACGCTGGGGATAATTCTTTTCGGCTGCCGAGGATACGTTACCGAAGTGACTGTTCCGATGCAAGGGCCGTCAAAGCAATAGCAATTGCATCGTATTCGTCGTCAAGACGAGGGGCCTTTTTTAACGCAAGCAGGCGGGGGATCATTTTTTGAATATCTTGTTTGTTTCCGCGGCCACTTCCCGAAATCGCTACTTTGATTTGGGGAGGAGTGTATTCAAATATAGGAAGGTTATGTTGAGAGGCAACAAACAACAGTACCCCCCGAGCCTCACTTACGCGCATCGCCGTGCGATGGTTGTTTGTGAGGTACAAAGTTTCAAGGGCTACTGCGTGAGGACGGTAAGTATTTAGGCATTCTTCGAAAGCACTTCCGATTTGGTGTAAACGTTTTTCAAACGGCGCTGTTGTTCGTGTGCGCACACAAGAAGAATACACAAGGACATCCTTGGTGTGGGGCAGGCGTTCGACAACTGCAATCCCCATACGCTCGTATCCGGGGTCGATTCCAAGTACACGCATAGAGGTGGGACAGTAATTGATAACGTACGATTAATGTAATACGGATCTGACTTGTTCTAGGTGCTCGTAAGTTCTTGGTGTTACTATGCGCCCTCTCGGTGTACGCTCGATCAATCCTTGTCGCATAAGATAGGGTTCGTACACCTCCTCAATGGTTGATTCCTCTTCTGAGCTTGCTGCTGCAAGTGTGGAAAGACCAACCGGCCCTCCAGAAAATTTTTCAATAAGAATTGAAAGAATTCGACGATCAGAATCTGTCAGTCCAAGACGGTCAACGCCAAGCATCGAAAGAGTGCGGTCAACCAGTACGCCGTCTAAGGGGGCTTTTTCAACCTGAGCAACGTCTCGGCAGCGTTTCAATAGATAATTTGCGGTACGAGGGGTCGCGCGACTTCTGCTTGAAATGGCCACAAGCGCGTCTTCGGTCGGGTCAACAAATAATATTTTCGCGCTCCGCGCGATAATTTTTTTCAGTTCTTCGTGGGTATAAAAATCAAGACGGAATGTTCCCCCCGAAAATCGAGAACGAAGAGGTCCTGACAGCATTCCGATTCGCGTAGTTGCGGCGACTAATGTGAACGGAGGAAGTTCAAGTTGGATTGAGCGTGCCGATGGTCCTTTTCCGATTATTATGTCGAGCGTTCCTGATTCAAGCGCGGGATACAATACTTCTTCAACCGATTTGGGCAGGCGATGAATTTCGTCAATAAACAGGATGTCTCCAGATCCTAAATTGGTGATAAGAGCTGCCAAATCGCCAACACGTTCGATGGCGGGCCCCGAAGTTATTCGAATTTGAGAGCCGATTTCTTTTGCCACGAGGTGTGCCAGTGTTGTTTTTCCAAGTCCGGGTGGGCCATACAGCAAAATGTGTTCCGGAGCATGTCCCCGTTCTTTTGCTGCGGCAAGAAGTATTTGAAGATTCTTTTTTATAGGCTCTTGCCCGATATATTCGTTCCATGTGTCTGGACGCAACGTTCGATCAAGAGACAGGTCTTGTCGAGGAGAGGGATCAATAGGGGGGGTTGACATAACAATTATTGTATGCTAGATTCTCGCGAGTTTTTGGTCGTGTTGGGAAGCCATTACTACTCCTTACATGGCATATGTAGCTCCGACGTAGAATCCTCTAAGCAAAAGGCCCTAGCGGTTTTGGTCATTTCTCAAGGACTTCCTGGTATCCGTTTCGGCGGATCTTGCTGGGAATATCCCAAGAGTTACTGACCGACTTTCCATCCCGTATGAAAAGTGTTGCTTAGAGGATTCTACTTCGGAACACAATGGGCTTTCTAAGCTCGTGTGTTTACGAAACACTGAATCCTATCCGGTATCTTACGACTCGAACTTGGTCACATCAAGAACGCGACGTACTTCGGAAAGAGAGGTGACCCCCTGTAAAGCCTTGACAACAGCATCTTGTATCATTGTGAGCGTTTTTTGTGTACGAGCAATCTCTTGAATTTCGTGTTCGCCGGACTGAGCCTCAACCGCTGCCTCAATGTCAGGATTCATTTTAATTACTTCAAACACGCCGAGACGGCCTGAGTAAGCTAGGTTTTCGTTCCCATCAATCAATGACGGCTCCCATATCACGCTTTTGTTCTCTGGAATATACGCGGGGTCACTAATACTTGATAATACTCGATTAACAAATTCTGCGTCCTTTCCTTCGAGCTTCTTTTCGACTCGGCTTTCTTTGCGAAGAATCCGCACCAGACGTTGGGCAATAACAACATTGACTGACGACCCGATCGTTTTTGCGTTAATGCCGAGGTCAACCAAACGAGGGAACGCTCCAGCGGCCGAATTAGTGTGGAGCGTTGAAAATACCAGGTGCCCTGTAAGCGCGGCGTTGATCGCCGTTTCTGCCACTTCAGGATCTCTAATTTCACCGATCATGATGACATCAGGGTCCTGGCGAAGGGAAGCGCGAAGTCCCTGTGCGAAGGTGTAATGTTTTTCCACTTGGGTTTGCACGATGCCCGACAAATGGTATTCGACGGGGTCTTCTATTGTGATTATTTTGATGTCTGGCGAATGGATTTTTCGAAGGAACGCGTATAGCGTGGTTGTTTTTCCTGAACCTGTGGGGCCTGTATTTAAAATCATGCCGTTCGGCCGTTTGATCTCTGTTTCAAGCAGGTCATAGAGGCGTTTTTCAATACCAAGTTCTTCCATTGATACGGCGATTGTCGAAGGGTCGAGGAGGCGCATGACAATTGATTCCGCGTAGTTTCCAGGAAGCACCGATGTGCGGATTTCAATATCAGAATTATCAAGACGTACACTGAAGCGTCCGTCTTGTGCGGAGTCGTGAACGTTGAGTTTAAGTCCCGAAAGAAGTTTTATGCGGGACAGAAGGAGGTCGTGCGTCTCGCGGTCAAAAAAGAGGACATCAATTAATACGCCATCCATTCGGTATCGAAGACGGACGTTCCCTTCCTCAGGCTCGATATGAATATCGGATGCTCCAAGAGCAAAAGCACCGGCAAGCACCGTTTCCAGTATGCGAGAAGTGCGCAGCACGCGTTTCATGCCGAGTACCTCTTCGATTGCGTGTTTTGCGTCAGTAAGCGTTTTGATTATCGCTTTCAGGTTTCCAATTTCTTCTGCTGAAATGTCGAGAATGCCGGCTTTTGTTTCGGTGGCGAACGAAAGATCTTTGTATCGATCCCACGCACGACTAAGTCCTTGCATGGACGTCATATACAAAACCGGTTCATATCCGCGCGCCGCCAGGTCGTCTACAACCTCTTTTACTTCGGCGGTCTGGGGACTTTTTACCGCAACAGAAACTTTTTTGTTAATACGCGCAAATACCGCCACAAGGGCCGCGCGAGCATTTGCTTCAGACACAAGGCGAAGCGCGTCGGTGTCAATAGAATGCTGTGTAAGGTCTACATACCCAATCCCATACTTTTGAGACAATATACGGGCCAGCTCCTCCTCCTCTTTCTTTTTGAGAAATTCAATTTGCTGATTTTGTTTGTCTTCTTTAAAAATAGGCATAATAGCATGATACCGTTTCTCGCATGTTTTCGGAACGGTCTGGGGTGGGCGGGTTAAAATTCTTTTTATTTCGCAGGATGTATATCGGTTTGAGAGAGAGGTATACAATGGCGTTATGGGTACCATATCCCTTGATGATTTGAATGAAGTAAGTGCTCGCATAGTAGAGAGCCTTCCGAAAGGATCAGCAAAGGCCGTGTGTCTTGCTCTTGTGGGAGATTTAGGGAGCGGAAAAACCACCCTCACGCAGCACATTGCCAGACATCTGGGTGTCACCGTTCCGCTCCCTAGCCCCACCTTCCTCCTTCTTAGGAGTTACGAAATTCCCAACGAATTTTTTAATAAACTTATACACATCGACGCGTATCGAATTGAAGACAATAAAGAGCTCCAGCGGATTGGTTTTACCGAGTTAGCGCAAAGACCAAAAACGCTTATTGTGGTTGAGTGGGCGGACCGAGTTTCGGACACCATTCCAAAAGACGCTTTCTGGCTCCAGCTTTCTCACAGAGACAACGATACACGATATATTGAAGCACCATGGCTCGAATAAAATCAGAACCCCAATCAAACAGTCGAAAGAATGCGGCGCGAGAACGTCTGGTTCTTTTGGATGCACATGCAATTTTACACCGTGCGTATCATGCGCTTCCTGAATTTACCTCGCCTAAAGGTGAGCCAACCGGAGCATTGTTTGGTCTTTCCACCATGCTTATGCGTATTGTGGAAGATTTGCATCCCACGTACCTCGTTGCCTGTTTTGATCTCCCCAAACCAACCTATCGGCACGCCGTGTACAAAGCATACAAGGCAAAGCGGCCAAGGCTCGACGAAGCTCTTGTTGCGCAAATTACCCGTTCTCGCGACGTCTTTGCCGCCTTTTCCATTCCTATCTATGAATGTGAGGGGTTTGAGGCGGATGATATATTAGGGACTATTGTTACCGATCTTGCTAAAAAACCAGTTGACATTGTTATAGCGTCGGGCGATATGGATACCCTCCAGCTGGTTCGCGGGGCCACGGTGCAGGTATATACCCTTAAAAAAGGCCTTACAGATACGGTGATGTATGACGAGGCAGGGGTTGTTGCTCGGTTTGGATTTCCACCAAACCTTCTTCCTGACTACAAAGGGCTTCGGGGCGATCCGTCCGACAACATTATCGGTGTTCCAGGCATTGGAGAAAAAACCGCCACAGAATTGATTAAAGAATTTGGCACTATTGAGTCGATGTATGAAGCCTTAAAAAAACATCCAGAAAAACTTATTAAAAAGGGAATCAAGCCCCGCATCATCGAGATCCTTCGTGAACACGAAGAAAGCGCTTTGTTTTCAAAAGAACTTGCAACAATACGCAGAGACGCCCCAATTCATTTTGTATTTCCTCCAGCCCTTGCCGCCAAAGACAACACAGAGACGCTTCGAGCGCTATTTCAAGAGCTTGGCTTCCGATCACTCATGGAGCGGGCAAAAAATGTGTTTGGGAATAAAGACGGGGGGCATAAGCATACAGTCACTGAAATAGTAGGTCCTTATGAAATGCCTATAGACCGGCAGATGTTTCGTGAATTACAGGTTGCCACATGGCTTCTTAATTCCGAACTCACCGACCCATCTCTTGATGACATTAAAAAAACAGCAGGAACAGAGGATCCTCTTAAAGCCAAAACCATCCTTGAAGAGCGTCTTCAGAAAGAAGGATTATACCGAATATATCGGGAAATAGAACTCCCGCTTCTCCCTGTCATGGATCGCATGAAAGAGCGTGGAGTACTCATTGACGTGTCGTATTTAAAAACGCTTGCCGCTCAGTATCGAAGAACACTCGAAACGCTCGAGCAACAAATTACGGCGATGGCAGGCACCACCTTTAACATAAACTCGCCGCGCCAACTTGGGGAGGTGTTGTTCGACAAACTCGGCCTTTCGACGAAGGGTCAGAAAAAAACCTCAACCGGAATGCTTTCAACTCGGGAGTCGGAACTCCTTAAGCTTCGCGGCGCACACCCGATCGTCGACCTTATTTTTTCGTACAGGGAATTGCAAAAGCTTCTTTCGACATATATTGAAACCATCCCTACTATGGTTGACGTCGATAACCGGTTGCACGCCGATTTCACTCCGACAGGAACCACCACGGGACGCATGTCATCGCAAAATCCGAATCTCCAAAATATTCCCATTCGAACAGATCTCGGCAGGAGAATTCGAGAAGGTTTCGTGGCCCCTTTGGGATTTGTGCTTGTTGCGCTTGATTATTCGCAGATTGAGCTTCGTATTGCCGCAATTCTTTCACGAGACGAAAAACTCATTCAGATTTTTCAAGGCGGGGGAGATATTCATCGTGCGGTGGCTGCCGAGGTGTTTGGAGTCCCTCCCGAAATGGTAGATGCCGAAATGCGCCGCCGAGCAAAAATAATAAATTTCGGGATTCTCTATGGTATGGGAGTGAATGCGCTTCGAGAAAATCTGGGAACGACAAGGAGCGAGGCGCAACAATTTTACGACGAATACTTTAAAAATTTTTCTGGATTAGCAAGATATTTGGAACACACCAAACGCGAAGCGTCTCGACTGGGTTATACCAGCACCCTGTTTGGAAGAAAACGCCACTTTCCCGGCATTCGCTCACCGATACCCTATATTCGCGCACAAGCGGAACGCATGGCTATCAATGCTCCTATACAAGGGACACAGGCTGATATCATTAAACGCGCAATGATTGATATCGATACTCTGTTTCAAAAGGAGAAAGGAAACGCATACCTTTTGCTTCAGGTTCATGATGAGCTGGTGTTTGAGGCGGATTCGTCACACGCCGATCGTTTGGCTGGTGCGGCGAAGCGCATCATGGAATCAGTGCTTTCGGATGACGAACGACAGGGCGTTCCCATAATTGCGGAAGTTTCAAAAGGGACGACATGGGGAAATATGGAGAAAACATCACGGACATGATCTATCTTATTCTTGGCACCGATCGGACTAAAGCATTACAAGAGGCACACCGTCTGTCGCGTAAGCTTGCGGACGAATATCGTGCCACCCACGTGCTTCGTTTTGACGGAGAAGGCGCGATTCGCGATGAAATTGAAAGACTGCCCCTCGCACAAGGTTTATTCGAGGCGCGTCTCGTTGTCATCATGGACCGTCTCGGGGCCAATGACGAATACCATTCATGGATTATCCCTCTCGTTGAGGATCTTGCGAGTTCTTCCAATATGTTTGTGGTAATCGAGGAAGCCCTTTCAAGGCCGCTTGAGTTGCTTGAAACAAAAGCCGAAAAAACATACCGATTTGATGTTTCTCTATCGAAAACAGATTCGTTCAACATATTTGAGCTGTCGGATGCTTTTGGCGCGCGCGACAAAAAAAAGCTATGGGTGTTGTATCAAAAAGCACTTCGCCGCCATCTGTCTCCCGAAGAAATACACGGAACGCTTTCGTGGCAATCAAGAATGATGCTTGGGGCGAGCGTGGGAACGAGTGCAGAGGAGGTCGGGCAAAAGCCTTTCGTATTTAGCAAGGCGACACGTTACCAAAAAAAATACCCAAATAACACTCCCCATATTGCGAAATCTCTCGTGAAGATTTTTCACGAAGCAAGGAGGGGGAGATTTGACCTCGATCTTGCTCTCGAACACTTTATATTGTCGTTGTGATGTCTGTGTGTCCAGTATTCTTGAAATAGCGCGAACTGTTTTCACCGCCGAGCGAAGCGAGGCGGCTACCTCCGGCTTGCGTTTTACTGAAGTGTCCGCCCAGAAGGACTTGAACCTTCGACCGTCTCCTTAAAAGGGAGCTGCTCTACCAACTGAGCTATGGGCGGATGAATGGAGGCACTATACCGTTTTTTATAGCGACAGGTCAAAAGCGAAATGCCCAGCACCGGTTACTAAGAGTGAAAGGTATATCGCTCCAGCAAGGATATAAAACGCAGCAGGGAATTGAATAATTTCTGGATGGCGGCGGCCCATTATGGAAATCCATCCGATTTCCAAAAGTCCAAGGAGTGCCCCAAGCTGGGTATAGTAGCCAAAAAGGATTGAAAGTCCAACTAAGGTTTGGATCAAAGCCATGCCGTACATCAGGTATCCCCCATGTGTCCGCGCTCCTCGTGCATACACGACACTTCCTGATAAGAGGAATAATCCAAGTGGAACCCGAAGGATGAAAGGCGCCACATGCTCAAGAAACAGAAGACTTTCAAAAGGATTAAGCGGCGTGAACATAAAAGTAGTATATCATTTGGGTACGTGTTTCTATGCACACAGTATTCCTCGTACTCGAAAACGTTAGAAGTGCTGAAAATGTTGGCAGTATTTTTCGTACGGCCGATGGTTTTGGTGTACAAAAAATATACCTAGTGGGATATACCCCATCCCCAATAGACCGTTTTGGCCGCAAGCGAAAAGATATTCAAAAAACGGCGCTCGGCGCAGAGGAAAGTGTTGCTTATGAATCGGTAGAAACGATCGGGGAACTACTCTCGCGATTTAAACAGAAAGGAATTTCAGTCGTAAGCGTCGAACAGTCAGGCACATCGATAATGCTTCGCGATTTCATTCCACAATTTCCGCTCGCGCTTATTCTTGGAAATGAGGTGCATGGAGTTTCGGGAATTGCGCTCGAACAGTCTGATAGCGTTGTTGAAATTCCAATGGGCGGATCAAAAGAGTCGTTTAACGTTGGGGTTGCGGCAGCGCTTGTTCTCTATCATGTCAACACCTTTTGACTAATACGAAGCCCTGTCCACTACGACACCGGTTGGATCAATAAGCTCAAGATATTCTCGCCGATCTCTCCACAGAGGAGACTCCCTTGCAAGATACACACGCCACTCGTTTTTGTAAAAATCAGCGTCATTTTTGTGGGCGGTAATGCATCCGTTGTAATGAATGCGGGTATCAAGAAATTGTTGGCATGCGCGCGAATAGGATGGAGCGAGAGGTTTTGTGACAATCTGACACTGGGGTTGTTTTTGCACAAGATCAATACAGGCGTCTCCATATGTTCGAATTAATTCAGGGGTAATGTTTCCAAGTTCATCTCTTGGTTTTGGGCACTGACGTGGCAGTGATGGAGAAAAATCTTGAAATTGCTCAAAATACCCGGTGCATTTATTAAGACGGAATGATTCGCCAATCGGGGATCGTCCCGTCACGATAATAGCCTTTCCCCCCGGGGGAAGACTGAAAGGTTGGCGCGCGTTTACTGTTCCGATAAAGGGAAGCTCAACTGCTTCAGGAAGCGAAACGCCTTCTCCAGATACCGCTGATCGAATGTACCAGTTGGTGAGCACCACTGATTCAGAATTATTTTTGTCTGCTTCAATCACAAGATATTCAGTCCCTACATTTGACCGCCGCCCCTCCGAGACATTCTGAAAGCGAATTATGGGACGCATAGAAGGTCTGATCGGCGTTTTTGGAGACTGCGTATCGTCTGTCGAAGAAGACTTTACTTGAGAAACAAGAGTTCTCTCTGAAGGAGTTTTGAGAATACTGCTTGAAAGCGAGGGAGTGTCCTCGGGAAGCCCTATCCACGAAAGGATGAGCACGATCGCAACCAGAATGATGAACGGGAGGTCCGATCCTCCCGATGACTTCGATCCTTCAGCCATAGATAGCATCAATCATAGGACTACTTTATGCTCGCGTGAAGTACCTCTAATTCTTCACGTGCAACATCAGCATCGCTCCATGGTATCTTTGAATTTTGAGGCCCCATGATATAGGGGTCGGTTCCTTTTCCAGTGATAAGCACGGCAGATTTTGCTTCGGCGTACGAAAGGGCAGTACGAATTGCGGTTCGGCGATCAAGGATGATTTCAGGTTTTTTTTCACTCATACCTCCCGCCATTTCTAAAAGTATGGCGTTCGGATCTTCGTCGTAAGGATCTTCGTTCGTCAAAATCACTCGATCGCAATAACGTTCCGCAATGCGCGCCATTTCAGGTCTTTTCCACTTGTCACGTCCGCCTCCGGTGTTTCCAAGAACACAAATCTTCTGGTGATTTGGAAACGCTTGGTATAGCTTTTCAAGCGAATCAGGAGTGTGTGCGTAATCAACCACAACGCGATATTTCTGTCCGACTTCAATATATTGCACACGTCCAGGAATACCGGGAATTTTCTGAATAGCACGGCTAATTGTGTCTGGAGAAATTCCAAGTGCGCGAGCAGTCTTCCACGCCGCCATGATATTCATAATGTTGAACAATCCGACAAGATGCGATTGCAGAGTTTTTCCCTCCACCGTCATTAATGTTCCACGATCATTTGAGGCATAAGGCGCGGCTTCAGCTAACGAGAAGGGTATGGGAGCAATTCCATGTGGCACACTGAGAAACAGTGCACCATGAACATCATCTTGGTTTGCGATCATGTATCGGAAGCGTTTCCGAGATGATTCAAGCGATTTCTTCAGTTCCAATTTTGCCGCAAGGTAATTTTCAAATGATCCGTGAGATTCAATGTGTTCGGGGCTTATGTTTGTGAATACCAAAGCATCGAGCTCTATGTGTCGATGTCGGGATTGTACAACTCCCTCAGACGACATTTCAATGACGGCATGCGTACAACCCTCCGTAACTGCTTTTCGGAGGAAGCGTTCTATAAAGAATCGTCCGGGCATGGTCATTTTAAAGAGGTTTCGTTCCTCAGTATTACCCCTAACAAAATGAATCGTATTTAGTAGCGCCACAGAGTAACCCGCCTCACGAAGTATTGCAGCAATGAGTTCAGTGGTGGTTGTTTTACCTTTAGTTCCTGTGACACCGATCACTACCAGCTTGCGCGAGGGAAAACGGTATCGCACGGCTCCAATATCGGAAAGTATACGATGGTACAAAGGTCGAATTGCGTTTCCGAACCGATTTGGAACGATGCGCCGAATGAAGGAGAATAAATGCTCCATACGTATCTTACGCTTTACTTAAAATACGAAGTGCCGCCTTAATGCGTTCGTTTGATCCCACCACGCCGGAAGGCACGTGTTTCAACGCTTCACGACTTTCGGAAGGCGAGTACCCAAGAGTTTTCAGCGCTTCAATTACGTCAGCTTCTTCTGCAAGGAGGTCGTCTGAAGCAGCAACGCCGAAGGAACTTACTTTTTCTTGAAGCTCAACTACGATTTTTTCTGCGGTTCGTTTGCCAATACCGGACACGCTGGTCAGATAGGCAGCATTTTTCGATGCAATCGCGCGCGCGAGAGTTTCTATGTCAGAGATGTTTAAGATTGCCAGGGCCGATTTTGGTCCAATGCCCGATACCGTGAGCAGCAGGCGAAAAAAACTGCGCTCTCGAATACTCTCAAACCCGTACAGTTCAAACGCATCCTCTCGTACTGCCAAATGAGTGTATAAGGACACTTCCTTTCCGCGCCCCAATGACAAAGAGTGCAGGGTGTTGGAAGAAACAGCCACGTCATATCCCACGCCGTGCACATCAAGGAGGGCATGGGTTCCGGTGGTTGCTTCGAGTGTTCCTCTTAAAAAACCAATCATATTTTAATCATACTCCAGATGGAACTGTTTTTCGAAGTTGCGTTTTTTTAAAAATACGGTACTATCCCTTTTGTTATGCCAATCACATCATCGGCAAAAAAAGCGTTGCGAGCCTCCTTCAAGAAAAGAGCGTTTAATCTTCGTCGTAAGAGCACGATGCAACAGCGCATGAAGGCAGTCGAAAGGGAATCGTCGGAAGGGAAAAAAGAAGCAGCGGCAGAGGCAGTTCGGTTTGCGTATAAAGCAATCGACAAAGCAGTAAAAAGAGGACTTATCAAAAAGAATACTGCCGCAAGAAAAAAATCTCGAATGGCGCGACTTTTGAAATAGGATTTTTTCTCTTTGTCCCCTCGGCAGGAATCGAACCTGCATTACGAGATCCGCAATCTCGCGTTCTATCCATTGAACTACGAGGGGATGAAGTGCGTCTGTATGACCGCCTTCGAATGACAATCTAACAGAGGAGGGCGAATTGCGCCAGAACGATGACCAGCCTAAAAACCAAGTTGGTCGAGTATATGGTGCGCCAGAGGCTCCTGGAGGTGTTCTTCTTCGAGTACGCGAAGGAGAAAACGGCGAACCAGTTCGGGATCGACGCCAACCAGGGGGATAACAATAATTGGTATTAACGCTTTTTTTGATCGAATGAGCAGTTTTGGGGTCGTGTAAGGGATAACGGCATTTTCGTCTTCGTGGGTGATCCAAAAAGAATTGAATGTTTGATACGGAAAAAGTTGGCGATTGATCGTAAGTCCACGTTCTGATAGTACAAACCGTGAAATCTCTGGACCTCGGCTAGCTAAAAGTGCCAACACAAACGCAGCCATAATGACCAGAAGTCCAAACAGTACATTTCCAAGTATGAACGCGGCAATTGCAGAGGAAAGAGCAAAAAAACCTACACCCCAAAACCAATCCGTACTCCGTACACGATGTTCGTACTCGTATCCATGCCATTCGACAGATCGTGGAAGCGGTGGGCGTTTGTTTTGAGTATCGCCCGCATGTGATGGTTGGGGAGGCATTACTGGTAGTGTATCACTGAAAAAATAATTATTGCAGAAGAAATTCACACACACCCACCTCGAGCTCTAAGAGCCTCGGTGGCTTTTGGGATGTCTTCTGGATATCCAACATCCATCCAGAATGAGGCTGTTTCCACTTTAACAGGATAGTCGCGTGCCATTGCCGCCACCATTGTGGGAATATATGTTTCTCCTTTTGCGCCAACACCCGCTTCGTAGTTAAAAATACGCTCATCAAGCACCATGGCTCCTGTTGACACCAAGTTCGTCTTTGGATGCTCCGGCTTTTCATTGAAAGCGGTTAATATCCCTTCAGAACTGGTCTCAATCACCCCAAAACGTTCAGGGTGTTCGTGGGGATGTGCGAGGACGGCAAGATCGTGAGATATCATCCGAGTCAGGCTGTCTTTGTCGAGGAGGCTGTCGCCAAGCACAATCAAAAATTTTCCAGCAGAAAGGAATGGTCGGGCTAGAATCATCGCGTCAGCGGTCCCTTTGGGAATGTGTTGCGTTACATACACCACAGGATGTCCGCAAAAATGATCGCCGCAGTACGCGCGTATCATTTCTTCTTTATATCCAACTACCATTATTATCCGTTCAATGCAGTTTGGAAGTGCGTGGACGATATGCTCAACAAGAGGATGTCCGCAGATCTCAATGAATGGTTTTGGGCGCTCCAAAGTAAGCGGTCGCATCCGAGTCCCTTCTCCGGCAGCCAATATAAGCGCGTCCATGGGGTTTCGATAATAGCCACAGTAAACAAATTTGAGCAACCAAGTCAACCTTGCTGTTTTCATACACAGCGAAACCCGCACACAAGCAAGAATGTTGCGTGCGGGTTATTTTCTATCCCACGTTGTCAGGCACTAAATTTTTTGGTTCTCTGCAATGTATCTCCGTAATTCTGTACCCCTCTGGGGGTTTTATTATTGTGAGGGAAATAAGAGTGTCGATCATCATCTGTGTGCCATTACCTGGACTATTGCAAAGTCTAAATATCTCAATATATTTTGCTGGTTGCTTTTTTAAAGAAAACCCACGATCTTCAAAAAAACAATGATTTAATAGAATTGAGCAAATCTTTATTGAAATAACAATTTCAACCATCGTAGCCCTCCTTTTTCATTTTCGACTACGGCTATAGTATTCTTAATTATTCAAACACACAAGACCTTTTTAGTCGTGCCACGCAGGGCTTTGAAAATCTGAATTTCTGATTTGCGGAGAGGGTGGGATTCGAACCCACGGTACCGTTTCCAGTACAACAGTTTTCAAGACTGTCGCTTTCGACCGCTCAGCCACCTCTCCGAGAGCGTATCGCCATCCTAGCCCACACATGCGTATTTCGTCCAGTTTTGATCCGGAGGAGCGCTTGCTGTCTATAGCCTCTAAGATATTGAATTGCTATGCTAGTGGCTAATTGGAACATCATATACGCATGTCAATCGGCAACTTTTTTAAAGGAGAGAAAAAACCTTCTACCGCGGAACCAGTACCAGAACTATTCCTTCCTTGGGATGTGAGGTATGCCATTCAATATAAAGAGGGACTGCTTGGAGCTTCAGAGATGAAAGACTTGGTTAATAATGGATTTAAAGACCTCGGTCTCTATCTTTGTCTTAAAGCAAGCGCGAATGATCCGGAGCTACAACGGGCCATCATTAGTAAACTCGCCAAGGCTATTGCCGATCATCACAAGAGTGGAGAAAATTTGGAAACAAGCATCACAGCCCTTGCGGAAGAAAGCATTGACGCTCTTCCTGAGCACACAACAGTACAGGGCGCAAAGCTTGCCCTGATTTCCCGACAAGGTATTAATTTGTGGAGAAGATACTACAGAGAGGCCGCCGAGAAATATGCCAAAGAATCTTCGGTGCGCACATTTATCGTAGGGCACGCAACATTTATAGGACTTTCTGAATTTTTACGCTTTCACGAAGAACATCAAAAACCTCTCCACATTCTTATACCTAATTTTATTGATGATAATAATCGTGAGATATGCGGGTATCGTGTTGTCGGTGCCGATGCGGTATTTTTGCCAAAAAACTTTGATAGGGATTCTCTCGCGGTGGTGGTGGACGATATTTTTCATACAGGTGATTCGAATAAAAAGATAAAATATTTCTGGTCAGACGGAAGCATTCATCCATTACCGAGGTTCGATTTTCTTTACAAGACTACCGACCACACTAACGTCTGAGTATGAAAATTCTTGCGATTGACTATGGAGGGAAGAGGATTGGTCTTGCAACATCTGACGATACCGGAACTGTTGCGTTTCCGCGCGCTATTATCCCAAACGATGACGGTGCTCTCCGACGTATTCTCGATATGATCCAAGAAGAGCATATCTCCGAGATCGTTGTTGGCGAGTCAACGGACTATCGCCACGTCCCAAATCCAATTATGAAAAAGATCAATAATGTTATCGATGTTCTTAAAGAACGTACACGCATTCCGATATATCTTGAGTGGGAGGTACTTACTTCGTCTGAAGCGAGAAGAGGAAGGGAATCGAGGATAAACATTGATGCGGCGGCAGCGGCGATCCTCCTTCAAACTTTTTTGGATCGCCGTCGCAACACAAAAGACGTATAATCGATATCATATGACAAATCACATTTCTATTGACGAATTTAAGAAGCTTTCAATCGGCATCGGCTGTATTCAATCGGCGGAGATAGTGGAAGGCGCCGATAAACTTCTCCGCCTTGTGGTGGATTTTGGAGAAGAAACACCCCGCCAAATAATTTCTGGTATCCGCGCGTATTTTCCTGATCCTGCTGCTCTCGTTGGCACTAAATGCGCATTTGCAACCAATCTTGAACCGCGCACCATTCGCGGATTCGAATCAAACGGCATGATACTTGCTGTTTCAACTGATGACGGACTCTTCTCTCTGCTTACCGTCTCACCCCCGATTCCTCCAGGGGCACGGGTTAAATAACGTATGGGAGAGCATTCGATGGTGCGTCGCTCGTGGGAGTGGTTTCGAATGCGGGCACATGGCACGCACGCGAAAGCATGGCTGTTTGTCCTTTGTTATACCGAAGCATTCATTTCACTCATTGTGCCAGATCCGCTACTCGCGCTCATGGCTTCTGCCGTACCGAATAAATGGCTTCGCGCTACTCTTATTGCCACCCTTGCAGCAACGCTCGGCGCCATTACCGGCTATCTTGTTGGTGCTCTGATGTTTGATTCGATAGGCGAACGCCTTATTGAATGGTATGGGCTTCAAAGTGAAGCTGCATACGCAAGTGAGCTCCTTGGACGAAGCGTGTTTTGGGTAACCCTGATTGTTGCGTTTACCCCCTTTCCCGACAAAGTGTTCGTTATTCTTGCTGGTTTTCTTGGGTTAAATCCAGTTGTAATGACCATAGCGTTTGCGATTGGTCGGGGTGCACGTTTTGGGCTTGTAGGATATTTTTCTGCAAAATATGGGGAACGGCTGATGCTCATTATGTTGCGCGTGTTTGAGAATCCACTGTTCGCAATTATTGGAATCTTGTTTCTCGTGCTCATTTTTTTGTGGTATGCATAATGATGCATCATATTAAGTAGCTTCCCACATATTAGAGGAGGTATACTAATAAGTAATGGAATTGTTAGATCGAAATACGCCGACGCCATTTCGTGTGCGCGCGCTGTCGTTATTCCCTCCGCCAAAGATCATGCGTATGCATGCTGTGGGTATCGATATTTCTGATGCATCGCTTAAATACATTTTGTTTAATCGAAAAGGGAATGGTGTGCAGATTGCTGCCTACGGAAGTAAGGATATCCCCCTGGGGTTAATTGAAAAGGGTCGTATTACTGATGTTTCCGCGCTCTCAAATGTATTAATAAAGCTTCGAAAACAGCACGGATTTGAATTTGCTCATGTGGCACTTCCGGAAGAGCACGCCTATTTATTTGAAACCGATGTGCCGCGTTCCATATCGTCTGTTTCGGAAATGAAAACGGTCATTGAATTTCGGCTGAAAGAGAATGTTCCGCTTCCACCCGAAGAAACAGTTTTTGATTTTATAGAAATTGGCAAGAATGTTGAGGGAAATACGATTGTGATTGTGTCCGCGTACGCTCGATCAATTCTTGAGGAATATCAAAAAGTTTTTTTGCAAAGCGGCATCCATCCAATATCGTTCGAGGTGGAAGGACAGGCTGTTGGACGAGCGGTTGTGCCTTATAACGATGCGGGAACATACATGCTTGTTGATCTTGGCAAGAGACAAACCGGAATTTCGATTATCCGGTCCGGAGCACTTGCGTTTGCCGTTAATATTGGATTAGGCGGAGACCATCTCACAAGTTCCATAGCAAAAGCGTTGAAAAAGAACGAAGAGGAAGCAGAGCTCATAAAACAAAAAGCAGGTTTTGTTCCCCGGGAAGCAGATGATGAAGTGGCATTTGCTCTTGCCACTACGATGGCCGCGCTTCGTGACGAAATCAACCAACATTACCTATATTGGCATGCACATCACGAAGGAGATGATACGTCGGTCATTTCATGTGTATATCTTGTCGGGGGAGGCGCAGGCCTTATGGGGTTTGCCGAATACTTATCAAACGCGCTCCCTGTTCCTGTTAAGCGTGCGGACGTGTGGACGAATGTGCTTTTCAACGATGTGCCCGATATTGATCGAAGCCGTTCATTTCAGTATGGAACCGCGATCGGGCTTGCTCTCCGTTCAATCTGATGCACCACCTATAATGAAAACAGATATGACCAATCTTCTCCCATATAAAAACATGCGCTCAATCCAGATGGAATATTGGTGCCGAGTAGGAATAGTTGTCGGAATTTCATTCACGATCGTGCTGTGCATCGGCATAATACTCCTTGTGCCCTCCTACCTATCTTCAAAAGAACATCTCCGCCTAGTTACTGAACAGGAGGCAACGATTGTGGCAGAAATTTCTGCAACTGATGACGCGGAGTTACAGAAATTGCTTGATAAGATTGAGGATCAAATGGCATCGGTGATGTCACATAGACCAACATTATTTCGTGGAATAAGCGACGTGTTGAGAGAAATTCCACGTGGGATACAGATCACTGACTTTGTTATGACGACTGAGAAAAGTCGCGAAGTCCGTTTATATGGGATAGCCGATCGTCGAGACACACTCATTCGTTTTCGAGAGAATTTGGAAGCTTCTCAAAAGTTTGCTGACATTGTTTTGCCGTTATCGGACTTGGCTGCTTCAGAAGACATTTCTTTTGATATTGCGATGAAATTTGTGACGCCCTCCATTTCGCCATGATCCAGGATATTCATAGACATACATTAATCCGGTTTGCCATTGTGTTTACCGCCCTCTGTGTTTCGGGAAGTTTTTTCATATTCGAAGCGTTGTCCATTGGACGACACGAGGCTCAAGCCACGAAGATCCAAGAATCCATTGCGGTGTTAAATAATCAGGCTCAAAAAAAAGAAGCGGCAATATTTACCGTAAAAACCACCGATGAGCTCCAAAAACAAATAGACGCTTTTTTTGTTTCTGAAGAAAAAGTTCCAAGTCTGCTTGCGTTCATTGAATCGTTGTCCAAGCCTACGGGAGCAAAAATAACCATCACTTCAGTAACCGATCCAACCGCTTCAGTCCCTGATACGCTGGGTTTAATTTCCATACGTATTGAAGCGGAGGGCGCATGGAATGACGTGATCCACGTAGTTCAACTTCTTGAACTGCTTCCGTATTCCTCACACATTTCTGAGCTACATTTGTCTCGCGCGCTTTCTAAAGATGCGTTTTGGGATTTAAAAACAACACTTTCTGTTCCGTTTGTCTCATCATGAGAATCAATATTAATTTGTACACACTGGTTACTCATCTGCGTGAGCGTTTCCACGCAAAACGTATGTTTGTAATGAACGCGACAAGAGACTGGTTCATCATATTGGGAATAGCAGGATTATTGTTCTGCGGGGTTGGATATTACGCGTGGGACATGTTTAATTCCATTGCAGATATTGAGAGGGCGGGTGAGATTACGCCAGGTCTCGCGCCGACGCCCATTCAAAAAAAAGATATGGAAGATGTGGTCGGTGCTATTCAAGAACGTGCCAAGGCGTTTGAAATGCTGCAGCGCACCCCAACATTACTCCCAAGTCCTTCGCGGTAGAGAAAAGGTCATGATATAGTCTCAATAATTGCCCCCGTAGCTCAACGGATAGAGCAGCGCTCTTCTAAGGCGTTGATGTGGGTTCGATTCCTACCGGGGGCACCAAGACAAAACTTTTCGGTTTTTTGAGAGCCAGATAGTAGTAAATTATGAATAAGGACGATATACAATTAGTAGCTCTTGCCAAACAAAACCCCAAAGAGTACGAAAAACTATACACCAAATACTCTGACAAAGTTTTCAATTATTTCTGGTACCGCACCGGCCATGATAAACCACTCTCCGAAGATTTGATGCAGGAGACTTTTCTGCGCGCTTTCCAGCATCTAGGGCGTTTCAATAATCGCGGATATTCATACCTTACCTATCTCATCACTATCGCTCATAACGTTCTGGTTGATCATTATCGCAAGCCGAAGTCGATTCCGTTCGAGGCAGTAGAAGATATTCCGTTTGAAATCACTGAGGATTTAGAGAGAAAATCTGATGCCGAATCCTTGTGGCGAGCAATTCAATACCTGCCACAATCAAATCGAGACAAGCTTCTGATGAAGTACCAGCAGAACATGTCGATTAAGGACATTGCCGTAGCCACAGGTACGACAGAAAACGCTGTTAAGCTTTCCCTTTCACGCACTAGAAAGAAATTGAAAGAACATCCATATATCAAAGATATTGCTGGTTTTGCCGACAAGAAACGCAAACAAACACAAGCACAATTTTTGAATATATAGAGCGACACCTTTTTATTTTTTCTGCGTTAAATATTTATATTGATATGAATCACAAAGACCCTTTAAGACATACTGCGATAACTGTTGGAGTAGCATTGGTTACCACCATTTTGACAGGGGCAGGTTTTCTAACATGGGCAAAACATAATCCAGCTTCTTTTGTTCAATTAATTACCCCGAGCACGCGCACTAATGAAAACGCAACGTCCACGGCTTTCC
This sequence comes from uncultured Candidatus Saccharibacteria bacterium, assembly GCA_964521185.1. Taxonomy (GTDB): domain Bacteria; phylum Patescibacteriota; class Minisyncoccia; order Phycocordibacterales; family UBA12088; genus CAZFRC01. The sequence continues at coordinate 67,655 of CAZFRC010000003.1, forward strand.
TCTACCCGTCGGAATCAATCGTTGTTGATACGGTAAAAAAAGCCAATCCCGCAGTGGTAGCAATTACAGTCTCCAAGAATGTTCCAGTATATGAGAGGTATCTTGAGAGAATGCCAAGTCCCTTCAATGACTTCTTTGGGGACGATTTTTTTGGCGGTTTTACTATTCCGCAATTACGCCAAAAAGGAACGGAGTTGCGCGAGGTTGGGGGTGGTTCAGGATTTCTTGTTTCGGCTGACGGCTATATTGTTACAAATCGTCATGTAGTCAGTGATGAAAGCGCGGAATATACGGTCTTTACCAACGATGGCAAAAAACATGAGGCGAAAGTGGTAGCTCGCGACCCAGCCCTTGATCTTGCGGTTATTAAAATCAACGGTTCCAGCTTTGAACACCTTGCGTTTGGTGACTCTGATAAGCTTGAAATCGGGCAAACAGTAATTGCTATCGGTAACGCACTCGCAGAATTTAGAAATACCGTATCGGTTGGTGTTGTTTCCGGTCTGTCTCGCTCAATCACCGCTTCCGATCGCAGGGGCGGATTTGAAGCTCTTGATCAACTGATTCAAACCGATGCCGGCATCAATCCCGGAAATTCCGGCGGTCCTCTCATTAATCTTTCCGGTGAAGTTGTGGGTGTGAATGTCGCGGTTGCCGACGGCGCAGAAAATATTGGCTTTGCTCTAAGTGCAAACAGCGTAAAAAGTATCGTAGAGTCGGTTAAAACAACCGGTAAGATTGTTCGGCCGTATCTTGGTGTTCGCTATATAGAAATTAATGAGGAGATTAAGGAGAAAAATAAGCTTTCCGTTGATTATGGTGTTCTTGTCCAGCGTGGAGCGGAAGTAAGCGATTTGGCTGTGATTCCTGGTTCGCCGGCGGACAAAGCGGGTATTGTAGAAAACGACATTATTCTGGAAATTGATGGAATTAAGTTAACATCAGATCAAAGTCTCGCCGCGATTATCAGGACAAAGAAGGTTGGCGATACAGTAACGCTTAAAATAAACCATAAAGGACAGGAAAAAATAGTGACGGCCAAACTTGAGGAAATGAAATGACACCTTTTGAGAACTAACACGTTTAATATAGTGTAGACGGAGTGGTCGACCGTCGCTAAGCAGAAATAAACATTGCATGACTTTAGTAAAGCAGATAATGGAAGGTGCTTGGCTAAAGAAATTCATTCGTTCAATTTCTGATGCCACTTAGCATCTCCTCAATACAACTGAATAGCGCGTAATATCCTCGCAAAAAAGCGAGCATAAGGGAATACAGATTCTCTAAGGTCTGGGGGAAACCAGTTTGGCATCCCCAGATCGTGTGTGAAGTGAAGTAATCAATCCTTTGTTTGAGGTCGAATACAGGGGGCATTACCAGAAGTTAATCGCATAAAAATATGAAGACAGAAATTCAAAAGAGAGATAACCAAAATCAGGCATTGTCTCGACGCGATGACTTCGCGAGCCCCTTCCCTCTCATAGATAGATTCTTCGACGATTCTGTGTGGGATCCGTTCAACATAATGACGCCGAGTCTCTTCCGAAGTCGCGGGCTCGGTAATGTCTCAACAGCCTTCCCAAAGGTTGATGTTGAAGAAACGGACAATGAAATCAAGGTGACTGCAAATGTTCCTGGCATTGATCCGAAGGACATCAATGTAGAGGTTGGGGATGACTATCTCTCACTATCGGGAAAGATTGAAAAAGAGAATAAAGACGAGAAGAATGGTAAAGTCTACCGATACGAGAGAGAGTACGGGGAGTTCAGGCGAGAGTTCTCATTACCTGCTCGGGTGAATAAGGATTCGATTGTGGCAAAATCCAAGAACGGAGTTCTGACCATCACTCTCCCGAAGTCGGAAGAAGAAATGAAGAAACGCGTCAAGATAGAAGTTGAGTAAGCCAAAAACGCCCCGTGTGGGGCGTTTTTGGTATTTGGGGTATCGCAAAATAGCCGCCGAAAATCCGCCGCGCATTCCTCCCGCACCCTCCTGCGCGGCGGATACAAAATCCTCGCCGTTTTGAAACAAGAGCCGAGACAAAGCAAATCCTTTTCCTCCCGCAAAAATAGTTTTTGCTTTGCCTCGTCCGCATTGAATCCCGCCGCCCGCGCGTTGGCGCGAAGCCGAGCAGAAAAACTTTCTTTTCCTTTTTAGAATAATTTTTTGGTGGCGCGTAATTCAGGATTGTAAAGAAAGTTTTTCTGCGAGGCAGGCCGCC
>CAZFRC010000003.1:69886-72087 GCA_964521185.1 uncultured Candidatus Saccharibacteria bacterium
GCGAGACCTACACGCGGCTTTGCGGCGGCTGGCGACGGGTTCGTCAGTGTCAGCAATTTTTGCTAAAATGGATTCGAGCGTGGTTGTATAAATACACCAAACAGGAAAGTGCAAGCCAGCGCTCGCCGCCGCGCTTCGCTCCGCGGCTGGTTCGAGCTATTTCAAGTATTCTGCACATGAGCGAAGCGAGTGTAACTTCGGAAGAGAGTTGCGTATTTTCCACTGTGACGGAAAACCAAGAATGTCTGTACCAAAATCTGGTTTTCTGAAAATTTTTAGGCCATTTACTCCGAAATTGTTAGCGCAATTTCGGAGTAAATCGCTTTATTCCGCATTATAAAGATACGTTTCACATAAGATGATACGGTGGTTTTTGGTGTCCAAGCGGTGCAGTTTGTTCGGGCCACCCTAAACATTTTGTCCGATGGGTGACCAGCGAACGATTGAAAAAAAGTCCAATGTTGCGTATGCTCCATAGACCGCGCGCTTAGCTCAGTTGGTAGAGCAACTCGTTTACACCGAGAAGGTCGGGGGTTCAAGTCCCTCAGCGCGCACCAGACGAGAGGAGAACTTCTATTTCCTCATCCTTTCTACGACTATTTTGTCTCCAGAGAGCTTTTGTCGTACGCACAAGATTTCCAAATAATCGAATATCGAAAACTATACTCTAAAACGACCATCTTAAGTTCTTGCGGGTTATAGTAATAGTATTTGACATCTGCAAAATCATGGATGAAAACATGCAAGAAATCGAAGCAATTGTCCGCGGCCGCGTACAGATGGTGATGTATCGCGATTTTGCGCAAAGAAAGGCAAAAAAACTCGGACTTGTCGGCGCTGTTCAGAATTTGTCGGACGGAACGGTTAGGGTGGTTGCTGTAGGAAATGAAGAACGACTCAAACAATACATCGAGTATCTCCAAAAGGGGCCAGTATTGTCTCGGGTGGACAAAGTAGATGTGCAGTGGATAGAACCTTCGGCGAAGTACACGAGTTTTGATATTGTGTATTGATTATGAAAAATATTCCTACTTGTGTCGGTGTAATTATTGATGGCAATCGACGCTGGGCAAAAGAGCGGGGACTTCCTACTCTTGAGGGACACACGGAAGGCGTTCGCAATGTTAAGCGATTTGTTGAATGGGCAATGGAGGCGGGCATCCCGCATATTGTGGGCTATATTTTTTCTACGGAAAATTGGAATCGAAGCGAGGAAGAAAAGGCGTACTTGTTTAGTCTTTTCAAAAAAGCTTTTACCGAAGAAATGGATGAGTTGATTGCGAAAGGCGTTCGGGTGCAATTTATCGGAGAACGTAAACGTTTTTCAACTGATATTCAGGAATCAATAACGATGGTCGAACAACAAAGCGCCGGAAATTTGAAGATTACGGTTACGTTTGCGTTTTCATATGGGGGGCGAGCGGAAATTGTGGACACGGTGAACCGGCTCCTCGCGGAGGGAGCCGCAAATGTTTCGGAAAAAACATTTGCGGCAAACCTCTGGACAGGATTGGCACAAGTTCCCGATCCTGACCTCATCATTCGGACCGGCGGGGAGAAAAGACTTTCCAATTTCTTGCCATGGCAGGGAACTTATGCGGAACTTTTTTTTGTGAACACGTATTGGCCTGGATTTACGAAAGAAGATTTTACCGCCATACTCGAGGAATATGGCGAACGCGAACGACGGCATGGAAAATAGCGAGATTCCCATCCTCTTTGAAAACGAGGATGCCTTGGTGGTCAACAAGCCATCGGGGCTTATGGTTCATCCCGATGGGCGCGCCAAAGTATTGACGCTTGTTGACTGGGTTTTGAAAAAATATCCTGAAATGAGAGGGGTTGGCGAACCCCTCATTCTTCAGGGAGGACATGTGGTTGATCGTCCGGGTATTGTGCACCGACTTGATAAGGAAACGTCCGGCGCACTTCTTATTGCGAAAAGTCAATGCGCGTTTTCTTTTTTCAAAAAACAATTTCAAGATCGCGACGTGGCCAAAACCTACCACGCGTTTGTGTATGGGCACCTTAAGGAAGAGAAGGGGGTCATTCGTCGTGCCATTGGACGATCGGCAAGCGATTTTCGAAAATGGTCAGCGCAGCGTGGGGCAAAAGGAGAAACCCGCGAAGCGATTACAGAATACAGGGTGCTAAGAGAAATAGAGACTCGGGGGGGGGGGGGGGGGGGGGGGGGGGGGGGG
>CAZFRC010000003.1:72097-73588 GCA_964521185.1 uncultured Candidatus Saccharibacteria bacterium
CGCCCCGGCGTCTTTCATTGAACTTCGTCCCAAAACCGGCAGAACCCACCAGCTTCGCGTACACCTTAAAGCCATCAATCATCCAATTGTATGTGACAAGCTCTATGCGTCGAACCACCCGCCAATTCTTGGTTTCAAACGCCTAGCGCTCCATGCTCATGCCATCGCGTTTGAGCTTTTGGATGGAGGAAATATTCTTATCGAAGCCCCCTATCCAGAAGATTTCATTCTAGCCCTAAAATAAGAGTTCCTAATACGCCCCCCTTTACGAAAGATGAAAACATGTGATAGAGTGCCGAAACTATGGTTGGAATTTTGCCAAAGGTTATTACCCCAATAAACGCCTCAAAACGAGCGGAATTGGATATTCGTCCTGGTGACACTGTCAAAGTGTCGCAGAAGATTCATGAAAAAGGAAAAGTGCGTCTTCAAATGTTTGAAGGACTCGTGCTTGCCAGAAAACGAGGAACTGAGGCCGGCGCAACATTCACTGTACGAAAGGTGATTGACGGCATTGGAGTTGAAAAAATATTTCCACTTTATTCCCCTATGATTGACAAGATTGATGTGGTGAGGCGCGCAAAGGTACGTCGTGCCAAGCTTTACTACATTCGGGAAAAAGCCGCTAAAGAAATTCGAAAGCAGATGAAAAATACTCGCACGATGTATGCAACAACTGGAAGCGATATAGGTGATAAGGCAGAAACAGAAGCCGCTTTTGAGGCGGGAAAAATAAAGGAAACAGAGAAAATGGTTGCCGAAGAAAAGTCCGACGCTTCTTTGGAAGAAACAACATCGTAAATCACGATGAACTCACCAAAAAGATCTGTCGCACGAAATATCTTTTTGATGTGTTAACACAAACATAGGTTCAGCTTTTCAAGTGACGTAGACAGTGTACGTTTGCAAAAGCACAAAAAATACTTAAGATTGACGTTGCTTACGCGCAGGTGGCGAAATTTGGTAGACGCACTACCTTGAGGTGGTAGCACCCGCAAGGGTATGGAGGTTCAAGTCCTCTCCTGCGCACAAAAAGAAAAACGGGATAAAGACCATTTTTCTTCTGTGTATATCTATTTTTTCTCCATCCCTTTTTTGACATATCATTTAAGATAATGAGCGTGCTCCGCTTTTTTGGGGCTTCTATCTTTGGTGTAATTATCGGATTATTTTTTCTTGCTTCCTTTGTTGTCCATGCGAGCGACGCACCACTTTCTCATAGCATAGGCATCGCAGAAGGATACAGCACCGAATTAGAAATAACCGAGAGTGAATATCACGCTGTTGCCGTATCCACGAGCGAACCACTCGATCTTTTTGTGGAGTCTGCGCCGGAACGCATTATGGTGCTCACACCCGGGGGAGGCGGAAGAGAGGTGGCTTTCACCATCAGTAATCTCCCACCAAATACGGTATTTCATCGATATACGAACTCGTATGAGTTTCATACGGAGATGGTGACGGATGAGAGTGGCGCGCTTGCGTTCATTT
>CAZFRC010000004.1:0-7515 GCA_964521185.1 uncultured Candidatus Saccharibacteria bacterium
TTTGTCGTACACTGATGCGTTAGGAGCTTGGGCTGATGCGAAGGGATATGAAGGCATTATAACTGAGGGATGGGATCTTATCCTTGGGTGGCGAAGTCCGAATTTCGTATATCGTCCAGTTGCGACAAAAAAGATACGGCTCCTTCTTAAGAATTACAGATTATCTGATGATGTCGCGTTTCGATTCGGCGAACGCTCGTGGGAAGGATGGCCGCTTACTGCAGATAAGTTTGCTCATTGGATTAGTACGCATAATGGGAATGGGGAAGTGATTAATTTATTTATGGATTTCGAAACATTTGGAGAGCACCAGTGGGAAGACACAGGCATCTTTCATTTTTTGCGGGCGCTTCCCGCGGCCCTTCTTCGCATCTCAAATACTACCTTTATGATGCCGTCCGAAGTGGCACGCGCGTTTTCTCCTCGGGATTCAATCGCAGTACCTGGGGTAGTCACATGGGCGGATACCGAACGTGATTTATCGGCTTGGGTAGGGAATGATATGCAACGGGAAGCACTTCGCGCGGTGTATGAACTTGAAATTCCAGTAAAGCAGAGCGCCAGAAAGGACGTACTTGAATCGTGGCGACGTCTCCAGACATCGGATCATTTTTATTACATGTGTACGAAATGGTTTTCAGACGGAGATGTGCATGCATATTTTAATCCCTATGAATCACCTTATGACGCGTTCATTTCCTATATGAACGCACTTACTGATCTGCGCACGCGCATTTTACAGAAAAGTAGATAATACACTTCACATGCAAACACATACGGACATATACTGTAATACATAGTACGACTTGCTATGTGGGACGTGTTAAAATTTTTATTAGGTAATAAGTATGATGAAGCTATGAAAAAAAGCACGAAAACTTCCATGACCGCGGAGAACATCCACACTCAATCAGATGGATCTAAGGTGAAAAGAATTTACATTCAAACAACTCCTGCTAAAAAAAAGGGAACTATGGAAAGTAAAAAGTCAGTCAAGAGCCCTATTCAAATTAGGCGTTCAAAACAATCTTTACCGCAAGTAGATGGGGAATTGATGTTTTTCGTTCACAATGGTCCGGCGCTTCGGGATCTGCGGGAGCTTTTACAGGCGTTGTCGAATATGAGTGACGAACAGTTTTTCTATCATTTCAGTCCTGAAAGGAATGACTTTGCTTTATGGGTACGACATGTGTTTCGAGACGATGTATGCGCGCGAGCATTAGAACGGGCAAAAGGACGTGCTACGGTAATTCGGATCATCAAATCCGTGCTTCGGGAGTATAATTAAGGGCAATGGCGCGATCTCTTACTCTTGGCAACGGCTCGCTTCTCGTTGGGTACGATGAGTGGGGCGAAGTAAAAGATTTATATTTTCCCCATGTGGGGCTTGAAAATCATGTTGGGTTTGAAAAAGTCCACCGAGTAGGTGTGCGTGTCGGAAACGAATTCCATTGGCTCAATGATGGCACATGGCAGGTAACCGTAGACCTCGAGCCTAGCACGCTCATTGGTGTTGTTCGTGCCACGTGCGAACGACTCGGAATCTCCCTTACATTTACTGATGTGGTGTATAACGAGCGGCCTATTTTTATTCGAAAATGTACGATACGAAATTTGTCGCCAGATACGCGCGATGTGGAGATTTTTTTTGGACACGAATTTGAGATTGGGGGTTCAAAACTTGCCCATACGGCATATTATGATCCACGTATTCCTGCCCTGATTCACTACAGAGGGCCGCGAGTGTTTTTGGCGACGGCAAGCAAGCAAGGAGTGCCGTTTTCAGAATTCACTACTGGGGTTCGTGGTATTGATAATAAAGAAGGTTCATACAGAGATGCCGAAGATGGTGTGTTGTCTAAAAATCCAATCGAGCATGGACCTGCAGACTCGGTACTCTCGCTTTCTGCGCGAATAGCCTCGGGTGACTCTGAGGCTATTCATTATGTATTAACTATAGGAACGTCGATTGAAGAAGCAAAAGAACACCATGCGTATGTAAAAAGAAAGACAGAGGAACATCTTATTATCACCACGCGCGATTTTTGGAAGGCATGGCTTTCCCGCCGGTCTTTCAATTTCTATGGCCTTGGAGAACGAGTGGAACGATTGTTTCAAATTTCACTTCTTACTATTCGTATTCATTCTGACTCAGATGGTGCGATCATTGCATCATCCGATACTTCCATTGCACAAGGAGGAAAAGATACGTATGCGTATATGTGGCCAAGAGATGGCGCCAATACCGCGATTGCACTGTATCGTTCAGGGTCGTATGAGGTTGCTAAACGTTTTTTTCGATTTGCTGCCGACGTTATTACTAAAGACGGTTACTTTCTTCACAAATACGCGCCGGACAAATCGCTCGGAAGTTCGTGGCATCCTTGGGTTCGCGAAGGAACTCCATCGCTCCCTATCCAGGAAGATGAAACCGCTATTGTAATTTTTGCGCTCGAACAATATTATGCTCTTTCAAAAGATCTTGAGTTTATAGAGGATATTTACAATCCCCTGATCCGCCGCGCGGCAGATTTCATGCTTTCTTACCGCGATCCAAAAACCGGATTACCAAACGGAAGCTACGATTTATGGGAACGCAAATTCGGTACCCACACATTCACCGCATCCGCTGTGTCCGGCGCCTTAAGAGCGGCTGCGAAATTTGCCACTCTTCTTGGAAAGACCGAAGAAGCTATGAGATACGCTAAGGCTAGCCAAGAGATAAGCGACGCCATACTTCATTATAGTTATGATGCCGGTAGCGGGTGTTTTCTCAACTCCTTATCTCTCGAAGAGAATTCTTCTTGGATAACCGATAGGACAGTCGATATCAGCAGCGCGTATGGGGTATTCCGTTTTGGAGTAGCAGAAGCAACTGACGAACGAGTGAGGAACGCATTTGCTCGTACTGAAAAAATATTGACTCTCAATACGCTCGTTGGCGGAATGTCACGCTTTGAGGGCGATGAATATTGGCGAACCCAAGAAGGCATTCCGGGAAACCCATGGTTCATTGCTACGTTATGGGATGCGCAATATCATATTGCACTTGCAAAGAATGACGAGGATCTTGATCACGCGCGTCGCACGCTTAGATGGGTGGTGGAACACGCTTCTCCTTCGGGTATGCTTTCCGAGCAGCTTCATCCTGATTCTGGCGCGCAACTCTCAGTAACTCCGCTTACCTGGAGTCACGCCGAATTTGTTATCACGGTGCTTGACTATCTTGATAAACTCCAGGAGCTTGGAATTTGCGAGACGTGTAATCCTGTCAAAGAGTAGCGTCTTTCGGAAATCTTTTTAAAATTCGCCACAACCAAAATGCCGAAATACTCGTTGCAATCCAAGTGACGGTGAAGATTCCCCACCACACACCGATGATTCCAAGCCCCAATGTTCCGATGAAAAGTGGAAATATCAACAAAGGTCCAACGATCTGTCGAAAGAGACCGATGACGAGTGGGAACATTGGCCGTTGAATGCCGCGGAGCACTGAATCAACCAAAAATAACGTGGCGTATGTCCAAGTCAAAAATGCTGCGATACCAAGATATGGCAGTGCGAACGCGATTACATCGGCGTCGTCAGTGAAGAAGCGGAGAAGTGGGGTTCGTCCGAAAAAAATAACCAGAGAAGCAACGCTCATGATACCGAGGATAGCGAATAGAGCAGTCTGCACAATTTCCCTGATTCGGTCGTATCGCTTCGCGCCATTATTCTGAGCAGTAAGCGCGAGGGTAGCGACAGTAATGCCGATCGCGGGGAGGAGAAATATTTGTTCAATGCGAATGGCAATACCAAAGGCGGCTATTGCGGCACTGCCAAATGGGCTGATAAATGAAGTAATAATAAATACTCCGATGGCGACGCTCATCATCGAAAGTCCCGCGGGAAACCCCTGTGTGGCGATGGAAAGCCATCGGCGCATATCAGGTATAAGGTTTTTACTATCAAACTTTTCAAATATGGGTGATCGTGCCGCACGATATACCATATAGATACACCCACAGGCGTTTACCAGTATTGTTGCAAGGGCTATGCCGAATATGCCAAGGGGTGGAATTCCGAAACCACCGAGCACAAACCACGGATCAAGGATGAGGTTTCCGAAGAAGCCAGCAATCAATACGTTTCGATATGTTTTCGTGTCACCGATAGCGTTGAGAATGGCATTTGCGGCGAATTGGAGGGAGAAAAATATCGAACCAGCAAAAATGACAGAAAGGTAGGTAAAAGCAAGAGGGCGATAGGTATCTTCTCCACCAAGCAGTGCGAGAAGCGGATTCAGCAGAAAGAAGGCGCCGATGGAAAGGATGATCGCGAGCGCGGCGCTAAACGATAGCGTTTGAAACGAATATTGTCTTGCTCCGTCATAATCTCCTCGACCGCGTGCGTTGCCTATGAGCGCGGTGGCACCAGAGCTGATACCACTACCGAGGGCAATCAGGATGAAAAAGAGCGGAAAAGAAATTGATAATCCTGCTATCGCTTCTGTCGATATATACGAAGCAAAATAAGTGTCCACCACGTTATACATGGTGTTAAAGAAAAATCCGATGGATGCGGGAATTGCCATCTGACGGAGCAATCGTGGTATGGGATCCACCACCAAATGATCGGGGGTATTTTCCATACACGCTATCCGTTTATGGCAATGTCGTTTCGATACATTTCTTCAAATAATTCCCAAAATGCTATACATACTGCGGCGATTATAGGTCCGATTACGAAACCGGAAATGCCAAATACGGCAAGCCCTCCGATTGTTGAAAGAAGTACTAGAGCATCAGACATTCCTGCGTCATGTCCGACGAGCACGGGGCGGACTGCGTTATCGATAAGTCCAACTACCAGAGTACCACCGAGAAGTACTACCAATCCTTCAAATACTGAGCCGCCCAAAATGAGTAGAATTCCTGCGGGAAGCCAAATGATCGCAGGCCCCATTCCGGGAATGACTGAAAGGATGGCCATAAGTACCCCCCATAGTACTGCTGCGTCAATTCCAACAAGAGCAAATAAAATTCCTCCCATAACACCTTGGAGAATGCCAATCAAAATGGTTCCTCTAATAACTGCACGGGTTGTTTTCGCAAATCTCCCAAAGAGCCGATTTTCTCGGTCATCTCCAAGCGGGAGCAATCGCTGGATATACTGCATTATTTTTTCACCGTCGCGAAACATAAAAAATAAAAGATAGAGCATGACGAGCAAATTGACGATGATCGATACCGTAAATTGCCCCAAGAACACCAACGAGTTTGCCACAAAGCGGCTTCCTGTTGCGAGCATATTTTCTACTCGATCGACAAGTGTTGTTTCTGTGATGCCAAAGCGATGTAAATGGGGGAGTATGACGGTAATACTCTTCGACAAACTGCCCTGTGCCTTTGTTACTATTCCGTCTGCTTGTACGGACTCATAAATTCGTATTGATTCAGATACAGCCATTTTTCCCACAACAAAAAGAGGAACAATAACCACTCCCAAGATGACGATAATAGTGCCGATCGACGCAAGCCAAGCGTGGGAGCCCATTACCGCTTTGAATCGTTCAAACATTGGGTAGAATATTATTGTCAGTACTGTGCCCCAAAATACGGGTGCAAGAAAATCGTGAATAGTGTAAATGAATGCTCCCGAGGCAACCACAAGAGATACAAGGAAGAACGTTTGTTGTACAAATGAAAATGTCATACCGGATTCCATAATGAAAGCATATTTTCCGCTGTTTCGCATCCCCGTCTACAGTAGGACGAAATTCTTTACTCCACCGAACGTTTTCGTACTCAGGGAATTGGTATGAGATTGGAGCATAACGGACCGTTCTCTTGAAGTTAATTTCACCTATATGGGGGAAGTTATCGATGCGCGACAGGAATATGCACCTGGGAATATTACATGATATTGTTTTTTATATTTCACCACCATCGTCCATGAATCCTTCAGACTCGGTTTCAGTGATTATTCCTGCATACAATGAAGGAAGGCGAATTACGCATACGCTTGAGGCTATTACACAATTTTCTGCGTCGTTTCCCCTTTTGGAGATATTGGTAGTCGATGACGGTTCTTCTGACGACACAAAAATCGTTTGTGAGCAATTTATGAGACGCCTGCCGCTTCGCATTATTTCTCACGAGGTAAATCGAGGAAAGGGATCGGCGGTTAACACAGGAATGATAGCCGCTCGGGGGACATGGCGGTTATTTATGGATGCAGATAACTCTGTTTCCATTAGTGTGCTTCCGCAATTTTTGTCGGTGGCAAAATTAAAAAATGCAGATGTGGTTATCGCGTCCATCGAACTTCCTGGTGCGTCAATAGATGCGGTGGAAGATGCCTGGTATCGACGAATGCTCGGCAAACTTTCCAAATACCTTATCCGCATTGCAGTGCTTCCGGAAATTTATGATACTCAACGGGGATTTAAATTATTTACCTCAAGAGCCGTTGAAGAAATTTTTCCTCTACAAACCATCCATAGGTGGGGATTTGACATTGAACTTCTAGTGATTGCGAAAATACATGGATGTTCCATTATCGAGCTGCCGGTTGCGTGGAATAATCCGGGGCAGTCAAAAGTACAAAGTTTTGATTATCTCACCACTTTGTTCGAACTTTTTCGTATTATGCGCAACAAACTAATGGGGAGATATGCATAATCGCCTGAAGCAACAAAAACGGCCTGCTTGTGCAGGCACGTTTTTGTACTGGTGGAGATGGGGAGATTGAACTCCCGTCCGAAATGGGGAAGGGCGACTATCTACGAAAGCTAGTTCGCTTATTCCTCTACATACCAATGGTTAAGAACGAACGAAAACCATGGGCATGGAGCTCGATTTGATTCAAATTTCTACGGAGAGCGCCGCAGAAATTCTACATCTCAAATATATTCCACCGCTTCAATAGGTTGAGATTGCCTATCGAGCAATGCGCACAGACCCGGGTCTTAGACGCGGGCGTATGCGTACGTAAAGTCACTCATCTGGAACGGTGAGAGAACTGCTACGCGTGCAAGAGTATTCTTGGCACTTGTGAATTCCGGATTAGTACGAAGTTCCGGACTTCGCTTCGCCAATCGCACTGCCTGAATCCATTTCGTCAAAACTGGCATCCCCCTAGAACGTACAATAGGTGTTTTCAATTACAGGTTCTAGGCAAATGCCAGATCACGTTGTCAACGAACTCTTTGTTTCATCTTTCGGTCGATGTCGCGAGCGACCTCTCGTTTCTGTATACTCTGACGTTTATCCACCTTCTTTTTTCCACGAGCAATCGCAAATGAAAGCTTAACAAAGCGACCATTATTATGCATTGATATTGGCACTATTGTCAAGCCCTTTTGTCGTTCCGTATCGGAAATACGGCTTATTTCGCGCCTCTCAAGGAGTAGTCGACGTATGCGATCTGGCGCGTATTCTTTTGGAGTATTCGAGACTTGATAAGGAGGTATTGTTGCGCCAACTAAATACGCTTCTCCACCTCTAACAAGGACGCGCGACCCTTCTAGGG
>CAZFRC010000004.1:7525-13883 GCA_964521185.1 uncultured Candidatus Saccharibacteria bacterium
CCCGCCTCCTTTCCGAACCGACTTTACTTCAAAGCCAAACAGCTCAATGCCCGCATCAAACGTCTCGAGTATTTCATAGTCGCTCCCAATTTTTCTATTGTATGCGAAGGCCATTATTCGAGCATACCACACTAAAACAACTCATGGACAATGGTATACTTTTTTTATATGGACACTTCATTATTTACTCGAGACGGGAAGTATTTGATGCTCGCCCTTGATCACGATAACAGTTTTCGAAAAAATATTAATCCAGAACGCCCAGACGCAGTATCGCGAGATGATATCGTCTCTCTCAAGAGTGACATTATCGAATCCTGCGCATCACACATGAGCGGTGTACTTATTGACAGTGATTTTGGGCTTCCCGCGTACGAATATCTGAGGACACACCACATTACATTGCCACCTTTTCTGCTTAGGGTTGAGAAATCAGGATATACAGGCGAAGAAGAAAATCGAATGAACGAAATTATGTATGGAAGCGAAGCTCTCCATTCATCTGGAGCGTCTGGCGTAAAATTACTCTTATATATGAATCCGTCCGTGCCGGTACATGAACATCAGATGCGTATTGCTGAATCAGTAATTGAAGACGCGCACCATCACCACCTCCCAGTGTTTTTAGAGTTTGTTACGTATGACGTGTCCTCTCACAAGGCATCTCGTTTGGAGTTAATACAAGAATCACTTACTTTATTTATAGGCGCAGGTCTTGTTCCGGACGTGTGGAAACTCGAGTATCCGGGGGATGCAGAGGGGTGTCAAAAAATTACGGCACAAGTAGGAAATACGCCCTGGATCCTCCTTTCTCGAGGGGTGTCATTCGAAGAGTTTGTCCCTCAACTAAAAAACGCAAAAGAAGCAGGAGCAAAAGGATTTCTTGCTGGCCGCGCACTATGGCAAGATGTCGGTACATTGCACAACGATATTGAACGAGCCGAGTTTTTCTCGGAAACTCTTCCTAAGAGATTTGAGATTTTGAACGACGTGTGTATGGGAACCACTCATGGTAGCAAATAGTACGTGTGTTCCACGGATTGTTTTCTGCTAAATCTAATTCGGTAATCTAATCCTTGCGTGCAGAGGCTCGTCTAAGGTTTTACGGACTTACATTTAAGGACTTACGATGTCCTTAAATCGTATTTAAAATTGTTTAGCTGTTTTTAGATGGAAAGTTTTTAGCGTTACCTTGGTTCTACATTATTGAGTTTGGGCATATATAGAAGATTTTCTTAGGCGATCTTTGGCCTTCCGATGGCGTTTGCGGTGAATGCGTATTGGCGTTATTTTGCATGAGGATTTTGGATCAACTAAGCTTTAGATAGTTATTGGAAACTGTTGAAAATATCTCTCCAAAGACAAGACTTGTTCCCTCGCTTTTGTTGTGGGAAGATACAATTATCGTAATTAAAGTTAATGATCATGAACACTGTCATACGCGTTTGGATTTTATCGATTTTTTCTCTCATCGTTGTGTGTCTGGGGAGCGTTGCCCATGCGGCGGTATATTTTGGAGGTGACGAATATTCTCTTAGCGAGAAAGAGGTTGTGACTGGTAATATGTATGTGGGGGCGGGCAACATTGTTATTTTGGGTACTGTGACGGGCGACTTAAGCAGCGCGGGTGGTAAGGTGCTCGTGCAAGGAAGTACCGGTTCCGATATTGCCGCCGCTGGAGGAAACGTTGACATACTTGGGCCTACAGGAGGCGATGTGCGGGTAAGTGGAGGTCAAATTGTAATCGGAAACAAAATAGGAGGTGATGTTATTGCTTTTGGCGGCACGGTACATATCCTCGAGGGGGCTCAAATTAATGGCGATATTATTATCGCTGGAGGTCGTATTGTCATTGACGGCACTGTTCGGGGCAAGGCGGATATTTATGGAAGTGAAGTGGTATTTAACGGTCGCGTTGACGGATCAGTAAAAGTGCAGGCAACCAAAACATTTATATTTGGCGAAGATGCTGCGATTATGGGATCGTTAGAATACCACGCACCTGAAGCAGTTCCCTCGATAGATGAAAAAGTGACAGGCACCGTATCTTTTACTCCTGGTTTCGACGAGCGTGCTATTCGCGCAGGATTGACAGGCGCTGTTGCGGCAGCGTTAGGGCTTTTCTTTCTTGTTACGTTTTTTGGCGTGATGTTGGTCGCGGTTATTGTGACAGTGTTTTGGGGGGAGTCTTTGTCCCGAGGTGTTGAGCGAGGGGCAGCGCAGATCGGTAAAAATATACTTATAGGTTTTGCATTTCTTGTCGCAGTTCCCGTAGCGGTTGTGTTGCTCATTACCACGTTAATCGGTATTGTCCCGGCGCTTGTTATCATATCTGGATACATCTTCATACTCTTCGCATCCAAAATATTTTCGGGGATTCTCGCCGGCGCACTTATGTATCAGTGGTGGAGAGGGAACATACGCGTATCGGGAACGCTCGCGGTGATTGGTACGGCCGCGCTAGCCGTTGCGGGCCTCATCCCATTTGTTGGACCAATCGTTACGTTCCTCTTTTTCCTAGCTGCGCTTGGTATTATTGTGCGAGAACTGTATATACACCTTCCCCATCGCCAAACATCGGCCGAAATACCTTCATAGATGAATGCTCTATCGATTACCGCACTTCGGAAGCAATATAAATCCGGAATCGAGGCTGTGCGTGGAATTAATCTCGCCGTACCTGAAAAATCTTTTTTTGGGTTTCTGGGTCCAAATGGCGCGGGAAAGACTACTACCATCTCGTGCATCACGGGTATTAGCCTTCCCACTTCAGGCACTATTGAAATTTTTGGACATAACGCGGTTGCTGAATACCGAAGCGCCCGCATGAAGGTCGGTTTATCACCGCAAGAATTCAATTTTGATTTTTTCGGACCCATTGAAAAAACGCTGTATTATGTTGGTGGTTATTACGGCATTCCATCTGAAGCACGCAGAACACGTATTAGAGAGCTTCTGGAACATTTTGATTTAATCAAATACCGGAACACTCCATTTCGCGAGTTATCTGGAGGATACAAACGCCGCGTGATGCTCGTCCGCTCCCTTATCCATGATCCCGATCTTCTTATTCTTGACGAACCCACTGCAGGGGTTGATGTTGAAACGCGTCATGTCCTATGGAAATATCTTGAAGAGCTCAATAGTGCAGGGAAGACTATTATTTTGACCTCACATTACATTGAAGAAGTGGAAAAATTGTGCGATCAGATTGCGGTGATTAACCAAGGGATCATTGTTGCCGAAGGCCCCATTGGTTCGTTTACCGAAGGAGGTAAGAAACTCGAAGACACGTATCTTTCTCTTGTGAAAAGTCCGGAATAAATATGGATTCTGTTAGAAATACAGCCGGAATAATCATTCTCTAGCGGATGCGCCAAAGGAATCGTAGTATATAGATATCAACAACAATAATCGGTTTCTACATTTATAACGAGATGGATACATTATCATTCATACAGTTTTGGACACTCTTTGCGCAAGAAATCAACCGCACATTTCGGGTGGTAACCCAGGTGTTTGCAGCGCCCCTCATCAATGCACTTCTCTATATATTTATTTTTGGCTATGTGGTTGGAGGAAGGATTCAAAACATTGGCGACGTATCTTATCTCGATTTCCTGCTTCCCGGGATTCTCATGATGAACGTTATCTCCTCCTCATTTCTTCATGGATCGAATTCTATCTACTTCAAACGATTTATCAAACAGATTGAGGAAGTGTTGGTGGCTCCTGTTCCGACTTGGGTCTATGTGGGTTCAATCGTTGCCTCTGGCGTGGTTCGCAGCCTTCTTATTGGACTTGGGGTATTCTTGATCGCGGTATTTTTTGGCGCGGCAAATTTAGACAACGTTCTTCTTTTTGTTTTCTACGCAGTGCTGGTTGCCACCATTTTTACACTTCTTGGGGTTATTGTGGGTCTTTGGGCAAAAGGATTTGAACAATTGAACGTGCTCAATATTTTCCTTATCATGCCTCTGTCATATTTAGGCGGAGTATTTTATTCAATTACAATGCTTCCGGATTGGTTTGCAGGACTCGTTCGATGGAACCCGTTTTTCTATTTTATCGACGGTATTCGTTATTCTATGATAGGGGTGTCGGAATCGAGCCTCATGCTTGGAGTGGGTATCATCACATTCCTTATTATTGGGTTAAGTATATTGATCGCTTATCTATTTAACATAGGTTATGGCATTAGGGAGTAGCAAGGAGAGCTAGACAGAAATCTTACAGGGTTTAACGATTCGCTCTGAGAGATTATAGAAATGAGTAAAGGAGTGTGTACACACTCCTCGCCTTGGCCTGTTAGGACCTTGAGCGCCGTAAGCCGTTAGGCTTAGGCCACCGAAGGTACACGTGTACTTTGTGGACGAGCGTGCGCTCAAGCCCACCAAAATTCACGGAAACCTACCTATAGTAGGCACCCAATATCACTTTTGTCAAAATGGTTTACGTGTGAGTTTCGGGTAGGATTATCATGATGAATGAAAAAGATAAAAAAGAGCGCACGACAAGGGTAAAAAGACTACTCATTGTCCTGAAGAAACTCTATCCGAGAGCCGGGATGATTTTGGAGTACAGTACTCCATGGGAACTTCTTGTTTCCGTTGTTTTGTCTGCGCAATGTACTGATAAAAAAGTGAACGAAGTTACAGCGAAGCTCTTTAAAAAATACCGAACGCTTGAGGACTACGTGAGAGCGAAACCAAAAGAATTTGAACGAGATATTTTTGCAACGGGGTTTTATCGGTCGAAGACGAGGAATATTCTTGCGGCCCCCCAAAATGTTAAAAACCATTTTTGGCGGCCGCATTCCAAACACTATGGAAGAACTCATCACTATTCCAGGAGTCGGAAGAAAAACGGCCAACATTATTTTAGGAAATGCGTTTAATATTGTGGAGGGCATTGCTGTTGACACTCACGTCCATCGTTTTGCTGTACGATTTGATTTAACTGATCATCCGGTAAACACCGAAAAGATAGAAAAAGATTTGATGGCGATACTACCCAAAAAAGAATGGTTTTCATTCACGTATTATGTTATTGAATATGGTCGCCATATGGCTCCCGCACGGAAATACGACACCGCCCCGGATCCTTTGGTGAAAATATACCCTAAAGCAGGATTACGCTTTACAAAGAGAGTACAATAAGAGAGAAGCTCCCTTTATTCGAAGATTAAAAATACAAATACGAATATACAATCCGCATTATGGAAAGAAAACAAAAAGTCGCCATTTTTGATATTGATGGAACTATTTTCCGCTCCTCATTCCTTATTGAGCTTATCGAAGAGTTAGTTGATATGGGAATATTCCCACCAAAGGCACGCGAATCGTACGCTCGTGAATATCGAGCTTGGCATGAACGAAAAGGTACATACGAAGACTATATAGAGGCGGTAATTAAAACGTTCCTTCAACATCTGAAGGGAGTTCGGTATGTGGATATGGAACAAGCAGCGCGTTCAGTACTTTCGCGCGAACGTGATCGAGTGTATCGGTATACCAGAGATCTCGTGCATACTCTAAAACATAAAGGGTATTATCTTCTCGCTATTTCTCAATCCCCCAAGCTGATTATCGAGGGTTTTTCAAAAAGTTGGGGATTCGACAAGGTGTATGGACGTATGTATGAGGTGGGTCCTGATAATCGCTTCACGGGGGCAATTGAGGATTTGCATCTTATTGCAAACAAAGCAAACATCGTCAAGCGTGCTATAGAGAAAGAACAATTAACACTCAAAGGATCTGTGGGGGTTGGCGACACCGAAGGAGATATTTCATTTCTTGAGATTGTAGAAAAACCGATTTGTTTTAATCCAAACAAACTGTTGTTTCGATACGCAAAGCGAAACGGATGGAAAGTGGTGGTGGAACGCAAAGACGTGATCTACGAATGGTAGGATTTCGAAGATCCAAAAACACCACTTCTATTTTTTTACACCGATTCTCGAATACGATTAACGAAAGCACGGCGGTTATATGCATACCATCACATATGAAAGAAGGCGTACACATGAGCGATTAACGGGAAAGACTGCACCTAATAAATTACTCGCATGGAAAAAAGAAGTATGGACATATTATCGTGCGTCTGGACGACATCACTTACCATGGAGACATACCAAGGATCCATACAAGATTTTAGTATCGGAGGTGATGCTTCAGCAGACACAGGTTGATCGGGTGGTTCCGTATTTTAAAAGATTTATAAAGCAATTTCCCACCGTACAGTCTCTTGCGAGCGCGCGATTAGCGGTTGTGATGAAGTTGTGGCAGGGACTTGGATATAATCGGAGAGCAAAATATTTGCATGAGGCTGCGAAAGCGATTGTCGCTCGGCACGACGG
>CAZFRC010000004.1:13893-52688 GCA_964521185.1 uncultured Candidatus Saccharibacteria bacterium
GTCGTGCCGAGCGATGAAGCCGCCCTCCGCACTCTTCCTGGCATCGGTCTGTATATAGCGGGAGCTGTGCAGACGTTTGCGTTTAATATACCCGCCGTCTTTATTGAAACCAACATAAAAACGGCGATAATTCATTATTTTTTTCCTTCTTCTCAAAAAATACATGACCGTGAGCTTCTGGACATCGTCGAAAAGACTCTCGATCGAACACAATCTCGCGAATGGTATTTTGCGCTCATGGATTATGGCGCGCATTTGAAACGCCAAGGCGTAAGAACGAATCAACAGCTTCGAGCATACAAAACACAGAAGCCGTTTAAAGGATCTTTGAGAGAAGTTAGAGGAGCAATTATTCGAGTGTTAACAGAAAAATCAAGCGCGAGTGCGGAAGCACTCGCGCTTGATCTCCCTTTCACTAAAAAACGTTTAGCTATCGCGCTTGAAAAGCTATCCTCCGAGGGTCTTATCAGGATTACGAAAAAAAAGTATTCTTTGGCGTCGTGATCTTTGGTGACATATCATGAAGAATCGCAAGGGAGATAGGGATACCGGAAGCAAGCAGTATTCCTGTTACAATAAACACAAAAGAGAACCCCCCCCATGCTATAAGCAACTGCTCCAATGAATGTTCCTATTACATATCCGAAAGGACGGAGCATCCGAAAGAAGCTAATCAAATCGGTGTCTTTTCCTCCTACTCGCGAGAAGAATGCCGTTTCAGATGTGATCTCCACCATACTTGCTCCTATGTGGACGATAAATAATAAAGCCCCCCATATGGCAATATTGGTTTGCCCTACGAGTCCGATAATAATGACAAAGGAGGAGAGGATGGAAAATCCAAGCAGTAAAAAGATACGTTCAGTTTTGTTGGTTGTCAGTATTCGTCCTATTGGAAATTCAAATAAAGCCATCGGGACGAGCATGAGAGATAAAATGGCACCGATTTCTGGCCATGAAAAGCCGACTGTCACATGTAGGTACACAGGGAGATATACTACGGTAACGGCAAAAAAGACGCGAAGGAGTAGATGAAGAAGTAAGAGCGCACGAACGTTGTATCGAGTAAGCATATGGCGGAACGCTTTGAAAAAATGGTAGGGTTCGTATAGCGGATCATCAAATTGACGAGACTGTTTGGTAAGGATAAGAAGAAACGGAAGGATGAATAAACCCGCAATAACATACGCGGTTGAAAAACCAACAGCTTCAACCACTACACTTGCCCCCATAGGTGAAAGAAGAAGCGCTGTGTTGGTGATAGTCAGCACCACTCCACGCACAAAACCCGTACTGTTTTCTTCCAAGACCACGCTCTCGATAAACAAATCAAGAGAGTAGAGAAGTAGAATGGTGATTGACCAATACAATACAAACAACGTGCCGGCGATAGTGAGATTTTGTGCGGTAGCAAGTCCCAGTACCACAAATATTTCGAGCGAAGCGAGTAGTACGGTAAACGCAAACACTCCTGTCTTTGGAATAATACGGGGGACGAACACAAGGCTTACAATAGAAATGGCCGAACCTGTGGCAAATAGCATGCTTACAATAGCTTCATCTCCAAATTTACCTAAATAACTTGAATTTAAGAAAATGACGAAAAAGATATGAAGAGCAAGGAAAAAATTCGCCGATGAAAGCGCGGGGAAAGTGTGCGCCCGAAATATACGACGAGGAAATGCGTCCATGCTCTTATTCTACAAAGGTAATGGACATGTTGCGAAAGTTATACCCCGAGCACGACCGGAATCACTATTGGTGTTTTATTGGTCTTCTGAAAGAGAAAGGCTTCGGTTGCTTCGGTAACGTTCTTCTTTACGTATTCGAAGTTGATAGGCATAGTTCCCATAGAGGCATCTTCCACGGCTTTCTTTACGATAAGGCGGGTCTGTGCAAGTAAATCTTGTGATTCGCGCAAGTAAATGAAACCACGAGAAATAATGTCGGGAGATTTTTTAAGGCGGCCGGTTTTAGTATTGACCATAGCAATAATGACAAACATACCGTCTTCAGATAATGCCTGACGATCGCGAAGAACCACTTCCTGAATATCTCCAACAGCAAGACCGTCTACCATTTGAGCTGAACCGGGAGCTTTTTCTTCACGGACCCGAATGCGTTCCCCATCAACAATTTCGACGATTGAACCGTTATCGGGTATGACGATTTGATCCTTTGTCATGCCAAGTGTCATGGCTAATTCTCCATGCAGTTTAAGTCGGTAATGATTACCGTGAATCGGCATAAAAAACTTCGGATGAATTTTTCGATGAAGCCACTCCAATTCACCCCGGTTTCCATGGCCCGTTGAGTGGATAAACACTTCGCTTGTGCGGTAATGCACAATGCGTGCTCCTGCCCGAGCGAGTTGGTCTTTAAGCTTCTCAACCGCTTTTTCGTTGCCGGGAACGATAGATGAGGAAAGCAGCACGGTATCTCCCTCTCGCACGTTTACTACTTTGTGTGCACGGTTTGCCATTCTCATAAGCGCGGCGAACTCTTCACCTTGCGCGCCGGTTGCAAGAACAATGATTTTGTTTGCAGGATAGTGGTCTATTTCTGCCGATGGAATGATGACCCCGCGCTTAGTCTCAAGCATCCCCGATTGAATGGCAATATCGATATTCGTCTTCATGCTTCGACCCTCCACGATAATCTTTCGATCATATTTTTCGGCAATCTTGATGATCCCCATAATCCGCTGAAGCTGAGAAGAAAATGTTCCGATAATGAGACGACTCTTGATGTCTTTGATGATCTTGTCGAGATTTTCATGCACGAGCCATTCGGGAGTTGAAAATCCGGGATTTTCTATGTTCGTGGAGTCGGCCATCATGAACAGCACATTTTCATTTTTGAATACATTGTATTCACGCTCTTCTGTTTCCGATGGGGTGCCGTCGACATGGTCGAGCTTATAGTCTCCCGGTGTCACAATAAGTCCCTTGGGTGTCTCTATCGCGATACCCATTGAATCCGGAATGGTATGGGTTACCGCAAAGAAACGAACTTTTAAGCTGCCTAATGTGAGTACTGAATCTTTTTCGACTTCGCGAATATCAAGCGCAGGCAACTGAGGAAATTCCGCTTGTCGTTTTTGCACCATAATTGCTGTAAGGCGGCGCGTGTAGAGGGGAGGGTTACCTAATCGATCCATGATGTACGGAATACCGCCGATATGATCGAGATGTCCGTGGGTTACCAACAGTGCACGAATTTTCTCTCGGCGTTCCTCAAGATAGGTAATATTGGGGAGAATATAATCAATACCCGGTGTTTCATCTTCTTTGAACTGGAATCCTGCATCAATGATAATGATGTCGTTACCGTATTCAACTACTGTCATGTTGCGGCCGATTTCCTCAACACCGCCAAGTGGAATAATGCGCACAGTGCCTTCGCTTGGATCAGCGATATGGGCGGTTTGGTTGTACTGCTGCGTTCTTGCAGACATGGAAACCCCGGCGTATCGTGATTTTTCTCGGCCCCGCATAGGTTTAATCCTCGATGGACGCATGCCGGTATGGCTTTGATTTCCTTCGTTGTGAATGTTTCGTTCAGAAGGCCTTTCTGTGGTGCTTCCTTGGCTGTAATGGCGATGCGCTGTGTATCCATGCCGATCCTTGTTATACCCGCCTCTTATTATTTTTCTATACCCACCGGATCGATATTCTCCAGAATGCAAAGGCCGGCGAACGTGCCCTTGTCCATCACGCGGCGTGGTCGTGGAATGTTCAGATACCTGATGAATGTCGCTTGTGTTTTGGTATGCACGAATACGGTCTCGTTGATTCCGACGCGCGCTGATAGGGCGGCGAGAATAGTTGCCACGTCGTGGTTGAGGGTGTTGCATAAATATCAGTCAGTAATTATTACCATTAATAAATTGAATCTTATTCAATCTCATTTTGGGCGAATACGCCCCACACACGTTCTGTTTGCAAAAACCACTGGTGTACGTTCATGTATCGTTCCGACGCGGACGACAGCCCAGATAAGGATACTCCCCCAAGAGTTTTTGGAATCACGTAAATAAAATCGGGTGCGTAGAGAAATGCTGCAGGAACGTCGGCAATAACCTCTTCGACAAATTCCATATGTTTTTTTGTTCGAAGATCAGGATCCAGTGTTGCGCGAGCCTCTTCTAAAAGCTCGTCTGCTTCTCGGTTGGTGTAGAGCGCGATATTTACCCCTGGATCGTTTCGCTGCGACGAATGCCAGAACGCAAACAAATCCACTTCTCGCCCTACAATCTCTCCGAAAAGGAGTATTTCAAATTCCCGCGGCCGAATGACATTTTGGGTTAAGTCGCTCGGTTCAAATATTTTAAGCGTTACCTCGATGCCGAGCGCTTGCCACGCGGCTACTACGGCATCTGCAACGCGTTTTAACTCAGGCGTGTTTGGCGCAGCGACAACAAAAGCCATGCGTTCGGTTCCCGTTTTTGTTTTTCGGACAAGAACACCGTCTTCTCCTTTTTTGAATCCTCCGCGAGAAAGTATAAGAGACGCTTCTCCTTCTTCGGTTGAGGTATCAAGATGTAGTGGCACGTATCCAGGTACATTAGGCGGGATCGGTCCGAAAAGAGGGGTGCCATACCCGGAAAGAATGTCTCCTATTATCTGATCTCGCGGAGTGGCCACTGACAGCGCGCTTCGAACTTTGGGATCAGCTAAAAGGGTATTTTTGTTTTGATTGAAGAAAAGGGCAAATACTCGAGGAAGTGGAGCGGTAACCACCGCCCCATTGTTGTTTACTAACTGAGAGAGATGTTCTGGCGCGATTCCTTGCATCGCTTCAATATCCCCGTGCGCATATGCAGCACGCATCGATTCTTCGTCGCTGTAAAAATGGATGACGATCTCCGACACATAGGGTCTTCCAAGAACATAACGAGGAAATGCAGAGAAACGATACGCCTCGGGGATTTCGGAACGCGACCGTAGTATCTCGTCTGCCCGAAACGGACCTGCGCCGATTGGTTCCAAGTTTAATCGGTTATGCGCAAATTCGCTTGGCGACAGCGTGCCCCATATGTGTTTTGGAATAATGCCGAGTGTGGTGCTTTCAAGAAACGGGGCATATGGTTCGGGAAGCATGAATCGAACGGTTAAGTCGTCGACTCGTTCAATGCCAACCCCCTCAAAATCAGACCGACGCGGACTTTTAAGTAGAGGGTTTCTCACTGATTCGATGGTAAAAATAATGTCGTCTGCGGTTACGGGAAAGCCGTCGTGGAATGTTGCGTCGTCTCGAATGTAAAATGTGTACGCGCGTCCATCGTCGCTAATTTCATACCGTTTCGCAAGTTCAGGAACCAGTCCTTCGTTTGACGGCCGCATGAGACCGGCAAATACCAATGCCGAGAGATCGCGATCAGTGTCTGAGTTTGCGAGAAGAGGATTAACGAAAAGAGGAGAGCCCACGTATCCCTCGTGTATGCTTCCTCCTTTGGCCGGCACCGAAACCATAAAATGCTCGCTTACGCGCCCAAGGAGGGTAAGCGAGGCGACGGCGCACACGACAAAAAGAATGCCAAATATAATTCGTTCGAACGGTGACAATGACTCAAGTACCTTGCGCATTGCGTTGGCGCCGGGAAGTTCAAAACGAGTGGCGAAAAACGAACGTATACGTTCCATTAATGATGGCGCTTGTTATAGTGTGGCGCAACACTGATACCAATAAATAATCTACCTTTTTACAAATATTATTGAATGATGAGCGCAGCGAAGGCAGAAAAGGCGAAGAGGACTGCCAACACTACTGACGCTTGGAACAAAAATTTCTCAGCGCCACGCCGCGTGTTGAATGCGGCGCTAAAATTATCACTCCCGAATGCTCCGCCGACTGACGACCCTCGCTGTTGGAGGAGTATCGTAGCACCGAGGAGTATCGAGAGCGCAATTTGTACGTACGGGAGCGCTACTCCGACTAATTCCATGTGAGAAGCAGTATACCGAAGGTGTATAAAAATGCAAGCAAACGATGTCTTTGGAAATATAAAAAATGAGATTCGCCGTCCATTGGATCCACATCTGTGTGAGTGACCTCAAGGGACGGCGATTTTTTTTTGTTACTCTTCTTGCCTGAGCTTCGCGAGGGCACGGACCAGGTTGCAGAGCGCTTCCTGGTAGCGGCGGCTCGACATCGAGACGAAGTTGCGCGCCAGCTCGATCGGCATGTGCTGCCGCGGGGTCGGCTTGAGGCGCTGCTCGCCATCGAGGCCCTCGAAGAAGTAGCCGACATCGACGCCGAGCACCTTGGCGATGGTGAACAGCCGGCCGGCGGCGATGCGGTCGATGCCCTTCTCGTACTTGTGGACCTCCTGGGGGGTGACGCCTATCTTCTCGGCCACCCACTGCTGGGTGATGTTCCGCATGATCCGCAGCTCGCGCATGCGAGCTGCCACATGCAGATCGATTTTGTTCATCTATACTCCCCCAAGCCATAGGCATCGGCGATGCCTTCTTTTTGAAATAAATCATACGAAATCGCATCTGTCAAACAGTACATTTGACATGGGTGGAGAGCGTATTTATACTACTTCCGCTTTGGATTTTTAAAAGATATTAAGCGTATTTTATATATGAAAAAGAAGGCTCATAAAAAACAATCAACACGTCCGCAATCGGAGGTAACACAAGATACTTTCGGCATTATTCCTGTGGGGGATCGTGTAGTCATTCGTCCCATGACTGAAGAGGAAATGGGTACCAAAACCCCTTCGGGCATTATTATTCCTGACACTGCCTCGAAAGAAAAGACTGATAGGGGCGTCGTGGTGTCGGTTGGTCTTGGAAAGTGGAATGAAGATGGTAACGCTCGAATGCCGCTTTCGGTAAAAATTGGCGACAAGGTATTATTCCAATGGGGCGAGAAGGTTGAATATCGTGGTGACGACTATTATGTGGTGTCCGAGAGCAATATTTTAGCGATCATTAAATAATATTATTCATTAACTTAACCGTAAGAATAGTATGGCAAAACAGATTATATACGATGAGGAGGTTCGAAAAGCCCTCAAAGTGGGCGTTGACAAAGTTTCGAACGCAGTTCGGGTAACACTTGGGCCTCGGGGAAGAAATGTTGCTCTCGACAAAGGATACGGCGGTCCGACGATCACAAACGATGGTGTGTCTATTGCGAAAGAAATTTCGCTCAAAAACAAATTTGAAAACATGGGCGCGGAGATTGTGAAAGAAGTCGCGCAGAAAACCAATGACAATGCGGGCGACGGAACCACAACGGCAGTGGTGCTTGCGCAGGCAATTATAGCAGAAGGATATCGCCGAACTTCGATGGGAGCGAATGCAATGATGGTGCGTCGCGGCATTGAAGAAGCATCAAAAGATATCATCGAAGAATTGAAAAAAATGGCAAAGCCGATCAAGACAAAAGAAGAAATAAAACAGGTCGCGACTATTTCAGCAGAATCGGAAGCGATTGGCGAAAAAATTGCCGAAACTATTGAGAAGGTAGGAAAGGACGGCGTGGTTACCGTTGAGGAATCTCAGTCAATGGGAATTGAAACAGAAGTTGTTGAAGGCCTTGAATTCGATAAGGGCTATGTTTCGGCGTACATGATTACGAACGCGGAACGCATGGAATCTGAATATCGTGATACTCCGATTTTAATCACTGACAAGAAGATATCGTCGGTACAAGACGTGTTGCCGCTCCTTGAAAAAATTGTGCAGACGGGCAAGAAAGAATTGGTGATTATTGCAGACGATGTTGAAGGAGAGGCGCTCGCTACATTTGTGGTGAACAAACTTCGGGGCGCACTTTCGGTGTTGGCAATCAAGGCACCTGGTTATGGTGATCGTAAGAAAGAAATGCTTCAAGATATCGCGATTGTGACCGGCGGTACCGTGGTTTCGGAAGAAACCGGTATGAAGCTTGATCAAGCAACACTAACGGTCCTTGGTCGCGCAAACCGCGTGGTGGCAACAAAAGACAAGACAACCATTGTGGGCGGAAAGGGGAAGAAGCAAGATATTGATGCACGAGTTTCCTCTCTTCGTAAACAATTGGAACATACCGATTCAAAATATGACAAAGAAAAATTACAAGAGCGAATTGGAAAACTTTCAGGAGGTGTTGCAGTAATTCGAGTGGGTGCGGCAACAGAGACTGAAATGAAATATTTGAAGCTTAAGATTGAAGACGCGGTTAATGCAACGAAAGCGGCGATTGCTGAAGGTATTGTGCCCGGAGGAGGGGCTGCGCTCGTTAAAGTGTCGGCTAAATTGTCTGCTGCTCGAGCGAAAGAGACGAAAACAGTAGCTAAGAGCGAGGTTGAATTCGAGACGGGGTATATGATTCTTCTTTCCGCGCTTCGCGCACCGCTTCATCGAATTGCGTTTAATGCAGGACATGAGGATGATGCCGCTGTCATTGTTGATCGGGTGGCAAACGCAAAACCAACGGAAGGGTTTGATGCGAAGAAAGGAGAAATGGTGGATATGCTTTCTGCAGGAATTATTGATCCGGTTAAGGTAACACGCTCTGGCGTTGAGAATGCCGCTTCAGCCGCCGCAATTCTTCTCACTACGGAAGCCGCGGTTGCCGAAGAGCCGGAAGAAAAGAAAACTGCTTCTGGTGCGACTGATATGGGAGGCATGGGAGGAGGAATGGACTATTAATTGCTTCCAATCAAAGTTTCCAACGCATGAACATAAAAATCGGACATTACGTCCGATTTTTATGTTCGTATCCAGAGTAGTGAGGCGTTTCCTTGATACAAAAAACCTCGCGCGCCGACACGAAGGAGACGTGTGAGGCAGGAACGAGGCGTGCCGGCAAGCGCTTGGGCGATCAGTTAACCAGGTATCCCTAATTGGGGGGGTGCGGGGAGCATGCTAAAAGTTAAAATGTGGTTCTAAAAATGAAGAGTGTGGTAAGACAATGCTTCGACATAATTCGTCAATATAAGTGAAAATGCTGAAAAGAATATGAGTATGGAAATACATCATGAAAATCTATTGCGAGCGCGCGAAACATGTTGTGAAAGTTGTTTAAAATTGGTATAATTTCGACAATTGTCAGTTAACCGCAAGCAATCATTATGAATCTTTCATATGTTATTCTTGGTTTACTAGCACTTGTAGTCCTGTGGGTTGTTTTCGCTTATAACCGATTTATCTCGCTTGTAAATCGTGCCAAAGAAGCATGGGCAGACATCGATGTTCAACTCAAACGTCGCTACGACCTTATTCCAAACTTGGTAAACACGGTAAAGGGATATGCCGCGCACGAGGCAGGGACGTTTGAAAAGGTTACCGAGGCGCGCGCCGCGGCAATGAATGCGCAGGGAACTGCGGATAAAGCGAAAGCAGAAAATTTTCTTTCTGAAACACTAAAATCACTTTTTGCCGTTGCCGAAGCATATCCTGATTTGAAAGCAAACCAAAATTTTCTTGAGCTTCAGAGAGAGCTTTCGGATACGGAAAATAAAATTCAGGCCGCACGACGTTTCTATAACACCAATGTTCGAGATCTAAATACCAGCATCGAATCATTTCCGGGAAATATAATCGCTCAATTCTTCAAGTTCGAAATAATGGAATTCTTTGAACTCGCGGAAGGGGAAGAGGCCGCACGAAATCCTGTTACGGTAAAATTCTAGCCCTACTTGATCTATGGCATCTCTCTATACCCATCAAGACTCAAACATTCGCCGGACGTGGCTTTTGATGATCGGATTTTTCTCCGCAGTCATCGGAATTGCGTGGGCGTTTTCGTATTACTACGGCCATCCAGAGATTTTATGGGTTGCGGCGGTGTTTGCCATGATTACTAACGTTGGAAGCTACTGGTTTTCAGACAGACTCGTAATCGCAATGACCGGCGCAACAGAAATGCCGGATGAAGGGCAGTTTCGTGAAGTACATAATATTGTTGAAAATCTTGCCATCACCGCAGGGCTTCCGAAGCCAAAATTGTATGTAGTGAATGATCCGGCACCAAACGCCTTTGCAACCGGAAGAAATGCGGAACATTCCGCGGTTGCCGTTACCACAGGCATTATGGGGATTCTCGACCGCTCTGAGCTTGAAGGAGTTCTTGCGCACGAACTTTCGCATATCGGCAACCGCGATATGTTGGTTGGAACGGTTGCGGTGGTGTTGGTTGGATTTGTCGCCATCCTTTCCGATATGTTTTTACGCGCTGCACATTTTGGGTTTGGTGGTGAACGTGATCGAAGTGGACGATTCGGTGTGTTTATTTTGATCGCTGCGATTGTAGTTGCCGTGCTTGCGCCAATCGCCGCGCAACTTATTCATTTTGCAATCTCAAGAAAGCGAGAATTTTTAGCGGACGCATCTGGTGCGCTTCTCACTCGGTATCCGGAAGGTCTTGCGTCAGCCCTTCAGAAAATCAGTACATACGGACGTCCCATGCAAAAAGCAAATCACGCGACCGCCCATTTGTTTATTGCAAATCCGTTTGGCCCCGAAAAGGGATTTGCTCAGAAAATTGGGAATCTGTTTTCAACGCATCCGCCTGTTGAAGAACGAATAGGAGCTTTACGCGGCCATCACTAATGTATGCAATCCGAAAAACCACCGAAAGCGGAAGAACCAGCAGAGGAAACCGTTCTTTCCGGTTTGCTTGGTAGAAATCCAAACACGCCTCCGGCCGAACGTTTGGGAATTAAAGATCTTAGTTTATTGAACACGATTAAGGAAATAGAAATCGAGATTGAGCGTGTCAAAGGCTTACTTCGCCTCGGCGACATCACACTTCCGACGTATCATAAAAAACTGGATAAATATTGGAATGCATTGAAAGAAATGGCCACAGGGGAGACAATCGAAGGAGACACTCATCTTCTTGTCTCGTATCTTCAATCTCTTCAGGAGAAAAGAATGCTTCTTTATGGAAATAAGAGAAGTAAGTGATGTAAGTCTGATGTATTATAAACCACTGTAAAGGTAATTCTCGCAGCTTGCCCCACTTCGTGATACGTTATGTTGGTTAGGGGGTGTTTCAGAAATAATAGAATCATAGTGTGATTATTCTGGTTCAACGAGCGAAGATGTGAGTTTGTCTGCCCTATATAAAAACGGAGGAGTGGCTGAGCGGTCGAAAGCGCACGCTTGGAAAGCGTGTATGCCGTAAGGCATCGCAGGTTCGAATCCTGTCTCCTCCGCCAGAAAGGAAATTGGCTTGAGCCATACTTTGTAACGGCAAAAGAAATTTTTTCATAACAACAAAAGAATAATTTTAACGACATTATGGAACTCATTGCAGGAGACAAAGAACTTGAAACACTTAACGCACAACTGAACGATCCGACACAACTCGAAGAATACAAGAAACCATACGACAACTACCAACCTCGTCTTTTACCGAGAATACTTGGGCACTTCTTGGTTTTGTGCGGCAATATTGTATACGGGCGCGAGCCGTCGTACCTGAAGTTTCGTGCTGTCGAGATTATCGCTCGCGTGCCATACCACTCATGGTCGTCTGCCGCTTTTACGCTCCTCACCCTCTTTTTTTCGAATGAGCAAAAAGCATTGCGTCTGTCCAACATCGCTCGATACGCCAGAATTGCATCCGATAACGAGACTATGCATGTCGTCGTTATATCTCAACTTGCTCAAAAGGAGGAAAAAGCGGGTTTGATACAACATACTCTTATTCCAATGCTTTTTGCCTTTTTCTACTTTTGGGCTTCGTACTGGCTCTACCTTATTCGGCCTCGCTGGTCGTACGAATTGAATTACTTGTTTGAGTCGCACGCATTTGAGCAGTACGGCAAATTTATTGAGAAGCGCGGTGAAGAATTACGAAAGAAACCCGTGGGGAGCGATTTTCTCGCGTGGTACGGGCGCAATCCGATAAGCCAATATGATTTCTTCCGCTCGATTCGCAATGACGAAATAGTGCATCGCAATCAATCCATCCACGAGATTGATGAAGAAGCGGATATGCGCCGTGTAAGGCTTCTTAAGCTTATCCTGTCGTGCATTGTCGCTGCCTTGTTCGGATTAGCTGCCTTTGTTTGGTTGGTGTAAAAGAAGATTTATGCGTGCTCCACACGCTCGAGTTGAATTCCGCCAAAGAAAAACTTGAAATTGTCCTTTCCGCTCTGGTTCCCGCCTACGCACCGCTTCGGTCGGGCAGGCAAGGCGAGGTGGGCGGAAGGGGGTGTGGGGGAATTCCGCCCGCCGAACCCAGCCAGTTCCGTTCGGATATTTTCAAACAGATACCGCCAGAAAGGAAATTGGCTTGAGCCATACTTTGTATTGGCAAAAGAAATTTTTTCATACACACCATTAAGATTGGAGATCTCTGTCTAGTGGTGTATGTTTACATAGGCTCAAACTCGACTCCGCTTCATATAATGAAGGGGTCACAGGCAATCATGCTCGTTTTTGTCGCGAAAATTTCAAACGGCCAAACAGATCGGAGCGCACGATGATACCGCTGTGTCTTATAAGAAGAACGTCAAATTGTTAATTTATTATGCGACACCTATTGAGTACGCAACAATTTCTACATAGGAGAGAGCTTATCCATATTTTCAAAAAAGCAGACGAATTTCAAAAAGCAGACCGAGAAGGCAAGGTTTCAAAACCCATGCGCCACAGAATTCTCTCTTGCATATTTTACGAACCGAGTACCCGCACTCGGTTTTCTTTTGAATCGGCGATGCTTAAACTTGGCGGTCAGGTGATTTCCACGGAAAGTGCAAACCATTTTTCTTCCGCCGTGAAGGGAGAAATACTGGAGGATAGTATTCGGATAGTCGCTGGGTATTCGGATGTAATTGTCTTGCGCCACCAAGAATCTGGCGCTGCCAAGAAAGCCGCTCACGTTTCTTCTGTGCCTATTATCAATGCGGGGGACGGAGACAATGAACATCCGACCCAGGCAATCCTTGATGTGTACACCATCAAAAAAGAACTCGGTCGTATTGATAATCTTAAGATAGCAATGGTCGGCGATTTGCGTCATGGCCGGACCATCCATTCGCTTATTTATCTTTTGTCACTTAGTCATCATATCGAACTATTTCTCGTCGCACCAAAAGAATTAAAACTGCCAGATGCATATAAAACGTTTTTGCGTTCGCACAAGATTCAATTTTCCGAATCAGACACTTTAGAAACTGTTCTCCCTAACATCGATGTGTTGTATATGACGCGAATTCAAAAAGAGCGTTTCCTGTCAACACGACTGTATGAACGAGTGAAAAACTCTTTTACGTTAAACAAAAAAGCTCTCTCGAGGCTCGCCGCACACGCGATTATTATGCATCCGTTACCTCGGGTGAATGAAATCAGTGGCGACGTTGATGACGACAGACGCGCGGCATATTTTCGACAAGCAAAAAATGGTTTGTATATCCGCATGGCTCTCCTTGATGCTTTGAATATGCATATATCATCGCTTAAGACACGTACGTAGCGAGACTGCACACGCGCCATTGCACTGGTTACGATTCAGGAATTGGGTGCTTTTCTTAGCAAGGTGGCGCATGTTTGTGCACCATAAATAAATGAAACTTCAACAATGGCCATTACATTGCCGCTACATATTTGAAATTCATTCTTTCGTTCCTTCTTATCTTGTGACAGAATTTTGTTTGGTGATTGGATAGCGCTTCTTTTGCATCGGTTTTAACGAATGTTGCCTGGGGTGTAAAGGAAAAAATGTATACATTCTAATAATCTGTTGTACAGTAAACTGTTGTACAGTAAGTCATTCCGTATGAATACGAAGTTATTGAAATTAGCAGCATGCGGGGCGTATGTTGCCATGGTGGCGTGCAACTATCTGGCGGTATTGCTTCCTCTGAACGGGAGGAATACGGGGGAGATATCAGACAATTACCCTAATTTATTTACCCCTGCAGAATACGCATTTTCCATCTGGGGAGTTATTTATGCTCTTCTTGCTATATATGCCATACAGCAATTATGGCGTACGGAGGATGCGTTGGTGGCACAGATCAATCGCCTGTTCATCATAAACGCTTTCTTGAATGCTTTTTGGATAGTCTCGTGGCATTACGATTTCATTTGGCTTTCTGTTGTTATCATGGCCGGATTGTTGGCTACGCTTATCTGGATCGCCGAGATATTACGTGTCAGCGATCTTACCAAAAGGGAACGGTGGCTTATACAGTTACCATTTAGCGTGTATTTTGGATGGATTACCGTAGCGATGATCGCAAACATAACCGTTTTTTTGGTCAGTATTGGATGGGATG
Source organism: uncultured Candidatus Saccharibacteria bacterium (assembly GCA_964521185.1). Taxonomy (GTDB): domain Bacteria; phylum Patescibacteriota; class Minisyncoccia; order Phycocordibacterales; family UBA12088; genus CAZFRC01. The sequence continues at coordinate 28,127 of CAZFRC010000004.1, forward strand.
GTTTCGGTCTTTTGGGTATCACATGGACAGTCGTGGCACTTTTGGTTGGCGTATTAATCGGTTCTTGGCGTATGCTTCGTGATCGATTTATTCCATATGGATTCGTGCTTGTATGGGCCTATGGAGCAATTCTATTTGCGCATCTTTCGCAGAATGGCTTTAACGGGAAATACCCGATTATTATAGGAACTGTGTCCCTTTGTATGGTGGTATACATAGGGATAATGGGATATATATACATTAACAATAGAAAATAACTACCATGTTTGTAAAATTATACCTCATCGCCTTGCCTGTTTTTTTTCTCATTGACTTAATTTGGCTTGGGTTGGTGGCCAAAAATTTTTATAAAACCCAGATCGGATTCCTGATGAAACCGGATATCAATTGGGCGGCGGCTATTGTCTTTTATCTCGTGTTTATTACAGGATTGACGATCTTCGTTATCATGCCGGCGATTGAAAGAGAATCATGGACCCACGCACTTCTTTTTGGTGTGCTTTTTGGATGTGTTACGTATGCGACGTACGATCTCACCAACTTAGCTACGCTTAAAGATTGGCCATTCTTGGTGACGGTGGTGGATTTGGCATGGGGAACAGCGCTCGGGGCTCTCGTTTCAGTCATTACGTACTTCATTGCTGGCAGAATATGATGGACTATTTTCTAACGCTTGCCCTTCTGGTTTTTCTTTATATGAGCGCTTGGTTTGTGTGGTCTGTGGTGAAGAAAAGAAACGATGTGGCAGATGTCGCGTGGGGGCTTGGTTTTATACTTGTCGCATGGATTTCCTTTTTTATTGGAAACGGAGAAAGCGCGCGCGGATTATTGGTTGGAATATTGATAAGTATCTGGGGGCTACGACTTGCATGGCATATTCATGTGCGCAACAGAGGGAAGACGGAAGATTATCGTTATGCCAAGTGGCGCCAAGAATGGGGAAAATGGTTCTATTTTCGTTCATATGCGCAAGTCTATATGCTGCAGGGATTTCTTCTGTATCTCATAATCTTGCCAGTGTTTTTTATCAACAGAGAGAGTGTTTCCTCATTTAATTATCTGGATATTCTGGGCGTGGCGGTATGGCTTATCGGTTTTTTCTTTGAAGTGGTAGGCGACGCTCAGCTGGCACGATTTATTAAGAATCCGTCCAACAAAGGAGCGCTCATGCAGGAAGGCTTGTGGCGATACACTCGTCATCCAAATTATTTTGGTGAAGTGACGTTATGGTGGGGAATATGGCTCATCTCAATATCTTCATCGGTGAACGTATTGAGCGTAATTGGCCCACTTACCATCACTTTTTTAATCTTGAAAGTTTCGGGGATTCCATTGTTGGAAAAGAAATATGAAGGGAGACCTGATTTTGAGGCGTATAAAAGAAAAACCAGTATGTTCTTACCGTTACCCCCAAAAAAATAATGAAGAAAAAAGTATCTGTGAGTGACAAGATGCAGCAGAAGTACATCTACTTTTTGACTCAACCACAAGGAAAAAATTTTCCCATTGATTTTAAGCCCGATCTGACCCCGAAAGAAATGCTTGAACTTGGTGTGTTTGGCGGGAAATACATGACTGATTGTAGGAAAGAATTTCCCAGAGAATGGTTCATACATGCCAAGCTTAGTAGTGTAAAATCTGATCCGACATTGAATTTTTTTGGAGTGAAGGCGAGTCAGTCTCTGTCTGTATGGCGGAGAAAGGGGTGGATTCATCCAGACGATCCGCGAGGATGGTTTCAATGGTATTGTCGTTATTACATGGGAAGGAGACATGAGGATGATCGACGGCAGATAAAGAGATGGCAGGCTATGAAGAGGCATATCGTTCAACTTAAAAATAATTGTCTCCCGGGCGATTGGTTGTGCCGAAGAAAGCAAAGGCAAGCACTTCTTCATTGGGCTTTCGATAGCAGGAACATGTAAATGTGTTTATGGGTAAGTAACGCATAGGTGTTTCGCCCGTGCGAGGTGGAGTGGTGTAATTCGCCTAAATCCAGAATTTCTCCCAAAGAGGATCACTGAAAAATGTGAGGCATGGCGATACGATCGATCATAATGTAATTTGCGTGAATCACTGTTGGCACTCATCCGTACTATGGTAAAATATCCTCTGTATGGAATTTGAAATTAGTTTTCTTGCGGTAGTCGTCGCTGCGCTTGCTTCTTTCGTAATTGGCTTTGTGTGGTATTCATCATTCATGTTTGGTACCGCTTGGTCGCGGCTTTCTGGTGTAGTGCCAAACCCAAATGATAAAAAAGGAATGATGCGTGGCATGGGTCTTGGGGCACTCGGTTCATTCATTACTGCCTATATTCTTACTCAATTTTTGGGATTGGCGGCGTATGTAAACGGAGGAAATCTTACTATTGCCGAAGCGTTTACTATTGGAATATTGGTATGGATTGGCTTTATTGCAACCACCATGCTCGACAGTGTGTTGTGGGAGAAAAAACCCTGGGCGCTGTTTGGCATTAACGCAGGGTATCGATTGGTAGCAATTCTTGCTATGGCTGGCATATTGATAGGGGTGCCATGGTAGATAATGCTACACACCATGATCAGGATCCTGACTTGAAGCATATGCCAGATGGATACTGGCGAGAAAAATTAACACCCGAGCAATTCCGCGTGCTCAGAGAAAAGGGAACTGAACATGCTTTCTCAGGACTGCTCTATTCAAATGAAGGAAATGGTTATTATGCGTGCGCAGGGTGTGGCGCGCCAATTTTTTCTTCTGAAAAAAAATTCAATTCCGGTACCGGCTGGCCGAGCTTTACTGATGTGATCGACAAGAGAGCTGTTGAATTTCACGAAGATAAGTCTATGGGAATGCTTCGCACAGAAGTGACTTGCGCCGCCTGCGGTGGTCATCTGGGACATGTATTTTCAGACGGTCCAGATGAACAGGGCGGAAAAAGATACTGCATTAATTCTTGCGCTCTTGATTTTACACAAAAAGAATGAAGCGACTCTTTCACAACCCGCACTATATTTACCTATACGTAATCATTATTGGAATGTCGGTGCTAAGCACCATTCTATTATTCGGAAGTGTAATGGAAAAGTTTGGGTGGAATGACACGGCTGGAACATATCACGGACTGCTCTCGCTTCGGGGGATGGTGGTGTCGGTTGAAATAGCAGACACCCCCCAAAAACGTATGAAAGGCCTCTCCGAAAGAGAGAGCATTCCTATAAATTCAGGAATGTTTTTTGTGTTTTCTAAAGACGATCGACATGCCATATGGATGCGAGGCATGCGATTTCCGATAGATATTGTATGGCTCGATCGCGATCTTAAGGTTGTTGATCAGAAATGGGACATCTCACCAAACACCTACCCATCGCAATTTGTTCCGGTAGTGGCGGCTCGATATGTACTTGAACTACCTTCTGGAGGAGCCAAACGTCTCCGTATATCCCTTGGGGATGTGCTTAGTTGGACAGAGACTCCCAAGATATTGCAAGTAGCCGAATAGTATTGCATAATGTTTAAAGCGTGTACTGAATAGTTGCCCCCACGCCTACCTTGATGCTGTTTCGTGTGATTTTCAAAATATATTTAAAATTGCGCGTTTACAGTATTCTATCGGCCGTATAGACATATCGCGGAGACAAAACAAAATTGACAGCGTCAACGTAGGCGTGGGGGAGGAAAGTCCGAACACATCGAACCCATTGTTAATGGGTGGAAAGGGTAGCGGGTAACACCCGCCGCTAGTAATAGTAGAGGTGCGAGCAGAAACGCCTGATTCCGAAAGGAAAGGGATTCCTCTTTTGGGGAATGTGTTAGTGGTAACACTAAACTGAAACGGCAAAATCCTTACTTGTGTGCAAGGCCGTGTCCAGCCGTAGTTTTGTGTCCTAGACGATAATGGGGAACAAAACTACGGCTGGAAGTGCCGCTCGAGCCAATAAGTAATTATTGGCCTAGATAAATAACTATTCTCGACAGAATTCGGCTTACAGGTACGCGCAACAAGAATGCAAGAAGGAGCTTATTAAGCTCCTTCTTGCATTCTTGTCCACAGCATACGTTGTTTTTGTTTATTGTATTTCGATATAATTAAAAAACCTGCGCTTTTTACCAGTCGAAATAACTGCTTGCATGGATCAATTACATATGCCTCATGAGAGGGTTTCTTCAACTTTATTAGATAAAGGAATGGTGTGGGGATTGAGTGTTCTTGTTGCTCTTATTCCTGTTATTTTTATTCCTCTAGCTGCTGCGCCGTTTCAGTTTACGAAATCACTCATTATTACTAGCGGCGCGCTGGTGTTGTTTATGTTGTTTATCGTGTCTCGGATGCAGGCGCGTTCAGCTTCAATCCCGATGTCTCCGCTCTGGTTTTCAGTATGGGCGATACCTCTTTCGTATCTGGTTTCGACACTTTTTTCTGTAAGTCCTTCGCTGTCGGTGTACGGTCTAAACATATCTACTGACTCATTAGTGTTTGTCGTAATTGGCGCGCTTCTCTTAGCGCTTGGGGCATGGATTCTGAAAACACAAGAATCAATCGCCATGGTGTACGTGGCTGTGCTTGCGGCTTTCTTCCTACTCGCTCTATTTCATGCGGTTCGGTTAATGTTGGGTCCTGAAGCACTTACTTTTGGTGTATTCGATACCGGAACCGCAAGCCCGTTTGGCACATTGTATGATCTCGCTTTGTTTGCCGGACTCGTTGGGGTGCTGTCTCTTATAACGCTAGTGGGTTTTTCTCTTGCGCGTCCTTTCCAGATAATTATTGGAATTGCTCTGGTGTGTTCAATTGGATTTTTGGCTTTGATTAATTTTCCGATAGTTTGGTGGCTTTTGGGATTGACGGCGTTCAGTACGTTTGTGTGGAGTTTGTTCCAAGAGATAGGAACTACAACAGGAAGAGGCGCCCGCATTTCTTTTGGATCGCTTGTTGTGCTTGCGGTTTCCGCTCTGTTTATTTTTGGTGATATCGAGACGACTAGCTATCTCGCGCGCACTCTGGATGTCACTTACACTGAAGTGCGTCCTTCATGGCAGGGAACCATCGAAGTTGCCCGCGCGTCTCTTAAGGATAATCTGCTCTTTGGGAGCGGGCCAGCCACTTTCTCGTATGAATGGGCGGAACATAAGCCTGTGTCAGTTAATGAGACTATCCTCTGGAGTACAGAATTTCGAAACGGCGTTTCAATGTTATCGACCGTATTGGTAACTGGTGGACTTTTCGGTATTGCTTCGTGGTTCTTGTTCCTCGGATTATTTTTCTGGACTGGAATTCGGGCCATCATATTGCGCCAGGCTGAAGATGGGTTTTCTTCATACTTCGTCACCTCTTCATTCGTTGCCGCAGCGTATTTATGGATAACCGCTCTTCTCTATACTCCGGGCGTGGTAATCGTATCGCTCGCGTTCCTCTTGACAGGGGTATTTATTGCGTCTCTTCGTATGCGCGGCGACGTGAAAGAATACACCATACCGTTTACCAACAATCCAAGACTCGGATTTATTATTGTTCTTGGGATGACGTTACTGTTTCTTTTTTCGATAAGCGGCATCTATATGGTAGGGAAATACTATGCGGGGACCATGGCATTTCAAAAAGCGATGATCGCTCTTAATCAGGAGGGAGATGTTTCGAAAGCAGAAACCAATCTGGCCCGTGCTATAGCGCTTTCTCCAGAAGATCGGCACTATCGACTTGCCACTAGCCTCAACGGCATTCGACTTACTGAAATCGTAAGAAGAGCAGAGGCTGCTTCCTCTCAGGAACTTCAAAATGAATTTCTGGGAACATTTGGTATCACTATCCAAAATGCACGCACGGCGACCGATTTGGAGCCAAGGAACTATGAAAATTGGCTTAATTTAGGGGATGTCTACCAAGGCGCGCTTTCTCTTCGTGCTCCAGAAGCATATGAGGAAGCCTCACGAGCCTATACTCGTGCTCGTGAAATTGCTCCTAATAACCCACTTATTCCACTTCGGCTTGCCGAGCTCGAGGTGGCAAACGGTACTCCCGGGGAAGCAAAGAAATATATCGAAGAGGCTCTTCAAAAGAAAAATAATTACACAGCAGCTATATTCCTTCTTTCACAGATTCAGGTCGACGAGGGAAATCTTGCGGATGCTATTGTTTCGGTCGAAGCAGTGTCGAATATTACCCCGTATGATCCAACCGTATTTTTCCAATTGGGTGTACTTCGCTACGCAAACAACGATACCAGTGGAGCTGTGGCGGCACTTGAGAATGCTGTAGCACTTAACCCATCGTATGCAAATGCTCGATATTTCTTGGGTCTTTCGTATTCAAGACAAAATCGACTAAAGGAAGCTCTGGAACAGTTTGAGGAAGTGCAGAAAACCAACGAGGAAAACGAAGAACTTAAGAATTTCATAGAGAATCTTCGAAAAGGACGTACGCCGTTTGGCGAACCAAGTAGTCGTCCCGCAGACGATATACGCAAACAAGAGGGACTTCCAGTCATTGATACGGAAGATGCTTCTTCAGAAGGAGAGGAGTAGAGAATTCTAATGGTCACTCGGTTTATTGGGTTTCTATACCAGGAGGTACGCGGACTTCATGAAGCCGCGTACCTTCTTGGTTTTTTTGCGCTCCTATCGCAGCTTCTTGGGCTTATCCGAGATCGGTTACTCGCAGGCGCTTTCGGTGCCGGTGTTGATCTCGATATTTACTATGCCTCCTTTCGCATTCCCGATATCATCTTCGTCGTGTTTGCGTCAATGGTTTCTACGTATGTGTTGATACCGATTCTCTCTGATCGAATCGCAAAATCACGCGAAACGGCGAACCAATTTCTAAACAACGTATATACAGGTTTTTCATGCACGATTCTTGTCGCTTCCGTTATTTCGTGGGCACTGACTCCATCACTTCTTTCTTATCTATATCCTTCAATCATGCTAGAACATCACGAAACCATGATTACCCTCACAAGACTCCTTCTCCTCCAGCCTATTCTTCTTGGTGTATCAAATATTTGGGCGAGTGTATCGCAGATGCGTCATAAATTTGTTCTCTACGTAGCATCTCCTATTTTGTATAATGTGGGCATTATTAGCGGCGTATTGGTGTTTCGAGAGCATTTTGGAATACTTGGCGTTGGTATCGGGGTAGTTATTGGAGCAATGCTTCATGCATTGATACAAGCCCCGATTCTGATAGAAGAAAAACTATTTCCGCGCCTCACGTTGCAGATTAATTGGCAAGAACTCCTACAGGTTGTCTCCGCGTCTCTTCCTCGTACGTTGGGACTTTCTTTAAGTGCCGTGCTTTCTCTAATGCTTATAGTATTTGCATCAAAAGAAGGAGAAGGTTCGGTCGCAGTATTCTCTCTTGCCACCAATCTTCAGGCTGTGCCGCTTACCGTTATCGGCATTTCATATTCAGTTGCTGCGTTTCCAACGCTTTCGAGATTATTTGCGGAAGGCGAGCGTGAATTATTTCTGTCAGAAGTCATGGGAGCGGCACGACATATTTTATTTTGGTCTATTCCCGCGGTAACATTATTTATAGTGCTTCGAGCCCAGATTGTCCGCGTTATTTTAGGAACAGGGCAGTTTGACTGGACCGACACTCGACTCACCGCCGCGGTATTAGCGCTCTTTATGATTTCTGTACCGCTTCATGCACTCATATTTTTATTTGCGCGTGGATATTATGCGAGCGGGAACACTTCTCGCCCTCCTTTTGCTGCAGCGGTGGGGGCGATCGTAGCAATCAGCGTCGCTTTTTTGTTGCGTGATATATTTGTTTCAAATCCGGATTTTGCGATAACTCTTGAACGAATCCTCCGTATTCAAGATCTTCCAGGGACTGGAGTTGTTGTCTATTCGCTTGCATACAGCATCGGTATTATCGTGCAAGCAATCGTGCTGTTAGGAGCGTTTCGGTTTGATTTTGGCAATATATCGGTAATGCTGTCAGACGCGCTATGGAAATCCAGCCTTGCTTCAATGGTGATCGGAATGGTGTCATATGTGGCGCTTCAACGGCTCGACGATGTTCTCGATATCAATACTTTTACGGGTATTTTGATTCAAGGAGTGGTAGCGGGTTTGCTTGGTATAGGTGCAGGTATTATTGCGCTCCGACTTCTTGGAAGCGAGGAGTTGCGCGAAGCATGGAAAACTCTCCACGCGAGATTGTGGAAGGTTCGAACCGGAATTCCCGGAACAGAAGAAGGATGATAATAGTTGGAGATTGATTGTTGCCGTTGGTAGGAGAGGTAAAAAACTTCATCGCACATAAAATCCGTGAGAGGCGCTTTTAGAGAAAGGATGACGCGTGGTAAATGTTTTAAAAATGCTATTTTGGAAAATGCTGGTAGTATACCAAGCGTAAAATCTTTGGGCGGGTGATCTTTAGGATTGGACGGGGAATTAATTTTTCAACACATGAAAAGCCCAACGTCAATCCTCGGAAATAAGGTACAAACAAGCTACGATTGATCAACACCATGCAACATATTCGGAACTTCAGCATCATTGCCCACATTGATCATGGGAAATCCACACTTGCTGATCGGATGCTTGAAATCACTGGAACAATTGAAAAGAGAAAAATGCGCGAACAAGTGTTGGATTCCATGGAACTGGAACGGGAGCGGGGTATTACGATTAAAATGCAGCCAGTTCGTATGGTTTGGACTCCTCGTTCAAACCATACGAACGGATCCGATCTAAGTGAGGGGCTGCAGTATGCGAACTCTCTCGAAGGGGGCAAAGGACAGTTTGTACTCAATCTCATAGATACCCCCGGTCATATTGATTTCTCCTATGAGGTTTCGCGTGCACTCAAGGCCGTCGAAGGGGTGTTGCTTCTCGTCGATGCCACCCAAGGAGTTCAGGCGCAAACACTGACAACACTCGGAATGGCGCGAGAACTCGGGTTGGTTATTATTCCTGTCTTAAATAAAATCGACTCGCCGCTTGCGCGCAGAGAAGAAGTAAAAGCGGAGATGACCCGCCTTCTTTCTATGAAGGAAGAAGATATTGTAGAAACTTCCGGGAGGACTGGCGAAGGGGTCGAAGCGTTGCTTTCCCGTATCGTTGAAAAAATACCGTCTCCGCGTGTGGACAAAGGCGATCCGCGCGCACTGGTGTTTGATTTTCAATACTCAAACCATCGAGGGGTGATTGTGTATGTGCGAATGGTTGACGGAACAATGAAGAAGGGAGATACGCTTCGTTTTTTAGCGTCGAATGAATCCTTTATTGCCGTTGAGACAGGAATTTTTACGCCCTCTGAGCTACCCACCAACGCTCTTTCGGCAGGAGAAATTGGATATATTGTAACGGGGATTAAACGACCGGGTATTGCGTCTGTGGGAGACACTATTGCGCCACACAAGGCTATAAACGCGACAGCTTTGTCGGGATATCAAAAACCGCGTCCTGTCGTTTGGGCATCTGTCTATCCGGAATCCCAAGACGATTTTACGCTTCTTCGCCAAGCGCTCGAACGGCTCCGGCTTTCCGATTCTTCTCTCTCGTTTGAAGAAGAGACATCCGGTATTTTAGGCAGAGGATTCCGTTGCGGTTTTTTGGGAATGCTCCACCTTGAAATCATCACGGAGCGATTGCGACGCGAATTTTCTCTCGAACTCATAGTGACGATGCCCTCAATCACATATGAAGTGATATTTGCCAATGGAAAATCCGAAACGATTTATTCGCCGTCAAAATTTCCTAACTATCGTGAGTCGGAGAGAATACGAGAACCGTGGGCTGATGTGTCTATTATTACCCCTCCGGAATATGTGAGTAATCTGATTCAGATTCTCCACGAACACGAAGCAGAGGTGGGGGATTCAGAAACTTTTCCAGATGGACGCGTGATAATGCTTCTTTCTATGCCGCTCAGAGAACTTATGCGAAATTTTTTTGATCGAGTAAAGAGCGCTTCATCGGGGTATGCTTCGGTGTCCTATGAATTAGGAGCGCTCCGGGATGCCGATGTCGCTCGGCTTGATCTCTATGTCGCAGAAGAACTGGTGCCGGCATTTGCACGCGTTGTTTCGGTTCGACGTATTCAAGAGGAAGCAGAAAAGATGGTTGAAAAATTGTATGCGACACTTCCAAAGCAGATGTTTGTTACAAAAATCCAGGCTTATGGGCTGGGGCGGATTCTTTCATCAAAAACGCTTTCGGCGCTTCGTAAGGAATTGGGAAATTTTGGGAAAAACGGAGGTGACGTAACACGCAAAATGAAATTACTCGAAAAGCAAAAACGCGGCAAAAAGAAGATGCTTGAGCGCGGAAAAGTGCATATTCCGCACGAAGTATTTTTGAAGATGATGAAGACTGATGACCGATAAATAGGCTCTTAATATATAGGAGCGAAGAAAAGCGTCATGCTGATTATAATGAGCACGGCGAAAATACTCCACAACACTCGGACAATCTTTTTGGTTCGTTTATGAAATAGCATATCGTATTCTGTATAAGGTACTCTGCGAGTATAATACACAAACGCGGATAAAGACAACACTATATGCTCGAATTTCACGAAAGAAGACGGTTTCGCAAAATATTGTACTCTAAACCAACCGCAATGGTGCTAGTTGTCCTCATGGCGTTATTGGGACTAGCGGCAGTTCGAGCTTATGGAGTAAGCCGTGGAGTTGCGAGTCATACGGAACTTCTAAAAGCCGAACTCGCCGAACTTAGAATCCGTGAAGCAAGCCTTGAATCCGAGATTGAGCGGCTTTCCACAGACAGAGGTGTCGAATCGGAGATTCGAAGCAAATTTGATGTCGCAAAGCTCGGTGAGCACGTGGTAGTCATTGTTGACCCACAACCCGAAGATGCGGTACAAGTGGAATACACGCCGTCGTTTTGGGAGCGCGTGAAAGGCTGGTTTTAGTATGCGGGATTAGTTTAGTGGTAGAACGACTGCTTCCCAAGCAGTAGGCACGAGTTCGATTCTCGTATTCCGCACCAGTATCAAACTCAATTCCTTTTTGCCAAAGATGCCGACTGACTTCGCATGCTCCGCGTGCGTGGTGACTTGAGACTTTTTCGTACACTCCGTTCGCGTGGCAATGCGAACAACAGTAATTCATACCCAACCCCTTTAACACCGAAATAGATATTACCCAAAATAAGGACTCTTCCAGTACCAGAGCCAAGATCAAACAATTTTTACCCCTGGTTTTAGATCCAAAGCTCGTAGTGCTTCTAACACAACATACTCTGGCGTGTTAATAAATGGAGCTCCCCATATGGCTGGATAGAGGAATGTGGCAATTAAGACCCCAGCCAGTGCCAGCGAGATGAATCCGATTTCCATAGACGGAGTATACAAGGAGTATCTTTATTGTTTTTGAACAGACAAACTTTATGGTATAATTTCTCTCAGTTATTTATAATCATACATCTATGCCAGATATAGCTTATCCACCAGTATATATATACAGCACCCCCACTTGTCATTTCTGTCATGCGGCAAAAGAATTTCTCACTGATCATAATGTCCCGTTCACCGATTACAATGTGGCGGTTGATCCGTCAAAACGGCAAGAAATGATCGACAAAAGCGGTCAGCTTGGGGTGCCAGTCATTCAAATTGCCGACAAGCTCATTATCGGCTTCAACAAACTAAAAATTCAGGAGTTGTTGGGGATTGCGTAGTGTACGCCAAAAACTCAAGCTTTCTTGAGTTTTTGGCGTATGGTACAGTCGTTCTATCCGTGAACCCCTCATAGCTCAATGGATAGAGCAGCTCACTCCTAACGAGCCGATCCTGGTTCGATTCCGGGTGAGGGGATAGAACGCGCGGGTGGTTAGCTGTGCGGGAACAGCCAATTACCGATGTCGTATTATCGCTATATTCAGGCGCATTGCTATTTTCATTGAGTGAGGGTGTGCTCCCTGGGTGTGATAGTGTGCCTTCTCAATATTTGTTATTATATTACTCATGTTAGATGAGCAGGCGAAGGAATTATTGAAAGAAAACCTCGAATTGGCGCGCGACAATAATCGCATGCTTAGAAAATTGCGGCGCGGCGCCATGCTCTCGACCCTCTTTTCTTTCGTGTACTGGGCGCTACTGATTGGACTTCCCGTGTACCTCTATTACTCGTATATCCGTCCTTATGCGACCGATGTCGCGGAGACTTATGAATCTATAAAAGAGAGCGCGCAAGAAGCGGGCTCTCTCAAGGGAGAGGTTGAAGCAAACATGGATACAATGATACAGTGGCTTCGCACGCTTGGGGGTGAGGAGGTTTCTCCGCCTGAAAGTAGTGAATAAAGTTGCCGAGGTAGCTCAGTTGGTAGAGCATTTCCCTGAAGAGGAAGGGGTCGCCGGTTCGAGCCCGGCCCTCGGCACCACGAAAATCCGGAAAGGTATCGGAATGGCTGTGTAGAATCGTCAGAAATGAGGCTGTGCAGACTGCTACCTTTCCCATGGGTTAGTTATAATGACATTGGGGACATTCTTACAATGAGAATTATTATTTTATGAAAAAAATTGAAGATACTGCAGCCTTCCTTTTCATTTCAGTTGTCGCTATGTTATCCGGAATAGCCATTCTAGGTGTATGGGATTTTTTTTAGTAGCGATGTGATAGCTAAATCTTTCATGACTTTGGGACTGCTTGCGTTTGTAGCTGTTGTGGTTATGGTTGCGGGTAAATATTAATATTTCGACAAATCTCAGGTAGACATCGCAGTACCACCTATACCCAATCCACTTTTTAAAACTATAAGACGGATGACACTGACTATTCTTGTTGTTTCCACATCCGTCCTAGCCGTTTTTGGTGTATTGGCGATTTGGGATGTTATTACTGATAAAGATATTCTCTATAAATCTTTGAGTTCTGTAGGAATTATAGCCTTTAGTTCTCTCATTATAGTGATGACTTCACTTGAACGAGAAGGTAATCGTCTTATGAACAAAGGGGAAAGCTCAATGCCCACATCTACCGGAACTGTGGCAATGTTTATTATACTCGGTCTTATCCTCCTTACTTTTTTGGTAGATTATTCCATTAGAAAGGTAATCTTTTGCTAAATAAATACAAGTGTGTGAGTACGCATCCCATGTTAAGGCAAGTAGAACGAGTATAAGATTCGGATTTTTTCTTTCGCCGGCCCACAATATATAACGAATATCGATGTTTTCAGATGATTTGTATCGTTCAAAACATAATTCGTTTTTCCATAGTTTGAAAGGAAGGAACGTCTTTGATTCCTATATAACCATGGAACAAGTCCTCATACAGAGGATTTCACTGGTGCTGCATAGCTTGACTTTATTTTAAAGACATGTTATATAATTGCCAGTCGAGCATTTTGTTTTGATCCATCCATTTTTTGCTTTGCTAGATATCATAAGATATTAGCCACCCCCCCTGTTAAAAAATACTGCAGGGGGTTTTAAGTTCCCCTATAATACGCACAGTATCCTCATAGTCTTTTAAGCTCATTCGTGCAATGCATTCCATCGAAAATTCTTGGTTTTATTTGCCGCTGACGGATATCCTTGAAGGAAGGATCCTATGAGTGGTATGGCCGTCGGGAAACGATTTTTGGAGATGGGGTGCGGTTATTTGAGCTGAGCTAAAAAGGAAGAAAAAAATCCAGAAGTATAGGATTCAACGGGCGCAAAATTATCTGTCAGTATGGAGACATGGGAGGGCGTGGGAGGGTTAGGGTCTGATTTCCATTTTCCGTACAGTGCGTCGATGTTTTGCGGGGGAGCGCACGAACTTTCACATGCGATAAGTACAAGATTTTGTATGCGGTCTGCGGGAACGTGTGGATTATGCAGCATTGTTACTGAACTAAATACTGAGGCAAATGTTTTAAGAAGTGCTTGGTGTAGTGCTGCGTTTTTTCCAGAACGCGCGGAAATAACATTAGTGATTACCATACCACCTTGTTTCAATGATTCACGCATCCGAGAGACAGCCTCTTTTGTTATGATATGTGCAGGGACGACCCCCTCTGGAGAAAATACATCCACTAAAATGACATCATATACATTCGAGTTGGAGTTTAGGAAAACCCGCGCATCCATGTTAATGATGCGGATGCGCGGGTTTTCTTTGAAACCAAAAAATTCTTTTGCTATCTGAGTTAACGCGGGATCAATTTCAACAACGTCAATCATGCCCTTACTTGAACTTGCTACGAAATGAAGGGGGTAGGTGTACACCCCTCCTCCAAGAAGAAGTATTTTTTCTGGTTCTTCTGTTCGCATGGTTCGATAGAGATCGAATGCTTTGAGGTAGGACGCAATGAGCGTTTCAGGCTGGTCTTTGCGTATGACTGATTGCGCTCCTATTCGGAAATTATTCGTGATAATGCGAAAAGTGGAGGGTTGTTCGGATGGTATCGTGCGATCGGACACTATCCATCGGCTGTAGTTGGTGTCAATATCTGCTACCAAAGTGTTTGCGTATGATGTGATAAATACTTCGTGAACGTATGCAGCGAAACAGATTGTTCCAAATCCGACCACGACCGCGACTATCCTTTGATGGAGAGAAATGTATCGCCATAACGCAAGCGAAGAGAAGAGAAGAATAATTGATGCGCCGAGAAAGATTGTGGTGGTTCCAAGTAGGGAAAGAAGCACAAAACCGCCGCCAAGCGTTCCGGCAATGCTTCCCACGGTTGAAATGGCATAGAGTTTTCCCACCGAAGCGCCAGGGGTTTCGCTGTCTTTGATGTATGAACGCATGAGAAGCGGAGGCATCATTCCGAGAAAAAAAGAGGACGGCGTAAACAGCAAGATGCATGTGAGAAGTGATGTGATCCTGATATCCAAAGGAAGGGTTACAATAAGCAACGCAAGCGGTTCTCCGATGATTGCGACGCAGACGCCAATGGATGCAAAAAATAAGACTCGGGATAATTCTCCGTATACGGTATGGACTTGATCGGCGCGTTTTCCGCCCACCCAGTAACCGGCGCTCAAACTTCCGAGCACCACTCCAATTATGCTAGTCCACACAAAATGCGATGTGCCCGTAAACGGAGCGAGGAGTCGGATTCCCACCATTTCAATAACCATGAGAACCGCTCCCGATATAAAGGCGATGATCTCAATCTGTCGCGCGTTCTTTGCGCCGGTCATCGTGTTTCAGTGTAATGTACTAACTTGTTCGAACGCGAAGCTTTGTCTGTTTTGCTTTGTCAATCTTGGGAAGGCGAATAGTGAGAAGGCCATGCTTTTCAATTGCTTCCGAACCCTCGACTTCAATTTCTTGAGGGAGGAGAATCGTCCGTGAAAAACTCCCCCAATAGAGTTCCCGATAGAAATAATTGTCGTCTTCTACTTCTTGGTTTTCTTCCCGGCTTCCTCGAATCGTTACCATGTCTCTCGTGATCGAAATATCCAAATTGTCTGGACGCACGCCGGCGACCACTGCTCGAATAACGATATCATCGGGTGTCTGATACACATCAACCGATAACTGGCCTTCAGTCTCTTCTTGTTGATCCTGATATGGAGAGAGGGTTGGGGAAGGGGTCATCCGAGAGGGTTGGGCGCGAGGTTCCGCTTCCTGCACTTCTTCAAACTCCGGATATTCATCGATGTTTACTGAGCCGGTTAGTCGTTCAAAAAACGATGGCTTTTTTTTCATGCTTTTACTTTTTTATGAATAATGCGATTGGGCGATGTATCCGTTTTACTTTCTCAAACATGAGAAGGATTACTATAATCCCAATCCAGACGAACGCAAATGCGGAAATAAGAAACGGGAAACGGCCGTCAGTCTTTAGTATAAGGACGTTGAAGAGGGCGTGCAACAGTATGGAAGCCGTAAGTCCTGTTAATACCATTCCCGCTCGGTATACTCCTTTGTAGTAGAAGGATAGAGCAAGCGCAAGTCCAACGATTGACGAAGCCAAGACATGGAGAAGTGTCGCGCCCAGGAATCGAAGGTTCCCTGTTAAAAAACTGTCAAATGAAATACCTCTAGAAAGCGGGGTTGCTAAGAACAGGGCGTTTTCAAGAGCCGCAAATCCAAGAGCCACGGTGATCATATAAATGAGTTCATCAATTGGTTCGTCAACGCCGCGGCGCCACCAGGCAAACAATGAAGTCGCCGCGGCGTATTTGAGGATTTCTTCAATTGCGGCCCACGATAGCAAGAGTGCCGTACCGTTAAAGAATACTCGCGCATATTGTTCGATGGGGATTACTAACGCGACCGCAACCATGCCAAAGAAAAAGGCCTCTACAATGTAACTTTTTGGTTCCGGATGTTTCCTGTCTTCAAGCAAAAAAAACCAAAGCCATAAAAGCGCAGGCAGTAACCCTCCAAGAAATGCGTACATATATGTAAGCGGATCCACGGGTGTTCAAAAGGGAAAACTGTGAAATATCAATCTATGATTTTGGCCACGCGGCCACAATCAAAAGATCGTTGTCTCGTTTGGGAAGCGTCTGCCATATCTCTTCCGTTACAAACGGCATGAATGGGTGAAGCAGACGAAGTAACACGTCGAGAATTTTTCGAAGGGTGTACTGTCTGGAGCGTCTCGCCACCTCATCGCTTCCCGTAAGAAGTGGCTTACTCGACTCGACTATTGTATCGGCAAGCGTGTGCCACGCATAGTGGTATAACTTTTCTGCCGCCAAATAAAGGCGATAGCTTTCCATGTCATCAGTAATTTCAGAAATAAGGGCTTCAAGCGATGATAGGAGTTCCGCGTCTTCATTGGTCAGAGGGTGCAAAATTTCGGCTTCAAGGTCTTCGGTATTCTGAAGAATGAAGCGGGCGATATTCCATATTTTGTTTGCGAAATGCTTGTAGCCTTTGATTTTATTTTCATCAAACTTCATGTCATTTCCGATCGCGGTTCCGATGAGAAGCCCCATACGAAGCGCGTCAGCTCCATATTGGTGAATCATGTCAATAGGATCGATGCCGTTGCCAAGCGATTTGCTAAACTTGCGGCCCTTGCTGTCTCGCACTAACCCGTGAATCAGTACCGTTTTGAAGGGTATTTCTCCAAGAAGAAAACCGCTTGCGAGAATCATTCGGGAAATCCAGAGTGCAAGAATTTCGTACGCAGGCGACATGAAGGAAGTCGGATGAAAGGTATTGAGATCGTTTGTTTCGTTTGGCCATCCGAGCGTTGAGAATGTCCATAATTGTGATGAAAACCAGGTATCGAGCACGTCAGGATCCTGTTCCCATCCGCTGCCTTCCGGAGGCGTTGTTCCACAATATACTTCTTCCGTATTATTTTCTCGTCTATACCAAACAGGAATACGATGACCAAACCAAATCTGCCTCGAAATGCACCAGTCATGGAGGTTATCCACCCAGTGAAAATAGGTATTTCGAAACCCTTCTTGCGGCATTGATACGCCTCCAGATTCAACCATGAGACGCATCAATTGTTTAAGAGTGATAGACGAACCGGTTTCGATTCCAGGAATCTTGGAGTGGGGAACGCTAAAAGGCCTATCAACTCCAACAAACCACTGCCGCATGATTTGGGGTTCTATGGTTGCTCCCGTGCGTTCTGCCGTGGCCACATTATGCACATATGTGTCATCGATCCTTACCACGAGTCCTTTTTTCGAAAGCTTTTCGACGATTTTTTCGCGTGCTTCTGAAATCTTCATTCCCGAAAATTCTCCGGCAATAGGAAGCAATTTCCCGTACTGGTCGATTATCTGTTCTTTGTCGAGCTTATGACGCTCGGCGATCTCGAAGTCAATGGCGCTATGCCAAGGCGTGATGGTCATCGCGCCGGTCCCAAACTCCATATCAATGGCGGCATCTTTGATGATTGTTGCGGTAATTTTTCCATTGATCCATTCAAGATCAAGTTTCTGTCCGTGTGAGTATTCTTTGTATCTCGGATCATCCGGATGCACCACCACGTATTTATCTCCGAATTTTGTTTCTGGCCGTGCGGTACCAATGACAAACGGACCATATTGGAAATAGTAGAAGGGTGTTTTTTCCTCCACGTAAGCGATTTCATCGTCAGAAATAGTGGTTTGTCCTTTTGGATCCCAATTAACGATTCGATTTCCCCGATAAATTAATCCCGCATCATACATTCTTTTGAAGGCGGTTGCGACTGCAAATGTTCGTTCTGTATCCAAAGTGTATGCGTAGCGAGACCAATCGAGAGAGGCTCCCATTTTCCGTATCTGATTTAAAATGGTACTCTCGCTATTTTTTGCAAACTCGCCGACTCGGCGCACTAATTCCTCGCGACCAAGATCATGTCTGCTTTTTCCTTCCGTTTTTTGGATATCCTTTTCAACTCTGGCTTGGGTGGCGATGGCGGCGGAATCGGTTCCTGGAATCCAAAGCGTTTTTTTTCCTCTCATTCTTTGATATCGAATAACTGCGTCCTGAAGAGAATCTTCATACGCGTGTCCCAGATGAAGCACTCCTGTCACGTTCGGTGGAGGAAGGACAATTGAAAATGGTTCGGTGCGATTTCCGGGAAGTAGGTCTGGATTAAAGTATCCGGACTTTTCCCACAACTCGTATATGCGGTCTTCAGTAGAAGAGGGATCGTATGGTTTTAGAAATTTATTGTCCATAATTGCGTAGAGAGTATCGGAATCATAGCAAAAAGAGATAGATTTCGCAGTATTATATAATTCCACCCTGGCCACGCATAACAACAGTACATTTCCGGGGTTTTGTACTCTTTCTCCTGTGGCAGGGATTAAAAGAATAGAGATAAAAAATTACGTCATAAAGGCGTCAAAGCAAGAAGATTCATTCTTGGTAGTAATATGCCTCAACCAAGGACAGTGGTTGTGTATAAAAATACAAAAAGTACTGCTACAATTTAGAAAAAAGTCAATGTGTTGACAGGAATTGCTATTGTCGTAAGGTAGAGTCCGGCGGTAGATTTGTATGTACCGCTTTTTATTTTCATTGACTCACAAACAAAGCCCTCGTGCGGACACCAAATCTGACCCTTGTGGTCTGTTTCCCCGATTTGGTGTCCTCACGCGGGCTTTGTGTATTTTTTTGTATCTATCGCACGGAAAAATTCGAGTGTCTAGTGTTGACGGTATATGCCACTAGTATATATCATTTTGATACACACCGTATCTGTGTTGTTCGAAGGGAAACCGAACAGCGCACGTGAAAGTTTGCCCGATGATCACGTTTCCCGTTACAACTCAAATAAAAACGCATCCGTACTATGTGTATGGTGCTTGTTTTTCGTGTACACAAAATACGATGGGGTAGAACTCACGCCACATTCGAGCAAACTCGAATGTGGCGTGAGCTTTACATAAGTAGAGCCGCGCGGTCGATACAATTTTTTGCTCGGTTAACCCTTAAGGGACGGAGCACATAAATTGGAGATAACCTTTCAATTAACAGAATGAATGAAAAACTGAATACTAATATGGTACAAACGATCTTTACCAAGCTCGCGGCAATGGCAGCAGTGCCAGCTCTCGCGCTCGGTTTGTTCGCGACTCCAGCGCTCGCTTACTATTCATCAGACGATGAAACAAACGTCAACGTCTCGAATGTAAACTATGCAGAAGTAACCAACGTAGTAGTTGTTGGAGCCAACACTGGCGGCAACACTGCAAACGGAGGCAAAGGTGCAAAGGGCGGTTCTGGTGGCGACTCTGGTTCGTACGCAGGTGACGGCGGCAACGGCGGCAACGGCGGCGACGGAGAGGAAGGTGGAAACGGCGGCGATGCTGAAGGCGATGAAAACGGTGGACACCACGGTGGACACGGCGGCTACGGTAACTATGGTTATGATGAAGAAGATGGTTGCCATGACTCTTGCGGCGATGACGGCACCAATATAGGTGGCGACGGCGGCATGGGTGGCGACGGCGGTCACGGTCATACTGGCGGAAACGGTGGTGACACTGGAGACGCAGGTATGGGCGGCAACGGCGGCATGGGCGGCGACGGTGGAGCAATCCAGACTGGCGACGCAGTGGTTGGCGTTGGAATTGCAAATGATGTCAACTCAAACGATGTTGATGTTACCGTTAAGGATTGCGGTTGCGATCGCTACAATACTTATGAAAAGGAAACCTGGTACTCTGAATCTTCATGGGGCCGACACACTGGTCATGATGAAGAATCATGGAAAAAGGAATCTAAGACCACGGCAGTTCCAAAAGAAACCAATGTAAACGTTGCAAACGTAAATGCAGCAGGTGTTGGTAATATGGTCGGCGTAGCAGCTGATACCGGCAACAATACCGCAAACGGTAAGAAAGCTGGTAAGGGCGGATCTGGAGGTGACTCTGGTGATAGCGCTGGCGATGGTGGAAATGGCGGAAACGGTGGTGACGGCGAGGAAGGCGGCAACGGCGGCGAAGCTGAAGGCGACGGAGATAACTTCGGCGGCTACGGCGGAAACGGCGGAAACGGCGGCTCAGGTGCAGCAGCTGGAGACGGTGGTGACACTGGCAACGGCGCAGAAGGCGGCATGGGCGGCAACGGCGGAATGGGTGGCGCAGTAGTAACGGGCGACTCATATGTCGAAACGCTTATCGCAACGATCACAAATCGAAACATGGTTCGCGTAATGGTTGGTGGAGACGAATAATCTCTCCATCCGTTCGAAAGATCGATGTTTTTCCGAGGAGGAGCTTCTCTCCTCCCTTCGGATACAGTCTGGATCTGGGGCATTGCCTGTCTCGAGATTGAGACTGTATGGAGAGGGGTGGTATCTAGTTCAAATTGGATACCCGGGTTCATTCAAAATGCATGATAGTCGAAACAATTGGCATAATCGCTGCTGTCGTTCCTTGGCTCTCGATCGAGCTTCCCGTCATAGGAAATGACATTAATCAAGCAACGGTTTCGAACGTTGTTTCAATCGATGTATCAACTGGAGGCAATACCGTATCTCCTGGAAAAACAATACAAACAGGTAATACATCAGCTTCAGTTACTATCGAAACAACAGTGAATGGAAAAATAGTTGATTCGTTTGCAACGACCAGCAACGGACAATCAATTGAAAATCATTCACGCACAGAAGTTTCTGGGGGAGTTGTTGAACGGTCGGTGATGATACAGGGTACATCATCGCTTAGTACCAGCACGCTCACTTCACGTCCTTCAAAAAAAGTATTGGAGCATTTGCCGCTCATAACGGTAACATCCTCCAGCACGCTTGGTTCGACTACCGCAGCCGAAGTGAGTGCCGATCGCACCGTCCACCAGACGAATCGGTTGTTCGCGGGGGTTGTCCATGTAATTCGCAGTTTTATACAAAAAATATTCTGGTGGGAGTAATGATGGAATTATGATAACCATACCGAACATAGTGCAAATACCGCTTTCGCTCGCGCTCGCGTTTTCTTTAGTATTTGGAGCGCCTGCGCTCGCGTTTGCCGAAGATGGAACAGAAGGAGGTGACGGGACATCAACTTCTGCTTCAACGGATTCCTCGAACGCATCTTCTAGTGCTAGTGACGAAAGCCAATCGAGCGCCACGGATACTCAATCTGGATCAGGGAGCGATGGCGTTTCCACTCCTCCAGCAGATATCCAAAGTCCAGAAGACAGTAATGATGGGCAATCAGGCGGTGAAAATCCAGACGCTCCTCCTACGGTTATTGAAACGGGCGATGCGACGGCGACGCTTGATACGGAAAATGTAGCAAACACCAACAACACGACAACTGAAGCACAGGGAGGAAATAATGGAGGTACTACCGAAACTTCTGAATCATCAGACTCGGAGGGTAATCAAGAATCGTCAATAACCACAGAAAACCCCGACGGCAGTACCACTACAACGACCACGACAACCGATACAGATGAAAGCGGGGGTGCGCATGGAGGAACCGAGTCAACTACGACTGAGACGACAACCGAAACTACGTATCCGGAATCGTCAGAACCAAACACCACCAGCACTGTGCTTGGCGAAAATAACGCGACTTCGACAGGAAGTGCTGCCGTGAACGCAGAAACCGGATCAAACGAAGGCGAGGGAGCCGGCGACGTGACCGTTCATACAGGCGATGCTTTTTCGTTCGCAAACTTGGTGAATGTCATCAATACCAATATTGTGAACTCAAACGGAGCCATGTTGCTGTTAAACGCGCTCCTCGGCATGTCGAATTTCGATCTTCGACAATTTGCCGATATCTTCATAAACCCGGGGAATGTCGCAACGACGGGAGGATGTTCGTTGGAATCGTGTGATAGTGGCGATGTGGCGCTTAATGTGCTCACCCAAAACACCGTTTCAATAGTGAACGACATTATTGTGCGAGCGTTAACCGGTAGCAATTCGGCAATATCCGGTAGCGGAAATGCGCTTATCGAAACAGGCAATGCATATGCGGGCGCAAACTTGATGAATGTTGCAAACACCAACATTGTTAATTCAAATTATCTTCTCCTCTCCTTCAATAACATCGGTGATTTCTTTGGTGACATCGTTCTCCCCTCATCAACGTTCTTCCACGACGTCTTTTTCACGGGAGGCCTTGATACTCCAAACACCACGAACATTGCGAACACCAATACCGCAGATATCGGCAATAACGTGGGCGTAGGAGCTGATTCAGGCGTCAACAACGCAGAAAGCGCGTCGTCGACTGCCGCAGTCAATTCGGGAAATGCTCAAGCGACCGCAAACATCGCCAATTTCGTGAACCAAAATATGATCGGCGGAGAATCATTCTTCATGCTGATCCGCGTTGCAGGGGAATGGTCGGGAGATATTTTTGGTCTTCCTGAGGGAATTTCTTGGATGGAAACGCCGCAGGGCATCATGCTGTACGGCAACGGCGCTCCGGGAGGAGGTCTTTCGGGAGGCATGCCGCTCTCGACGCTCAGTGTCGCGAACACATCTACGGCATCGATTGCGAACAACGTATCCGTGTATGCGCTGACGGGCGATAACTATGCGGAAGGACAAAACGGCGCGACGATCAACACGGGGAATGCCTATGCGAACGCGAACGTGGTCAACGTAGTCAATACGAATGTGGTTGGACGAAACTGGATCATGGCGGTTTTGAACATCATGGGTGATTGGAGCGGTAATCTTTCGTTCGGCATGCCCGATCTCTGGATTGGAGGTCGTATTGAAAGCGACACGAGTCCGGTGCTGCCGACGGGCCGCGCAACCTATACCTTTACAGTCGCGAATCGCGGCGATTCAGACGCGACGAACGTAATGCTAAAGCATACGTTCAACAAAGAATGGCTCTCGTTTGGTTCGTCCGGCACCGATCTTTCTGATGGTGTGTTGTGGAATCTCGGCACTATTAAAAAAGGAGAAGTTGTGGAGGTTACCTATAATGCGTTTGTCGGAGGACCGAGCATGTTCCAGTACGGCGAAATACTCGTGCCTTCAACGGCAACCGTATCGGCAGCCGAGACCGACGCGAATACTGACGACAATACCGAAGTGCTTTCGGTTGCTGTCCGCAATCCCGATCCGCAAAGCGGAGGTCCCGTCACCACCTATCTTCCTGATCCAGTATTCGAGATCACCAAAACTCACAACAAGCCTTTTGGGATTCAGCCCGGCGAATCGGCGCACTTTACTGTTCGCATTCGGAATGTTGGCGGTCCCGCATACCAAGGCATTCTTGTTGATACCGTTTATGATTCTCTCGGCGAAGCGGTTAATGAACAGGTGTGGGAGCTTTCCACCATACAATCGAATGAAGAAATTACGGTTACGTATGACGTTCAGTTCGCGTCAACCACCGTGCCTGATATATACACAAATTATGCGCAAGTGCGCGCGATTGGACGAAGTCCTTCGCTGAATCCGTTCCTCGGTTCGTTTGCGGTTTCTCCGATTGCTTCGTCAACGCTTGCCGTATTAAACGCAGACAATACTATGCCTGCCTCGCGCGTAAGTCTTGAAGACGGCATCGCATGCGGTCCGTATCTGCTTCAATACATGAAATTCGGGAAAACAAACGACCCCGTGGAAGTTGAAAAACTTCAACGCTTTCTGAATGAGTTTGAGGGAACCAGTCTCTCCGTAAACGGCGTATTCAACCTTGAGACTGAAACCACCGTCAAGCGCTTCCAAGAAAAATACGCCTCCGACATATTGACTCCGTGGGGACACGATATCGGAACCGGATATGTGTATTACACGACGCAAAAGAAAATCAACGAATTGTATTGCAAGGGCGCCATCGCATTTCCGCTTTCACCCGAGCAACAGGCAGAAGTACAGTCCTTTAAAGCGCTCCTCCTTCGGTTGAAGCGAGCGGGATACCCGATTCCAACGGAAGCGGGAGGAGAAGTGGGTATTCTCCCAAACACGAATACGCCGCTTGCGAAGAAAGACGAGGAAGATCAGCCTGAAGTTCCGCTGGTTGATTATGACGGCATCGATGAGTCAGAGTCAGACGCGCATTCAGAAGATGATCTTGATCTATCTGTCCCTTCGCACTCAATGGTTGGCGGAGCGGGGGAGTCAGTCTCTCAGCTCCGTGAAGAGACCCGTTCTATGATTCGGGGGCTTATGAATCGTATGGGTCGATTCTTGCTTCATATCGTTGGAACAGGAGATGACGTATCAATGCGCTAAATCGCCGCGCGCTTCTTATGAGGAAATGCTTCGCGGGCGGCCCTTGAG
>CAZFRC010000005.1:0-420 GCA_964521185.1 uncultured Candidatus Saccharibacteria bacterium
CTCATGCTCCTTCGCGCGGAGCGCCCCTACCGTTTGCCGAACCTCTGTTTCCCGATTCATCAGCCGAAACAGCTCACGTTCTGCTTCCTGCCCCTCATCACGCCTTGCTTCAATAATCGAGCGAATGCGGGCGTATTCCTCGTCGAGCTTTTTTTCTTTTATGCCAAGCGTTTCTGATTCATGTTCAAGACGTTGTCTTTCCGTATGGAGATGGCGTAATTCCGCTTCATCGTTTGATACATCCGGTACGTTAGTTTTGATATGTAAAAACTCTCGGACCAAATCGCGCACAGACAGCAGTGTTGCCCGCACAATGGAGATAGATTCTTCTTTTTCGACTTCATGGACACGAGAGACGATCGAATCGACGAGATGTCGAAGATCGGACAGCGCCACCATACCATCAGACGCCGCCCCCCC
>CAZFRC010000005.1:430-12890 GCA_964521185.1 uncultured Candidatus Saccharibacteria bacterium
CGGCGTTCCAGGGCTGATATCTCTCCTTCCAGTCTTCCAATATCCCGACTCAACCGATCTCGACCGTTTCGAGTTTCGCGAAGCGCGGTTTCCACGGAAAGCAACGCGTCGCGTTCTTTATCATGCTCATTTGAACGGGCTAACAGCTCTTTCGCATGCGCAATACTCTTCCCCAATACCGCAAGCTCGTATTCCGGCTCTTGGACTGCTTTTTTAACATGCGCAGTTTCCAGTCGGATACGTACGTGTTCCCGATACAAATATTCGGCATACATATCCACCAAACGCTCTCGGATCTCGAGCGCCTTCTGCACCTTCTCAACCTGCTTCTCCAGAAATTTAAGATGCGGCGCGTTTTCTTTTCGAAGTGCTTCGACTTGCGCCCGATTTTCTCCCGTCTTTTCAAGTTTGCGCGCGCTTTCTTCTTTCTTGTATTGAAATACGCGAAGCGCGAGCGCATCTTCAATCATACTCCGGCGCTCTTTCGGAGATGCCGACAACACCCTGTCGGCCTCGCCCTGAGAAATAATATGATGTCCGGATGCGCCAATGTTTGCGCCGGCAAGAAGTTCCACCACATCCCGAAGTCGAACCTTGCTACCGTTAATCAGGTATTCATTAAGCCCATCTCGGTGCACGATGCGCTCTATGGATACTTGATCAAAATCGATCGGTAACAATCGTTTACCCTGCCCTGTTTGGCGGTTATCAAACATGAGCCGAACTCCCGCACGGTTCATTCGTGGAAGTCCCGTCGAGCCGTTAAAGATAAGATCCTCGCCCCGCTTTCCGCGCATTGATTTGATGGATTGCTCGCCAAGCACAAACCGGAACGCTTCGGCGACGTTCGATTTTCCGGAACCGTTTGGACCGACAATTGCCGTAATTGCAGAAGAAAATTCAAGCTCCGTCTTTTTTGCAAACGATTTAAAACCAACGAGTTCTAAGCTCTGTAAATGCATTCCGTGAGAAACAAAGCACACTGCGCGCTTTCGTGTAGAAAGTTATAAGTAATTGTTCGACCGTATAATCCCAAGATTATATTGTATCAAAAAGTTTCGATCGGGATGTATGGAAAAAGTGTAGAACAAAATAATAGGGGAAGGCGATTTTCTCAAAAAAGAGCCGCCTCTCAACATAAACGCCAATTGCGGGAAAAATAGTTCGGAAGAACCAGCGGTCGCTTTAACTGGGGTTGCGCCAACTGATATTCTTTTCGACAGCCATGAAGAGCGGCCTCCCGTGGTGATCTTTTACGAGAACACCACCTACCATCCCTTTTTGAGAAGAGCCGCCTGTGCGGCCGACTGTTCGGCTTCTTGTTTTGATTTACCCTCTCCTTCCGCGACTAATTCGTTATTCAGATATACGCCGACGGTAAAATGTTTGTCGTGATCGGGTCCTGTTTCCTTTAAAATTTTATAAGTTGGAGTAACCGACACGCGCTCTTGAGCTTCTTCTTGAAAATGACTTTTATCGTCCTGCCACAGCCGCTTTTTTACCACCTCATCAATCAGGGGAAAAATGGTTGTGGCGATAAATCGTTCGGCAATCTCATACCCTTGGTCCAAATACATCGCGCCGATGACCGACTCAAATGTATTGGCAAGAATGTATTGCCTCGCACGACCAGTATCTTTTGCTTCTCCTCGAGACAACATTAAATATTCATTCATACCGAGCTTGGTCGCGACATCAGAAATGGTGTTCGTATTTACCAGCGCCGCGCGATATGCGGTTAAATCGCCTTCGGTTTTATCGGGAAATTTTTCAAACAAAAATCGGGTTACCGAAAGCTCCAGCACGGCGTCTCCTAAAAATTCCAATCGTTCATTATGCTCTACGTTCACTCCGCGATGTTCATTCAAATACGAACGATGAATGAACGCTTGCTGTAACAGGTTTTTATTGGCAAAGGTAACCCCGATTTTTTCTTCAAATGTCTTCCAATCTTTTGAATCCATAATGTGAATATAGGTGGAAATATAAAGAATCACTCTTTCCGTAGTAAAATGTTGATTGCTTTCGTAATGATAGGCAAAATATCGTGGTAAAAATTCAAATCGAGGATGTCGGCGAGTTTGAACCACCTCGCGTCATCTAATCCTCCTTTTTCTTCAAGCTTGATTTCAGAAAATTCCGATTCTCCCAAAAAATACACCACGTGTTTTCGCTTTTTTCCTTCGTCCGGCGTAGTGGCAATATATTCATTTTCTCCCAGCTTCTCGCGAATCGTAATTGCGAGTCCAACTTCTTCCTTAATTTCTCGAACTGCTGCGGCAACCTCATCCTCGCCAACCTCAATGGTCCCCTTCGGGAGCGTCCAGTGGCCAAACACGTCATGGACAAGCGCAACATAAATATTAGCGCCATCCCGAGCAAACACCACCGCACCCACCTTTTTTTCTACCGGAAGCTTATCGTAGGGGACGGGTTCTTTTTTTTTCCGCTTTGACGTTTCGTCTTTTCCTGGCTCTCCAATTTCTCGATAAATGGCTCCGAGTACGCCATTGACAAAGCGTCCTGAAGATTCGCCTCCAAATCGCTTGCCAAGCTCAATCGCTTCGTTGATCGCTACTTTTGCGGGAACTTCAAAACGATCGGCAAACAGAAGTTCATATAACCCGATACGCAAAATGTTCCTATCAATGGGCGCAATCCTCGAAAGAGGCCATTCGGGAGCGGCCTTGCCGATAATGAGATCCAGATCGTCTTGTTTTTGGAGTACGCCATGAAGCAGCCGCTCCATGTATGAATGGTCGCCTGACCCTTTCGCAAACTCCTCAACATTACGCGCAAGCGTCGTATCGACATCGGGTGCATTTTCTCCACGCTCCTTAGCCACGTCCCATTCGAAGAGCGTTTGAAGAACAATCGATCTCGACAGATGCCTATTCGCCATGACGTAAACGTCGTACAGTCAAATTTACAAACAAACACGCGCGGCATTACCCCGCGCATTCCCTATCTAAACTACCTTCTCGGCGTTTTCGCTTTTTGCTCCGCGTTTTGTTTTGCGAGAGCTTTTTGCGACGCCAACACTTGTTACCATCCGCCCCCGATACATGCCGCAGGACGGACATGCCCCGTGCCGGATATGCATAACCCCGCAATTTCCGCAACGCGAAAGCCGAGGAACGAGGAGCCGATGATGGCTTCTCCGATCCCCCGTCTTCGCTCGCGTAACTTTCATCCGGACTGACATAAAAGACACTCTATATGAAAAACAAAAAAGGCGCAACTAGGCCAAATATGGATAAAATAATTAAGCCCCCCTCGCGACGCGCGTTCATGCGTCGCGAGGGGGGGCTGTTCTAGACCTCCTAGGAGGTCGAAGTCTTTGGCTTTTTTCTCTTTTTCTTTCGAGCCGCCCTCCCACAGAGAGCTCTCATCATAGCAGTAATTACCCCCCTTTCGTACAAATGAAATAAATCTTCGGGTGTTTTTCCCAAAAGCGGATTTCTCCGCTTTAATCGTTCTTCACCACCAAATGTAGGTGCTCCTTGCTCTCTTCCTCCCACATCGTCGTCCATCAAAACCTCCATTTACAAGTGCTCGCGAGGATCTTCTCGCAGGCATCCGAATTGGATGGTGTTCTAGAATTTAAGCCCTGTCAAGAAGCTCCGACGGTGGATTTCACACACCCCCATCGATTTTATGGCTTCATAATGGGCTTTTGTGCCGTATCCCTTATGCGCCTCAAAACCGTAGTTTGGATACGTGAGCGCCATTTGAATCATGTGATTGTCGCGAGTAACTTTTGCGGCAATTGAGGCAAGAGCGATTAGTGGTTCGGAGGCGTCGCCGCCAATAATGGTGCGCTGGTTTGTGAAGCTCGATGGCGCGCTAAGCGCGCCATCGAGCAGTATGCTGATTTCTTCTGCATTTCTTTGATTAGTAACAGCGCGTAACGCCACATCCATCGCCTGCCGTATTGCAAACACAATTCCCTTTTCATCAATTAAATACGCTGGTGTCATTGAAGTTTGAAGTATGATTTCTGGCATATCGTTCGCCCGATGAAGCCATTCTGCACGCTTTTTTGGAGAAAGTTTTTTTGAGTCCTTAATTCCCGAAAACCAACTCATATCAAAATCCGCCGGAATCATGGCAACTCCGACTGAGACTGGCCCCGCAATCGGCCCCCGCCCCGCCTCATCTATTCCTATAACCCAACTATTAGCACCCTTATTCATTTCTTTACCTTGCTCGTATTATGATTTGCCCCCTGTAAAATATTCTCGATCGACACTATTTTACAATGCAATACTATAAAGACGCCTAGATGTAGAACGAGACGCGCCCTTGGTATACTACCCTCATGTCATTCGTACACCTCCACACCCACTCCCACTATTCGCTCCTTTCGGCTCTTCCTACGATCAAGACATTGATTAAAGCCGCAAAAACTGATGGCATGAAAGCGCTTGCGCTTACTGACGCGGGTAATATGTACGGAGCGATTGAATTCTATAAGGATGCAAAATCGGAAGGTATTAAGCCAATTATCGGCATTGATGCCTATATGGCCGCACGGACACGATTTGACAAAGAACCGAATATCGATTCCAAACGCACACGATTAGTACTTCTTGCACAAAACCTTTCTGGATATAAAAACCTTTTGAAGCTAGTGACCGCTTCTCATCTTGAAGGGTTTTACTACAAACCGAGACTTGATTACGAGCTTATCGAACAGTACCAAGACGGGCTTATTGCTATTATTCCTTCGTTTAACAGCGAGGTGGTGCTTTCACTTCGAAATGACGACGAAAAACGAGCGACGGAGGTGCTCCAAAAATATCAAGATATTTTTGGAGCACCTAATGTTTTTCTTGAGCTTGCCATACACCCTGAAATTGAAGGACGCGAAGCCGTTGAAAATAAAATCGTCACATTTTCTCGAGCCAACAATGTGCGGCTCGTTGCTGCACATGATGTGTATTATCTCGAAAAAAGTGACAGGCGTGCACGTGGACTTCTTCTTAAAATCCAAACCGGCAATGCTCCCGACGACATACAATCAGGGATTGATGATTCCGAAGGCGATTTCTCATTCCTTACCACAAAGGAAGCGGAGGAAAGATTTAAGGCTGTACCAGACGCACTTTTGCATACTGTTCAAATCGCGGATAGCATTGATCTTGAACTTTCTCTTGGACAATGGGCATTCCCTACCCCGAACATTGAGAGCGGTCGAACGCCAGATGAAGAACTGCGACATATCGCGTATAAGGGTATTAATGATCGGAAGCTAGAATCAACGCCAGAACTCATTGCTCGATTAGAATATGAACTTTCGATTATCAAACAAAAAGGGTATGCGGGCTATTTTATCGTGGTTGCTGACCTTCTTGCATACGCTCATAAACACTCTATTTTTACGAATATCCGAGGTTCGGTGGCTGGATCGCTGGTTACCTATCTTACGAAAATCACTAAAGTGAACCCTCTTGAATTTAAACTTCCATTCGAACGATTTTTGAATCCTGAACGTCCAAGTGCTCCAGATATTGATATGGATTTTGCAGACAATCGACGCGATGAGGTTATTGAATATGTAAAACATAAATATGGAGAAGATCGTGTTGCGCAAATCGGAACATTTGGAACGATGATGGCGCGCGCCGCGGTACGCGACATCGCGCGCGCAATGGGACATCCTTATGGGGTCGGAGATACAATTGCCAAACTTATACCGTTTGGTCAACAAGGATTTGCAATGACCATTGATCGTGCACTTTCCGAAGAACCCGATCTCAAAGCTCTCTATGAAAAAGAACCTGTCGCAAAAGAAATTCTCGATGAAGCAAAAAAAATAGAAGGGTTGGTGCGGCACATCTCAGTGCATGCGGCAGGAGTGGTCATTGCGCCAAAACCGCTCGTCGAATACACCCCGCTTCAGCTCGACCCCAAAGGCGGCAAAATCATCACGCAGTATGACATGTATTCTATTGATGAGAATAATGTCGGACTGTTAAAGTTCGATTTTCTCGGTATTCGAAACCTCTCAATTCTTGCCGATGCAGTCAAGCGGGTGCAAAAAATTCGAGGCGTCTCTATCGACATAGAGACAATTCCCTTTGACGACCCTAAAACGTTCGCTATGTTGGCCCGAGGCGAAACCATAGGACTGTTCCAGTTAAACGGTTCCGGTGTCACACGATTTCTAAAAGAATTGAAACCCACCACGATCCATGACATCAATGCCATGGTAGCGCTTTATCGTCCTGGCCCGATTGAATCAATTCCAGAATATATTGAACGCAAACACAATCCAAATCTCATAACGTACCTCGATCCTCGACTCAAAGACATTTTGGATCGATCATATGGCGTTATCACGTATCAAGACGACGTGCTTCTCGTTGCCATCACGCTCGCTGGATATTCTTGGCTTCAGGCTGACACGCTTCGAAAGGCAATGGGCAAAAAAATTCCCGAAGTGATGGCTGCGGAAAAGGAAAAATTGATCAAGGGATTTACGGAGTTTGGAAAATTATCGAAACAAAAAGCTGAGCAATTATGGAAGCTCATCGAGCCATTTGCCGCGTACGGATTTAACAAGGCACACGCGGCAAGCTATGGAAGAGTCGCGTATCAAACAGCGTACATGAAGGCGAATTATCCTCTGGAATACATGGCGGCGGTCTTAACGGCAGAATCGGGGGATATAGATAAAGTCGCCGAAATTATTACAGAATGTAAACGAATGAAAATCCCTGTCCTCCCCCCAGACATCAATGAAAGTTACGGGGATTTTGCAGTAGTGCCTGAAAAGGGAGCTATTCGATTCGGTCTGTATTCAATCAAAAATTTTGGTACTGGTGTGTCAGATTCGATTATCGAAGAGCGAAAAGCGCGCGGATCGTTCGTTTCTATCACCGATTTTCTGAAGCGTATTCGTGACAAAAATTTGAATAAGAAGTCGTTGGAAGCGCTCATCAAATGCGGGGCACTCGATGCTTTTGGCGAACGCGGAAGTATGTATGCATCCATCGATGACTTACTCACGTTTAGTAGAGACACGGAAGCGAACAAACATCAGGATTCATTGTTTTCTGGATTGGCAATCCCAGAGCCCGGACTCACGCTTCGGAACGCAGATCCTGCGCATTTAGACGAAAAACTTTCATGGGAAAAAGAGTTGCTCGGACTCTATGTGTCAGGACACCCTCTTGATAAACACAAAGAAAAACTGAAACGACGCGGAAAAACAATAGAGGAATTAAAACAAGAATTGAAAGAAGGAATCACCACCGTAATCGGTGGCATCGTGAATGAGATTCGAACGGTAGTTACCAAAGGGGGTGACAAAATGGCATTCGTAAAAATCGCCGATTATTCAGGAGTAATTGAGGTGGTGGTCTTCCCACGGCTCTTTACTGAACATAGAGAACTCATGAAAACCGAGCACTGTCTCGCGATTAAGGGACGATATTCAATGCGAAATGGCGAACCTTCGCTTGTCGCGGAAGCGATAAAAATGCTGTAAAGTCAATTGAAAAAGCGGCATTGTATTTTTTAGAGATATCGACTTATGTCGCGTTATATTCTAATATCAGGTTTATGTCTTCTATTGAACAAAAACGCCATACCCTCGCACACCTGTTAGCGGCAGCCATTATGCGCCACTATCCGGATGCGAAACCAGCCATTGGCCCTGCTATCGATACTGGATTCTATTACGACTTTGAATTCGGTCGAAACGTTCCAGGAGAAACCGATTTACCAAACATTGAGACCACCATGAGAGAACTTCTCCCTTCTTGGACTGCGTTTACTCACCGTACGGCAAGCCCAGACGAGGCGCGTGCGGTATTTAAGGATAATTCGTACAAGAGTGAACTTATCGACGATCTTGAAAAAACCGGAGAAACTATTACCCTCTACACCTCAGGAGGGTTTACCGATCTGTGCCGAGGCGGCCACGCGGAACATCCCGCCACAGACATTCCTCTCGATTCATTCAAGCTAGAGCGGATTGCCGGCGCGTATTGGCGTGGCGACGAAAAAAACAAAATGCTGACACGCATATACGGTCTTGCATTTCCCTCAAAATCCGATCTCGATGACTTCCTTATGCAACGGGAAGAAGCAAAGAAACGAGACCATAGGAAAATTGGCAAAGAAATGGATTTGTTCACTTTTTCGGAGCTTGTTGGTTCCGGACTTCCTCTTTGGACGCCTCGAGGAACGATTCTCCGAAACGAACTCGACAGGTATGTATGGGAACTTCGAAGCCGCTACGGGTATCAAAAAGTTACTATCCCGCATTTTACTAAGAAGGATTTATATGTAACATCTGGTCACTGGGAAAAATTTGCCGATGAACTTTTTCGAATCACCACACGAGAGGAAAAGGAGTACGCGGTCAAACCAATGAACTGTCCTCATCATACGCAAATATTTGCGCGCCGACCTCATTCCTATAAAGAAATGCCTCAGCGTTTTGCTGAAACTACCATGGTCTATCGCGACGAGCAGTCTGGAGAACTTGGAGGACTCACCCGTGTATTGTCGATTACCCAAGATGACAGCCATGTATTTTGTCGAGCAAGCCAAGTGAAAGAAGAATACTTCAGAATTTGGGATATTGTCGATACGTTCTACGGTACGTTTGGCTTTAGGCTGCGCGTGCGACTTTCTTTCCACGATCCGAATACTCCGGAAAAATATCTTGGCGACGAAGCGGTTTGGGCGACGGCAGAAAATGCACTGCGCGATATCGCTCGTGAACGAAACGCTAATTATTTTGAGGCGCCGGGAGAAGCGGCAATGTATGGCCCAAAACTCGATTTTATGGCGACTGATTCAATGGGCCGAGCTCATCAGGTGGCGACCATTCAACTCGATATGAATTTGCCAGAACGATTCGACCTTACGTGCACTAACGAAAAAGGAGAGAAGGAGCGCATTGTAATGATCCACTGCGCAATCATGGGTTCCATAGAACGCTTCACCGCTGTCTTGCTTGAACACCTTAACGGGGTATTCCCTCTCTGGCTTTCTCCTGTACAGGTACAGATTGTAACCGTGTCGGAAAAACAAATGGAATATGCATCGAACATCGCGGCAGCGCTTACCAATGCAGGTATCCGAAACACCCTTGATGGAAGCAACGAAACTCTTGGAAAGAAAATCCGTACGGCTACACTTGATAAGATTCCATATGTGTTAGTGATTGGCGATAAAGAAGTAACATCGCACACTGTCACAGTAGAAAATCGTGAACGAGGAAAACTCGGAGCACTTGCGCCAGAAGAAGTAATTGCGCGCCTCTCCGAAGAAATCACCACACGCGCATAACGTGTCTCACAAACATCCTTTTTCAAAGAAAGATCTTATTGGGTGTGAGATTGAGGTGAAGACCGTTCATATGTTCACTACCAGGACAAAATCATCGTTCGTGTAATCTGATTAATAGCTTCGTGCATGACGACAAGAAAGAACCTAAAAGCCCCGGCAAAGGCCGGAGCTTTTAGGTTTTCTTAGTTTGGATATTCCGGTACAGAGCGCGCACCCGCATTTATTTTTTACTCCCGACAAACTCGATTGCTTTCGCCACAGCCACCTTCCCGGCCGTCGACGTTGATGTATAGGTATAATCAATACCTCCTGTAAGGATCTCTAAGAGTTTCTCTATGTCTTGATTCGAGAGGGTGGCAACTTTTTCAGCAATCTTTCGATCAGGCGTACCAACACCGTTCACACGATGTTTATATACTCCATCGAGTGCCGTAACCGCATGAGCTATAAGATTTTCTTCTCCTTTGGAATTTCGAAGAGTGGTAAACGCCTGTTCATTCAATCCATCCATAATTGAAGCGATAAACGAAGTAACGATATCCGTACCATTACCCTCTCCGTTAGAAACTCCGTTTTGTGTTCGATTATGATTACGGGTGACGTACTGGTTCGTTCGAGAGTGATTAAACGCACTATGAGGTTTCCCAATTGTCTCATGTACAGGCGATGACCCATTGGTGTTGCCATTTCCATTTTCACGGTGCGTCACACTGGCATCTCTATTCGTCATTCGAAAAGTATCGCGCCCTTCTTGATGATTGTTTGATGCAATAGATTCAACGCGTTCGCGATTAAGATGGATCCAACCGTCTTCGCGTGGATACAATGCCTTCGCTTCCTTAATCACTGTTTCGAGAACCATCTTAGTTTGATCGGAAGAATTGTTGCCATAGCGAAGAATCGTATTTAATCCTTCAGGAGAAAGCAGCATCGCTTCTTCGTGCGCTCTATTTTCAATCATAGAGACGAGCGATCCATTGGTGTTAGGTTTTATGAAATCATCTTTCGATTTCAAGGATTGCGGAGAAAATTCGCCGGTCGGAAGATTTATAGGCACGGAAGCCATATATGTGGGCGTTGTCCCATAAGCAGTATCGTCATTCGTCACAACTCCAGCCCCAACAGAAGACGCTCCGTATGATCCAGAATAATCCTTCGTTCCATTTCTGTCTTCAATGGAGAAAAGGAATCCAAACGTCCGTGAGACCACATGCGCAGTTACTATCATATAGGCAATAAGACCTGAAATCGCAAGCATCGCAAACCAATATAATGCAGTTAAGAATGGGCCTGCTTCAAAGCCGGTATACGGCACCTGCGACAAGTACACAAACGCGAGAGATTGATCGGTTGGAAGTGGTTTTGAGACAACCGATACCGTTGGCTGATCGAAACCGCCAGAACCACCACACGAAGTGCACACGGGCTGTGTTACCTTAACTCGAGCTGTACAAGTCGTGGTGCCATACTGGCCAGAAAATACTCCCGTGTACAAGGTATCCTGATTTGGCACGAACGAACGCGAACTGGTTATCGGGACATTTCCAATCCCCTGATCGATATTCGCATAAGCAACATTCTGTCCAGTCCAACTCAAAGTAACTTCTGTCGCAGTACCTGCAACCACTTCGGTTGGGCTAAGACTCATGGTACACGAAGGATTAGGAGTTGGAGGTTCAAGCGCTACCGAAGCAGAACATGTAGCGGTTTTATTTCCTTTGCTTACCGTAAGCATATATGTTTTTGTGGCGCCCGGAACAATACTCTGTGATCCATTCAGCGCGACTGAACCAATATTTTGATCAATTGATGCGCTTGTTGCGTTTGATGAAGTCCACGTAAGTGTTGTTGAAGCTGAAGCTGAAGATAGCGATGTCGGACTTGCAGAGAGTGTACACACAGGATCAGGGTCATTCGTGGTGATCTTCTTAAATGCCGCACAGATAGGTACAACGCTGTTTGGATTTATATTGGGATACGCAACATGACGCGCCACCACATTTGATACAGTGTCCGAAATAATAAGCGCCGTATCAACTACTTCCGTTATATAGTTGCTGTTGCTTGGGAGATCGTTAATAGCTCCAGAAGTCTGAATAAGATTTCCCGACAATCCTTGAAACAGTACCTGCCACTGTTCGTTCGGTTGATTCTGCAGAGGCTTACTCGTGTGTTCGTCAAAAGACGCGAGAGTTACCTGGTATGTTCCTGGTTGAAGCGATACCAACACAGGACCTCGTTTAGCAGACGCTTCTGTCTGATCAGATCGGATGATTTCAGTACCAAACAAGACTACGGTACCATCGGAAGAAGTAAGAGGGCATGTGGGAACTTCTGGATCCGGAGGATTATAAGTAACCGTATGCGAACATGTGGCGGTTTTTCCATATCCAGTCACTGTAAGAGTATAGGTTTTAGATTCACCGGGAGTCACATTGGTTGAGCCGCTCAACGCAACACTGCCGATTCCTTGATTAATAGAGGCGGCTGATGCGTGCGTGGATGTCCATGTTATCTGCACTTCTTCCGACAGGCTCGTGATCACCGTTTTGTTTCCAGTAAGAGTACATACCGGTTGGGGAGTAGATCCTCCCGATGAAGAGCTTGAGGATGAACTTGAAGATGAGGAGCTCGAAGATGAAGAGCTTGAGGATGAGGAGCTCGAGGATGAAGGAATATGTCTCGTGAATTCGATGCACCGTGGAACCACGCTCTGCTTGTAGTTTGGATTTGAAAGCACGTGGCGAGCGGTCACTTTTGTAATAGCGCCGAGCGTTACATTCGTCGCCACAATATTGGTCGCTTCTCCAAGCACGGTACCTTCAGGAAGATCGGATGTGGGGCCGAAGGTTCCGAGTTTTGTAGAGCCGTTGTATACCTCTACGTTCCACTGCTCCTTGTCTTGCTGATCAAGGCTTTGAGGGCGAGCGGTGTATTGATCATATGAATAGGTACGAATCGTATACGAACCTGCGGGCAAATTCACGTTTTGTGAGACTGACGTGAGATTGTCTCCACCGCCGAGTTTCGTGTTGTTGAAATCGATAACGTATTTGTTGCCTCCAGAAGTAAACGGACAATTCTTGGAAATCAGATCGAATGTACCGCCTCCCGATGAAGAGCTTGAGGATGAACTTGAAGATGAGGAGCT
>CAZFRC010000005.1:12990-43618 GCA_964521185.1 uncultured Candidatus Saccharibacteria bacterium
CGAATGTACCGCCTCCCGATGAAGAGCTTGAGGATGAACTTGAAGATGAGGAGCTTCCTCCTCCCGAAAGAGTTATGGTGATTGTTTTTTCACAAAGAATCGATGTGCTGTCGTTCGGTTCTGAGACTCGAATACGATATACTCCCCCTACAGTAACTGTATGCGTATGACCCTGATTAAACGAGCTGCCGACATTGCTCCAAGTCTTAATATGCGTATATCCGGGAGCACCGTACAGACGCACAGTCTTCCCTGCAAAACCTTCTGCAGTCAAAGAAAAATTCACTGACCCACCCGAAGAAACAGTGGTCGTGTTTGCACCAATAGCGCACGACGTCCCCGCGGCAAACGTCGGTATCGCAACACCAAACGAAAGCCCGACGAATGCCGACACAATTACCGCGATTCCTATACTCTTTTTCATATTCATACTAATTTTTAACAATCACCTCCTGCGTTGCAGAAAGCTGTATACTTCCAATTATTTTGGAAGGACATAGCTTCCAACAAGATCTGCTTCTACCACATATCGATCGTCTTTTGAACCAAATGAATTGCACGTAATGATCGTGAGTGTGGGTCTGCCGTTCGCAAACTCCACTTTGATTTCGGACGCTGGCGCCATGCGAACGCTGGTTACCCGATACACATACTCATGCGTCTTTGATTGCACGCGAACCGTCTGCCCTTCTTTGAGTTCCGAAAGTCGGGTAAAGATTTTGAATGCTGGATTCCGTACTACCGGAAGCGAACTAGAATGCCCAAACAAAAACATGTTGCCATCATCTCCAAGAAGTCCTGATCCAGGAAAACGAACCACTCCCCGAAGAAGCGCATCATCAAGCACAGAGATTGCTCGACTTGTTGGGTTTTCAATTGAAGAATTGACTCCAATAGCATCAATAATGATGCGCACTGGTTCTGCCCCCGTTTCAGTCACATCGGAAGAGCGTCGCGACTCAGAAGTTGGTACCATCGCCGCTTCGGCGTTGGAACTTCTTTCTGGATAAAAATCCACAATGACCGCTACTGCAACCAAAATGAAGAAAACGATGATAAATATGACAATGAACGACGACGTTCGCCCCTCAAGATTTCGAATGTAATTTCGAATCAGTTTTTGCATAGGCATGGGAAACGTGTGGCTCGCATGCTACCTTAAATTGGCCACCTGTCGAGCATATGTGTTTATACACTATAATTTGCTAATTGTCAAGTATCCTTGCGGGCAAGTTTCTTGAATACCAAGGATAGTAATTTTCAATAGAAAAACATCCAACCAGCCTTTCGAATCGGGGTCTTGACAATAAAACATAAACATGGTAAGAATAGTTCGCCATAGAGTTGGCATCTTAGCAAGAGTAGTTATAACTTTTTATGGATCAAGATTATTCAAAAATTGCAACGCGTGATAGGTTCGAGCGTGGGGCAATGAAAACGCTGGCGGCTATCGGATTGGTAGCCATGCTTGCCCTCGGTATCTGGGGGTCGGTACAAGTGGTTCGATTGGCACCGGGAGCATTCTCCCATATCGCTTCGGCGGTTGTGTCTCTGACATCGATCTTCTTTCCAAATGATCGAATTGAAATAGTGGCGCCAACAGGTACCACAAAGAGCGGCGAGCCTTTCACTATTGAGTGGGCCCACTCCCGAAGATCAGACGTTGGACGTTATACATTTTCCTACACATGTAGGGAGAAGGTATCGGTGTCAGTAATGGAAGAAACGGGCATATACAAAGACCTCGCATGCGACACTGCATTTGACGTTCCTCAATACCAAGTGGAAGATAGATACGCGCTCAAGATCATTCCCACATCAAACGCATATCGTTATATAGACCTCCCAGTGACCATATCGTTTATAGAAGAAGGCAGCGCCACGCCAAGCGTAACAGACAGCATTACATTTACCCTTGTAAACGAATCCGTTACCGATGCCGATTTTGGTTCTGGCAGTTCGTCATCTTCTTCGAGCTCATCGTCTTCTGGCGGCGCTTCCAGTAGCATTCCTTCTCCTTCGTCTCCTGACGAAAAGAT
Organism: uncultured Candidatus Saccharibacteria bacterium; assembly: GCA_964521185.1. Classification (GTDB taxonomy): domain Bacteria; phylum Patescibacteriota; class Minisyncoccia; order Phycocordibacterales; family UBA12088; genus CAZFRC01. Next base: position 15,030 of record CAZFRC010000005.1, read on the forward strand.
TCCTGGAACATCCACAAGCAACACCTATGTGATCCCCAATGTGGGCACCCAAGCACAAAATTCCAATGGACGCGCGGATTTAGTAGGAAACATACTCGAGATCGGATATATTGACGCAGCCACTAAAACATTCGTAGCATCGTCAACGGTGATGAAAAACGAGCGCGTTGCTGTTCGTTTTGAAGTTAAAAATCAGGGCGACAAAACAACGGGTCCTTGGCTTTTTTCGGCCGTGCTTCCTACCTTCCCTCCTCATATTTTCCGATCGGATAGCCAATCCGAGCTTCTCCCTGGAGATCGAATCGAATATACAATGGGTTTCGATCGAGTTGACGAAAAAGACAGCGTAACGTTCAAAGTCAATCTTGATCCTGATGAAAAGGTAAAAGAATATAACGATGCCAATAACTCCATTGAAACCACTATCAGTATTGTAAAATAATCGAAAACCAACTCTACACTCTCCTAGACAAAACCCCGGCAAAAAATGCCGGGGTTTTGTCTGCGTAAGAGATACTTCTCAATCACAGGGAAACCCCTTACACGTCGATGTTTGCTAACTTTGCATTTGATTGGATAAATATTTTACGTGAAGAAACATCACTTCCCATAAGAATATCGAAAATTTTATCTGCTTCCTGTGCGTCTTCTATGGTTACCTGTTTCAAGATGCGTTTTCCGGGATCCATTGTCGTCTCCCATAATTCTTCGTAATTCATTTCGCCCAAACCTTTATAACGCTGGATGTTTACTTTTGTCGCTTTCTTTTTTACAACATCCTCGGTCTCCTCTTCAGAACTGACTGCCATATCTTCATCTGATTCCATATCATTCTCGGCTTCCTTGATATCAATTCCCATATGTTTTAATACTCTTGCTTTTTCTTCGTCGGAGTATGCGTAGCGAATTTCTTTTCCTCGCGTAATTTTGTATAAGGGTGGCGTCGCAATATATAAAAACCCTCCCTCGATGATCTGACGTAAATAACGATAGAAAAGCGTCAAGAAAAGCGTTCGGATGTGCGCCCCGTCAACGTCGGCATCGCTTGCAATAATAATTTTATGGTAACGTAATTTTGAAATATCGAACGTGTCTCCAACTGCTGTGCCAAGCGCAATAATAAGTTCTTTCACACCTCGTGCAGTTACAATTTTATCAAGTCGCGCTCGTTCAACATTCAACACCTTTCCCCACATAGGGAGTATGGCTTGAGTTCTACGATCACGCCCTTGTTTTGCACTTCCTCCTGCTGAATCGCCCTCAACAATAAAGAGTTCCGATTCGCTCGGATCTTTGGTTTGGCAATCAGCTAATTTCCCCGGCAGGGTCATTCCCTCGAGCGCGCCCTTTCGAAGGACTGAATCTTTTGCTGCTTTGGCTGCCTTGCGCGCCTTCACCGCAAGCGCCACTTTATTGATGATCGAACGAGCGTCGTCTGGATTTTCTTCCAAAAATGCAGCGAAGGCTTCGCCAAAAGCCGCCTCGGTTGCTCCACGCGCCTCGACACTACCGAGTTTCGATTTAGTTTGACCCTCAAATTGAATTTCTCGAAGCTTTACCGAAATCACTGCGGTCAACCCTTCAAGAACATCGTCTCCCGTAAAAGAATCATCGCCGTTTTTGATAATATTATTATTTTTTGCATAGGTATTGAGCGTTCTGGTAAGGGCAGTCTTAAAGCCGGTTACATGCATGCCCCCTTCGTTATTGTAGATATTGTTTGCAAACGCAAGCATACGCGCAGAGATGTCATCCACATACTGAAGCGCTACCTCAACATCAACGCCATCAACTTCTTTTTCGATGTAGAAAATATTCTTATGGATAGGTTTTTGATGTTGGTTATAGAACGCTACCAAAGATCGGAGCCCTCCTTCAAAATAAAAGGCCATCGACGGAGCCTCGACTCCAAGTTCTCTAAAATAAAAAATGCCGTCAAGATTGAGTTTCCCCGCATACGCTCGAGCGTCAACAATGGTGATGCGGAGGCCTTTAACCAAATACGCCTGTTGGCGCAATCGTCCGACAATTTTATCAAAATCGTACGCGATCTCTTTAAAAATTTCGGGGTCAGCATCGAAAGTAACGATCGTTCCCTGTCGTTTTGATGCATTAATTCGCTTCACCGCGGCCTTACGTTTTCCACGCACATACTCTTGCATATAATACCCCCCGTCACGATGCACTTCGGCTTTACACCATGAAGAAAGTGCATTGACCACAGATACTCCGACTCCGTGGAGCCCTCCTGACACCTTATACCCACCTTCACCGAATTTTCCACCCGCATGAAGCGTGGTCATAATAGTTTCAAGTGCGGAGACTTTAGTTTGCTTGTGCGTATCGATGGGAATACCGCGACCATTGTCTGCGACGCGAATTCTATTTTGAGGAAGAAGCACCACTTCTATATCGTTCGCGAAACCACCCATGGCTTCATCGCGCGAGTTATCAAATACTTCCCAAATAAGATGGTGGAGGCCCTCTGTACCCGTGGTACCGATATACATGCCTGGGCGCTTCCGCACGGGTTCGAGCCCTTCCAATACCGAAATTTGTTCAGCCGTATAGGTTGTATTTGTTGGTTTTTTTGATGCTGGCATACAAAAATAAAAGCGCCTCCAACGCCTAGACAGTATAGCAGAAAATGAGTCTACGTGCTTGGGGGGAAATCTTACACAATAACCAAATTAAAAAACAAATGAAGGCTTACTATTTAGGCGGCCAAGAAAGAAATTCATCGAACCTGCCAACCATTAAGACGAGTAGCGGAGGTTATTTTTTCCATTATGCTGTTCACTTCTGCGTCAGAGAGTGTGTATTTAGAGGATTGAAACACCAACCGAAATGCGTAGGATTTTTTTTCCTCTTTGATAAATACGTCAAAAAGATCAAGACGAACTAGAAGATCGCTAGCATTTTCTCGGATACATGTCTCAATATCAGGCACCGAAGTAGCGTTTGGAACCCATAGTGCAATATCGCGGACGATAAATGGATACGCGGAAAATCTTTTAAACTTTGGAAAGTTGTACGATATATCGTACAATTTATAAGTATTGGGATCGGGGAGGTCTTGTATACACGAGTCAAAGTCAATTTCAGAAACTGGCAAAGAAAGAGGAACATGCACACCAAGCGCTTCAAAAAGCGCTTGGTGTGCATGTTCCCATATTCTCTCCTCTCCTTTCCGTTTTTCTTTTGAATCCAAAACCCCAACTCCAAGCATAAGTTTTTCCTTACCTTCTTTCCATACTATCCCAAATTCAAACAGTAAAATAGCAGAGAGTCCAAGGAGCGGCGCAATTCGAATATTTCTTTGCAACGCCTCAGTAATACCGTCAACAAGATTTGACCGGAGATGATTCTTGTCTGATGCAAGCGCGTTTTCAAGTTCTACTTCTCCATGGTCAGTAAGCGCATATGTATACACTTCTGAAAATCCGATATCGGCAAGCGATCGGCGAACTCGGTCTATATAGTAAAATCGCTTATTCACCTCTTTCACTGTTCTGAAAGAGAGAGATTGAGACTGTAAATTGCCATATCCGTATATTCGCCCCAATTCTTCAATCACGTCTTCTTTTATACTAATATCTTTTCGTTCAAAAGGTGGCGTAATGATATATGAACCCTCTTTCATTTCATGCTGCCATCGAAAGCGTGTGAGTATGTTTAAGACGTCGTCTTCAGAAAGAGATGTTCCAAGAAGGCTATTGACGTCAGAGAGTGGCACGGTAATCGGTTTCGAGGTTTTTTGTTTCGGATACCAGTCTATCCCCCCTTCGTAGACGCCGCCTGCAATGTCAGTAATTAGCGTCACAACGTCACGGAGCGCATAGAGCGTGAGTTCTGGAGACGGTTGGTTTTGGAAACGAATAGATGCATCTGTGTGTAACTTCAAACGCTGCGACGTCCTGCGCACCGACACATAATCGAAACTGGCAGCCTCAATAATAAGGTCCTTGGTGGTGGCATCTATCTCTGCCTTTTTGCCCCCCTTTATACCTGCGATACCAAGTAGTTCGCCGTTTGTTCCATCAGTAATGAGAAGATCGTTTGGCCCCACCTGATATTCTTCTCCAGTGAGCACAGTGATTTTCTCGCCCTCGTTCCCCGCTCTCACTCGGATAGTCTTTGCATCTCCATCAAGCTTGCGTGCGTCAAACGCATGGAGAGGCTGACCTATCGAAAACATTACATAATTAGTGGCATCAACCACGTTGTTAATTGATTTTTGTCCAATTGTGGCAAGCGCGAGTTTCAGCCATTCAGGAGACTCGCGAACCGTGACCCCTCGAATCACCGCCACACTGAAACGGTTCACCAATTCTTTTGCCTCGATGTGGAGCGATACACGGTTTGTCTGGACAAGTGTAAAATCGTTTTTTGAAAGCGGATCGATCGCAAGAGGAACATCCAAAAGAACGGAAAGTTCTTTTGCAATACCACGATGGCATAGACAGTCGCTTCCGCGATTTGCCAACACATCAACATCAATCACCCAGTCAATATAAGGACTTACGATGTCCTTAATTTTATTTTGAAAAGGCGCAACGCCCTCTATCTCAAAAGAATGGAAAGTGAGTAATCGTGCAATCTCCTCCGCGCTTGGTAGTGGCGCTTCAAAATACGTCTGGAGCCAATTACGAGAAATTTTCATATTCAGCCTGGTTAGCGATAGGAAGTGTGTGTACAGCCGATTATATACATATCCACGAAGTTGATAATCCTCTACTTAACTGGGTTAAAATTGGTGCACGAACCGTAAATCACCCTGATGGAATAATCGAACATCATCAATGTCGTACTTGATGGCGACCAAACGTTCCAGACCGACGCCAAATGCAAACCCTTGATACTTTTCGGAATCAATACCAACGGCCTTAAAAACATTCGGATGCACCATGCCGGCACCCATAATCTCAATCCATTTCTCCGTTCCATCTTTTTTTGTAAACAACATATCAACTTCTACACCCGGTTCGACAAAAGGAAAAAAACCGGGACGAAATCGAGTGGTAATTTCTCTCCCATAAAACTTCGAAAAAAATGTTTCGAGCGTGCCTTTGAGGTGTGCAAGCGTTACTACCCCTTTCGCGTCCACGGCAAGCCCCTCCAGCTGATAGAACGCAGCTTCATGAGTTGCGTCTGTCGCCTCATTTCGAAATACTTGTCCGGGCGCAATAATGCGGTATGGGGGTTGAACTTCTTTTTTCATCATCCCTTCCATGTAACGGATTTGAACCGGACTAGTATGAGTGCGAAGCACTAGAGAGTCTCGCGTACGTTCCTTTCCCTCCTTCCCTTTTTCTTTTATCCAAAAAGTATCCTGCGCGTCGCGCGCCGGATGATCACGGGGAACATTTAAAGCGTCGAAATTGTACCATTCGTTTTCAATAAGTGGTCCCTCGGCAAAGGAGAATCCCATTTCGCCAAATATCTGGTTGATATCGGAAATAGCTCGAGAAAGTGGGTGGAGGTGCCCTATTTTTGCATCATTCGCCTGCATTTCACTCATGAAATCATTATACGGAAAAAGCTCGAAAATAATAGACTCTATCCTCTTAACCTGCTACAATCGCACATGCGACCATTTCTCCGATTTCGGAGCAGAATATGCACGACATTGCACTGATGCTTATCCATGTATTTCTCTTTATTTCTCTCTATTTCGAGGTTTTTTTACTAATTACATTTCTTGAGCGAAATTCCCGCTCCACTATTTCTAAACCGAATTACTTTCCTCATACAACTATCATTGTTCCCTGTTACAACGAAGAACACACTGTAGCAAACACATTAGATTCGATTCTTGCACTTAAATATCCCGCCAACCGGCTCTCGATCATTGCCGTCGATGACGGTTCTACGGATCTCACGCTTACAGTACTCCGTACTTACGAAACACATCCACAAATCAAAGTAATTTCAAAGGCTGCCAACGGTGGAAAGCATACCGCCTTAAACATCGGGCTTTCTGTGCTTTCTCCTGACACTGAACTCGTCGGATGTTTGGATGCAGATTCGATCGTCAGCGAAGAAGCGCTTCAGGAGGCGGTTTTGACATTTGAACAAGATCCTTCAACCATGGCAGTAACGCCCGCGATTAAGGTAATGGGCGCACAAGGTATTTTAGGATTGATGCAGCGAGCTGAATACATCCTCTCTATTTTCTGGCGCAATACATTTTCTCTTATTGATGGAAACTTTGTAACACCGGGGCCATTCTCGATATTCCGAAAGCGGGTGTTTGACGAACTTGGACCATATCAACACGGGCATCAAACTGAGGACTGTGAGCTTGCTCTTCGTATGCAGAGTAACTTCTACAAAGTGGGAAATGCGCCCCGCGCTATTGTATACACCAATACACCAAAAACACTTCGTGCGCTTATCAGGCAACGCACTCGGTGGACCTATGGATTTTTAAGAAATCTTATCGACTATCGATTTATGCTGTTTCGTCCGCGATTTGGAAATTTAGGGATATTTGTGCTGCCAATAGCAGCTCTGTCAATTTTTTCTGGAATTTTTATGTTTATATGGCTTTTGTGGAGAATTGGCGATATGGTGTTCCAATCTCTCGACCGCCTTATCATTATGGGGCCTCAATTACCTAGTTTTTCTTTCGACTGGTTTTTCGTAAGTACCGATTCATACCTTTTAGTTGTGGCCATATTAATTGGAATGACGCTCATACTACTACTTGCCGGTATGCGCCTCTCCGGCGAACGAATCCGCATTGGTTTTGATGTGTTGCTGTATCTTGTGTGCTACGGATTCATTGCGCCATTATGGCTTTCGTATGCAACATTCCGCGCAATGCGCGCCTCAGCACCCAATTGGGCAACAGAACGCCGCAGATCATAGCCATGCATACTATAGACTGGAAAAAATATATTCTTGCTTTTCTCATCACGTCGGCTATTTTCGGCACAGCACTGTACGCAAGCAACTATTTTAATGAGCGTCGTTTTGCAGAGATTCGCTCTATTGAAGAGAAGATTTCGGTGGACATACTCTCGCTTGAAACACAGTTTGATCTGTTCGAGCGCGTATCATGTCAAAATCTTAAAGAAAACACCGTACTCTCCGAGGAACTCGGAGCGCTTGCGGCCCGTCTTTCGTATACCGAAGATCAACTTGGCGCCGATGACGATGAAGTCCAAGCACTGAAACGCTCCTATTCTCTGCTTCAAATAAAAGATTACGTGCTGATGAATAAAATAAACGATCGATGCGGTGGCGGTCCGCACATTATTGTGTATTTTTATTCAAATGCAGGAGATTGTAAAGATTGCCGCCGCCAAGGGTATATCTTGACTGCTCTGCAGCAAGAATTTCCTAATGAAATTCGTATATACGCCTTTGACTACAATCTGGATCTTGGCGCCCTCAAAACACTTATTGAGCTCAATAACATTAAGGGAGATTTTCCAGTGCTTGTGATACGCGACAAACCCGTGTATGGATTTCAGGATGAAAAAGATATCCTCACCCTACTTCCTCATATAAGCGACCTTCGGGCTTCTAAGAAACGCGCTAATGCGACAAGTAGTGACGAGTATTAATCCAGAAGAAGGGTGCTGCATCCCCCCTCTCTTTTCCACCCTGCGTCGTCCGTTGTGAGCCGGCAGTCAGGCTTGAACTGACGACCTGCTGTTTACAAAACAGCTGCTCTACCAACTGAGCTATGCCGGCTCACAACGGACGAAATTACGCGACGCTCAAAGAAGACACAGAACCCTACCACACATCAAACACCCCCACAGTATCAGAAGAATACGGTCTTATACACCCCATGCAATATATTCACTTCTCTTCTGGAGATTTCAAAGCGGAAAGCAGGGCGTGTGATGGGGAATCTTTTTTTCGACTTTCTGAAACGGCTTGCATGTAAGCTGATGGTACTCGCGAACGTAACGTCGTATACCGAGACCGAACGGTATTAAATGCAAATATAAGTTTTCGTTCGAATGTTTGCATGGATCGGATGATAAAGAGAATGGCTGTTTGCACACTGTGAAACAGAATGCTGATGAGGGAATGTCTCGCGCGTGGAATCGCATGTCGTGAAATATACACCGCGACGTGAATCACTACACGATCCGCACGTTCGCGTACATGCGCGAACACGGTTGAACCAACCCATAACTCAACGACGCGAAGCAAAAGCAATGCTATGATGGCGCCAAACGAAATATAGAAAGTGAGTATCGCCCCCATGATTGTATTTACTCTCGGACCGCAAATCGAACACATTTAGTTACGCTGATTTTCTCTCCAAACTTTTGCACAGCCTCTTCAATGAGCCCTTGAATGGTCACATCGGGATTTTTGATATACGGCTGCTCAAGCAATACGCGCTCCTTAAGATATGCGTCCATTTTCCCTTCCACAATCTTTTCTTGCATATCCGCTCCTTTGTCTTTTGCTTCGTCAAGAAACACTGAGCGCGCGGCACGGGTAGATTCTTCGGTCACATCCGCACGCGATATGAATGTGGGGGCCGTCGCTGCGACATGCATGGCAATATCGTAAGCAAGTTTTATAAAGTCTTCGTGTTTTGATACAAAATCTGTCTCCGAAGACAAAACTATCATCGCCCCCACTTCTTTTGTGCTGTGTATGTATGCAGCAACGGTACCAGCCCCAAGGGTTCGATCTTGTTTCTTTTCAGCTATACGGCCGCTTTTTTTAAGCAAGATAAAAAGCGCCTTATCAATATAGCCGCCAGCCTCTTCAAGCGCTTTTTTTCATTCCATCACCGACACGCCCGTTCGATCGCGAAGCGCCTTGATATCATCCATCGATGCCAGCATACGTTAAATATTAAAGATTATGTTGTTCCCCGACCTTCTCGATACGCTCCTGCAAGTTCTGAAAGGATAAAAGTGACCGAATCAAGCAGCGAATCGTTTGCGACAATTGGATATGCCGCTAATGAAATATCGCAGTCAGAATTTGCAATTGCAACAACAGGAATATTTTTTTCTCGCGCTTCACTTACCGCAATATGTTCATGTCGAGGGTCTACCACTACCAGCGCGAAAGGAGTGGCGTCTCTCAACGCGAGAAGGCCTCCAAACGCCATCTCAAGTTTCTTTATCTCTCGATCAATCAACACGCGCTCTTTTTTTGTATACTTAGAGAGTTCGCCTTTTTCTTTTTGTGCGCGGAGCGTTTCTAGGCGCTCGATTCGCTTTCTAATTTCAAAATTATTAGTGAGGGTACCTCCAATCCAACGCCCGGATACGTATGGCATACCAAGCGATAACGCGACGTCCCGAACGGCTCCAGACACCTCTTCTTTTCCCCCGACAAATAATACCATTTTGCCTTCCGTGCCGAGACCTTGAAGATACTTCTTTGCATCTGTCAGAAGGATGCTTGTTTTTTCGAGATCAAAAATTTCAGTCTTATTTTTAACCCCAAATATATATGGCATTACCGTTGGATGGCGACGGCTTCGTGAAAATGCAAAATGTGCCCCCACTGAAAACATGCGGTTTATTAAGGTCTGGTCGCCCGTCTGGGAAGTTACTGTATTCATAGAGACAATGAGGAGGATATCAAAAAACCCTCTTGATTGCAATCTTTTTTGATACAAAAGAAAATAAGGTAACAGACAGGCCGTTATCCATTGTGTTCATCGGGAACATGATCAAAATCTTCCGCTTCAAACCGATCTTGAAGCGTGTCGACCATATCCTCGATGTCGCCCCCGAGAATAGCCCCCACATTATGCCACGATTCCTTGATTCTATGGTCAGTCACCCGATCTTGCAGCACATTGTATGTGCGGATTTTTTCAGACCTATCCGCCGAACCAATTTGATTTTTACGCTCGTGCGCATATTTCTTTGACTCTTCCTCTTCGTGCAACTGCTCGAGTTTTGCAGTTAAAATAACCATGGCTTTTTCTCGATTCGCCAACTGGCTTCGTTCTGATGTCGACCGAACATCAATGCCCGTTGGCTTGTGAATCAATCGAACCGCTGTTTCGACTTTGTTCACATTCTGACCGCCTGCCCCTCCCGCACGTGAAAATTCGATTTCGATGTCGGATGGACTGATCTCAATGGTCGTTTTTTTACGGATAGGGAGAATAGCCACCGATGCGGTTGAAGTATGGATACGACCGCTCTTTTCCGTATCAGGGACACGTTGCACGCGATGTACTCCAGTTTCAAAACGCAGCTTCCGATACACATCCTTGCCCCGAATTTCAAAAGATGCTTCTTTGTAACCCCCGAGATCCGAAGCTGAAGCGTTAAGTTTTTTTACTGACCATCCCATTTTGCTTGAAAACGCAGAATACATTCCGGCAAGTTCGGCGGCAAAGAGAGCCGCCTCTTCACCTCCGGCACCGGCTCGTACTTCAAGGATGATTTCGTTTGGAAACTCTTCTTCTACGGCTTCTTCCGCGAGAATGGCATCCATCTGAAAGAGCAGTTCTTTTTGCTGTGCTTCGAGTTCGGAAAGTTCCGCCGAAGTCAATTCTTCCATGGCGGAATCATTTTGAGACATGGCACGAACATCCTCGGCTTCTTTTTGAAGACGTTCGTATTGATCGGCAAAATATCGCGTTTTTGGATTAGTCTTATATTTTGTAATATCCATAAGCCTGTTGGATAAGTATACCTTGTAAAAAACGTAATTTTTAACGCTTGTACAAGGTGCGGAATTTGCTTCAAAAAAGAAACCTCGCAAGAGTGTCCCGCTAAAAGCGGGGATCCCTACGACTGCAATTTCATTATTTCTTTTTTGAAGCTGCCGCGCGTTTTTTGAATTTGTCCACGCGACCCGCGGTATCAATCATAGCCTCTCGGCCTGTATAAAATGGATGTGAAGCGCTTGAAATTTCAACCGTCACATAATCATATTCCTGTCCGTCACTCCACTTCTTCTTCTCAGTGGTGATAATGGATGAACCAATAAGAAACTCTGCCCCACTGGTGTTGTCGTGGAAAATAACTTTTCGATATCCTTTTGGATGCACATCCTTCTTCATATCGAGAGGACTATACCAGAAAATGTCCCGATTGCAACAGTCTCTTCTTTGCACTTACACGAAACATTGAGATTTGAATGGATGCTTAAGACCCACTCAAGATGTCGATTTGCTTCTGGTAATAATCTGCATGCTGCATGACTGAATCACCATAGAACGCATTTCCTGATTTCGTTGCGTTTGTCCAACCCGCATAGTAACGAAGCGCAGCCAATCGTTCTGCTGATCGCGTGCCCGCTGTTGCTCCATTATCAGCAAGAAGAACGGCGGTGGCCATTATGGCATCTCTTGGATCCCATGGATTTGAAGGGCTGTCTTTTTCTGTCAATGCACGCAACCGATCCTTGTTTTCGTCATAATGCCACGGCCCGGCCCAAAACCGCTCTCGGGTCAGATTTTTACGGTCACTGCAAGAATTAGTTTGGGTATTGATAAACCCACCGTAACAAACCCATGTTGAAGGGATAAATTGCGCCGGACCCATTGCACCGCCATATCCTCCTCGCTGCGCCCTAGACACTGGCATCTTGTCAGGATCAAGTCCGAGTACCTGCATAATAAAAGGATATATAGGTCGATCGCGTGTAGGATGCATATCGACTGTCCATGTTCCCGTGCCCAAAATTTCGCCTAGTTTAGTTTCTTGAGTCAAAATGCCAAGAATAAGCGCCGCGCGAACACCGGTTGCTTTTGAAGCCTCGTTTGCATAATCCAAAGCCAACCCAAAAGGAATCGCCGCGCTGTCTCGAAGACCGAAAAGTTCGGCACGAATCTGCGCAGCAGTTCTCTCTTTCTCTTTTAACAATTTTTGATATGCGGCCTCTTGTCCTTTGGTGGTTGAGAGTATTTTTTGTTTTTCCCGCTCGCGTTCCTCAATTTCTCGTTTTTGCAATTCTTGCAGATTCCGCAAACCCCGCTCTTCTTCTCGCCTATCTTCAAGAACTAGTTTCGCTTCTTCAGTATCCACACGTATTCCTTCAATCTTTCGAAATGATTCCTGGAGGCTTATTTTAATTGATTCGAATGAATCAATATCAGAGAAGAAATCAGAAATTGAATCGTTTCCAAGCGCCATTTCAGCGAGAGAATAGTCGCTTATTTTTTGCGTCCGACGAAGTATTTGAGCCAATGATTGTTTTTGACGATTGAGTTTTGTATTTAATTCTTCTATGATTTCTTCCTTTGAACCTATGTCAGTAGAAAGTTTTTTGATCGAGATATCACGGGCGCGTATATTAAGTTTTGCTTTCGAAATTTCAGCATCAAGAATAGCGATATCGCGTTCAAGGCTAGTCCGTTCACGACGTTTTTCATCGAGATTACCTTGTTCAGACGCAATTTCCTGTTCAATCTTCTTAAGCTCTTCTTCCAATCGGACACGACGAGCGGCAACATCTTCAGATGTCGCTTCTTGGGCAAAAAGAAAAGAAGGGGCGACTATGACGACGCACAACACAAAAAATACCGTGCGATAACAGGCAACGCAGAGAGACGCGTGATGGTTATACGCACGCATAAATATATTCTTTTAGTATATCAAGAAAATGCATGGTTACAGATTCCTTAATACACACCGTAACAAGACGGATGTACTGGAGTATCGTTACCGTTGGGAAGCAGAAACCCTCGGGACTTATTTAGCTAAGCGAAATCAGTAACGAGGGTTTCTTATCTAATCTTCTTTGTTTACTCTTTTTACTCTTCGGGTATCTCTTCTTCCTCTTTCTTTCCTTTCTTTTCCACCTCGATTTGAGACATGTCGATAGGAGCAGCAGTCTCTTCTTCCACTTCTTCTTTAGGCTCCTGGACAAGAGCCACCACTTCTTCTGGATTAGTCACCAATACCACACCGGGAGGGAGTTTCAATTCTTTGGCAAGGAGTTGCGAATCAAAAGCGGCGAGATCAGACACATCCGCATCAATTGCATGAGGCAAATTCACTGGCTCGGCCTCGACTTCAATTTCGTGCAATACTTTGACCAATATTCCTCCGAGCTCACGCTCTGCTGCAGCATTCCCAATAAAATTAATCGGGACATGCACCTGAACTTTCTGGCCTTTCTCAATCACATACAAATCGGCGTGCCGCGGCACCTCGCGAACAGGTTCAATATCAACATCATGTATCAATACTTGTTTTGGGCCACCCTCAAGACCTTGGAGTGTGATGAGGGTTGATTCTCCAGCCTCCCTAAGCGCTTTTTCAAACTCTTTAAGATCGAGGGCGATTGGGGTAGCTCCTTCTCGTTTCCCATAGACAATAGCTGGCAATTTCCCTTCCTTGCGGAGCTTCATTACCACATCCTTTCCCGACCCTCGCGTTGTCGCTATTAACGTCACCGTCATAGTATTGGGGAGTATACCTTGTTACATCCCGTCATGCAATTCACGCCAAAAAACTTGAGACTTGGGTCTTTTTTCATGATACATTAGGATGGTATGCACGAGCATGATTTTGTTGCGATTGGAGATGTGGTCAATGATGAGTTTATTACGCTTCGAAAAGATGAAGCGAGGGTTGATGAAGATCCTCAAACGGGTCGTGCGCTCCTATCCATGTATTTTGGAGACAAGCTTCCATACGAACAGGCAGACATCGTAAATGCGGTTGGAAACAGTTCAAACGCGGCAGTGTGCGCGCATCGACTTGGATTGAAAAGTGCTATTGTTACTAATATTGGAGACGACGACGAAGGAAAGCTCGTTCAAGATGCCTATAAAAAAGAAGGAATCGAGACTTTATTCGTGCGGACCCATCCAGGAAAACACACTAATCATCACTACGTTCTTCGTTACGGAGCGGAACGCACCATATTGATTAAACATGAAGAATTTGACTATACGCTTCCTGAAAATCTTGGCGAACCGAAATGGATTTATTTTAGTTCTGTGGGAGAAAATTCTCTCCCCTATCACCACGAAATAGCTGCCTTTATAAAATCACACCCGAATGTACGGCTGGCATTCCAACCGGGATCATTTCAAATAAAACTTGGGTATGAAAAAATAAAGGATGTATACGAAGTCGCAAGCCTTTTTTTCTGCAACAAAGAAGAGGCCCAAAAAATCCTTCATACAGACGCAACGGATTTTCCCACGCTTATCCATGGAATACAGAACCTCGGAGTAAGAACTCCGGTGATCACCGACGGCCCTAAAGGAGCCTATGCGATCGATAGCGACGGTACGATATGGAAAATGCCCATGTATCCTGATCCTATGCCTCCTATCGATCGAACCGGCGCTGGCGATTCGTTCTCTTCGACGTTTACTGTCGCGTACGGACTTCTCGGGAAATCCATTCCGGAAGCTCTATCGTGGGGACCGATCAATTCGATGTCGGTGGTGCAATATATCGGCGCGCAGAAAGGACTCCTTACCCGCGCTGAACTTGAAAAATTTCTTGCCGAAGCTCCAAAAGATTACCTTCCTGCAAAAGTGGGTTAAACACTAGTAGGAGCCGAGCTCCTCCATAGCGATTCGTTCAGCATACACTGAAATAATGTCGTTGTGTTCTGTGGTAACCGATAACACTAAATACAAACCCGCTAACGCTGCCGCTCCAAGCAACATGGTTCCAAGCGCTGAATTTATTTTTTGTGTTAAATAATACATATGATATTATTTTCGCATTATTGCCCTCTTGCTTGCAAGTACAACAGCAGGAGCGTCTATGCCGTAATGCCTCAATAATTCTGTCGGTTCTCCGGATTGGCCGAACTGGTCCTGTACGCCAATAAATTCGATCGGCACCGGGTATGCAGACGAAAGCGTTTCAGCAATGACGCTCCCCAATCCTCCCGCAATCTGATGCTCTTCGACCGTGACCACGGCGCCACATTCTTTTGCATGCATAACCACAGCTTCCCGATCAAGTGGTTTTACGCTGTGCATGTTCACCACAACTGAATTGATTCCTTCTTTTTCAAGCTCGTGCGCGGCAACGAGCGCGCTATACAACACCGAACCACATCCGAAAATAGCGAGCTGCGGGGTATCTCCTCTCCACATTTCGTATGCTTTTCCAATTTCAAATGGCGTCTCTGTCGTGGTCATGACAGGTGTTTTTTCTCTACCAAATCGAAGATATGTGGGGTTCCCAGAAAAAGCTGCGGCGATCGTGGCCTTCCTTGCCTCTTCGACGTCGCATGGAACAATAACCGTCATATGCGGAAGCATGCGCATAAGCCCAATATCTTCAAGCATTTGATGGGTAGCGCCGTCAGGACCTACCGAGATTCCGGCGTGCATTCCACATACTTTCACCGGCTGTTCATTTAATGCAATGGTGGTTCGAATCTGTTCGTAATTTCGTCCAGGATTAAATGCCGCATACGAAGTGATGAAAGGGATTTTCCCCGCCGCGGCCATCCCTGAAGCGACTGTTGCAAGATTTTGCTCCGCAACGCCAATCTCCACGTAGCGATCGGGAAACTTGTCTTTGAACCACTGTGCTCGCGTAGATTCTGCTAAATCAGCGCACAAAACAACGATATTTTTATCTCTTTCTCCAGATTCCACTATGCCTTTACCGAACCCGTCTCGAGTTGGTAAAGCGTCTGGTGTGCCAAAAATATTTTGTGCGAGTTTTGCGGATTCAACTTCCATATGATGTGTTATTCGTGTTCGCTCTCTATTTTCCCCCAACACTCCGTATTTCAGCAAGAAAAGATTCAGCCTCTTCTTTTTTCGGCGACTTACCATGCCATGTGTAATCAAACTCCATACTTTGTATGCCTTTTCCTGGAATCGTGTGTGCGATGATCATGGTTGGCTTTTCATAGATCGTTTTTGCTTCTTCGACTGAATCTACTATCTCCTCCATATTGTGGCCATCAACCTCAAGCACGTGCCAATTAAAAGATTCGTATTTTTCACGAAGCGGTTCAAGCGGCATCACGTCTTCTGTCATGCCGTTAATCTGGATATTATTACGGTCAATAAGTCCCGTAAGGTTGTGGAGTTTATTATTGCCCGCGAACATCGCCGCTTCCCATATGTTCCCCGCTTGCTGTTCGGCGTCCGACATAAAACAGTACGTGCGCCATTTTTTCCCATCCATTCTTGCCGCGTACGCCATCCCTGCCGCTTGCGAGAGACCGCTTCCAAGAGGTCCAGAAGTTGTTTCAACTTCCGGTAATTTCATGCGTTCTGGATGGCCCTGCATACGTGAGCCAAATGTACGAAGTGTTTTCGCCTCATCTATCGAAAAATATCCGGCATGCGCCATGGCTGCGTAACGAATTGGCGTAATATGTCCATTTGAAAGTACGAGTCGATCGCGATCAGCCCAGAGAGGATTTTTCGGATCATGATTTAGGATATGAAAATAAAAAGCAGTAAATACATCCGCCATACCCAAAGAACCAGCGGTGTGTCCGCTTCCCGCTTCTACAAGCATTTCAATAAGGGTATGACGAATTTCCCTCGCTTTTTTTATCAAATTTTCCTCCTCTGCCTCTGTTAAACACGCCATTGCAAAATTAGTATATCAAATTCTGCTTCTAATATTCCAGCAGTTCTCGAAATATGTACTGCATGTATTCTGCGGTATAGCGCCTCCTCTATCTATATCTGAAAGGAGGTTTCATTGGAAGTATATTAATTTGAGACGAGTCTATCGCCGGAGGGGGTGTTTTACGAAAAAGCGACCAGAAGATTGCGGTGGTAAGGACAAAAGTGATAATCACGACGCCAAGAAGCATGTACTCAGCTTGGCGCACATCTTTGGCCTATCCCTTTCGCATGAGAAAACCCGTTATACCCTGCGGTTCTATTACTTTTGATCGAAACATTCTCTCTTCCTCTTCAAAAGAAATTCCTTGCATATGTTATTTTTCGAGTACTTTAGTAACTAGTAATTTTCGAGACATACTGTGCATACTTAATTGCCACGCTATCCTCCTCCAAAAGAGATATTGTAAACTCTGACCTGAGACACGAGGCCAGTGTAAGGACCAAAACAGCCATTACCAACCATCGCGGAACTTTGCCAATTAAATCCCGAAACGGAACTTGATCCCTTTGCTACCTGTACGCCGTCAATATATATTTCTTGCCCGCCGGTCAATCCTCCCAAAGTATGAATTACGTGGTGCCACTTATCATCGCTCACGTTCATTCCTGTGGAACAAATGGTTTCCGTAGGATTCCACACATAGGTGCAAATATTGCCCCCATTAAGGTATACACTTCGATCACATCCATTCCCCTGCACCTCAAACAACGTGCCATTTCCCGTCGTCTTAAACCATAAAGACACTCCGTAAGAATTTTCAGAAACATTGGTATTATTAAGAAGAATATTTTGTCCTCCCGACAAGGAGATTGATTGTCCAGAACTATTTGGCACCTCGTTCACATATGTCGGAGAGCCCCCTTGAAACGTAGCGCTGGACGCTCCACCTGCGCTGTTGACAAGAGATCCGCTAAGACGGTATTCGGCAGCAAACTCGCTGCTACGCGCGCGGTACATTTGTGCATCGAGTGCGGCGGCGCGCGCAATTCTTGCTTTGTCACGTGCGGTACCAAGAGCCGCTGAAACTAAGGACGACAAAAGCCCAATAATAGCTATAACTACAAGTAACTCAATTAAGGTAAATCCTCGAGGCAAATTGAGATTTTGATTATTGATTAACAACATATATATCTATAAGCTTCAGTTCTTCCTAAATTATACAAGCATTTATACAAGCACCCAGTAGGGAATAATTCGCAAAATACGTAGTATTCTGATAAAAAACTATTTTTAAATAGCATATTACAAACAATCGAAACACTATTACACAAAACCTCAAAAAAAGTACGGTTGTCGTCACACACTGTTCCCCACGCATTTATTCGAAGCGATCCGGCGAAAGTTTCTTTTCGTTTTCATATACCATTGCGCAAACCCCTGTCGTGCGAAAGTATAGAGCATTGCAGTCGGAGGACAATCTTTTTAAATATATCTCCTTATCACAATCATTAATCAAATAATGCTTCCGATTTCCAAGATGAAAATGGGTTCTTAAGAACGACTCTATATAGCGCCATCACAGACTGGATCTCTTATCCTTGTCCCCACATCATTTATACCCAGGCGAATTGCTGGTGTAAAAAGAATATCGGTTTCAGACTGCTCAACCGTACCCGTTTCATTGCCGCTAATGCGTGTGGCGATTTCCTGGTTCGCTTCCAGACGAGTATTCTCCGCGAGATATGTTGGAGGATTATAACTATAACCAACCACTATAGGGCCTTGCGTTCCAACGACAATGGTGTTGCGCGCGGCGGGACTTACAGCTCCTGAAATAGGTTTATTGGCTTCATAGATAGATTGATTTGTGTCTCCAGCAAGAATTCTCAAAGAAGCGCCACCCTCCATAGTGTTACCGATAACTTGAGTGTTATCACCATAAATACGCAAGCCAACTGACCCAGACACATAATTACTGATCCACTGGTTATTGGAACCGTTTCTATTGCTTAAAAACGCATTACTATCGACAAGCGTATTACCCACAACGGTATTGCCTGAAGATTTGAGAGAAATCGCTTCAGAATCGAGATTCACATTAGAAAGAAGGTTGTTCTCAATGAGGGTTTTTACATACCAGCCGGTGCTTGCCGGTCCTTGGCCAATTTGAATGGCCTCATGGCCATTAATATCGTTGTTGATCCTCGTTGGAAAATCATGAATATAATTCCGATCAAAAATATTGCCAACAGTATTTTGGTCATCAGTCCTGAGTTCTATCTGAATTCCATATGCATAATTAGTGTTATCACCATAATCTTGTGGTGGACTCGCGATATCATTTCTGTCGACACGATTGTAACTTGCGCCATTTTTAAGCAGAATCGCTGCAGTTTTAAATGACCGAAACACCGTCCGAGTGACACGGTTATGATGACCTCCGTCGATGTGCACCACGGCAGAAGGACCATTAAATTGTAACCCGTCGAGTACCACATAATTTCCATTAATGGAAAATGTCGCATTGAATGAAGCACCGCTTAAAGATCGGGCACGAACCACTATCGGCCGCCCCTGTTCCCCTGATCGCGCCAAAATAAAATTACCCTTGTAGACACCGTCTTCAAGCGTAATAGTATCGCCGGGATTTGCGTTATTAAGCGCTGCTGATAGCGAGTTTGCGTTTGTGACGCTAAGCTGTCTTCCGTTCAGGGTCGAGGGGATGCAAAGAGCCGTTTCCGCAGTAAGAAGAGTAGAATGTAATCCGGTAGCACCACCATTATATATAGTATCGCCTCCACCTCCCCCTCCTCCCCCCGACGAGCTTCCCGCAATCGATGGTTGGCCGCTTAGACATGCTCCTGAAGTGCAGGTGCAGCCTCCCCCTTTCTTGTTGCACAGATAGCATCCATTGTCATCGCATCGAGATATCTGGTCTCCGCTTCCTGCCGCTTCGGCTTTCTTCGGGTCACGAAATGCCTGGATCACCCAGTTTCTGTTAGCGCATGAAGTATCGGAACATCCGCATTTCCAATCGCGGGGGCCCTTGGGATCTGCGTCATGGCAGAAGTATGCAATGACATAGGTGGGATCCGAAATATAGGGCACGTCTCCCACTGTCTCGGCGTATCCTTTGAAGTAATTGGAATCGATTACATTTGAGGATGTCCATGTTTCTTTTACTGATTGTTCAGCGTTCTTTGGCGGTACGGGAAGAACCGGGTAAGGATCCCACGAGTTGTTTCCCGGTTTATACGCATAGACAGTTGTGTGTACCGCGATGTCGTTATGAGGGATATCGTTCTGATCCCTCTTTCCAATGATGATAGCTGCGTCTCCTTTGCAATCCACATTTACCATGAGTTCGCCGGTATAGACGTTTACAGGGGGAGCATAGCCGTCTGGAGCTTCTCGAGAGGTGTAAAAACTACAGGGAGAAGCAATGGTAGATATGGAGGCGAAAGATATGCCGAGAAAGAGGGTGAGGAGGAAGGAGGCGGTGAAAATGCATACAGACAAACGGTGCTTAATGTTTGACGTATATGATCCCATAACATTATGACAACTAATCACAAAATTATTGTACACCGCATAAAGTATTCAAGATAAGACATTAGTGTGAAAAAATATTATTAAGTAAGTGGGTGTACAAAGGTGTAAAGGATCATGTATTCCTTAATGTCGGAACCAGTGATTGAAACCAGCGTAGCTCTTCCTCGGGATGTTCTGCTTTCATAATCGCCGATCCTACCGAGAGACGATTAGCACCCGCGTCAATCATTTTTTGCGCCGTATGCCGATTTACCCCAATATCCACTCCCACCGAAAGAGCAGGAAAAGTGTTTTTAATGGATTTTATTTTCTCTAAAACTTCCAGATCAAATGGAGTGCCCTGTACTCCGATGACATTATTTCCCATAACCTGAAGAAAGGTTATTTTCTCCACCCATGAATACATATCGTCAATGGATTCGTTAGGACGAATAGCAATTGCCATTTGGGCATCTCGGGAAGTTATGAACGCATGAAGGCGTGTAAGAATGGCTTCATCTACGCTTGATCGATGCACAATCAGACATTGAGCTCCCGCATTAATCCAGTCTTCTGCATACCTTTCTGGATTAGTCACCATCATGTCTATTTCATAGTCAAATTCCTCCCAATAAGGGAGCCCTTCTTCTTGGGTTTTCATTCTATAAAATGAACCATCATCATTCACAAACGGCCAAGTGGGTGGTTTTGCAAATGAACCATCTACGATATCAAGCTGTAATCGAGACACTAGTCCCTTCACTTGCCTTGCACGCATGCGCACACCCTCAACAGTATACTCTAGAATGGATGGGATGATTTGTATCTTTTCTTCTTCGTTCATGTATTTCTCAAAATACTCCAATAATAATCAAGAGTCAGGGAATGAATCATGATGATCACGTTCATCGATAAAAAATATCCCTCTTATCGCCCCCCTATTCAACACATGATACAAATCCATACTTTATAAAAACAATTATCTATTGACGCTTGATTGATATAAATATTAAGGACTTACGATGTCCTTAAATATCCATTTTTTTGATGCGACGGATGTGCCGCTCTTCGTGTGAAAATGGAGTAGCAAGAAAAACGCGTACTGCTTCGCACGCTTCATCCTTCGATACAAAGCGCGCGCCAAGAGACAATATATTCGCATCGTTATGTTCTCTCATTAGTCGGACAATTTCGTAGGAATCTGCGCTTTGTCCTCCCGAAATATCAACGCTTCCAATGGAACGCGCGCCGCCGTAGAACACGGCGGCGCGCACGCCCCTATATCGGTTGGCCACGATTGCTTCCCCTTCTCCTGACCCACCAATAATAATCGCTCGAACGATTTCTGGATTTTCGCACACCCTTTTTGCCGCAATCCCTATGAAATCCGGATAATCATCGTGTGGATCAAACGAAAACGGTCCACAATCCTCGGTCTCGTGTCCGATATTTTTTACAAATTCAATGAGTGTGTGTTTGAGATCGAACCCCGCGTGATCAGAAGCAAAAAATACTTTCATAGATACGAAGCAGACAGCACGACATGTTCTACCAATGCATAGGTATATCCCATTTCATTGTCATACCAAGAAAGCACCTTTACTAGATTGCCATCAACGACTTTAGTGAACGAAAGATCAGCAATAGATGCAAATTGACTGCCTATGATATCGGAAGAAACAATCGGATCGCGAGTCACTGTAAACACCTTTCTCCATCGTGATTCCTGAGCAGCCTTCTCGAGCGCAGAATTCACCTCCTCCACACTGGTTTTTCTTCGTGCAATAAACGTGATGTCTGCGATAGACCCAGCGGGCACCGGCACACGAAACGAAATGCCATCGAATTTCCCCACCATATCTGGAATAGCTTTCGAAACGGCAATTGCAGCTCCTGTGGTTGACGGAACAATATTCAACGCAGCCGCCCGACCCTCACGAATGTCTTTTTTTGAAGGTCCGTCAACAATGGATTGGCTTGCGGTATACGCATGCACCGTAGAGAGAATCGCTTTTTCAATTCCGATTGTTTCGTTAAGAATCTGTATTAATGGAGAGGCGGCATTGGTAGTACACGACGCATTCGAAGAAATCTGACAATGTGTGAGAGTGTCTTCATTAATACCCATCAACACTGTCGCCCCTGATACGCCCATGGGTGGCTCATCTTTAACCGGAGCGGTAATTACCACTCGTTTCGCTCCCGCTTCAAGATGTACTCGCGCTTTTTCATATTCAGCAAACAAACCCGTTGATTCAACGACAATATCGATCTCAAGATCTTTCCAGGGAAGTTTGAGCGGGTCTTTTTCTCCCACGCACACGACTTCTTTTCCCGCGACGATGAGTTTTGGTGTAGGACCGGGACTTACTGTTACCGCAAACGGGCTTTTCCCATACACACTGTCGTACTGAAGAAGATATGCAATGTTTGTAAGCGTTCCGAGGTCATTCACTGCGACTATATCGATTTCAGGACGAGAAAATGCTGCTTTAAAAAATGCCCGTCCGATTCTGCCAAATCCATTAATCGCTATCCTCGTTTTACGCATGAAATAATGTTACCAGTAAATCACAAAAAAGCAGAATAAAAATCCCCAAAAAGAGACTTTTTCTCCCCCGAGGGCGTTATTTCCACAATTCTTTATACGTTTTCGCGGCTTCTGTGGACTGATGAGTATAGAGGCTTGTACAACCGGGTGAAAAATGAGTATCCCACGCGATATGCGCTCTGTTCGCACTCAGAAATTCATACGTTTTTCTAATGAAAAATTCTGGTTTTGGCGTTTTTACCCACGTGCTATCGCATTTTTCCATTGATGTCCCCCATTCAGTAAGTGCGAATTTCTTACCTTTCTCTACCGCCAGGTTCAAAATCGGCTGAAGCCCGTCTCTGTCACTTGCGCCATTGAGGTGCAGATTCCAGCTGGATTCATCTTGAACAAAAGGAAGACCGTCATGATGCGACATGGATATCACGTCAAACGTATCGATTGGTGGAAGGATTGATGCAATCATAGGATTATTGCCACCACTTCCGTGGTTTGGAGAAAAATCAATCACGACACCCGGAATTTCCTGTCGAAGTATTCTTGTGGCTCGTGCCCAACTTTGTTTAAACTCATTAGTCTTGTTACAAACTGACCACGGATACCAATCGCCATTCATCTCCCACCCAAGGCGGATAACAAAATATTTTGGATCTCTCCCATACTGCGCCGCGATTTTCTTAAGATTTTGTCCCAATTTAACATATCGATTATCAAACTCTCCCTGTGCAAACCTATCCCATACGCCAGTATTTTTGCATTTTGCATTAGAGAAAGAATTTGGAATCATCGCATATGAAATAACAATCGGAGTTGTCTTGGGAAGTATCTTCATCGCGTTGTTAAGATACGTGGCGTCACTACCCTTTCCACTTTCCAACTCTTCCCAATTTTCAGGCATGGCAGGCCATACCGTCATAATATCCACGTCGTGCCCCATCCATGCTTTCCAGCTTTGATGGCCGTCAGGCATATAAATTTGTCCAGTACCCGACAACCACGAAGGACCTCCTGGCTGATTTACAAAATTAAATGAACTTGGAGGAGGGTCTCCTACCCATACCGTTGCGCTTTGTATATTGCTTGCCCCTGAAGTGTCCGTGCAGGTTAGCGTAAACGTCGACGTTGTTGTTACGGTCATGGTTCTCGAACCTGAAAGTCCCATGTCACCGTTCCACGCGCCTGAAGCTGTGCATGCGGAAGCTGTTGGCGACGACCAGGTAATAGTAGTAGATCCTCCGTTTTTCGGCAGGACAGAAGGGTTTGCTTCTAAAGTGATAGATGGGCCTCCGCTGCCGCCACTGCCACTGCTGCCTCCACTATTTCCTCCCCCCGACGAGCTTCCCGCAATCGATGGTTGGCCGCTTAGACATGCTCCTGAAGTGCAGGTGCAGCCTCCCCCTTTCTTGTTGCACAGATAGCATCCATTGTCATCGCATCGAGATATCTGGTCTCCGCTTCCTGCCGCTTCGGCTTTCTTCGGGTCACGAAATGCCTGGATCACCCAGTTTCTGTTAGCGCATGAAGTATCGGAACATCCGCATTTCCAATCGCGGGGGCCCTTGGGATCTGCGTCATGGCAGAAGTATGCAATGACATAGGTGGGATCCGAAATATAGGGCACGTCTCCCACTGTCTCGGCGTATCCTTTGAAGTAATTGGAATCGATTACATTTGAGGATGTCCATGTTTCTTTTACTGATTGTTCAGCGTTCTTTGGCGGTACGGGAAGAACCGGGTAAGGATCCCACGAGTTGTTTCCCGGTTTATACGCATAGACAGTTGTGTGTACCGCGATGTCGTTATGAGGGATATCGTTCTGATCCCTCTTTCCAATGATGATAGCTGCGTCTCCTTTGCAATCCACATTTACCATGAGTTCGCCGGTATAGACGTTTACAGGGGGAGCATAGCCGTCTGGAGCTTCTCGAGAGGTGTAAAAACTACAGGGAGAAGCAATGGTAGATATGGAGGCGAAAGATATGCCGAGAAAGAGGGTGAGGAGGAAGGAGGCGGTGAAGATACTCGCAAGAGAAAAAAAACGGGACGGAAAACGAGGAGCAGCAAAACGTTGCGTCATGGTAATGATTGTAGCAAGAAAGAGGCCTCTTTTGATAAAAAGATATGCACACATCTCGTGACCGTGTCTCTTTGTTTGTAAATCCGCGACCTACTCTTCTTGGTTTCACCGGCCCATCTGATAGAGGCGTCTAATGTCACCCGCCGAAAGAACCCGATTGTATACGCGAAAATCGTCAACCGAAACAATCGCTGACCCATACCCGCTGGTCGCGCCAAGTTCGATGGCTGCCGAACCTGAGGATTTTGGATCCGCGACAGAGATCCCTGATTGCACGAGCTCGCCATTTATATACATGGCAAACGTCGCGTCGCTTTTGACGCCCGCGACGTGATACCATTCTCCCACTGAAAAATAGGTATTTTCACCGGACGGACCGAAGCAATTCGTCCCTGTATTCCCTGGGTCGTATCTCCAATGAAGACAATTACCAGAAGGCGTGCGCCAGATTCCGGGAGAACGATCGCTTCCGGAAGGTTTGTACGCGAAGATCTGATCGTATCCGACGGCGGTATCGTTATTTCGTAACCAAAAAGCGATGGTGTGTGTATCAGTATCCAAAACTGAAGTAGAACCACTGTTCACTTCGTCGGTCGTCGAATCAAGATCAAGCCCTTGGCCGATGATGCCGTTTTTTAATGAAAGATTGACTCCATCGCCATGAAGCGCGCTCGTGCTCCGGTCGCGAACCTCTGCAGATGTTACAGAGAGGTCGATCTGCTTCCCATCAAACGTCCAATGGGCGACAAGACCGTTGTCGAGAGATGACTCCGAAGTAATGGTTGTGTTTACCCGCGAGGTTGCTCCAAGTTGATAGATACGCAACATTTCGTCTGATCCAAGGGATTGACTGTACACCCTCACGTCATCAATCGACCCGGCGAAATAGCCAGTGTCCCCACTACACGCACCAGGCGAAAAAGCGAAATGGAGAAAATTGCTTGCGCCGCTTGCAGAGTACGAACCTTGAACCGTCGAAGCAACGACTCTTCCGTCCACCCAAAGCCGTAGTCCGTTCGTTAGGTCCCATGTGGTCGCGACATGGTACCAACGATCTTGCACGTATGAGGCTGGATCGGTCGCCGACACTCCTCCTCCGTTCCAACTGTGCGCTCTGAAAGCGCCGCCTGATACCGCAAGCGGCGGAAGGCACCATCCTCCTCCATCATATACGCTCGACATATGAACTATGTTCCCCGAAGTTTCTCCGGACGCCACCTTCACCCACGCAGATATAGTGTAGGGCTGGTTGGAAACACCAAGAGACGAAATGCCGCTATCGGTGCGGGCATAGTCATCAACACCATCGAACCGCAAACCTTGTCCGATCGCGCCCGGCACAAACACCGCCTCCGAAGTTGAAGCGTTAAGTCCGGAAATTCTGCTTTGCATCTTATTACGTCCAGCAACTGAATAATATATGTTAATACGCATATGATCCACATATGCCGTTCTTGAACTGAAAGCACCATTTAATACCGAAAGCACTACTCCAAAATCAGAATCGTTTATATCCGCGGCGGTAAGTCCCGCGTTCCAAGTATCAGAGGATCCCCCATATGTCGCGTATGCTTCGGTCCCAGAGCTTGTTGGATAACTGTTTAGAATATCAGCTTTGTTATCTCCTACAATTGAATCACTCGCGTTGACTAATCCTACAACTGAATCTATAACGCTTGATCCGCTTGCATAGCGCTCGATACCCACTTCAATTCCAAGAATTACGGCATTAGTCGGTATAGAGAAACCGAATCCTTTTGCCTGTAAATATTCCGTCTCGCCCAACAGTCCTATTGAAGATGAATTAGCCCTCGAATCATCGCTTGAGAGTATATTGCCTTCGTTGTCCCACGCTATCGTACCCGGACCGCTTTTTTCAATGCCGGAAGTAGGATTGGTGTTTCCGGTTGAAGAAGTCGGTGAGTCCGGTCCCTTTGATACTGTGCCTCCGTCAAACGTCCAATGTTCCTCCATTCCAGATTCTATTGTCGATTGAGAAGATATGGTCTTTCCAATCTCCGCCGTACCCCCCAATCGATACAGGCGGGTAATCTCTTCTTGAGAAAGGACTCGGTTATACAATCGCACGTCGTCTATCAATCCATCAAAATAGGAAGCTGACACTCTGCCTATATCAAAAGTCGTCGCGTTAACTCCCGTGGTATCGGTGATAACCACATGGTGCCATTTCCCTGCCACAGTGGAAGCCGATGCAGAAGTTCCATCAACGTATACGACGGTTGTTCCCGGAAAGCTTGTCGCCGTGACTATTCCCGAAGCATTAAGTTCTATCTGATCCGTGCCATCAATATTAAAGATTTTTCGGCTGGTATTGTCATCTGCTTTTATCCAAAACGAGATGCTTTTGATGCCACTTCCCACATTGCCGGCATACGGAGCGTTGTTTCCATCAATATTCGCCGCCTGACCTATTACACCTGGTGATAATACTGCCGGTGGATTTCCATCAGCATCTGTGCTTGCGGTAAAATCACCGACCCTATCATACGCGTCATACCCGGCAAGAAAGTTGTTTTCTTGATCTGGTTCTTGCGCATAAAAATCATCCAATATCTGTGAATTAACGTCAAAAAAATCGGATGCGTTCATACCTAGTTCACCCACCCCAAACCCCACATACCCCGCTGTGTTAATCGAACTATCTGATACTGAAGCAAGGGAGCTTGTGTCTTCAAGCAATTCAAGGCTCGAGTTATTACATTCAAAATTGAGATTTACGGGGTACGAAAGAAAATTTCCCGTCTGATTGTAAAGCGAAGTCCAAGTCCCGCCCACTTTCTTGAATATGGCCACTCTGTCTGAACCCGCCGCATCTGAAATTCCTCCAACATACATATTGTCGGAGTCTTGTATCCGACATGCTAGCCATACCATTTGGGCAGTTCCATACGAACTTGGGTTGCGTTCGTATGTAGCGCTCACTGTAACATTCTTTTGGTCTGTCATCACCCCGTTTCTTACTAAATGACCCTCATCCGCTCCGCAACCGCCAGTTCCTATTGTAGGCGTATAGTGCATGTCGTCTGTCGATCCTTGAACATACATCGCGCAGGTGCCCGTGGCAATAAGAGTCGTATAGCTTCCCCCTGTTTCAGGCGTGTGCGAAGTAATGGCAGTGTCGGAAGTTTCCGTAAATGTATCATTTGCAACCACTTCTCCTGGTTCAACTATGTAAGGAGACGAAGACGCAATCACGTATCTTCCATCAAACGTCCAATGAGCAATGAGTCCGTTTTCGATCGAAGGTTGGGAAAGAAGCGTCACGCCGTAATTGGCTGAACCGCGCACGTTAAAAAAATACGATGTAAAAACGACAAAAGCTACGGCGCCAAACACCATTAAAAATTTGGTCTGAAACGAAAATGCTTCGTAACGTTTATTTTTTGTGGATTTTGAAGTAGTCATGGTATGCCTCCTGTCATGAAATAACATCTCGCTTCGGGTTAGCCATTATCATTCTCGTTTGTCCCTTCCGAAACTCCCGAACCGGAAGGAGGAGTCGAAGATACTTCTTCTTGATTTCCCGATGAAGGATCTGTTCCCGCTGTAGGGCTCTCTTCGTTGCCTCCTGGTTGATCAACGCTTTCAGCTTGTGCGTTTTCGCCAGCCGACACAGCCGTCCCGCTTCCTACAATCACTACCCGCTCGGCATATCCGATGTTCCCCGCCTGGTCCGTTGATTCGTAACGGATGGTATATGTCGTCGACGAAGCAGTATCAAGAGAGACTTCCGAGACTTCCGTGTCATTTACGAAAATCTTGTGTCCCAAATTATGGTCAACATTATCAGTCACAATCACCCCGAGATCATTGTACGTATCGCCTATCTCGATAGTCGCGGGGTTATTGCCCTGCACCGAAATAATTGGCGCTTCGGAATCAGAGGAAGGATCGGCGTTCGTCTCCGAGCCTCCTTCGTCTCCTTCCCCCGGGG
>CAZFRC010000005.1:43628-44832 GCA_964521185.1 uncultured Candidatus Saccharibacteria bacterium
CCTTTAGCCGAGCAAGCGCCGACTTCATGCACCATGTCTCCGTTCCGAATCTTTACGCAATACGCTTCGCCGGTAGCCTCGTCATACAGCGTAATGCCCGCTGGTTTTTCCGGAGAACCGACGGTGAGAGCGTTCGCGGCAAGATCCGCAATCTTCGTAATTCCATTCATAATGGCAATGCCAAATTGTTCAAAGAATCCTATCGAATCCGGAGCAGTTGTGGTTGCGTGCGTGCTTGAAGCGGCGGTTATTCCGACCAGAGCTTCGAGTGACGAGACTCGGAGATCGAGATCGTCCACCTTATCCGCCAATACTTGGAGCGCCGCCACGGTGATGCTTGATAGTTTGTAGAGATCAACCCCAGCAAGAATGTTGCCGTCGGTCGTTGACGCAACCGAAAGAATTTCGGATGGCGATTCTTCGGCAATGAAACCAAATCGAAGAGGATCGTCGTCTCCGTCTTCCAAATAATGGTATGTTGCAACGTCAAGCCCGCGAATGATTTCCAGATGATCCTCCTTTTCTTCATCGTCAACATATTCAATATCGCGCTTCATTCCGGACGAAGAGATGTTTACGAATGCATTTGCCGCGACAGATCCCGCAACCTGAAGTTCATAGGAAGGAGTCGTGGTGCCGATGCCGATCTTTCCGTCTCCTGCGATATGGAATTGGTTTTCCAGCACTTCATAATCCGTATCGACAAACACGAGAATTGTCGCGGTTTGGGTAGTGGTTGCTCCTGATTCAAAATGTTCGAGCGCCGTTCCTATCATCATGCCGCTTGACGTCGCTTTCGTCGCGACTCCAGGCATTGATGACAGAGTAAGATAATCCCCCGGCATGATATCTCCGGCTTCATTTGACACTATGACAGGAACGCGACCCTTGAGGGCAACGGGTTTTTTGGTGTATTCGACGAGAGTGTCGGAACCAAATCCTCCGAGAAGCACACCCGGTGCAGTTGAAATAACTCCTAGGATCGGCTGGCTTTCGGAGGCGTCCTGATGTGCGCGCGTGACAAACGGAACGGTGCTTGTCGCGTAATTTTCACACACGACACCTTCGCCGATATCGCGAACGCCATCGCAAATTGGAGCAATTTCCGCATCAAGCATGACAATTTCTCCTGGCATCAGGGTTTCGTCATGCGTAGGGAAATTTTCCGCGATGTCGATGTTTTGGATCGAGGTGGTTTCCGCGG
>CAZFRC010000005.1:44842-45879 GCA_964521185.1 uncultured Candidatus Saccharibacteria bacterium
AATTGCCCGCGTCGTCGCAATTAGTTCCGCCGCCGTTATCCACGCAAATGGAACCGTCCGAGATAATCAG
The DNA here is from genome assembly GCA_964521185.1 of uncultured Candidatus Saccharibacteria bacterium. GTDB lineage: Bacteria > Patescibacteriota > Minisyncoccia > Phycocordibacterales > UBA12088 > CAZFRC01. The sequence continues at coordinate 44,913 of CAZFRC010000005.1, forward strand.
CGAACCATACGGGATGTTGTTTGACGACAGCACGGATGACGATGTTGTTCCCACAACAGCGCGCAATTTTCCAATCTCGCCAAGATGCGCCGTAGTTACTTCGCCCCACACCGAGAACACTTCAAGAGAGTCGAGTTGTGCGCTGAATGCCTCAACGGTTCCCGTTGCAACTCCCGTTCCAACCGGAAGATCGATCCACGAAACCCATCCCGCATTGTCTTCAAAACGCATCGGGCCTAGGTCAAGGTTGGTGATAGAGGTTTTTCCCGCAACATAATCATGTGAAAATCTTCCTTCATCTATCACGAAAGATCCAAGAAACGTAGACGTTGCGGTAGAGGATGCGTAAATGCTTCCGGCAACAGAGAGAGTGGCGAACGGAGATGATGTTCCGATTCCAAGATTACTGCCGGTAAAGACAAAGCTTGCAGAGTCGGTGAGCGCTGTCGCTCCGGAGTTGGTAAACAAAATTCTATTCGCGGTGAATGAAGATGGGGTATCCAGAAGAGAAAGGAATGTCGATACGCCTCCCCCGGTAATGCAAGTGCCGTTGACCGCGAAACATCCTCCTGAGAGATTTATGCCGCCGGTGCTGTAGAACGTTGATGTCGCGGTATGTAAGTTTGCCACTCCTTGTACCGAAAGAATGGTACCGGGAGAAGATGTGCTAATACCGATATTGCCAGTGGTGTTTTGTATAAATAGCTTCCCTGTACCAATATTTAAATCAAAACCACTTGTGTCTATGCCGACACCCCCTCCATTGTATACAGCAAGATTATCAGTATATGTTGTCCCCCAATAATTTGACACACCTCCAAGGTTGTCTACGGTCGATAGGTGTGAAGTTGGTGCTACAGATCCAGCAATTTGTAATTTATATGAAGGTGCATTTTTCCCAATACCGACATTGCCTGATGCGTCTACAATAAACGGAGTGGAATCAGGTGATGTCTCGTCTTCCACA
>CAZFRC010000006.1:0-16133 GCA_964521185.1 uncultured Candidatus Saccharibacteria bacterium
GACAAAGTCCAGCAGGAGATGAAGCAGGCCGAGAAGCGCCTCGCGCGCGAGGTCACCACACTCGTTCATGGAGAAGCCCGGGCAGAAAGCGCTTTGCGCGTATCCGAACTTCTTTTTGGCGTCGCCGATATGTCTTCGCTTTCTAAAACGGATTTAAATATGTTACGAGGAGAAATTCCCGCACTTACCATAAAAAAACCAATACTTACACACATGACAGCCACTGCATTGGTGGCGGAAGCTGCGGGCGTTTCAAAAACAGAAGCGCGAAGGCTTATAGAAAGCGGTTCAATCCTGATAAACGGATCAAAAGTTATTGATGCTGAAAAAAAGCTGGTGGATCCGCACGAGACTCGTTCTGAAATACTTATTAAAAAAGGGAAGAAAGAGTTCTTTTTGGTAACATTTGAATAAGCAAAGCCGGAGAATTGACTCTCGTCCAATTTTGTTGGATGGTAAAAAATACTGGAAATTAGGACTATTTTGGCTATTCTTTTATAAAAAACAGTGATATATTGCTTCCTAAGGGGAAACGGGCTTTTCTGTTGTTCTAGCAGTTTAACTATTTATTCCGATGAATACTCGTTTCTGGAATCTTCTATTTACACTGGTTTTCGCTTTTCTTTTTGTTTGCTCTGCCATTGTGTTTTTTACAGTTCTTCCGCGTCATGCATTTGCCGCAAGTTGTACGATGAACATATATGGAAGCGGAGGATCTTCGATCAGCGTTTCGCCTGGTCAGGAATTTTTTGTTGATGTTTCGGCTTCAGGATTTTTGGGAAAAACAGCCCGTATTTACCGCAAAACATTAATACAGTGGCCGCAAGAAAAAACATGGACCAACATCGGAAATGATTTTTCTATGACAAAGGTGCCAATTCGCGCCCAAACCCTTCCAGGAACGTATGAATATCGTTTTCGTGTTACTGAATCGAAAGCAGGCACCCCAAGCCTGTGTCCGCAGGGAGATGCGGTAATAAAAGTTACTGTAACACATCTCTCGGGAAGTTCATCTAGTTCGAGCAGTAGCTCCTCGGGAAGTTCATCTAGTTCGAGCAGCAGTTCTTCTAGTGGTGGAATAAATCAGACATGCAGTATTTTATCGTCAGGGAAGACAAGTATTACTGTGTCTCCGCGATCGATTTTTCTCGTTGACGTGGCTGCAAATGGATATAGTGGAAAAGTGGCGCGAATTTACAGAAAAACAGACGGAGCGTGGCCACAAGAAAAAGATTGGCGCATTTATTCAAACACATTCTCAAAGAACGGTGTTGCGTTGGTATCCCAATCTTCTCCAGGAACCTACGAATATCATTTTCGTACCACTGAATTATATGCGGGCACTCCAAGCCTCTGCCCCGGAGGAGGAGATGCGGTTCTTACTGTAGTAGTCAAAAGCGGAAGCAGCTCGTCGTCAGGGAGTTCAAGTTCCTCATCTAGTTCGTCGAGTTCAGGTGGCAGTTCTTCTTCGAGCTCGAGTTCTTCTGGTGGTGGAGTAAATCCGATTCCCAATCCTTCGTTTGAAATCGCAATGACCAGCGATCCGAACACTCCTGAATCGTGGGGTCGTGGCGGGTGGGGTGATATACAGGCGACCCATCGTTACCCCGTCCCTGGCATCCATGGGAATCACGCGGCTGAGGTCCGTATTGCATCAAAAGGTTCGGGGGGAGGGGATGTAAAATGGTTTTTTAACCCAATTCCCGTCGTTGAAAAAACTCGATGGAGATTCACTAACCAGTTCAAGTCAGACGTGCCGTCTGTCATTACTGCGCAATTCACCCATCAGAACGGCTCGTTCTCTTACACAGACATAGGATTTAATCCTGGGACAGGCGGCTCTTGGCAAATAGGAAGAGCTGAATTTGAAATACCAGCGGGAGTGGTCGCGGTTACAGTATTTCATCTTATACAACAAGTGGGAACGCTTACCGTAGACAATTTCAACCTAGTCCAATTGTCCGGAGAACACTTCTCCGAAGGCATGGTTACTCTCGCGTTTGATGACGGAGCAAAGAGTGTTTATAACATTGCCATTCCAAAACTGAACGCCAAGGGAATCAAGTCTTCCCAATACATTATTTCTGGAGTAATTGGCTCAAGCGATTTTTATATGACGCTTGCTGATTTACGCGCGATGGCGAATGCAGGACACGAAATAGCAGCACATACTCGGACCCACACCAATTTGACCACCCTTTCCGACGCGCAGGCAAATGCTGAGATTACAGGATCCAGGCAAGATCTTCTTGATCTTGGATTTTCTCCAGTTTTGACATTTACGTATCCATACGGAGCTTTTACCAGTCGGGAAAAACAAATGGTACAAAACGCGGGATTTATAGGAGCGCGAAGCGTTAACGCAGGATTTAATATCAAAACAAGCGACCGATATGCTCTTCTCGATCAACATGTAGAATCCCATACCACCATTAATGAAGTACGGGGATGGATTGATCGCGCAAAACAGAATAAAGAATGGCTCATCATGGAATTCCATGAGCAAGGATATGGGCTTGGACAATACAGCAACACTCCCGAAACACTACAAGGTATTATTGACTACATAGTGCAAACTGGCATAAAAACGGTAACGTTGGCAGAGGGGGTTTCTTTGATGGGTCAATAATATTGAAAGGGTGCACGGTACTTTCTGTGGTGGCGCTGAGTATTCCATGAATACGAACAGGGAAAGTTCTTTAGGAGATCTGATTCATTCAGTGCAGTAAGAGGGTGCGAAGCTTTCCGTCATACCGTTCGATATGATTACTGGAATGGTATTAGGATCCCTGTTTATGTTTCGCATGCTCAAGCACATTAAGGTGTCGTGTATATTAGTATCTGTCAAAAATATCAACATGTCACAAAATGAATCCATAGCAATGATTGTATCGGATTGTGCAAAAGAGGTATAATGTGCATATTATGAATGCCAAGTTTCTTTTGGGAATTCTAATCCTTGTCCTGTTTCTGATTGGCGGAGGATATGTAATCAAAAGAGCGCAGTTACCTGCGGGCACTGATGTCGAGCTGCTTCAAATAACTGAATCAGACTGGATATTAGGCAATAAAAATGCCCCTGTGGTAATCATTGAGTATGGCGATTTTCAATGTCCTGCGTGCGGCGCGTATCACCCATTGGTCAAAGAAGTGATTGGAATGTATCCTGTCGATGTCGCGTTCGTGTTCCGACATTTTCCGCTTGTTGAATCACATCAAAAGGCGCTTGTCTCTGCGCTTGTCGCGGAGGCAGCCGGCGCGCAGGGAAAATTTTTCGAGATGGAAGATCTCCTGTTTTCCAATCAACAGCAATGGACGGCTGGAGATCACGAGGCTGCGTTTAGGCAATACGCCGATTCCCTTTCGCTCGACCTAGCGCAATTTGAGGCTGATCGTGCCAGGGAAGATCTTCGAACCAAGATAATGGACATGCGAGCTGCAGGATTTAAAATTGGAGTGAGAGCGACCCCTACCTTTTTTATCAATGGAGAAAAGATCGTGAATCCACGCACTGTTGATGAATTCAAGGTTTTAATTGAATCTGCAAAGAATAAAGCAACAATACAGACATCCGTACCTGAAATGGAATAGATTTCTGATAAATTTCTCTTGGATATTCACATTCAGACGTTCAGTATTACCCTTACTATGGGGTACACTACTATTGTTTAGTGTAGTAGAGGTAAGAATTTTGAGCCTGCGACTCATTCTTGATTATGGATCAATATCAACCGCAAAACCAACTAGTTGCACCATCCGAGCGTCTCGCGCGCCATATTTCTCTTGTCTCTTATGATCCACTCATGACTGCGAGTTTTTATGAAATGCTCGGGTTTAAGGTCAATACACGAAGTTCTGATTCTTCACTTATTTCAGCCCCTGGACTTGAACTTCAGTTTTTTCGGCGCGATGCTCCCGGGATTACGGAAAGCGCCGATGTGAATTCAGAAAAAGAATCCGTGTATATCTATATCCCCATACTAAAGATTGATGAATATTACATGGAGCTTCGAAGTATGCAAGCCCCAATTACTGTTGAAATGCAAAAGTGGCCCTGGGGGAGAAAAGAATTCAACCTCATTGATCTCGATGGGTATTATTTGGTATTTTATAAACCGAGTGCTGATGAAAAAAGTACGGAAGAAGTTGTTGGTAAGATGCAAACATCGTCTTAGTTAAGGTAGGCGCTTGTCCCGTCTCTTTATTTGTTAATGTTAATTTTTCATGAAGCTTGGATTTTTCGGATATGAAGCATGGGAGGAAACAGTAATTCGGGAGAAGTTCGGTTCCAAATTGGAACTGTTTTTTTATGCGCACGCGCTTGATGCTGCGCATATTCCCGAAGAACGAGACCTCGATATTATCTGTGTATTTGTCGATTCACGAGTCGACAGTGCCGTATTGAACGCGTTTCCACACCTTCGACATATCGCAACAAGATCCACGGGATTCGATCATATTGATCTTGCGGAATGTGCGGCGCGGAATGTGGTGATATCAAGTGTTCCTTCGTATGGAGAAAATACCGTTGCCGAACACGCATTCGGTCTCTTGCTTGCGCTGTCTAAACGGATATATGACGGATATGATCGGCTTCGCGAAGGAGGCAATTTTGATCCGTCGGGACTTCGTGGATTTGATTTGAGCGGGCGTACGCTTGGAGTGCTTGGTACTGGACGTATTGGTCGCCATGCAATTCAAATAGGTAAAGGGTTTAATATGAAAATAATTGCGCATGACGCATTTCCAAATGCTGAATTGGCAACTCAGATGGGGTTTACGTATATGCCGAGCCTTGAAGCATTGTTGGTCGAGTCAGACGTGGTAACGATTCACGTTCCGGCGATGAAAGAAACCACGCATCTCATCAATTCGAACAATATATTCAAAATGAAGAAGGGATCGGTATTGATCAATACAAGCCGCGGGTCCGTTGTCGAAACCGATGCACTTGTCGAGGCTCTTGAAAAAGGGCATTTGCGAGGGGCTGGCCTTGATGTGCTTGAAGGAGAGGCCGAGCTTAAAGAAGAGCTCGAGCTGCTCGCCTCGGACAAGATACAAGAAAACGAAATGAAGCTTTTACTTGATAACCACGCGCTGATTCGTATGCAAAACGTTATCGTTACTCCGCACAGTGCATTCAACACTGAGGAGGCGTTAATGCGAATCTTACAAACCACTGTTGAGAATGTTGAAGGATTTCTTTCGAACGCCCCAAAGAATGTGGTAAAACTCACCGCCTAATATAGTGCTAGAAGGAAAAACTACAAAAAATGCTATAAATAATGAATGGGGAGTTTTTTAACGAGTTATCTCATCGTATTTAGTGGTCTTATGATCGGAGGGGAGCTTGCCTTGGTTCCAGCCATCTATTTTGCTGTTGAGGGAACACTTCAGCTGTCTGTTGTTCTGGCGCTTGTGGTGATCGCGACACTTCTATCGGACACTTTGTGGTATGTCGTGGGGCGCTGGATAGACCGTGAATGGCTATTTCAACTGTCTTTTTTCGCGCGCCGACGCGATACAATGGATTGGCTTTCTCTGGTGTTACGCGATCGAGTGTTTTCGATCGTGTTTATGTCAAAATTCATCCATGGCACAAGGTGGCCGCTTCAAATTTTATGTGGTATGCATCAAATTCCATATCGATCGTATATTGTCGCATCGCTTGGCGGTGCATTCTTATGGGCGTTGTTTTTGGTTGGCGTAATGTATTCGATAGAGATATCGCTTGATTCCGTTAAAGACACCGCATACTACCTTCAGTTTTCTGTAGGATTATTCATACTATTCGTCATCGTGGGAAATTATTTTATTGGTCGCTATGTGCGGAAAAAATTTTTTGGGCGTAAAGAGTGATGTAGATGTGAACACTCTGCATGCAAAAACCAACAGGATACTAAGCGTATTTATGTGTGTGGTGGTGTTGGCCGCATTCTTCGTCGTGTACTCATTGGTAGCGCATGCTCCGATAGAGGTTTCGAGAGAAGTATCGCCAACTCATGCCGTTCAATCGCCTGCTGAACCCCTTGTGACCGTCGTGTTTGTCGGCGACATGATGTTTGATCGGCATATACGGAAAAAAGCAGTCGTCAATGGCTACGACGCTATATTCGATAAGGTGCGGACGATGTTTGAAAACGCAGATTTAGTTGTCGGCAATTTGGAGGGGCCGATCACTTCGTACCCGTCACTGTATTCCCATACAGGCACTTCATCGTCTGATATTCTTACATTTACATTCGATCCTCAGGTGTCTCGTGCGTTGTCGAATGCTCGAATGAGCGTTGTATCAATAGGTAATAATCATATCCTCAACTTCGGTCCGGATGGACTGGAGCAAACACGAATGCGGCTTATGCAAGCAGGCATTTCATGGTTTGGAGATCCGCTTGACGCTCGTTATTCGATATTCGCGACAACCACGGAAGGTATACCAATCGCTTTTGTTGCATGGAATGAATTTTGGCGGCCGAATGAAGAAAAGACACTTGCGGACATTGGAATGCTTAAAGAAAAGGGGAACGTAGTCATCGTGTATGCTCACTGGGGAAACGAATACGAGGATACCGCGCGCGGGATATGATTGATTCCGGCGCTGATCTTATTATCGGTACGCATCCTCACGTCATTCAGATTAAAGAAAAATATAATGGAAAATGGATTTATTATTCGATAGGTAACTTTGTGTTTGATCAGTATTGGAATGCAAAGGTTTCGTGCGGGCTTTTGCTTTCCGTTCAAATTTCATCAGAAAGAATTCAATCCATTTCTGAAACTACTGCAAAAATGGACAAGGGGGGAACCACATTTCTCGCAGGATGTGATGAGTAATTCCGCGATAAGGGGCTTTTTCTAGTTTTTATTTTTCGGAGATATGTGGCGCAATATTTTGTCGCTTGAGTAACGGCGGTAGAGGGGTATACTTCCCGCCATGAGAAGAGATTTTACTCGAGAAGAGGCGTTCAACGTCGGTACCCGTCTTTCCATCGATTGGGATAACGCACCTTTTACGGTTGAGGATTTTCGAGGAGGAATGGATATAGAACTCGAACATGGAAGTCGTAATCCAGAGACAAATATAACGTGGGATGATCCAATTATGACGGGAAAGATAGTGCTTGCGCATCTTCGCACGCGGGCGGATTATTACGCAAAACTCGCCTCCATTCAAATTGAGCCGAAAAAAGAAAAAGTACTACTCCATAGCAATGATCCGTATGGCGCTGGATACTCGCCAATCGCAGGCGCGTCTGATGAAATAACGAAACCTTCCTCCCTTGAAACAGAAATGCCCATAGCCGCGTCTTCTCAAAAAGAAATTCCTTCGAACACTGCTCTGGGTCATAGAAATGATTTTATTGCTCCTGCAATCATTCTCGCCTTTGGATTTCTGGCGTCTGTGTTAGTGGGAGCTTATTCATTCTATGCGGTGCGTTCACTTGACCACACGGTATCGGTAACCGGTTCAGCCAAAAAATCCGTGCAATCGGATACCGCAAAATGGTCTGGTAATTTTTCGCGCCGAGTCACCGCCGCAACCCTTACACAGGGATATACTCGGATGAATCAGGATTTACAGGAAGTTCGCCTCTTCCTTAACCGAAAGGGCACCCTTGATTCGGATATCACCGTATCTCCCGTGTTTACCGAGGAAGTATATGAATACAGCTCAAATGGTGATGGACGACCACGTGAGTACGTGCTCCGGCAGACGGTGACGATACACAGCAAGAGTCCTGATCAATTGACCGCGCTTGCAAACGCTGCGGGAGAACTTGCGTCGAAAGGGGTGTTTTTCGCTGCTTCGCCCGTTGAATATTTTTATTCAAAACTTCCCGATCTTCGCGTAGAGCTTCTTTCAGATGCGCTGATTGACGCAAGGAGGCGGGCCGAGGAAATCGCGGGTGCAAGCGGCACAAAAGTGGGAACACTCCGCAGCGCTCAATCTGGCGTAGTACAGGTAATGTCAAAAAATTCCGTCGATGTCGCTGATTTTGGCGCGTATGATACCGGAAGCGCTGAAAAGGAGATAATGGTAACCGTGAGAGCCTCGTTTTTGGTGAGGTAATCGAATACAGAAGGGGTGCCAAACGTATATATGCAAGATGGTTATTTCGTAAGAAAATCTATATTTTCTTATTGATAGCTTTTCAATTTTACACGATTAAAAAATCGCATATTTTCCTTTAGAAATCCAGGAAAGTGTTTGACATTGTCTCCGTCACATATCAAAAAATACTTGTCCACACGCATAAGTATCCGCGCGCACTATAATGGTAACTCTGGAACGAATGAGTGGTTTATGAATCCTTAGAACCTGTCCCTTAATAGGTGTAACTTTTTGAGGAGGAGTCGGCGCATTGCACAACGCCGATGCCCCTTTGTCGCCCGCATGTGCACATCATTAATAACTTAACACAATGCTTCTATGTCGCCCGTCATAGAAAAAATAATTAAAAGGAATGGTCAGATCGTTGATTTTGTGCCGTCAAAGATAGTTAATGCAGTCGAGAAAGCGTTTTTCGAAGTGCTTCAAGATCGACACACCAACGAAGCTGAATCAATCGCGAACCAAGTACTTCGGAGTCTCCTGCAACGCGCGACGCCGCATACGCCACCGACGGTAGAATTAGTACAGGATATTGTAGAAAGGGCTCTTATGGAGCGCGGTTTTTTTGACGTGTCCAAGGCGTACATCATCTATCGTTATGAACACGCAAAAATGCGTGAGCAGCGCAAAGAAGAGATTATCGACAAGATTGCTGAAAAATCTCTTCGAATAAAAAAACGTGACGGAAGCGAGGTGGCGTTCGATGAAGAAAAAATCATCAAGACCCTTTCGTATGCAATGAAAGGATATGAAAATGTGGTGAACGTACGCACCGTGGTTTCCCAGGTACGCCAAGAAATGTATGAAGGCATTTCGACTAAAGACATACATGAAGTGCTTATTATGGTGGTTCGTTCGTTTATCGAACGAGATCCGGGGTATGCCGTCGTGGCGGCACGTCTCCTTCTTCAGTCCATCTATCGCGAGGTGATTGGAAACGGGATTGATTACTCGAAGTTGCACGACCAATATCGCGAAGCGTTTAAAAAGAACATCGCCGAGGGAGTGCGAATCGGAAAACTCGATTCACGGATGCTTGAGTTTGATCTCGATATGCTGTCGCACGCGCTCAAAATTGATCTGGACAGTTCTTTTAAATATCTCGGATTACAAACTCTGCACACAAATTATTTGATGCGCGACAATCACACACGCCAATTGCTTGAGGCTCCTCAAATGTTTTGGATGCGTGTTGCTATGGGAACAGCTTTGGTTGAAAAAACCCCCGAAGATCGGGCGAAATGGGCGGTCGAATTTTACACCATTATGGCAGAAATGTACTATACGCCATCATCTCCAACACTCTATCACTCCGGATTCAGTTACCCCCAGCTTTCTTCATGTTTTCTTATGACAGTACCTGATGACCTTCATCATATCTTCAAGCACTATAGTGACGGCGCTCAGCTTCTTAAATATGCTGGAGGAAATGGTACAGACTGGACATCCGTCCGAGGTACCGGAGCGCTGATTAAGACAACCGGCGTCGAAAGTCAGGGTGTCATTCCGTTTTTAAAAATAGAGAATGACGTTACCATTTCCATTAATCGTTCAGGAAGACGACGTGGGGCAGCAGCCGTATATCTTGAAATGTGGCATTTTGACGTTGAGGATTTCATAGAACTGAGAAAAAATACAGGAGATGAGCGGCGACGAACCCATGATTTAAACACCGCAATTTGGATTCCGGACCTCTTTATGAAGCGTCTCCAAGAAGACGGCGAATGGACGCTTTTTTCTCCGGATGAAGTTCCAGAACTCCACGAGGTATACGGTACACGGTTTGAAGAATGTTATGTCGCATACGAAAAAAAAGCAGGAGAGGGGAACATACGTCTATTTAAGACGGTTAGAGCAAAAGATCTGTGGCGAAAAGCTCTCACTATGCTCTATGAAACGGGACATCCTTGGATTACATGGAAAGATCCCTCTAATATCCGCTCACCTCAGGATCATGTCGGTGTTGTGCATTGTTCTAATTTATGCACTGAAATAACGCTGAATACGTCAGCAGAAGAAACTGCTGTATGCAATCTTGGTTCGCTTAACATGGCGCGGTTTATTGAAAATGGTCGATTTAGTCAGGACATTGTTGCTCGAGTGGTTCCTGTTGCCATGCGAATGCTTGATAATGTGATTGATATTAATTATTACGCGACTGAGGATGCAAAGCGTTCCAACATGCGCCACCGTCCTGTAGGTCTTGGAATTCGTGGACTTCAAGACGCACTGTATAAACTAAACATTAACTTTGATTCTGAAGCGGCCGTGGCATTTTCTGATGAGAGCATGGAGATAATTGCCTACCACACTATTTTGGCATCATCGATGCTTGCTAAAGAACGTGGAACTTATGAGACTTATCGTGGAAGCAAATGGGATAGGGGTATTTTACCTCAAGATACGATTGAGCTTCTTGAAAAAGAAAGAGGATTGCCCGTCGAAGTGCCTCGAAACGAACGACTTACTTGGAGTGTGGTTCGAGATGCCATCCGACAATATGGTATGAGAAATTCAAACACGATGGCAAACGCGCCAACAGCGACCACAGCCAATATCGCGGGATGTTTTCCGACTATTGAGCCCGTATACAAAAATATCTACGTGAAATCGAACATGGCAGGTGATTTTATGGTAGTGAATGAGTTTCTTGTTGAAGATCTGAAGGCTCGAGGATTGTGGCATCGAGAGATGCTCGAGCAACTCAAATTTCATGATGGCAGCGTTCAAGAAATTGCCGATATGCCGGTTGATCTGAAAGAAAAATATAAAGAAGTATTTGAAATTGCTCCTCAGTGGCTCATCAAGGCGGCAGCATTTCGCGGCAGGTGGATTGATCAAAGCCAGTCGCTCAACATATTCTACGGCGGCACTTCCGGTAAAGACCTCTCTCAAATATACCAGTATGCGTGGCGGTTGGGGCTCAAGACCACATATTACCTTCGAACGCTCGGCGCGTCCCGCATAGAAAAGTCCACCATTGATCTTGCGAAATTCGGAGGAACTTCAAAGACGGATATAAAGCGAGCAGATGATTCTATCCCATCACCCATTAGCGTTGTGCGCGAAGAAATGGTAGTAATGAGTACCCCCTCATCGACTACCTCATTTGGGCAGTATGCGATGTCAGAAGTTTTTCAGAAAGCAGTAGTTGCTCCGGTGGTAGTTCCGGAAGTCCTCGCGTCTTCTCAACCGTTGACACAGCCGATACATTCGCACCGCGATCATGGCGTCACGGAAATTATTTCTGGAGATACTTGCGAATCATGTTCTGCGTAAAACACAAAGGGGAAAAAGGAACTCGATATCCATTATCCAAATATTCAGTAACATACCATGTCTGACTCCTCACAAGTCATGCCTCATTCGGTAACGAAAACGGCAATCAAGCGTATTATTAACAATCCAAGCACCGATCCGAACAAGATTCTCCCACTTCGATACCCGTGGGCGCGCGAACATTATAAACGCGGCGTAGCGAATAACTGGGTTCCGGAGGAGGTATCCATGCAGCTTGACGTCGAATTATGGAAAAAACCTGGCGGCCTTTCCGAAGAAGAACGAAGGATGATTATGTGGAATCTGGGATTCTTTTCGACCGCCGAATCCCTGACTGCAAACAATCTCGTTCTTGCCGTATATCGTCATATAACGAATCCGGAATGCCGCCAGTATCTGCTTCGACAGGCATACGAAGAGGCGGTACATACTGACACATTCATATACAGCTGCGACACGCTCGGACTTGATCCCGACGATGTGTACAACATGTATCTCACCATTCCTTCAATTAAGGAAAAAGACGAGTTCGTCGTTCAAATGACCAAATCGGTTTTTGATCCAAATTTCAGCACCGAGGGGGTTGAAAATATCCAAAAATTTGTCCATGACCTTGTCGGCTTCTATGTAATTATGGAAGGTATCTTCTTTTATGCAGGGTTTGCCATGATGCTTTCCATGCTTCGCAAAAATCGCATGGTGGGAGTGGGGGAGCAATTCCAATTTATTCTCCGCGATGAATCAGTGCACCTGGCGTTCGGATCGGATTTGATTAACGCCATCGTTTCTGAAAATCCTGAAATATGGACACCGCAATTTAAGGACGATCTGGTGAGCAAAATTAAGTGCGGAGTAGAGCTTGAAGAAAGATATGCTGACGACGCGCTTCCTCGAGGTATTCTTGGGTTAACACCGAATACCGTTAAACAGTATGTGGAGCATATTGCCGACCGCCGTCTGGAGCGTATTAACCTTCCAAGGCAGTATAATGTGGAAAATCCATTTCCATGGATGAGTGAAATTATGGACGTGCCTAAGGAGAAGAACTTTTTTGAAACCCGTGTCACTGAATACAAGACAGGAGAATTAGATTGGTAATATTTACGTATGAGCCAAGAGGGAGAACCACAAAGACGGGACATGTCAAAGCTGGTAGAAGAACTGCCAGTCCCATACGTTCAGTTGGCGGAGGATTTGGGTCGGATATTTCTTCTCAACCCCGACAGCTTTTACCATGCATATGGGCAATGGCTTTTATCTGAAGAGGGGAAAAAGGCACTAATAAGTCCAAGAGAATACGCGTTTGAGGTTCTTCTTCCTAAAGAACCGATCGATATTTGGCATGATCCTTCGGATACTCCAGAGAGACGGAGTCTCGATGGGGAAGCAAAAAAAGATTTAGAAGAATTGTGGAAAGAAGCTTATGCACATCTAGAACATATTATCTCGTTGAGGGGCACATAATCTTTCTATAGGTACAGAAGAAAGGAAGCGACCCTGAGAATATGTCAGTATCTTCCACATAGTTCGGCCTTCTTGTATAAGGAGAGAACGATCGTTTTTTGTGCAAGGTGGTACAATAATCATTACCATGAGAATGATAGTTCGACGATTGTTCGAGCGAAACGGTACATACGCCGCATTTCTTGGCGTCGTTATCATGGCAATAGGGGGTTGGTATTTTTTTAAACACGAAGCGATTCCGGAATACGTGCAAGTGACGGAGGGGCCGTTTGAGACGGATGTAACCTTTGCCGGTTCTGTCGTTCCGCTTGAACGCGTTGAATTATCGTTTGAGGTTCCGGGACGATTGGTGTATGTGTTGGATTCTGGAAACCAAGTAAAAGAAGGAGATGTTGTGGCACGCCTCGACACGCGAGATATTCGCGCGACCATTATGGAAGCGCAGGCAAATCTAGATGTTGCAAATCAGAATGTTTCCAAACTACAGGCACGTCCACGCCCCGAAGAAGTTTCGGTGGCGAAGCAAAAAGTGTTCAGTGCCGAAACGACTCTTCAAAACAGTGAACAAACACTCCTCAATAAAATTCAAAGCGCGTATACTGACGCGCGAAACGGAGTCATTACCAAAGCAGATCAGTTTTTTGAGAATGTGGCCTACGACCCCACGCTCATTTTTACATCTACAGACTCGTCTCTTCAAACTATACTTGAAAATGAACGACAGGCTATAGAACCATCCCTTCGGGAATGGGCAACGCGCGCGATTATCGCCACCACTACCACTCCGTCCGACGTGTTAGATGCGAAAAAAGCGCTCGTTGCGACCGCTACGCTCCTCGACCATCTTTCGGATGCCATACGCACACTGTCACCGACCCCGTTACGTCCCAAGACAACTATTGATGGATGGAGTGCAAGCGTCGGTACTGCACGTGCTACGATCACCTCTTCGTTGGCGGCATTGATTACTGCTGAAAATACAAAAACCACCGCGGTGTCTGATCTCACGCTTGCCAAGGAGAATCTAGCCCTTACTCAAACGGGAGCAACCGAAGAGGAGTTGCGAGAAGCGAAAGCCGAAGCAACGGCCGCCGAAGCAACGGTTGCTCGATTCGTAATGGAGGAGAAAAAATACACGTTACGCGCGCCCATTCAGGGTATTGTCAGCCGTTCGTTATTTGAAATCGGAGAAGTGATTCCCGCGTATGAGACGGTGGGCGTCGTGCAGACTGAGGATCTGTATGAAGTAAAAGCCAATGTATCGGAACTGGATATCGGCGGGTTGTCTCAAGGTCTTCTTGGAAAACTTACCTTTGATGCATACGGCACAGGAGAGACATTCCCTGTGTCTGTCGCTAAAATAGAACCAACTGAAGAACTTAAAAGTGGGGTTCCCACCTACGGGGTAACGCTTCTTTTTGCCGACAATCACGATCCGCGCATCCGTGCGGGGCTTACTGCAAACGTACGAATTCGTACGATAATAAAAAACAGCGCAATCACTATTCCATTCCAGAGCATTGTGGTGGAAAATGGTAAGACAGGAGTATATCGAAAAACGATGTCTGGCGATGAGTTTACCCCGATTGTATTGGGCGCGCGCTCAACGGATGGAACGGTGGAGATTGTATCGGGCATTACATCGGTAGATTACGTCAGAAAGGAGCCATGAGGCCTATTCTTACGGTGGCGTTCCTCCTTGCCAGTCGAACCATTCGACGGGGGAGCATATGGCAGACGGGTCTTGTGATTTTCATTATGACCCTCACTTTTTTGAATCTTGCGGCGATTAGCGGCATTTTGGTTGGATTGATTGACGGAGCTCTCAATACATACAATCGCCGCTATGCAGGAGACATTCTGATCAGTAAATTTCCTGAAAAAAATTATATTGAGAATAGCAGTACGCTTCGTGCGCTTATTGAAACTAATCCAGAAGTTGTCGCGATAAGTGGGCGGTATGGTGAGGCGGCGAAACTGGTCGCTGGATTTCAGCGAAATATTTACGAAGGGAATACGGTTCCTGATACTGTTGGCGTCGAGGTTGTTGGCATTGATTTATCCGATGAGGAGCGCGTTACTGATCTCCATACGAAGATTATAGAGGGGGCTTTTCTCGAATCCGGCGACGAAGATTCCATTGTTCTCGGCTCATATCTGGTGGATCGTTATTTTCCAGCAGGAATGGGACTTCAAACATTATCCGGTGTGTTTGCGGGAGACAAAATACAAATGACGATCGGCGATGTCACACGGGTAGTTACTGTTACGGGTATTGTTCACACAAAGGCCGATGCGGCCGATCTTCGTGTGTATATGTTGGGAAGCGAGCTTCGAAAAATAATCGGGCGGTCTGACTATAATGTTGACGAATTTGCCATTCGGTTACGAGAAGGGGTGTCGGCCGAATCGGTGCAAAAAGCGCTTGTAGCATCTGGCGCGGGATCTTACGGCCGCGTACAAACCGTTGCCGACGCGGTAGGAGAATTTCTTGATGAAATCAAAAAAACGTTCTCGCTCCTTGGTGATATCGTGGGATCGATCGGGCTTATCGTTGCTTCGATCACTGTGTTTATTGTGATTTTCATTAGCGCCATAACCCGCCGTAAATATATAGGCATTTTGAAGGCCATCGGCGTTTCCGATATAAGTATTGAGCTTTCCTATGTAGGCATTTCCCTGTTCTACGCTTTTTTTGGAATCACGTTAGGACTTATTATTTTGTACGGATTTCTCATTCCGTATTTTTATGCACACCCAATAGATTTCCCGTTTAGCGAGGGAGTGATTTCTGTTACTGCAGAAGGAACTATTATTCGGTCGTTTCTCATTGGTATTGCTACGGTAATCGCAGGATATGTTCCCGCTAAGCTTATTGTCCGGCGAAACACGCTGGACGCGATACTTGGGCGATAATGCAATATGCTCGAAACGCAACACATAGCAAAGATTTATCAAAAGGGTGATGTTGAAACGCCCGCGCTTAGAGATGTTTCGGTCAAAATTGAAAGCGGAGAATTTGTGGCGATTATCGGAAAATCGGGAGCAGGAAAATCAACGCTCTTGTACCAACTGTCGCTTCTGGATATTCCAAGCAAAGGCACGGTGTGGATTGATGGAAAAAATACCGCACATTGGTCGGAACGCGAGCGGACCCAATTTCGTTTGCATCATTTAGGATATGTGTTTCAAGATTACGCGCTTATTCCGGAGCTTACCGCGGTGGAGAATGTGGCGGTGCCGCTTTTGATGCGAGGGGAGAGGACGGGGGGGGGGG
>CAZFRC010000006.1:16143-33306 GCA_964521185.1 uncultured Candidatus Saccharibacteria bacterium
CCCCCCCCGCGTCCGACATTCTTGCGCGTCTTGATCTTGGCGATCGACTTGATAACCTGCCGTCGCAGCTCTCCGGAGGTGAACAACAGCGCGTCTCCATCGCGCGAGCTATAGGCCACGACCCGCTTATAGTGTTTGCCGATGAACCAACGGCGAATCTCGACACGATAACCTCGTCACTAGTGTTGGAGTATTTTAAACAATTATATAAAAACGGCCAGACGATTGTAATGGTAACGCACGAAAAAGAGTATAGCCGCGAAGCAGGAAGAATCATTGAACTTTCAGACGGTGAGATTATTCACGATACTAAAAAGAAATAGAAATTGTATATTCTGAATCGAGATGGTATCGTCTGGGGCGTGACTAGCCCCATTTCGTTTGATATACAAAAGAAAAAAGGAAAGGCTCGGGCGGGTATATTACATACGCCCCATGGCGATATTGAAACTCCGGCGTTTGTTGCCGTTGGAACCAAAGGAACTGTCAAATCGCTCACACCGGAAATGGTACGGCTTGTGGGTACTCAAATAATGCTTGCGAACACCTATCATCTGTATCTTCAACCGGGAGATGAGGTGGTGCGAGATTCTGGAGGATTACACGCATTTACTGGTTGGGATGGTCCTATGATGACGGACTCAGGAGGGTTTCAGGTATTTTCGCTTGGCGTAGCCTTTGGGAAACAAGTGACTAAGGTGGCAAAAACAGAAGAGATTACACAATCGCTTACACCCTCGGTTTTTGATGAAGATGTAGCGACGCAACATGGGCAACTTGCGGTTATTGACGAAGAGGGGGTTACATTCACTTCACATATTAATGGATCTCTTCATCGTTTTACTCCCGAACGTTCTATTGAAATTCAGCATAATCTCGGTGCGGATATTATTGTCGCTTTTGACGAATGCACTTCAGCGACCGCCTCATACGACTATCAAAAAGAAGCTCTTGATCGGACGAATCGTTGGGCGGAACGTTCATGGAAAGCACATACCCAAAATACAAATGCGGCAAGAAAACAAGCGTTGTTCGGCGTAGTACAAGGAGGTCGTTACGAAGATTTACGACGATATAGTGCAAAAAAAATCGCTGAAATGCCTTTTGATGGGTTTGCAATAGGCGGTTCGTATGTCAAAGAAGATTTGGATACTGTGGTTGGATGGGTATGCGATGAATTACCCGAGGCATTTCCAAGACACCTTCTCGGCATTGGTGAGCCAGGAGATCTTATTTCTGGAATTGAAAAAGGGATAGATATGTTTGACTGTGTGGTACCGACTCGTCTTGGACGGACGGGCACGTTATATACAAAAAAAGGTAAGATCAGCATACTGCATGCAAAATATGTTCGTGATTTCTCTCCTCCCGAAACAGGATGTTCATGTTACACGTGTTCGAACTTCACCTGTGCGTATTTGTCGCACCTTTTTCGAGCGAATGAGATGTTAGCTGGCACTCTTGCGTCCATTCATAACCTTAATTTTCTTGTTTCGTTGGTACGTACTGCTCGAAAGAATATCTTCGAATCCTAGGCATTTCTTTATACACATTCGTCTTGTGAAAAACGAAGGAGCACAGGTTATAATTTTCTTATACGGGTATTTTATTAACATCTAACCCTATTTGTGTATGTTGCGTACTGCGGTTGGAATAAGTGCTAATGCTGATAGTTACACGGCGGCGGCGAATGCAGCTGAAAGCGCCTTCAGTTTACTCGGCGGCTCTCCTAATTTAGTTTTTGTATTCGCGTCGTCCAATTATTCATTTGAAGAAGTAATTAGTGTCGTTAAGAAGGCAGCCCCGACTGCTATTGTTGCTGGGACTACCACTGCGGGAGAGATTAGTAGCAGTGGACCTTCAAATAGGCCGTCAGTAGTTGTTTTCGCACTTGTAACAGATCAAGTTACTTTTGCGGGAGGAGTGGGACATAATATGAAAAAAGATTCATTTACGGCCGGGAAAGAAATGGCAAAAACAATTACCGATGCGCTTGGAAATGATATTGCATTTGCAACCATCTTTCCTGATGGACTTTCTGGTAATGGTTCTGCGGTAGTGCGAGGGGCTCTATCGGTTTTTGGTCAACATTTTCCATTAATCGGAGGATCTTCTGGTGACGACGGGTTATATAAACAAACATTTCAATCACTAGATGGAGAAGTGTTTACAGACTCGGTTGTAGGTGTTGGATGGTCAAAAGGTCTTACGTTTGGAGTTGGCGTACGCCACGGATGGATACCAGTAGGATATCCAATGAAAGTGACTAAATCTGACGGTTCGATTTTATCTGAACTTGATGGAAAACCGGCAATCTCTATTTATGAAGATTATCTAGGACCATCCTACACGGAAAAACTCAAATCAAAAACACTTGCGGAATTAGCAATTCTATATCCGCTCGGCATGCGTATCTCTCATGATGAAGAATTTCTACTCCGAGCCCCTTTTTTCGTTAATGAAGATGGTTCTATTGTGTGTGGAGGAGAAATTACCCAAGATGCTGAAGTTCAGCTTATGGTAGGAAGCAAGGAGGAGGCAGTCGCCGCAGCTCGTATCGCGGCAACGCATGCGAAAGATCAATTGAATGGCAAAGAGCCAAAAGCCGCCATCATCTTTAGTTGTCACGTTCGGGATAAGTTATATGGTACCCGTGAACGCGCACAAAAAGAAATACATGCAATACAGGAAGTGATTGGGAATAGCGTACCTATGGCTGGTTTTTACACGTACGCAGAACAAGCACCTATCAATGGAGAAGTGCGGAATATTGAGAAATGTGTCTCCAGTGTGCATAACGAAACAATCGTTATTTTGTTAATTGCTGAATAAAGAAAATTCATAAATAATTATCGTGAAAAACACATGATCTGTTCACTAATTCCATTACGATAGCTTTTTCTATCTTATATTTTAATGTTATTCAGGGGGCTATAAAATAGTGTTTTCTGCGTTCTTTTGTAATCTTTCTGATATAGTGCTTACCGTATGGCGACATTTAAGCTCACATCCTCCTTTATGCCGTCGGGAGATCAACCGAAAGCAATTGAATCGTTGATTTCTGGACTTCAGAAACATGAACATCACCAAACACTTCTTGGGGTTACGGGTTCAGGCAAAACATTCACTATCGCAAATGTAATTGCTGCTATGGAAAAACCTACGCTGGTGATTGCCCATAATAAAACGTTAGCAGCGCAGCTTGCCCAAGAATATAGGGAATTTTTTCCTGATGCCGCAGTGCACTATTTTGTTTCTTACTATGATTACTACCAGCCTGAGGCGTATATGCCGATCACCGATACCTATATTGAAAAAGAAGCACAGATCAACGAAGAAATTGATCGATTGCGTCACGCATCAACCCAAGCACTTTTGACTCGTCGTGATGTCATTGTGGTAGCCTCCGTATCTTGTATTTATGGGTTAGGTTCGCCTGAAGAATATGAAAAAGTACATCTTCGATTAGAGGCCGGAGCCATTCTTTCCCGTGACGTGCTCATACGGCAGCTCATCGGATTGTATTTTTCTCGCACAAACGCTGACATTATTCCAGGAACATTTCGAGCGCGGGGAAATATGGTTGAAATTATGCCAACCAATGAACGCGTTATTTATCGCATTGAATTTTCCACGCAAAGGATTAATGCCATTTCAAAGATTGATGCAATAACACGTGCAATTCTTGACACTCCACCTGCATTTTTTCTCTTTCCTGCAAAGCATTATGTTACCCCTGAAGATGAACGTGCACGAGCTATTGCGGATATCACGCGGGAACTTAATGAACAACTCAAAGTGTTTGATAGGGAGGGGAAGATGCTTGAAGCGGAGCGTTTGAAACGCCGGACGAAATATGATCTTGCAATGATTCGAGAGATTGGGTATTGCAACGGCATCGAAAATTATTCACGGCATTTCGATGGGCGGCAGCCTGGCGAGCCTCCTTATACGCTGATTGATTATTTTCCTCGTACAAAAACAGGAGAAGCTGATTTTTTAACCGTGATCGACGAATCTCATGTCACCGTTCCGCAAATCGCCGGCATGTACGCCGGGGACCAGTCGAGGAAGAAAACCCTTGTCGAACACGGGTTCCGTCTTCCATCTGCAAAAGACAATCGTCCCCTTCGGTTTGAAGAATTTGAATCAAAGGTTGGTCCAGTGCTCTACACGTCAGCAACGCCGGGGATGTATGAACGGGAACGATGCATACCTCCACACGGTCGCGTGGTAGAACAAATCATTCGTCCTACGGGCCTTCTTGATCCGGAAATTGTCGTACGCCCTGTTACCGAATCTAGCGTACAAGTTCAGATTAAAGCGCTTCGCGCTTCTAAGAGTTCTTCCGATACTCCAGAAGGTGAAGTGTCTAGGGGACAAGTTGCTGATTTTATTGAAGAAACAGCTTGTACCACGCAACGTGGAGGACGGGTTATGGTTACAACACTCACCAAAAAAATGGCCGAAGATTTAGCAGAATATCTTTCAAATAGACACATCAAAGCGCGGTATCTTCACAGCGATGTGGAAACACTCGATCGAATTACCACCTTGACTGAATTTCGGAAAGGGGAGTTTGATGTGCTAGTTGGCGTCAACTTGCTTCGTGAGGGATTGGATCTTCCCGAAGTTGAGTTAGTGGGAATACTCGATGCGGACAAAGAAGGATTTTTACGCTCTGAAACATCGCTCATACAGACCATGGGGCGTGCGGCGCGAAACGTAAATGGCCGTGTGATTCTTTATGCGGATTCAATGACTAAATCTCTTGCTGCGGCGATTAGTGAAACCAATCGCCGCCGCGCCATACAAGATGCGTACAACAAGGCGCACGGCATTACCCCGACATCAATTACTAAAGCGATCAAAGACATCACTGAAACCATCGAACGCACAAGAAAGCATACCGCCGAAGAACTTCTCCAAATGGACAAGGCTGCGTACAAAGGAGATACTCATCGGCTTATTCGAGACAAGAAGAAACAAATGCAAGATGCCGTAAAAGCGCTTGATTTTGAAACCGCGGCAATACTTCGTGATGAAATAAGGGCGTTAGAGACCATGAAAAAATAAGAAAAAAGTCGCGCGCTGGATGTTTCGAGCGCGTTGTTTTCTTCCAGTCATTATCGCGTGAGCCGAAACGCAAAATAGGCCATAATAAATCCAAGAAGGGCTACGGTCCAACTAAGAGAGAAAGGAACGATTCATCCATTCACCACCACTTCCCATTCATACAGGGCACGAAGGGAATGAGCTATAGCCATAAACAAAAAAATAACCCCTGACGTAATGCCAAAAAACCGAGGTCGCATTTTAAGCATAATAAGGAGTGCTATTTTTAAACGCCTATAGTATAGCACAATTTATTGGGGAGAAGCTGTCGAAAAAAACTCTCATGATCGAAAATGTGGACAACTCGAATCCTCAAATTCTATTTGCTCGTATACTGGACTTATGTGTCAGATGAGGATAAGAAATGACAGCAGATGTGCGTCTTTGTTTTGATCTTCTCTGTTAAGACAATCAACATGAAATGTCCCGGGGTATGCGATCAGACATAATAATTATTAAGAGAATCAGAGAGCATATATCCCCGTTACAGATATAATACCCCACTTTCAATGAAAACCGTTCATCGAAATATTGTAATACTCTTCAGTGTCTTTGCGTCTTTTATAGTTATTGGATCATTTGTTGCCATTTATATCGCTTGGCCACGTGAAAACATCCAAAAATCAGTAGCCGTATATGTCAGTGTTCCTTTGTCTGTTTCAACCGGACGTGGAATAGCAAATGCAGTGACGCTTGCTTTTGAGGAATACAATCGCCAGAATCCGAAATCAAAAATTCGTCTCGAAGTCCGAGACGATGGAGACGAAACTGGGGCATGGGTCGGAGAAAAAGAAGCTTTAAATGCGAAAGAAGCCATCCACGACAATGGAACAGTAGCCTATATCGGCACTTTTAATTCGGGGGCAGCCAAGATCAGCATGCCTCTTTTGAATGAAGCAGGCATTGTCCAGGTAAGTCCCGGTAATACGTGGCCGGGACTAACGAAATCAGGATTTTTACCGGGAGAGCCGGGCATATTCTATCCGACAGGAATCAGGCATTATTTTAGAGTGTGTCCTACAGACGATCTACAAGGCCCCGCGGGAGCCAAGTGGGCCTCTGATCTTGGGTTTTCGAGCGTTTTTGTTCTTGACGATGGTGAGGCGTATGGAAAAGGGATCGCTGATATATTTACAAGTTACACGGAAGATTTTGGTATCAAAGTGCTTGGCCGCGCGTCAATAAGATCGGGCGCAGATTTCCGAACATTAGCGGATGCAATCATAAAGAAAAAACCATCATTTATTTATTATGGTGGAGTTACGCCGAACGGCATTACTGAATTTTTGACGGTATTACGTTCCAAAGAATCTTCCATTGCGCTTATGGGTCCTGACGGCATTCTTGAACAAGATTTTATACATCGCGCAGGCGTTCATTTTGCTGAGGGAGTATATGCCACTACTGTGGGTGCACCTCCTGAGATTATACAAACAGAAAAGATGATTCGCTTCCAGAACGCGTATCGAGACCGGTTTAATATTGAACCTGAAGTCATGAGTGCGTTTGGATATGAAGCCGCGTTAGTTGTTTTGTCTGCCATTGATCGAAGCACTGAACGAACACGTGACAGTGTATTGGCCGCGCTTCGGAATATGCAAACTTTTGACGGTCTTTTTGGTTCGTGGAGTTTTGATGAAAATGGAGATACTTCGCTGGCGCTCATCAGTGGAAACGTGGTGGTATCAGGAAAATTTGAATATGTCGATACGCTGGCTGTTCCGCGATAACGCCGTATGACACATCGCCCGTTACGTCAGAGCCGGCTTGTTGTATCCGTCGCCATCCCATTTTCTCTTTTTGTTATTTTCGTCATAATTTTGGTCAGTGCATGGATGTCGATTGAATTAATCCGAGAGCGCACTTCTCTTGTTTCGTTTGTTGACATCAATACTCGGACGCTAAGCGAAGAGCTTGGATATTATTTCGGCTATCTTGCCAGAGACCTTCGGGTGGTAGCGCGAGTTCTTGGTAGTTCAGTAGTAGAAGAAAAGAGCAGCGCTTCATTGGTGAAAAACGTGCTTCGAGAAAACTCAAGCATTCTTGAAATGGTAGTGTACGATTTGGAGGGCGACATACTAATACGATCCGTTAATCCGACTGTGGGAGATGTTATCGCGAAAAATGCTGAAGAATCGGAATCGTATGCGGTTCAGGCGCTTATTGAAAAACGAGAAATGCTTACTCCGCCGGTGCAGTCCATATACAATACGTCCGTAGCATATTGGTTTTTCCCCGTTCAAAATACATTTGGCGAAGCGCGGGGTATGTTGCGCGCAACCATCGACCTTAGCGTATTATGGAATGTGGTATCACGGAGAGATACTTCATCCCAGAGTCACGTCTATGTGGTGGACAATACAGGGGCTCTTATCGTAGCCAACACCCCATCGCTTAAGACGACCGCAAATATATCCAAGATTTCTGCGGTCAATGCTTTTTTGGAAGGGCGATCCGGTGTGGTTACCTATCAAGGTATTTCAGGGCATGAGGTGGTCGGGACATGGTATCCGATTCAAGAGACTGGATGGGGAATAGTGTTGGAAATTCCGATGTCAATAGGACTGGAGCGACAAATTCAGACAGCGACCATACTGGGAGGTATTATTGGGTCACTCATCCTCCTTATATTGTATGAATTGTACATCATACGCAAAAATTTGAGTGAACCGCTTCAAAATATAACACAAGGCCTCGTAGAATTATCTAAAGGAAATTACGCTACTCGAATTACCATCTCTGTTTCA
Source organism: uncultured Candidatus Saccharibacteria bacterium (assembly GCA_964521185.1). Lineage (GTDB taxonomy): Bacteria > Patescibacteriota > Minisyncoccia > Phycocordibacterales > UBA12088 > CAZFRC01. The sequence goes on from CAZFRC010000006.1 coordinate 24,006, forward strand.
AATGAATTTCGTGCCATTGCAGACGTATTGAATACGCTTGCAGAAAATGTAGAACGTTCGACCTCTAACATTGTAGAACGATTACAAAAACTATTGGTAGAACAAGAAAAAAGCGCAAAATTACTTATTCGCCGTGATTTGGAACTTAATGAGGCTAATGAGAAGCTGCGTTCTCTTGATGAATCAAAATCAAAGTTTGTGTCAGTTGCTGCTCATCAGTTAAGAACTCCATTGTCAGCGATACGGTGGGCGCTTCAGATTCTTTTTGATGGAGACTACGGTTCATTGACACCAGAACAGCGTGCGATTGTATTTAAAGCTTCAGAAAGCACCACTCGAATGGTGCGACTTGTGAACGATCTTCTCGATGTCGATCATATTGAGACTGGTCAGTTTGAGTATCGGTTCACGCCAATAGCAATACCAGAAGTTATTGAGAGCATTATTGCAGAACTGAGCGCTGTTGCTCTCGGCCATAACATATCCGTCACTTTTGCTAATCCTGACCCCGAATTTCCTACCATAACTGCCGACGCTGAAAAGATTCGATCTGTATTTCAAAATTTGTTGGAAAATGCGATTAAATATACAATGAAAGGAGGCAAGGTGACGATTTCTGTATTTGACAGGGGAGACTATATTGAATCAGAAATTACGGATACAGGAATTGGCATCCCGAAGAAGCAACAGCAATTCATTTTTCAGAAATTTTTTCGTACTCAAAATGCTCAAAAGGTTGAAACTGATGGATCAGGACTCGGTCTTTTTATCGTGAAAGAGATTATCGATCGGCATGGAGGGGAAATCTCGTTTACCAGTGAAGAAAACAAAGGTACTACTTTCTATGTTAAAATTCCTAAAACACCTAATAAGAGATTTATAACGCCATGAATGCGCAGTCACCAAAAAGAAAAATTCTAGTGATCGAAGATGACGATTTTCTTCGGGAAATAATTACAGAAAAATTATATACAAATGGATATGAAGCCGTCTCGGCAGACGATGGAATTAATGGTCTTGCGATGGCTAGAAGTTTTCGCCCTGACTTGATTTTAATTGACATTCTCATGCCTCGTATGAATGGATACGAGGCGATTGAAGAAATACGAAAGGACGCGGATTTAAAAGATACCCCAATCATCGTGATATCAAATTCCGGACAACCAATTGAACTGGCACGCATGTCTGCGCTCGGAGTAAAAGATTATATCGTAAAGGCGAATTTTACCCCTGAGGACGTGCTCCAAAAAGTGCATGCGTTATTCAGTAATTCTTTCTCTTCGGATCCCTTAAGCGAGCGGGAAGGCGATTCCTCTGAACATAGATCACGCAAACGGATACTCATTATCGAAGATGATCCGTTTTTGCAAGACCTGTTGGCCCGGAAAATAGGCAGTAAATATGATGCGTATTATGCAAAAGATGGAGAAGCAGGTGTTTCGTATATTGAAAAAAATGACAAACCGGACGCCGTGCTTCTTGACATTCTCCTTCCTGGGATGAGCGGTTTTGATGTGTTGAAGAAAATTCGAGTCTCGTGCAGGGGCATTCCAATAATAATGATTTCAAATCTTGGACAACAATCTGACATTGATAAAGCCAAGGAACTTGGGGCCGATGATTTTATCGTAAAAGTTAATTATACAATTGGAGAGATCATCGCCCGAATGGAAGATCATATTAAAAAATCGGCGAATGCTTCGGCATAGCTAAGCGGAATAACTCCTGATATACTCTATGTTCCCCCTACGGCATGTTGTCGGGGATGGTTCTGTATGGATTTGGCTATAAGAGGTCGTACAGCATATACATGGATCAAGGCAAAAGTGCATTGTTTACAGTGCAGGACATACTAGCATTGTTCTGTTTTTAATTTTGACGAGATGGAAGAAACTATTGTGGTTAAAGGAGCGCGGACGCACAACCTTAAGAATATTACGGTTGAGATGCCGCGGAATAAAATGGTGGTGTTTACGGGTCTTTCCGGATCAGGGAAGTCGTCGCTCGCGTTTGACACTATTTTTGCGGAAGGACAGCGTCGGTATGTTGAGTCGCTTTCGGCGTACGCACGTCAATTTTTGAATCAGATGCAAAAACCGGATGTTGACGAGATTATCGGGTTATCACCCGCCATTTCCATTGACCAGAAAAGTCGTTCGAACAACCCACGCTCAACGGTGGCGACGATTACGGAAATTTACGATTATTTGCGTATTCTCTATGCGCGCGTGGGAGGCGCGTATTGCCTCCACTGCGGCACAAAGATAACAAAACTCACTAACGAGGAATTGCTCAACGTGGCTCTCTCTGAGGTGGCTGGTTCGTTTACTAAACACGAAGGAAAAAAAGTGCTCGGTGTCTCGGTAGATGATAGGAAGCTTCTCATATTTGCTCCAGTCGTGGTTGGCCGAAAAGGCGAATATTACCAACTTCTCTATGATTTGCTGGGGAAAGGATATGAACGGGTGAAAGTAGATGGAAAAATGCTCCGTTTGCGGGAAAAAATAGAACTAGATCGAAACAAGCGTCATGATATTGATGTGCTGGTGGATGAGATTTTCGTTTCAGAATTTACAGAGAACAAACAAACAATCCGCTCCATGAGAGAAACTTCCAGTAGCGGGGGCGGCCGTATAACACCAGCTCAAATCCCTAAAGGGGTTCGAGAACGTGTGTCGGAGGCGATCGAGCTCGCGCTTGCTGAAGGGAATGGATTGATTCGATTTGTCTTTCCCGACGGGACGGAAAAAACTCTGTCGTCGAAATTCATTTGTCCGAATGACGGATCCTCTTTTGTTGAAATCGAGCCGCGATTATTTTCTTTTAATTCACCGTATGGGGCATGCGAAGCGTGCCATGGTCTTGGTACTGTTGGTTTTTTCCAAACTGATATATGTCCGAATTGTAATGGAGCGCGCCTTCGTCCTGAAGCGTTGAATGTGTTTTTAGGTGGCTCACCACCAAAATCTGGCGGCAAAGGAATCAATATCGTCGATCTTGTATCGTTGTCTATACGGGACGCAATGGATTTTGTCAGCACGCTCTCTTTATCGAAGAAAGAACAGGAAATTTCCGGCGTCGTGATCAGAGAAATCAAGAATCGCCTTCAATTCATGATCAATGTGGGAATTGAATATCTTACCCTCAATCGTCGTGCGAACACTCTTTCTGGAGGCGAGGCACAGCGGATTCGTCTTGCGTCCCAGCTCGGTAGCGGACTTGTGGGAGCGATGTATGTGCTCGACGAACCAACTATTGGACTTCATCAGCGCGATAATGACAGACTTATTAAAACGCTTTTAGCTCTTCGAGACGCTGGAAACACGATCATTGTTGTTGAACACGACGAAGACACTATTTATGCAGCTGACTATTTGGTTGATATCGGGCCCGGAGCTGGAGTGCACGGCGGGCATATTGTGGTATCTGACTGGCTAGAAAAGCTTTTGACGGCAAAAAAGAATACCACAGGTTCATCAACGCTCGCGTATCTTCGGGGCGAAAAAAAGATTCCGATACCGCAAAAACGCCGTACAGAAGATCGTGGCGCGATTAAGGTGCGAAACGGAAACGTATATAACATTACCAAAATGGACGTTGACGTCCCATTGTCAAAACTGGTATCCATAACCGGAGTGTCTGGCAGCGGCAAGTCGACTTTTTTGTATGAAATTCTTGATAGAAATTTACGCGCGCGGTTTGAAAAGAAATACCGTTCGAACGAGGTATACCATTGTTCTTCTTTTTCTGGCAGCGAGTATCTTTCTCGCGTGGTATTGATAGATCAGTCGCCGATTGGCCGCACCCCACGTTCAAATCCTGCTACGTATACTGGCGCGTTCACATGGATTCGCCAGATGTTCGCAGATACTTCCGAAGCTCGCGCACGGGGCTTTGGCCCCGGGCGCTTCTCCTTCAATGTTAAAGGAGGACGTTGTGAGGCCTGTCAGGGAAATGGAGAAATTGCTGTGGAGATGCATTTTCTTCCAACAGTATATGTGATGTGCGATATATGTAACGGCAAGCGCTTCATGAAAGAAACGCTTGAGGTACGATACAAAAAAAAGAATATCCATGACGTACTTCAAATGACCATTGAGGAAGCGCTCGAGTTTTTTGAAGATATACCCCAAATTTATGACCGGCTTCGAACCCTGAGCGATGTTGGACTTGGATATTTAACCCTTGGACAGTCGGCAACCACACTTTCTGGCGGTGAGGCTCAACGGGTAAAAATTTCTTCGGAACTCTATCGACCGCATCTCCAGAAGACGATCTATCTTCTGGATGAGCCAACGGTTGGTTTGCATTATGACGATGTGCGGAAACTTATCGATATCCTTCAGGAATTAGTAAATCGGGGTAATACGGTGGTGGTGATTGAACATAATATGGATGTGATCAAATCTTCTGATTATATTATTGATATTGGTCCCGAAGGAGGCGTTAATGGAGGAAAAATCGTTGCAAAAGGAACACCGGAACAGGTAGCGCGTGAAAAAAATTCCCATACGGGAAAATATCTAAAGAAATACCTGTAGAATCTCATTGTGTGCAGAGACACTGTGCCATGACCCTAGACGATATTAAGAAAAAGAAAATTCCCGATTCGCCCGGAGTTTATTTTTTTATTGGTCCTCGCAAAAAGATTCTCTACATCGGAAAGGCTACATCACTTAAAAGTCGTGTGCGCAGTTATTTTGATCCCGATATTAGGGATATTCGCAGTCCTCTCATTGAGAAAATGGTACATACCACAACAACAATCGATTGGAGAGAAACCGACTCAGTGCTCGAAGCACTCATTTTGGAATCTAATCTCATCAAAACATGGAAGCCGCCGTACAACACGGATGGCAAGGATGATAAAAGCGATTGGTATGTGGTGGTTACCTGTGAAGAATATCCGCGGATACTCCTCGTTCGTGGAACTGATGTGTATCAGCGTTTTGAAGATCGAGAGATTAAAAAAGTGTTTGGACCGTTTCCTCACGCGAGACAACTCTCCGAAGCGTTGAAAATCATTCGGCGGATTTTTCCTTTCTTTGACACGAAACATCCAATACGGGACACGCGTTCTCGACATGAACAGGGGAAGATTGCGTTCAACCAATCAATCGGTGTATATCCTTCTTTTGGCTCCAAAACGGAATACCAAAAGACGATTCGTCGGATTTGCTTGTTGTTTGAAAGCAAGAAACCAAAACTACTTCAGGAAATAGCGCGTGACATGAGGATCGCAGTACGGAAGGAAAATTTTGAAACCGCAGAAATGCTGAAACGACAAATGTTCGCGCTCACGCATCTTCACGATGTGGCGTTAATTACTGAAGACGCTCGACGACCTTTAGGAAATTTTCGAATAGAATCTTACGACATCGCTCATCTTGGAGGGAGCGCAATGGTTGGCGTCATGGTGGTGATTGAAGACGGGGTTTCGAAAAAATCGGATTATCGAAAATTTAAAATTAGGAGCGTATCGTCTCGAAGCGACGATACGCAGGCTCTTTATGAGGTGCTACGCCGCCGATTTGCCCATGAAGAGTGGCAGATGCCTCGTCTTATTGTACTTGATGGCAGTACTGCACAATTACACACGGGGAAAAGAGTATTACAAGAGTACGGTTATGAAATACCGATTGTTTCGGTAGTGAAAGATGAGAGGCATCGCCCTCGTGAAATTTTGGGGGACCAAAATTTCGCTCGTTCCCACGAAAAAGATATCCTCCTTGCTAACGCCGAAGCCCATCGTTTTGCGGTTACCTATCATCGAAGTACGCAAAGAAAAAGTTTTCAATAATGTCTATATAAAAATAAGAAGCGGGAGATTCGTTGGTTGCAATCCAACTGCCCCCCGCTTAATTCATTCACCACTTGTTTTCAAGAAATTTTAAGGAGAAAGTATTACCATGACTATGGACCCTCTGAGTATTTTTCCTCCCACCCCCTCTACCTCAAATGGTATTATTGTAATTCTAGACTGTCTAACAATCGTTTGATACAATACATTTACAACATGTACAGCATGCAGTGTAACAGGTTCCTTCCCAAGAGATAGGTTTTTCAATATTGCCTTTAAGTTGCTCCCTTTTGGTGTTTTTATGAGCATTATGGAGTTTAATGCTCTCCTTTTTGTTTCTTTCTGGTCTAACCCAAGCATGTCTTTACATGCTGGGTTTGACATACATATGTAACCATTAGAATCTACAATTAAACACGGGACAGGCGATAGCTCAAAAAATTTGAGCAACGCCCTGGGTTGAATATTGCCTTTGAGAAAATCATCTCTTTCTGGGGGAGATATCTTTATCATCAAAAGATTTAGCTTTTCTTGTATGTATCTGAACGCTACATATTTTAATTCCGACGTTAGGCTCTGCGACGGATCTCTATCTCTTATTTCATTTATTAGTTGGATTAGTTCAATGTCCCTCAATAGGGCAAGTTCATTCAAAGCTTCCCAGTATTCTTCTTCTATTTTGATCATAATGCGGTCCCCCTTACGCATCTCGAAATATTTTCCAACAAGCTTCTTCGTCGTCATTGCCGCCGTCCTTTTTACTTTACTAGAACGGGGAAATCCCGTTCTATCTGGCGCACAGTATGCCATGTATGAAAAAAAATACCAATCCCGCTTTAAAATTGGATTTTGCATCCAGCAAACGCGAATATACCTCCTATTTTTGGATGTCAAAACGGCACTTGCGGCAATTAGCCATTTCAGGGGAGAATAACGTAATATGTCTCGAATACGTGTAGGAGTGTTGCGTGGAGGACCATCCGCCGAATATGAAGTATCTCTTAAAACGGGTGCTGCTGTACTCCGGCATTTGAATCAGGAAAAATATGAATCACTCGATATGTTCATTGATCGAAACGGGGTGTGGCATTTTCGAGGAGCACCAACGACGCCAGAACGTGCGGTTAGACACGTAGATGTCATATTCAACGCGCTCCATGGCACGTATGGCGAAGACGGGGAAGTGCAGAAACTTCTCCATTGGCACCGCGTACCCTACACAGGATCGGACGCGCTCGGAAGCACTATTGGGATGAATAAGGTATTATCGAAAAAACGCGCGGAAAGTTTAGGCATCCACACGGCACCATTCCAGGTTCTTGAAAAGGAACATGAACAACCCGCCTCACTTCGTGATATATATATGGCATTTTCGCCACCTGTCGTCGTGAAACCGGTTGATTCTGGTTCAAGCGTTGGCGTCCGTATTGTAAAAAAGCTCACTGATTTTTTTGACGCGGTTAAAGAAGCATTCAGTCACTCGAAGAAAGTGTTGGTGGAAGAATTCATAAAAGGAAAGGAGGCGACCGTTGGCGTTGTTGACAATTTTCGCAAAGAACCAGTCTATGCGCTCCCTCCGATCGAAATTCGTCCTCCCTCCGACAAAGAATTTTTTGATTATGAAGCTAAATACAGCGGACGTTCCGAAGAGATTTGCCCTGGTAATTTTAGTTATGTCGAAAAACGTTCGCTTGAAAATGCCGCAAAGCTTATTCATCAAGGTCTTGGACTTCGACATTACTCCCGCTCCGATTTTATCGTATCTCCGCGTGGCATTTATTTCCTTGAAGTAAATACCCTTCCGGGGTTGACCGAAGAGTCGCTTATACCAAAGGCGCTTTCATCAGTGGGATGCTCGTTCCCTGATTTTCTTGACCACCTTATACACGAAGCGATACGATAAACATATGACTGACACACCGCTTGCAAAAAAACGCTGCCGTCCATGTGAAGAGAATTCTCCACCCCTATCGTGCGATGAAGCAGAAGAATTATTTGCTTCTCTGAACAAATGGTTATTGAATGATGGCTGCACGCGTTTGACGAAACGTATCAAGACAAAAGATTTCGCAGATTCTATGGCCGTCGCTAATCGTGTTGCCGCAATTGCGGAAAAAGAAGGACATCATCCGGATCTCCATGTATCGTGGGGAATGCTCGTTGTTCAAGTCTGGACTCATTCAAAAAACGGTCTTTCTGAAAATGACTTCATTTTGGCGGCCAAAATTGATGAGCTTCAAAAATAGTACATATTGTGGTAATATTTTTTGTGGGGGCCGGACTGGGGAAGGGCAAGCCCCATATTCTAGAAACCCCGCCAGGGATCGATCCGGTCCTCTCCTTAGGAGGCCCTTCGGGGGTCTCCTTTTTTTGGGGCCCTTAGCTTAGTTGGTAGAGCGCCTCATTTGCAATGAGGAGGTCACCGGTTCAAATCCGGTAGGGTCCACCAGATTGAATTAGTCGCCTCGCTCGGGGTTTCGCCCCTCGCTTCGGCGGGCAGTTTTGCGAGCAAATCAAAGGGTTTTTTGAAATCAATTTCCAGCCGTCCCGCCGCAAGGCCGCGGTTCGAGCCGATTTTTTTGAGATAATTTTTCATTTCCGAAAAATTATCTTGCAAAGCGAGATTTTTGGCTTGGTTGGCCTCTAAAATCCAGTTTCGGGTGAGTTCGAGCCAATGATTGCCTTTTCGCTCAAAATCCGATAATTTTTCCTCTTTTGTTTTCTTTTCCGCCATTAAGGCGTTTTTTGTTTGCTGATATTCCGTCAGTTCCAACGCCTCGGCAAGATATGCGTCTGTTAATCTTTCGAGTTTAATTTTAATGGCGGAAATTTCTTTTTTGAGATTTTGAGCGAAAAGGTTTGATGTTTGGCGGTTCTCGTTTTCCCATATTTTCAACTTATTCAAATATCTTTCCCGCCAAACATCGGGCAAAGAAACTTTTTGACAATTCTCATTTACCTGTTCGGCAAAATTTTCTTCCCGCAAAAAGCGGTGTTGTTGGCATTTTTGAATTTTGCTTTTTCTGGTGCAAAAGTAATAAACATATTCTCTGCCGCTCTTTTTGATTTTTCTGTCCGCTGTTATGCAATAGCCACACTCCCCGCACCTCGCAAAATTCAAAAACAAAAATTCCTTTTTCTCTTTCCGCTTTTTGCGGGGCTTGCCGTTGTCTTTCAACGCTTGTTGTATTTTGTCAAAAAGTTTCTTTGTAATCATTGGCTTATGGCTTCCTTGATGAAGTTCGCCGCGGTAAAGAAAATGCCCGTAGTAAAATGGATTTTTCAAAATATGCTCAACAGACGACAAGGGCATTTTCTTTCCGCTTCTTGAGCCAACCAAGCCAAAAATCTCGCTTTGCCTTTCGCCTTTGGCGAAAGAAAAAAATCGGCTCATTACCCTTCGAGCAATACAAATTTCATTTGTGAACCGCCGCCTTGCGGCGGGACTTCGCGAGGATCGCCTGTCCGCCTCTGGCGGAGGCGAGGCGGAATTCCCCCCAG
>CAZFRC010000007.1:0-21319 GCA_964521185.1 uncultured Candidatus Saccharibacteria bacterium
TTGCTCCGCCGCGCGTCTTTTTTTCCGGCGTAGTACCGAGTTGTACATACGGTCCAAATCGTCCATCAAACACGAAGATTGATTCGCCAGTTTCCGGATGATTTCCAATCGGCGTTTCCGCTTTTATTTCACTTCCGTCTTCTTTGCGCGCCCCCTTGCAATCAGGAAATCGCACGCAGCTCATGAACGTACCGTTTTTCCCAAGTTTATAGACCATGTTTTTTCCGCACAGGGGACAGGGGAATTCGTTCGGTGCTGCTCCAAGGTCGGTAATCTTACCCGCCTCTTGTTCGCGACTCGCAACATCTTTTTGGAATGGGCTATAAAAATCTCGAAGCGTTTTTTCATATTCTCGTTCTCCTCGCGCTATTTCATCAAGCTCGTTTTCCATTTCGGCGGTAAATGAATCGCTGATGTAGTTTCCAAAATTTTGTTCGAGAAAAGTGGACACCACGTCTCCGGTAGCTGTTGGTTTTAATGTTCGTCCCTCTTTTACCACATATTCCCGATCTTGAAGCGTTTTCATGATCGATGCGTATGTAGAAGGGCGCCCAATGCCGCGTTTTTCCAGTTCTTTAATTAATCCGGCTTCAGTGTAGCGATTCGGAGGTTCTGTTTCTTTTCCGAGAGCTTCGAGAGATTCGAGCGAGAGTTGCTCTCCAACGGACACACTCGGAAGCTCCACATCTTCTCCGCGCGAACGCGGATCAGCGATAAGCCAGCCGTCAAACATTACGCGCGAACCTGTTACTGTAAATTCTGGTATTGTTTTATCTTTGGTGCATGCGCTTATTCGTGTGCGCATTAGTATGGCGTCTTTCATCTGAGAGGCGATTGCACGTTCCCAAATCAGTTCGTAGAGTTTTTTTTGTTCTTCATTCGATCCTGCCCGCTCGATGTCAATGTGTGTAGGACGGATTGCTTCATGCGCTTCTTGGGCGTTCTTTGATTTTTTGTGATATGTACGTATTTGGAGATATTGTTTCCCGTATTTTTTTTCTACTACGAGCGCGATTCCGCTAATGGCCTGTTCGCTCATGTTCACACTATCGGTACGCATATAGGTAATATGTCCCGCCTCGTACAATCGTTGTGCAATCTGCATGGTGCGCGATGGAGAAAATCCAAGACGGGTAGAGGCCGTTTGCTGCAAGGTCGATGTGATAAATGGCGGACGGGGAGATCTTGAAACCGAAGATTCTTCAACGTTGGTTATTTCCCAGATTCCCTTTTTTCCTTTCTCTAAAATATTATCAACCTGTTGTTTATCCTTTGGCTCTTCAACGCACACGAAAATCAATTTTTCACGTTTCTTTGTTTTGGTATCGGCAGTGATTACCCAATACTGTTCCGGTTTGAAAGCTCGAATTTCACGTTCGCGTTCCATTACGATGCGAAGTGCGGGCGACTGAACTCGTCCTGCGGAAAGTCCATACCGCACTTTTTTCCAGATCAATCCAGAGAGGTCGTATCCCACGAGACGATCCAGCACCCGCCTCGCTTCTTGGGCTCTGCGTAAATCTTCATCGATTTTTCTAGGGTGGTGTATTGCCTCATCGACAGCTTCCTTGGTTATTTCATTAAAGGTAATGCGACGCACTTGTCTTTTTGGAAGATCCAATACTTCAGATAAATGCCATGCAATGGCTTCACCTTCGCGGTCGGGATCGGTGGCGAGCACCACTTCCTCTGCGTTATCAGCAAGCTTTTTTAACTCATCGATAATGTGTTTTTTCCCTGCGGTGATTTCATAGTGAGGGATGAAGCCATTTTTGATATCGATAGCTTTCGCGTTACTTTTTGGGAGGTCGCGCACATGTCCAACCGATGCGCGCACTACATACTTTCCATCAAGATATTTCTCGATGGTTTTTGCTTTCGCTGGAGATTCCACAATAAGCAGTCTCATGAACGATAGGGAATACTAGATTTTTGCATATCTGTCAAATAGTTGTCCACTTCTTCATTATTCAACGCGCATAAAAATTCCTTTCACGATCGGCATGCCAGGGTAGAGGATAATGGGAGATGTCCCGTTGTTTCGAAGTTCTAAACGAATAGGGTTATCGGATAGAGGTTCGCAAAATATTGATGTCTGGAGCGGATCAAGACCAATTTGAGCGTTTGTTGAGGGGGTGCTTAGCATGCATGCGATACCGAGGGGTAGTCGGATATTTTCGTTTGTAACTGCAATTATGAATGCGTCCGGCTGGAGCTGGAATCCATCGTCATCAATAGTAACTACCGTGGGTTCGGGTTCGCCAATTCGCAGATCGATCGGCTCGTCGGGGGGCAGTAAAAATAATGTATTACCGAGGGTGAATGTATAGCTTGCTTCTTTAAACAACCCTTCGTCAAAAGGATCGATGCCGATATGGCCATCCAAAACAAGCGATAGAATTGTTTCTCGAGAAAGGATCATGACTTCGTGGAAAGGGTTTTTAATAGCGTCATTCAAAGACTACATCGAATTTCTCCCATTGTCTCCTTAATTAATCCTTTGAGCTCCATTGCTGCCAATAATGCATTAGCTTCTCCGATTGGTTTATTAAGGTTTCTAATGAGGGCATCGCGAGGGAGAGGGATTTGAATAAGGTTAATCACACGTTGTTCGTCCGGAGAAAGAGAGACATTGCTCGCGCTTGGTTTCTCTTGAGGCGAGAAACCAAGCGCGAGCAATATATCCTTGCCGTTTCGAACCGGTGTCGCACCAAGCCGCAGCAGCATGTGCGGTCCAGATGAATGGGGGTTAAAAATCGATCCAGGGACTACCATTACCTCTCGATTGTAATCAGTCGCTAACCTTGCGGTAATCAAAGTTCCTGACTTCTCGTTCGCCTCGATGACGAGCGTAGCGTGCGCTATTCCGGCCATTATGCGATTTCTTTTCGGGAAACTCCATTCAGTGGCGCGAAAATTCGGTTCAAATTCGGAAATGAGTGCCCCTCCCGCGTTTACAATCTTATATGCTAACCCTCGATTTGCTCTCGGGTATAGCACTTCCTCTGAAAGTCCGGAACCAGGAATGGCAATCGTGTGAAGATTAGCGGTAAGTGCCGCGCTGTGAGCACACGCATCAACACCAAGCGCAAGGCCAGACACGATTGAAATGGGATACCCAGAAAGCTCGTGAATCAACGCCTCGCATGCTTCGCGGCCATACGGCGTCATTGCGCGCGATCCAACCACGGTGAGTATTTTATTGTCTGCATGGGGAAGTTTTCCCGATATATAGAGCGTGCGGGGAGCATCCGGAATTTCAAGGAGGAGAGGAAGATTGGCAGATGATATGGTATGAATTAAATTCGCGTGCATACCCACCAATCATACATTGACTTTTAAAAAACAGAGGGGTAGTCTTTTGGAATGTCCACCTACTCATCCTCCTCCTCGTCAACCTAACTGCTGCAGCGGGACGAATGTGGACAAATGTGATTGAAACATAAAAACCCGCCACACACGGGGTTTATTTTTTATCAAGAGAGGCTATACTAATCATCACGCATTATGATCGACATAAAACTTATCAAGGAACACCGCGACATTGTTGAAGCGGCTATTAAAAACAAGCACGCAGCCGCAGTCGACCTGGATCGAATCCTCTCGCTCTATGAGGAGCGTCGAGGACTTTTGGAAAAAATCACCAACCTTAATACTGAAAAGAATAAAGCAGCGGCCGCGCGCAATATTGAGGCGGGACGCATGGTTAAAGAGGATCTTCAAAAGACAGAAGAGCGGCTTCGAGAGGTGATGAAAGAGTTTATCGCGCTCATGAGTCTTATCCCAAACATCCCAAGCGTTGATACGCCGATTGGTAAAGATGAAACTGAAAATAAGGTGATTCGGACATGGGGAGAAAAACCGCAGTTCAATTTTAAACCGAAAGAACATTTTGAAATTGGCGCGAATTTATTTTTGATTGATAACGAACGCGCCGCAAAGGTCACCGGATCACGTTTTACGTATCTCAAAGGTGATCTTGTTTTGCTGCAATTCGGAATGATTCAGTTGGTGCTTGAAACGCTCACCAATAAGGCAATGCTTGAAGAAATTGCGAAGCACGCCGGTATTACTGAACTCCGCATCACGCCGTTTATCCCTGTTATTCCTCCCGTGATGATTCGTCCTGACATATTTCAGGCAATGGGACGATTAGAGCCAAAAGAGGAGCGGTATCACATTCCGTCTGATGATCTTTATTTGGTGGGGAGCGCCGAACACACCATCGGTCCTATGTACGCAGAGGAAATCCTTCATGAAGACGAGCTTCCTATCCGCTACATTGGTTATTCAACGGCATTTCGACGTGAAGCCGGCTCTTACGGAAAAGACACTAAAGGCATTTTGCGTATGCATCAGTTTGATAAACTCGAGATGGAATCTTTCACCATTCCGGAGCATTCCATGATGGAGCAGGATTTTCTTGTTGCCATCCAAGAGTATATTATGCGGCGATTGAACATACCTTATCAGGTGGTATTGGTATGTACAGGTGACATGGGTGGACCTGATCAACGACAGATTGATATTGAGGCGTGGCTTCCCGGACAAAATAAATATCGGGAGACTCATAGCGCAGATTTGATTGGCGCATACCAACCTCGTAGACTAAATACTCGAGTCAAACGCCGTGAAGGAGGAGTGGAATTTCTACATATGAATGACGCAACGGCAATAGCAATAGGACGCATGCTCATCGCTATCATGGAAAACAACCAACGCGAAAACGGCACGATATACGTTCCTGAAGCGCTTCAGAAATATGTAGGCAAGGCCGTGATTGGCGAGTTTGTCCCATAACATCATATGTTTACGCGGCGACTTGAATCTCGCGAAGGCGCCAAACGAAGACGGCGAGCCATAAAGATTCGCCTCATACTGCTTTCAGTGTTCAGTCTGGTACTTATCGGCGGTTCATTATGGGGGTTGTGGCAAGAGGAAATACGCATTACCAACGTAACACTTATTGGAGCTCCAGATTCTCTCCACAACGAAATCCAACACACAGTGCTTAATGTGTTGTGGGGAACGTATGGATATGTCATCCCAAAAGCAATCGCGCTGTGGTATCCCAAAGAAGAAATTCAAAATGCTCTTAGAAAGAAATATTCAAGATTTTCAGAAGTAACCGTTGCTCATATGGGGCGCTCGGTGGTTATCACATTCACCGAACGAACCCCAGAAGCTTTATGGTGCGGCGTTTCTCGGGACGTTCCCGTTTCTTCATGTCTTATGCTCGATGCCACAGGACTCACATTTGATATTGCACCACCCATCTTGCAAGAAACGGAGTGCACTCCGAATTGTGACCAAAACGGATGTCTGAGCGCGACCTTAAGTGCGTGTAAGGTGCCCAATGATCTTCGCGGAGAAATTACCATGAACAATTTAGTAAGGTACTTTGGTCCGTTGACTGTAGATCAGCGATATGAAGGCGATCCAAACGAAAAAGAAGGGCGCCCAGGAATGCGACTTCTGTCGGAGGGGGAATTCAGCACCCTTCTATCGTTTGTAAACGACAGAAGGGTGCGCGCGCTTTTTTATGCCACGTCAGTCTCTATACAGGATGATGATGCCTCCCTACAGGACGCATCTGGCGCAGAATTGTTGATAAATCGGAGGCTTCCATTTGCCGAAACTCTCAATAATCTTGAAACCGTTTTAAACGCAGAGGTATATATCGCTGATCTGAAAAAACATTCTGGACTCAAGCGGCTCGATCTTCGTTTTAGCAATAAGGCATTTTATACATTTTGGTGATGATTTGCAGATACAGGATAAGGGAAGTAAATTCTGACGGTGCGTCTTCGTTGGGCGCAATATTTTATTGATTAGATAGCGCTCCACACCTCACGACTCTTTCATAGGTTTCTGACGAGGTATACTGTATGAAATGGATGTAGTATATCTATACAGCGTTTGGCATTATAGTCGCGGCATTAAAGACTTCATTCGCGTATGGACTAATTTCATATGGTTTTTTTGGAATTTTTTTTCAATTTCACTTTTGGCGAAGACTCTTTTCTCTCCATTTCGTCGAATGAACGAAGACTATAAAAAAGGATTTGATCCGGTACAATTTTTCCAAACACTCCTTATTAATTTTATTCTCCGTATGGTGGGGGCTGTTGCACGCACCATAATAATTTTGATCGGTATTGGTGTATTGTGCGCGACCCTGATACTCGGGAGCGTTTTGTTTGTCGCGTGGGTTATTGGACCAATCACGATAGGAATATTGTTTTTTGGGGGCTTCCTTTTGATTGTTTCATAACATATGCGATATCACGAACTTCAATCGGTTATCGACGATCTCTACGGACCAGCGCTCATCCTTGATCGAGTAGTATCTCCCGCACAACGGCTGCGTATAGGAAAATCACTCACACTCATTTTTATTCTCGTGCTATGTGTAGCCATAGGAGCTTTCTATCTCGATGTGACAGAAAACCCACTCATGGCGTATCTTGTGTTAACCCCGCTTCAGTGGTATGGCGTACTCCATATCATTCTTGCTCTTCGATTAATTGTTTTTTCCATTGAATCATTTTGGCGTTCCCATGCTTTTCGAGATCTCCAGACGATTCTTCCTGAATATGGAGAAGAGCCGCCGGTTTCAGCTTCGTATGAAGTGGCGCACATTATATCGGAAACGACTTCATTTGATACAACTAAAGGATTTGCTCTGTCATCGTATGGAAGCCAAGTACTCCTTCGCGCAGAGGTTGATTTCAGAAAAATGCGCACCTTCTTCGAAGGCGCGCGCATTCCTCCCTCTCTTTCTGCTCCAATCGATATTCCAGATGATCATGGCCACGTGTCGCTGTCTTCCTATGCACGTTCGATTCTTCAGAACGATCCTGCGTTTATGCAATTTCTTTCTTCGGAAGAACTCGGTGAACGCGAAGTGGTTGGAGCTGCTGAATGGGTTGAACGGATGAGCGAAACGGAACGTCGAAAACGTCGTTGGTGGAGCAGGGATTCCCTCGGACGAATTCCCGGACTTGGAAAAGAATGGGCGTATGGAGAGATTTATACACTCCAAAAATATGGTCATGATGTGCGTGAAGACCCCATCTATCGTTCGTTGCCAAACAATGCGTGGCGTGATAATACGGCTCTCACCAAAATAGAAACCATTCTCGCACGCTCGCGGCAAGCCAATGTGCTCATTGTGGGTCCTGATGAATCGGGGCTTCTCGAAACGGTAGCTCATTTGGCACAGAAAATAGATTCGGGAGAAATACTTCCTCCCATCGAACATAAACACGTTATGGTTCTTGATCTTGACGCAGTCATTGGTGCGCATACAGCGAGAAATACGGTTGAAATTGAACTCACTAAAATATTTAATCAGGCTGTTGCGGCAGGAAATATCGTCGTCGCACTTTCCAATTTTTCGTCCGTAGTACAAAGCGCTCGTAGCGCTGGAGTGGATATTCTTGAATTTCTCACGCCCTATCTTGCTGGAAACGCCATTCAATTTGTAGTTACTTCTGAACAGGGAGAATTTCATCGAGTGCTCGAGCCCGACTCGCGTATTGCTTCCTATTTTGAACGCGTACTGGTTGAAGAACTCGGTGAGGATATGGTGGTACGCATTCTTGGTGAACGCGCGATTATGCTCGAGCGGAGCAGCCCTATTGCATTTACCTATCCATCGCTCCAAGAAATCGCCAGAGCCTCCGATCGTTACATTGTGGGGGGTGTTATGCCTGATAAAGCAATCGATATGTTGAATGAGGCGTTGCCATTTGCGCACGCTCGTGGGGCGGATGCGGTGACCCGAAAATTGATCCGTGAATTGGTATCTCAGAAAACAGGTATTCCGGTTGGCGAAGCAACCGAAAACGAGAAAGAAAAACTTCTTCGACTGGAAGAATTACTCCATGAACGGGTGATAGGACAACATGGAGCTATTTCGGCAATCGCAAACGCCATGCGTCGCGCACGCGCGGGTATTCGAAATCCCGGAAAACCGATAGGATCGTTTCTCTTCCTTGGTCCAACCGGTGTGGGGAAGACGGAAACAACCAAGGCGCTTGCCGCGCTCTTTTTTGGAAAAGAGGATTCAATCATTCGTTTTGATATGTCTGAATTTCGTACCGATGATGCGCTTGAGCGTTTGATTGGCCATTTTGAACGAGGGAAGCCGGGTGTGCTTGCCGCCAAACTTCGAGAAAAACCGTACGGTGTCGTGTTGCTCGATGAATTTGAAAAAACAACCATGAATGTCCACGATCTCTTTTTGCAAATATTGGATGAAGGTAAATTCAGCGATGCGATGGGAAAAACCGTAAACGCCCGAAATACCATTATTATCGCGACATCAAACGCAGGCGCTGACTTGATTTGGGAGTACGCGAAGCAGGGCATTAACGTTGCTGAAAAAGATCATGAACTTGTTGATGCGATTGTAAAACGCGGCATTTTTAAACCAGAACTTCTCAATCGATTCGACGGGATCATCGTCTTTCATCCGCTCCAGGACGATCATTTGCAGAAAATTGCGACAATGATGCTTCAAAAGCTGGCTAAACGGTTGCAAGAAGATAAGGGCATTGAGCTTGTGATCACGCCGGAATTACTCGGGGCGGTTATTAAGGCCGGTTTTGATCCGCAATTCGGCGCGCGTCCGATGGCGCGTGCTATCGCCGACAAAGTGGAGCAAACCATCGCAAGGAAGATGCTGTCAGACGAACTTAAAGCCGGTATGAGGATTTCGCTAACGGAGGCTGATCTTGCCATGTAAAACAGTCTGTCTGCTAATTACATGTAATTGATTTTTATTAATTCTCCCCGTATTGTCCTTGATATGTCATTTTGGAATGAACTGACAAGGCCGATATATATGCTTGCGCCGATGGCCGACGTTACCGATGCGGCATTTCGAAGAATTATCGCTTCCTATGGAAAGCCAGACGTCATGTGGACGGAATTTATTTCTGCCGATGGGCTGTATCATACTAGAGAAATTCAGAAAATGTCGGACGAAGAAAATCCACTCATGAAAGACCTTCTGTTTTCAGACTCTGAACGTCCGATTGTGGCACAACTTTTTACGGCAAAACCAGAAATGATGGAATACGCTGCTCGCCTTGTGGAAGAGCTTGGTTTTGATGGAATTGACATTAACATGGGATGTCCTGATCGTTCTATTGAAAAACAGGGCGCCGGAGCGGCATTGATTAAAAATCCAAAGCTCGCCGCAGCGATTATCGCCGCGGCGCGCAAAGGTGCTTCCTCTTTGCCTGTTTCGGTAAAGACACGAGTTGGATATTCAGCACGAGAAGAAATTGAAACATGGGTGCCCAGTCTGCTTAATGCAAATCCTGATGCGCTCATCATCCATGCGCGTACCAGAAAAGAAATGTCAGACGTGCCGGCAAGATGGGCACATATTGCTCGCGCTGTCGAAATGCGGAATGCGATCTCGCCCCGCACGCTTATTTTTGGCAATGGTGATATAATCGACATTAAAGACGCGCGCCAGAAAATATCCCAAAGCGGTGCCGATGGCGCGATGCTTGGACGGGCAATATTTGGCAATCCGTGGTTATTCAATACCACAATAGCAAAGTCGGATATTGATATTGTTCGGAGGCTCAACGTGATGGTGGAACATACCAAGTTGTTTGTCGAGCTTTTGCCACACAAAAACTTCTCGATAATGAAGAAACATTATAAGGCCTATGTGTCTGGTTTTGACGGGGCCAAAGATCTGCGAATGGAGCTTATGGAAGCCAATTCTGCCGAAAATGTTGAAAAGATAGCCACGCATTGGTTAGCATCACAGAAGAGTTAGCGCGCGGTCATCCTCCGTGCTGCGCTTCGCTCTTTTTGTGCGTGTATTTATACACATCTCTTATGGCGTATCGTGCGGTACACTAAAAAGTAATGGACACTGTGCTTCAGACCAACGTCTTCTTTTTTATTACTTCGGTGGCCACGATCGTTCTTTCAGTTCTTGTCGGGATAGCATTATTTTATTTCATCGGAATTTTGCGCAATGTGCGCGATGTGACCGATCGAATGCGCCGCGGTACCGAAACGCTTGCCGAAGACTTATCAGATCTTCGGGATAATATTAAAGAAGAAGGGGTGAGGATAAAGCATTTTGTGCAATTTATCGGACGGCAAACTGGTTGGTTTTCCGATAGGGGAAAACGTCCACGGCGTCGATCTCGGCGAAAGAGCGAGATAGATACATCGTCCGAAGAGGTATAGGAGATTAAAATTAGCAATACCTAAAGAAGCGTATGAAGAAAAAGACAAAGGTTGGAATTGGTGCTGTTGCTGCAGCCGCTGCAGGAGTGGCGACAGGAGCTTATCTGTTGTATGGAAGTAAAAAGGCGGCGCAAAATCGCAAAGCTCTTGCGGGATGGGTAAAAAAAGCTCAAGCGGAGGTGAGTGCTCAGGTACGAAAAGCAAAAACAATGAACGAAAAAACCTATAAGGCGCTTGTTGCTGAGGTGGGGGCACGATACAAGAAATTAAAGAATATAAGCGTCGACGACGTGAATGCGTTTGTTCGAGGCGTGCAAAGTGAATGGAAACGAATTCAAAAAGAAGGTAACAGGGCGGCTGGCGGAGCAACAAAGACTGCAAAAAAAATTGTACGAAAATCAACAAAAGCGGGAAAACGGTTGGTACGAAAAATTGTAAAGTCAGTGAAATAAAAAGATATGTATCCCCCCCACCGGATGTATCCGGTGGGGGGGATCGGGTTATACACCACGATCCCATCAAAAATTCCATTAAAAGAAGTGAAATGATATACCTACACGTAAGGACGATCGTCGATATATGTAGCTTTGTACGAGTACATGAGTACCTACTTGCAGTGGTATAATCACTCCCATGGCAGATATAAAAATAAAAAAAGAGCAAGAGGTACACCTTGCGCTCTATCGTAAATATCGGCCTGCTGATCTTGATGAAGTGATAGGCCAAGATCATATTGTTTCCGTACTCAAGACGCAGATTCAGACAAAGACCATTGGACACGCGTATCTGTTTGCGGGATCGCGGGGAACAGGAAAAACAACGGTTGCCCGCATTCTTGCCCGAAGCGCGGGAACCACAGAAACCGATCTCTATGAAATGGATGCCGCGTCAAATCGCGGAATTGATGAGATGCGCTCGCTTCGCGAGGGTATCCACACACCACCTTTTGATTCAGCCCGAAAAACATACATTCTTGACGAAGCGCACATGTTGACAAAAGAAGCATGGAATGCGCTTTTGAAAGTGTTGGAAGAACCGCCGATTCACGCACTCTTTATTTTGGCGACCACGGAGCTTGAAAAAGTTCCGGAAACCATTCAATCGCGCTGTCAGACATTTGTATTTCGAAAACCGTCTCCCACCATTTTAAAAGAAGTCATCGCTCGTATTGCAAAAAAAGAAGGATACACACTTGAACCAGCGTCCATCGAACTTGTTGCGCTTTTGGCCGATGGATCATTTCGCGACGCACAAGCAATTCTTGAAAAAGTGCTTGGAACATCAAGAGACAAAAAAATCGGAGTAAAGGAAGTGGAAGAAGTTACGGGAGCGCCAAGCGGGGAGTTGGTGAATGCCGTATTATCCGCAATCAACGAGAAAAACATAGAAAAAGGGTTTTCTGCACTCCGAAAGGCAGAATCTCAAAATATTGATATACGAGTGTTTACAAAATTACTTCTCAATAAGTGCCGAGCAGTATTGCTTATTCGGTTTGCGCCGGAAATTAAGAAGGAATTGCTTCAGGAACACGGAGAGACCGGTTTTGCGTTACTTGAAGGCATTGCGAAGAATCGAAGTTCGGGCGTTACCAGTTCTGCGCTCCGCCTACTCATCTCTGCGGCTATGGATATTCCGTTTTCGGCGATTCCCGTCCTTCCTCTCGAACTTGCGCTATCAGACATTTGCGCGCCACCTGATACGAGTGCGCTAGGAGGCGCGCCATCTTTGGGGATTTAAAGCACTGTACATCGCTCGTCAAGATGTCCTGAATCTGATAGTTTAATGACACGCCATATTGCCGGATCGTCTAATGGTAGGACATCGCCCTTTGGAGGCGAGTATCTTGGTTCGAATCCAAGTCCGGCAGCCCGAATAAAACTTGTCTCGTTTGAGGAGTATTTTTGGCGCGCGGCGCGAAGCGCCGCGTAAGGAAACGGGGCGGTTTCTTGGACAATTCTCTTTTCCAAATGCAGGTTCGAGCCGAAGATTTTCCGGAGGGAGGATTTTTTTGAGGGGATGTCTTTCGATTTCGCCGCCTCATCAAGCAATGAAGCGTCATTTACCCATGTGCGCATGGGTTCGAGCCAATATCCGGCGTCTCGTTCAAGAAGCGCTATGCGCTCCTCGACAGACTTCCTTTCAAGCACCAACGCGCGACGGCGTTTCAAGTAATCCTCACGCTCGATGTCTTGCGCAATATACAAATCGGTCAGTCGGTCGATCTTGCGGGATAGTGTATGCACTTCTTCCCGCAATGCTTGAACGGACGCCGCTGTTTCTTTTGAAGAATCTCGCTCATCCTCGGCAATGAGTTTCTCAAACTCCTTTTGCCACGGCGAGGACATGGCGTGTTCAGCAAGCACTTCATCTATCTGTGAGAGCAGAACTTCTTCGCGCGCATACGGCTGCGAGCACGCACCTTTCTTTTTAGTACAGCGATAGTAGATATGGCCTTTCTGCACCTCGGCGGTGATCATACAGCCACACTCGGCGCAGTGCAGAAGTCCGCATAGCGCTTTCGGCTCTATCGTCGCTTTTTGCGGATGTCCGCGCTAGGCGATAACTTTCTGCACCTTGTCGAACAATCGCTTTTCAATAATCGGCGTATGCCGTCCTTCGTGTATCTCGCCGCCGTACTTGAATAGTCCAACGTAGAACGGATTGGTGAGGATGAACTTCACGCGGTCTTTGTGGAAATGGAGGCCGCCGAAACTTCGCACGCCATTATCAAATTTCTTTATAAGAAGTCTCTTGAACTGCTCCGGTAAGTTATCCACGTAATTGCTGTATTCACCCTTGCTGTTTGGAAGTATAGAGATAATTTCTCCATGACGGTCTTTGACGAGCACTGATTCAAGTCTTCGGTACCTTTTCAGTAGAGATTGCTCCGATATGAAAAGGGAGATAAGAAGAACAACAATAATCACGGTCAATATGAGTAAGGGTCGTTTGGCTCGGTCAGTTTTTCTCCATTTTGAGAAAGCGTGCCACCGAGTTTCCCAGTCTTTTTTTGACAGATGGAGCATGTTTTTCTATTTTAGAATTACCAGAGACGATTGTATACAATACGCGCTATAATTTATCCATGTCAGAAAACCAGGAATTAGATGAGTATGTGCGACAAGCCAGAGCGGCAGGAACAGGAGATGGAGATATTCGGGGGAAATTACTTCAAGTTGGATGAAATGTCGCTGATATCGACACGGCTCTTCGTGGTGGTACCACTTCGGCATTCGAGAATAAATCTGTCGATAAACCCCGTGGTAGTCACATAGCCATATCAACAGTTGTTGTCGCATGTCTTTTGGTAGTAGTCGCTGGACTCGGAGGAGTGATAGCTTTTTTTGGCACGATAGATTGGATCTTACCGATACCAATAATCCAATGGATCAACTAAAAAATTTTACTTTCATCTTATTCACACCACTTTTAATCATATTGTCGTAGCAAATGTTTTTTTAAATTCCTTTAGGTTATTTCTTCCGTAAAAGAGTTTTTTCATTTTTAAAGCAGAGACTGCAGTATTTTTCAGACTCCAGATTTTTCTGGTATTTGTCAAAAGGCATCATGCAACTTTCGCAATTCTTTTTCATACAAAACAACCAAAGCAATCTTAGGATTTTTTTAAAATCGGGCCATAGGAAAAACAAACCAAGTACAAAAATATCTGCTTATACTCAACTTCCTTTTTGAAGAATTTCTATGATGGCTAGGCCAAAAAGAGTATTAATATTAATACTGTGATATTAATACCTTTAGGATTTTCCATTTTGGTTTGTAGCGATTTTTTTAAGAATAATTCTCATTATCTTGCAAAAAGCTCTCCAGTGTTTATCCTATATTCGTATGGAAAGAAAAGCCGACTGTATTTTTTGTAAGATTGCACTCGGGGAAGCACCATGTCATCGGATTTGGGAAGATGAACGGCATCTGGCTTTCCTTTCCATATTTCCAAACACCGAGGGCTTTTCGGTGGTCATTGTGAAAGAACACTATTCAAGTTATGTGTTTGATCTTCCTGAGAGCGTAATGATTGATCTTATTGTCGCCGCAAAAAAAGTCGCCAAGCTGCTCGATTCAAAACTTGAAGATGTTGGGCGGACCGCCATGATTTTTGAAGGTTTTGGGGTGAATCATATCCATGCCAAGTTATTTCCAATGCATGGAACTACCCGAGATACGTGGGAGCGGCATCCATCCAATGTTGATAAATATTTTGATAAGTATGAAGGATATGTGTCATCGCATGATTATCGGCGAGCCGAAGACAAAGATCTTGCCGAACTTGCAAAAAAGATACGCGAATAGGGTCTTAATGTTCACATAGAAATACCGTGCAAGAATAATCCCTGTTTTTTTGTAAGCTGCCAAAAATATTCGGATAAATAAGCATATTTAAAGAATATTCTACTCCTTTCATGAGGGGAGGGATAGTGTGATGGCATTTTTTTACAGAATGTCATTCACATATGCATTTTCGCTATCTCTTAATTTTAGGTATAAAATTATTAAGCAATCAATCATCCATGTATACGAAAACATCAATTGCCCGACTTTTGATTCGCGCAGTCTTTACGATTGTCGCCCTTCTCCCCACCCCCTCCTTCGCTATCCTCATCGCCCCCTGCCAAGGAGACACTTGCACTGCCTGTGATTTGGTCACTCTTGCTCAAAACGTCCTCAACTTCGGTTTTATCTTTGGCCTTCTTGTCTCGTCTCTTCTCTTTGCCTATGCCGGCATTCTTTACCTTTCCGCAGCCACAAACCCCGGAAACATCTCCAAAGCCCACAGCATCTTCTGGAATGTAGTGGTGGGCTTTGTCATTCTTCTATCCGCGTGGATTGCCATCGACATCATCATGAAAACCCTCTACGGAGAAGGGTCCACCAAGTGGGGGCCATGGAACACCATTCTCTGCAGAGCAGGAGCGCCGGTCAAGAGGGAGGTGCCGACGAATTCACCGCCAAGATCATCAAGCTCATCAAGCTCATCAAGCTCATCGGGCGCGTTATCTCCAGGAGGAGGTCCGGGTGTATTTATACCAACAGGGACTATGATAGCCCCTTGATCTATGTACTTCGATAATTCAAGGTGTTTCAAGGTTTGGGGTTTATTTGAAGTATGATAAGGTAATAAGAACAATAATAATTTTTTTACCAAATTATGAGCTCTATGGAACTAGACACTAGATTGATAGCTGGCGCAACAAAAAAGCTGTTTAAAGGTGAGTGGATGACTCCGCCGGTAATCGGCGCAATCGGGGTCGCCTTTCTCATCGTACTTGGTGCTTTAGGATATATGTTTCGGGGGACTTTTATAGCCGCTACCGTAAACGGTATTCCAATAAGCCGATTAAGTATTATGCTTGAAGCGGAGCGACAATTCGGTGGAGCGGTGCTTGAAGGTAAAATTACCGAGAAACTTATTGCGTCCGAATTAGACGCCCAACGCATTACCGTGAGCGATGAAGAAGTTTCTGCAAGATTGGAAGAACTTATAAAAGAGATAGAATTGAGCGGAGGCTCCCTTGAACAACTGCTTACTGTGCAGGGGATAACCGTAGATGAAGTACGGATGCAAATACTTCTTCAGGAACGAGTCAAGAAACTTCTTGGTGATTCGGTTGCAGTAACTGACGAAGAAGTGACCGCATATATCAAAGACAACAAGATCACTCCTCAAAATGGGGAAACTCTCGAAACAACGCGTGCCAATATTAAAGAAGGTTTGATTCAGCAAAAATTCAACGAAGAAGCCGGTAAATGGATTGAGTCGCTCAAAGCGTCAGCAAAAATCAATACCTTCCATACATATTAATACGCACTTGTTGCGGTTATTGCACTCTCCTGAAGCATGTGTCAGGTGCATACGAGGAGAGGTTGTTCTCAAATTAAACAATCGTATCCGGTCATGAATGAAGGATGCTTATGTGGCGCAATACGAAGCACTCCCACCAATCTTTTGGAATGCTCTCGCCTCTGCAATATATTGTCCGTAATTTAACGGAACACCAGTTCCAAATATACTTGGACTAGTGCAAGAGATTGACAAAACCCCATGTTTCTTATATAGTGCTATCGACCTTCAATCTCAAGAGTTTCGTTTAGGCCATTTGTATGGCTCTAAATGTGGAGATCTTTCTCTGTAAACCCGACGAGAGGCTAGTCGCTTTTTATTGTAAAGACTAGGGGTTACAGAGCGATTGCTCTCATATTCACATGCACCAGAGACAAAACGGCCGAAACCAAATCGGCGGAAATTCTTTTAATCGCGCGCGTCTTGGAAAACCCGGATATACGCGCGCGTCCAATTCGCCTGGTTTTCGAAGGGGAAATCGAGGCGGATTTAAAAACGGCAACCGCCGTTCATTCAGCGGCGGCCGTATTGACGTGTCCAGATTTATTAAGAGAGCCATCGTGACCGAAGAACAGGAATTGTTTGTTCCGGAACATTCCTTTGTTGATTTTGCGTTTGATGAACGTCTTAAAGATAACGTTCGCGCAAAAGGATACGTAACACCGACTCCTATTCAAGATAAAGCAATCCCCCACGTCATTCACGGACTCGATGTGGTAGGAATCGCGAACACAGGAACGGGAAAAACTGCCGCGTTTCTTCTTCCGCTTATTAATAAAGTGCTTCAGGATCGAAAGGAAAAAGTGTTGATCATGGTGCCAACGCGCGAACTCGCGCTTCAAATAGAAGAGGAGTTTCGTGGGTTTTCAAAAGGACTCCGAATGTTTTCAGTCGCATGTGTTGGGGGAGCGTCAATTGGCCGACAGATTTCGTGGCTTCGCCGTGATTACAATTTTATTATCGGCACGCCCGGACGCCTTAAGGATTTACTTGAACGAAAAATGTTTAATCTTGCACATTTTAATACGGTGGTGTTGGACGAGGCCGATCGCATGTTGGATATGGGATTCATCGCAGACATGCGTTTTATGCTGGGGAAAATGCCGGAGAAGCGACATACATTATTTTTCTCCGCGACGCTCTCCTCTGAAATCGAACGTCTCGTGGGTGAATTTTTGCGCAATCCAGTCCGTATATCGGTCAAGACGCAAGATACGGCCGCAAACGTTGATCAAGACATAGTCCGTATTGCCGATAGAAACAAAAAAATTGATGTGTTGCATGAACTTCTTGCGCAACCGGAATTCAGCAAGGTGCTTATCTTTGGAAAAACCAAACATGGGGTTGAGCGATTGTCAGAATTGCTCATCGGTCGCGGATTTCGTGCAGAGTCAATTCATGGCAATAAAAATCATTCCAAACGTCAGCGCGCACTTGGCCAGTTTAAGGAGAATCGCGTGCAAATTTTAGTCGCAACCGATGTCGCGGCGCGCGGACTTGATATTGACGGCGTGTCGCATGTCATCAATTACGATCTTCCTTCCACATACGAAGACTATATCCATCGCATCGGTCGGACGGGTCGGGGTAATAAGACGGGAAAGGCTCTTACATTTGTTGAATGACTTATTATGGAATCTTCTGCAGCGCATCAAAAAACTCATAGTACAAAGGGGCGATACGTGGAGCGAGTCACCACAAGCAAGATTTTGACATGCGTTTGTGGCGCACATTATATTAAGACGCGAAAAAATCAAACAACGTGCGTACGTTGCATGTATACAAACACATCAAGAAAACAATAACGGTTCGATGAAATTCCACAAACATCAATTAACTTACATGTACGGAAAAAACCCCGTTCGGGAGGCATTGTTGCATGCGCCTCAATGCATAGGACGAATTTATCTGTCGCCAAATATCGATGATCCAGATTTTGTCCTACGTATTCGTTCTTGCGGTATTTCTATCACCGAACTTACTTCGCGGGATATTGAGAAGATGTTACCCGATGGTGCGGTGCATCAGGGCGTTGTCGCTACCATTGATCCATCAAAGATTATGATTGACATGGGGACACTGCTTCAAAGGGTCGATATAGAACAGAATCCTTCGCTCGTGCTCCTTGATGAACTCCAAGACCCTCAAAATGTTGGAGCGATCATCCGTTCGGCGGTGGCGTTTGGCGCTGGGGGGGTGTTAATACCGGAACACAATCAGGCTTCGGTGACCGGGGCTGTGGTTAAAGCGTCGGCGGGAATGGCTTTTCGTATTCCCCTCGTTTCAATTGGAAACATTAATACCGCTATCCGAGATCTTAAGGAAGTGGGTTTCTGGTCTTACGGACTCGCGATGCACGGAGATCGATCGCTTAACACGGAAGTATTCGACGCTCCCGCTCTGTTTGTGGTTGGGAGTGAGGGTACCGGGATACGGCAAAAAACGCTCGAAACGTGCGATTTTGTACTTCGTATTCCAATTGATGAACGTGTTGAATCGCTGAACGCAAGTGTGGCGGCTGCAATTACTCTCTACCAATGGTATGTCAATCAATAGGCGATGTTCTTTGTTGTTTTGTGGAAGAGTTGCATTGCGGGGAGATCACTTCGAACGCGCGGATTATTTTTTATACTGCTCACGTTTGTGCGTTTGTTAATGGATCAACACGTAACGGAGCACGCAGAAAAATTCCTAGTCTCGTGCGTGTTGGTGAATGGAAAGCCGCATTGACTGGTCCATGGATATTCCGGCAATAAGCCACAGTATTCCAAGAAGATATCCCGCGATGACATCGCTTGGAAAATGCACGCCTAGATACAGTCTACTAATGCCAATACCTACCGCCACTAACGCCGTGATTGTTCCGATTGCCAGCCGAGATCCTATCGACGTTGTTTTATGCCATACCCAATATCCCAGAAAACCATACAGAGCGATGGCGATCGCGGCGTGGGCGCTTGGATATGAGAATGTTGTTTCAATCATCTCTACTACTCCATGCGTCGGGCGAGGCCGTTCGATCATAAGTTTCAGTAGATAGCTGCTTAATACTGCCCCAACAACGCTTACCAAAAGTCCCGTAGTATACGCATACGCATGGCGGGTGTATCCTACGAGAAAGGCGATAGTGGTTACTAGAGTCACTGTATACGCGTTACCAAGAAGGGTAATCCAAGAAAATACCACCAAAAGCAACAAATGATGGGTTTCTTGGAGGGTCTTCACCATTCGCATTAGTTGTTCATCCAAGGCAACAACAGCCTGATGATTGATGATTTGATTGGTAAGAAAAATAAATGTTGCGCACACGACAATCCATCCGAGGAGCGCTGACACCATTTTTAAGCTCATAGAAAATAGGGAATAAAGATAATTGCGCCCACAAAAAACGCGCCTATCGCTAAGAGCAATACCGCCGCCGCGGATAGGTCTTTGATGCGTGCGATGTGAGGATCGTGGGTCGGCTGGAATTTATCACAAAATTCTTCAAATGCAGTATTAAAAATTTCTGCGCTTAGCACGACCGCGCACGTGAGTATGATAATCGCGTATTCTATTCCGGAGAGGCGAAGGAGCGCGCCTATCAGAAGAGCGACAAGCGCACAATATACCTGTATTTTAAAATTAGCCCCTCTTTTCCATACAAGTCGAACACCGACATATGCATATGCAACACTTTTGCCTAGTTTTCGCATCAGAATAGTATACAACGATTCATTACGCGGCGTTTGAACGGCTTGAGGATGGCGGTATACTGTTTATGATGGATCGTGTAACTTCGACTGTCAGTATTGTTGGGATGATTTTTTTCCTTGTTGGTACTACTTTTGCCATTTCATCGAATTCAGCGTACGCCTGTAGTTGTCTTCTTAAGCTTCCGCGGCAAACACACATTGAACGAGCGGATGCTATTTTTGCCGGTACGGCGGTTAGGGTTAATGAAAAAGCGGGAACCATCGTATTTGATGTTTCTAAGGTTTGGAAAGGGTATTTGGAAAAAAGAACCATTATCCATGGCGCCGGAGACAGCGCTTCATGCGGATGGAACCCTTTAGTGGGTAAGGATTATCTTATATACGCCCATGCCGATTCTGAATCTTCTTATGAATACACCACGACGCTGTGTGATCCTAATGTGCTTTTGGAAGATGCTGGACCCGACCTCGCGTTGCTTAAAGAAGGAGCCAATCCCCTCCCTATCTCTTCTCAGGGAGGAGATATCGAGATTTTTATCATGTTTCTGTTAGCCGGCATCTTCTTTGCTGGTTGTATTATAACCATAGCAAAATTGCGTCGCTTGTAATGTTTCAGTCATGGACCCTCAACAATTGAATGTAGATAAAAAGTTTCTCGTCATATCTATGATCGGCGTTTTTGTTGGGGGTCTCTTGTCTTCGGGGTATGTGTATTGGCAGGTTGAACGGGGGATTCGAGACAGCATTCGTGAACGCTCAGATACCATTGCGCTATCAATCGACGCCGCTCACCTTTTGGAATTGACCGGGAGCGAAGAGGATATTGGCATGCCGCGATACGAAGAACTTAAGGCGCGAATGAAAGCGATTCGTGCCGCAAACGCCGGTACCCGTTTTGTGTATCTCATGGGGTATGCGAACGACGAAGTGTTTTTCTATGTTGATTCCGAGCCTCCCGAATCTGAAGATTATTCTCCTCCTGGTCAAATATATTTTGAAGCAAGTGACGCCATTTATGATGCGTTTGAAAAAGGGTATTCCGGGGTTGAAATAGCGACAGATCGGTGGGGCACATGGATTACTGGCTTTTCTCCGATCCGAGATGTTGCGGGGAACGTTGTGGGGGTTGCGGGTGTTGATATGGATGTCTTTTCTACATACATGCCAACACTGTTCGTATACACGGCGCTACCGCTCGTTGGCGCCACACTATTACTGATCGTGTTTTTGTTTATTTACCATCGTCGTCAAGAAGAAGAGCGCAGGCTTGAAGAGAAAACTAAAGTGCTGGCGATCGCGTCTCATGAAATTCGAACTCCGCTCACGGGTATTCAGTGGGCGTCAGAATCCCTGCTTACGAGTTCACGGCAATCGGTCGGACCTAAAGACCGGCACAAACTTATGGGCATTTATTTGGCAAGTCTAGAGGCGTTAAACAGGATAAACGAATTGTTAACGGCACACATGCTCGCAGACCGTCGGAGCGCGCTCTCCATTGAGAATTTTTCTTTATTCGATCTTATTACAGAGACAATCCGCG
>CAZFRC010000007.1:21329-32751 GCA_964521185.1 uncultured Candidatus Saccharibacteria bacterium
CTTCGCCTTGGAGGCGAAGCGCGCGGATTGTCAATTTCAATAACTTCGACCCTCGATCCGAATCAAACCATTCGAGGAGATCGCTCGCGTTTAAAATTAGTATTCAATAACCTTATTTCAAACGCAATTAAATATGCGGCCGAAGCTACTACTATTGAAATAGCCTATCGATTTGAAAACGGACATCACCATATATCCGTCACGAACACAGGGCCAGGGATACCGAAAGACGACATTCCCCGTGTTTTCAAAGGATATCGAGCAAAAAATGTGTCGGAGCATACACAGGGAACTGGCGTCGGTCTTGAATTGACGCAGAAAATCATAAGGCTCCATGGGGGAGACATAGCAGTTCATTCAGAAGAAAACAAAACTACCACGTTCGATGTGGCACTGCCGGTATAATTTTAGAAATAATGTTGTTTCTGTTTGGTGTCGAAAAAAGATAACACTAGGGGAGGTGTTGGTCGCGGTTTTTTTGAAGTTGATTTTTTACCATTGAAACGATTCCGCCAAGCGTGTGATCAGCTTTGAGTATATAGCGGGAAGTTTCTTTGGGAATGGCCTCCGCTATCATGGACATATCGTTATTATTGGTGAGAATCACGACCGGAGTTTTGCTTCCCCCTTCATTTTCATGAATTTTTTTTATCATTGAAAGACCGTCCATGCCCGGGAGCGTGATATCGGTCACAATAATAGAAGGACGCTGCTCCTGGGCAATCTTTAATCCTTCTTCGGCGGTTTTTCCTCGAAAAACCTCATACCCTTCATCCACCAGTCGATCGGTAAGCGACATGGCCAGTAAATCGTCATCTTCAACCAGAAGCACGGCATCTTTGGCGGGAGGTACATTGTTGTCCATATGTCCAGTGTATCGAAGTGTTTGGATTACGCAAAGCAATACGGTGCGTTACCCACACCTCCTTTATTATCAGATGGTACACTGTACACATGAATGAAGCGCGTGCGTTTATAGGATCAATGATCACCCTTTTTGTTTTAGGAGTGGGTGTGTTTGTGGTTGTTACGCACGAACGGACCGGTTCATTACCGGAGCCCGAATCTCCATATTTTGCAAACAGCTATGAGAATAAAAAATTTGGCTTCACGATCAATTTTCCTGAACACATTACGCCAGAATTTTCTTTTTCCGAATTCCATAACCTTAAAGATCAATGGCGGTATACGCCGTTTGGACAAGAAACGGGAACCTCTGTGGTGACCATCCCAATACTTCGCATTGATCAAGAAGCGGGATTTCCAAGGTTCTTTTTGACCGAAATTCGGATTGGTACTAATAGCGTCGCAGAAGAAGTAGTTCATTGCTTGGATCATGATATTGCCACTGTTACACCGGAAGAGGTTGATCTCGGAGGCCGATCTTTCTTTAAGTTCCCCATTCAAGATTCTACTAAGACGGAGTATCTGGAAGGGGAAAGTTATCGGGCTGTACTACAGGGTGAATGTGTTGCCATTGAGCGCATTCGCGTAGGATCAAATCATGGAGAAGACGAGCTCTTTGAAGGCGATATTACACCGGACGCGCTCATCGAAGCATACGCGCTCGCCGGAAAAATTATCGACTCCATTGATTTTACAGAATGAATAAGGTCGAAACGGCGGTGTTCGGAGGGGGGTGTTTTTGGTGTACTGAAGCCGTATTCGGCATGTTTCGTGGCGTGTTAAAAGTAACACCGGGATATGCGGGAGGACATAGTAAGAATCCCACGTATGAACAAGTGTCAGAAGGGAACACGGGACACGCCGAAGTCGTTCAAATCGAATTTGATTCGGAAGTAATTTCATACACTGATTTACTCACAGTTTTTTTTGCATCTCATGATCCGACGACACTCCATCGCCAGGGCGCTGATATCGGGTCACAATACCGTTCCATCATTCTTGCAACGAACGCTAAACAAAAAAAAGAAGCGGAGGAGTTCGTTGCTTCGCTTAATGCATCGAGCAGAGAAGGAAATCCGATAGTTACTGAAATACACACACTCGAAACATGGTATCCAGCGGAAGATTATCACAAGAATTACTATGAGACGCATTCGGGCGCTCCTTATTGCGAAGTGGTCATCAATCCAAAATTACAAAAAATCCAACGTCAATTTTCCAAACTTCTCCAAGACAAGAAACATTAGGCCATATACAATGAAAAGAATATTTGTCCTCCTCGCGGTTGGAGCATTCGTCGGGTTTTCGGTTGGAATTTTTTTCGATTATCATCGTCCTTTGGAATTCCGTATGCGCGCCGTTGGAACAGAAGAAAATACCGCCTCGGTGTCTAGGGGGGCTTTAGAAAAAATAAATTCTGAGCAATCTGATCGTTTCTACTTAGTTACTAAAGTGATTGATGGCGACACCCTTATCCTCAATTATCTCGATAAGACAGAGACAGTTCGACTTATAGGAGTGGACACTCCGGAGACGGTGGATCCGCGAAAACCAATCCAATGTTTTGGTTCGGAAGCGTCGTCATTTGTCAAAAAATTGCTCGAAGGCAAGCAGGTGAGAATTGAAACCGACACATCCCAGGGCGAGAGGGATAGATACGGCCGGTTGCTTGTGTATGTCTTTTACAATGGGGAAAACGTGAATGAAAAAATCATTACGGAAGGCTACGGTCAAGAGTATACGTACCACATTCCGTACAAATATCGGGCCGAGTTTAAATCGGCAGAAACAAGCGCGCGGACAGGAAAAAGGGGGCTATGGGCAGACAGCGCGTGTGATTCTGTATCGAATGCAAAAAGAGAAGAAAGCCCGCCCCAGCCAAAGGCTGGGGCGGGCTCTTATTCCGGTTCCGGAGATTATGTATGTACTGGAAATACCTACAATTGCAGCAATTTTAATACACGCGAAGAGGCGTTTCGTGTATTTATGATTTGTGGCGGATCAGAAAATGATGTGCACATGCTTGATCAGGACGGTGACGGTATTCCATGTGAAAATCTTCCGTAATCTAAGGGTATCATTCGCGGACTTTTCATCTCACGTTTGTCTGTTTCTCCTACCATACTCCGGGCACAAATTTATACCGAACTTTTTCTTTGTATGCCTGGTATTCGGGATCTAATGACAGATGTCGTTCTTCGGTAATGGCTCGAAAATAATACACGAGCGTCCACAATCCCATACTGATATAGGCTGTCGGATTTCCCAGTGGGAGTACAAGCAACCACCACGCCATATTTTTTGTTACGTACGCAGGATGGCGCATAAATCGATAAGGTCCCCATCCAACGATGCCTCGATTCGTGAGGTTTGAGGAACGCGATCCAAGCGCAAGCGTTGCCCATACGTATATGGTAAAAAAGAATAGTCCTGCGATATTAAACCAGAACACCATGAGCTCGGTTGAGACGGGAGGCGGTTCATTGGCATACCACCCGAGTATGCTTCCCGACACTCCGTTAAATGGAGGATAGCAAATCAGAGCAACGAACCATCCAAAAAATGTTGGTTCCACCGATCGGACCGTGTTTTTCAATTTGGCAGACTCGAATGTATACCCAAATGTAAAATATACGACATCAATAAGAAGGAGAAGCGCGATGAGGCCTGGGTATATGAAGCTGTTAAAACCAGAAATTGAAAGGTCCACTCCATTTCCCGATACGACGCTCAGGTACCACGAAACGCTGCGGAAATTATCGATGGCAAAATTCAACATGACCGGAAGGAAGAACGCTTTGACTAGAATAAAGAGAAGCGCCGTTTTTTCTTCATGCGTCCATTCGGTTTTTTCTTGAGATGTCTTCCGTCCAAACAGGGGAACGTTGCGCCACAGTATGCGGATATTTTTTGCAATCATTCGGATTGCGATCAACCCTTTCGTGGGGCGTATGCGTTCTCGAGACACGCTGCTGTAATACAATATCGCGTAGATGGCGTATGCTGCTCCCGCCTCGCCCATAAGGACAAGCGCATCGTCTGAGACAAATGCAAATGCGGGAATGGGGTCATACCAATAAAACAGCAATACTCCGAGAATCCAGACCATATTTCCAAGAAATGGAAAATATCGTTCAACAAAAAACCCTCCGCGTGAAGCTGTTGTCATGGAAAAAGTGTACCATTCAGAAGTATGGAATGCTATTGCATCACAAAGTACAAAAGCATACGCTAGACTGCGTCGTTACCAGTCATCATAATCGTGGTATGAAAGTGCAAACGATTGCGTGGGGAATCCTCAGTATTCTTATATTCGCGGGTCTCGCAAGCATAAGCTCGCGTACTAATTCAGACGACAGCATGATCGCAAATGATGATGTCAATGCACCAGGTAATCAGTTCAGAGCGTTTTCGGGTACTTTGTCTGATGTACGGATGCAAGGAACCGCGCAATGTACGTTTACGCACACGAACGAATCAGGTGATTCTAAGGGAACCGTATATGTCGCAAATGGGTTATTGCGTGGCGATTTTGTAAGTACGGTTTCTCATATGACAATCGAAAGCCATGTGATTGTTGATGGGGAGTTTGCGTACTCGTGGTCGCCAATTTCTCCTTCTGGCGTAAAGGCGTTGTTATCGGAACATACGGGAGCAACAAGCGGAGTGGCCGGTATCGAATATGCTTCGGATAGCATGGATTACCGATGTACTTCTTGGGAAATTGATACGTCCGTCTTTTCTCTTCCAAGCGGGATTTCGTTTGTTGAGATTGATTCAGAAGGAAATCAGCCGGCGATAATTCCAGCTGGAACTGTAAAGAGGCCGGGTCTTTGATGCCGCATGCCAAATCGGTAAGAAGATTTTTCGATTTAGAAATACATAATCCCATTGCATATATTCATGACTGAAAGCGAACGGCAAGAATTTGAAGCTATCGTAGAGAAAGAATTTTTGAAGCTTCCTGATTGGGTGCGGAAAAAAATACAAAATGTAGCGGTGTTGATTGAGGACGAACCCTCAAGAGAAATTCGAAAAGAAGAAGCATTACTCCCCGACGAAACGCTCCTTGGCTATTATCGCGGTTTCCCACGATCTGCACGAGGAAGTGATTATGGTGTCGGCCCGACCATGCCGGATACGATCACGCTGTATCGAACGCCTATTCTCAAAGAAGCAAGAAATAATGCAAAAGAAGTCGAACGTGTTGTCAAGGAAACCATTTGGCATGAGTTTGCTCACTATTTTGGAATGGACGAAGATGCGGTCCGGAATCGAGAAAAAAAACGAGATAGAGACGTTGGATAGAGTATGATTCCCTTGATATAGTGATCGCATATCCGCTCGTGTAATGATTATATGAAAAAAATAACCGCGCTACTCTTTTTGATTATCCTATGTGTTTTTAGCGGAACATCTGATTCTCTTGAGGCGGTGGTATCACTTCCTCCTGCCTCAGATACTGAACCGGTTCGGAAATTGGTGGTGTGGAAAGAGGGAACTACCGATTCTATGCGAGCCGAAGTGCTTGGAAGGGTGCGCGCAACACTCTTGCGACACAGCGCTCATCTTCCCGCGTCAGTTGCCGTTCTTCAGAATACACAGTCCGTAAAATTTCTCGAGGAGAATCCAAACGTTCTTCGAATTGAGGACGATATAACAATGTACGCATACGAGAGCTCGCTTGATATTCAGAAATCGCACTTCTCCGATATTGCTGAAAGATTGCAACATAAAACGCCCACCTCCAATGTGGCTTCCTTGGCCACCGATACACTCCC
The DNA here is from genome assembly GCA_964521185.1 of uncultured Candidatus Saccharibacteria bacterium. Lineage (GTDB taxonomy): Bacteria > Patescibacteriota > Minisyncoccia > Phycocordibacterales > UBA12088 > CAZFRC01. The sequence goes on from CAZFRC010000007.1 coordinate 27,017, forward strand.
CTGGGGTATTGATACAGCCGATGCGGAGAAGGTATGGCCTCTTGGCAATACGGCAGACATTATCAAGGTGGCCATTCTGGATACAGGTATTTCGACAAAACATACCGAGCTTAAACCAAATGTAAAAGGTTGTTACAACGCGATATCGCTTTTCAAAAATTGCAACGATTTGAACGGCCATGGATCGCATGTCGCGGGCACCATAGGCGCAGTAAAAAACGGTAAAGGAGTGGTGGGCATGGCCCCTCAGGTGGATCTGTATGCGGTAAAAGTGCTAAACGATGCGGGATGGGGGTATATGTCCGACATCATCGAAGGCATCATGTGGGCGGCGACAAATAATATGGATGTCATCAATCTTTCTCTCGGTGCTTCAACAGGAAGTCAGTCCATGCATGATGCGGTAGTAGCGGCTAAAAATGCCGGAGTCGTGGTAGTTGCCGCCGCCGGAAATAATGGCGGAGCAGTTGGGTACCCCGCGGCATATCCAGAAGTAATTGCTGTGTCGGCGATTGATCAAAACAAAAGTATTGCATCGTTTTCAAGCCGAGGGCCAGAAATCGATCTTGCGGCCCCCGGAGTGAATATTTATTCAACTTACAAGGGCACCGGTTTCGCAACTCTTTCTGGGACGTCGATGGCGACACCCCATGTGGTTGGGGCAGCGGCTTTGGTCATGGCGTCTTCAATAGGATCATACGATGAAAATGGAAATACCGCGTGGGATCCGAGCGAGGTGATTCAGAAGTTAAAGGATCGCGCGCTTGATCTTGGCGTACCCGGAGACGATCCTTTGTATGGCGCAGGAATGGTTAAGGCCTATGAATCGGTGTTGCCATAGGGGTTAAAACCTTCTGGATATAAAGAAATGCATGAACAAACACGCGCCTCCGCCAAAATGGCGGAGGCGCGTGTTTGTCTCTTCCTATAGAAGTCTTCCTGGTAATCATAGGATCGATAATCAATACCGGTAGATAGCATATTTCATGCGGTCGCACAAAATATGCTATGTATTAGCGTAAGAAGGTGGACGTAAGAGATATAGAGGAGTCTTATGTTATGCCTATATCTTTATATATACGAACTGTTGCAATGAGGAAATCAATCAGTTACAGTACGCGGCACTTATGAACCTGCCTGAGGTAAAAGCAAAATGGGTAACGATCGTCACCGCGGCTGTTTCTATAATGTTTCTTCTTGCGGGCATTTTTGTGCTCGTATTCCTTCCCGACAATATCTTCGACAGGACTCCAACTCCTATTCGTGTATCGGAAAAAAATGAAGTGGTTGAGGTAACGATTAACTATACCACGACCGGCGTTCGATTTGTCGATAACGATATCGCTGAATTTGTAGCGTCAATGCAGTCCGCGTTTACGGCACGTGCAGAGGAAGATTATGCGGAGTATCAAGCCAAGAAAGATGCCGGCGATGTTGATTTTAAATGGCGCCCCTATCAAATCGGCTTATATGGAACCACTACAGCCGTCACAAAGAAGGGGGTATCGGTTGCGTTTTCGATTGCCACATACACGGGGGGCGCCAATATTATGCAAGAATGGGCAACCGCACTCTATGATCGACATAAAAAACGAAGAATTCCGACTGAAGAATTTTTCGCAAGAGACGATACTGGAGGAATTGCTAATTCGCTCTCATGGCTTTCCAAAACAGCAATTGATCATTTTGAGACTCAATACCAGGACATCGATTTTTTTGCGGAGGGTTTTTCCCCGACCATTGGCAATTTTCGAAGTCTTGCGTTTAGTCAAGACGGAAGCTTGATGGTATATTTTGATAAATATCAAATAGCGCCGGGATCATTCGGTACTTCCGCGATGAAGATAGTTCCTGAAAATCTTAAAGGCATCGTAAGTCCAGATCTCATATCTCTCTTTGCGTTGCAATAAAAAAATACGCTCCTGCGAATGCGGTGTGCGTATAGTTGGCGAGTTTTGCGGTGATCGCCACACCGTAACCTGCTCTTTTCGATCATCTTCATCACTTCATTACCGAAAACATCAGATGTCGACACCGTCTGCTTGTGTGGGGACGATGGTGTCGCCCCACGTTGTGGCGTAGATCGTGCCGCCGATCTCGACCTTGACGACGTAGATCGACCCCAATTTTTCTAGGTTTTCGAATCGCCCGACGACTTCGACGATGCGGACGATACCCTGAATTTCCCCGCAGACAGGCTCTCCGAGCTCGTTGCGGATGCTGTTGTACATGCGGAAACGACCCGAGGCGGCTTCGAAGCCCTCGTCTTGGTGCGTGCGCACGATGTCGAGTATTTGCTCAACGGTGTCGCACACGGTTATTCGCGCGGGGTAGGGCTTTCCCATCTCCCACTTCTGCTCGGCGGCACTGGCCGCCGATGAGATGAGAGTGATAATGATAAAAAAGACCTTCAAAAGGATGTGCATGGGCATGGGGGGACATTCCCTTGTACCAGAGGCGAGATTGCGCTCTGGAAAAAAACTGTTTCCGGATCTTTTTTCAGGGCACAAAGCAACGGATACTCATCTATATATATACCTCACCATATTCTTTCGACATAATTTTGCAAGTAACGGCATTATAAAATTGATAGAAGACAGAACAGACGGTACTATATGTCCCCTTAGATTAAGGACATCGTAATTCCTTAATATAAATCTTTGATACTTAAGGTATTGATAAGGCACTATACGTGTGCGCATTATCCGAATGGCTTGACATTTATATAGATTAAGAGTAGACAACTTATTTAGAAGCCCCCAAATAATTTGGGGGTACAGTACCTGGACGTGGGCTCCTTGGCCCGCGTCCAGGAGGGAGGTCAAATATGGCAATCAAATCCGTGGCACGGGGCGAGGTGCGGCTGCTCTGGCCGGAGCTCGCCGACTGGCTCGCGGTCGGCCGCGAGCTCGGGCGGCGATGGCTCCTCCTCTTCCGCTTCGTCCTGCTCAACGTCCTGGTCGCCTCGATCGTCGCGGCGGCCGCGCTGCAGGGCTGGCTGAGCGACATGTTCGCCAGCGACCGGCTGCATCTCGTCAAGCTGATCGTGGCGGTGTTCTCGGTCGGCCTGATCGGTGCCGCGGTGCGCACCATCCACCTGAGCGCGGAGCTGAACGCACTCGATCCCGGACCGCCGTCCCGCGACTCCAAGGCGGCCTGGTTCCTGGCTGCCACCCACGGCCGCGACAGCGCCGGGCGGGCGGCCATGGCGAGCCTGCTCCGCCTCAAGCTGCAGCAGCGGCTGAGCGGTCCGCGCTATCTGGCGAACCTGCTCGTGCTACTCGGACTGATCGGCACCGTGGTGGGCTTCATCCTGGCCCTTGCCGGGATCGATCCTGCGACCGTGGGCGACGCCGCGGCGATCGGGCCCATGGTCTCGCGCCTGCTCGAAGGCATGGCGGTGGCGCTCTACACCACGCTGGCCGGTTCGCTGCTCAACATCTGGCTGACGTTGAACTGCCGGTTGCTCGAGAGCGGTGCCGCGCACCTCTACGGGCGGCTGGTCGAGCGGAGTGAGGCCCATGCTCGCGCCTGACGACGGCGACGACGCGGACGGCGCGATCGTCTTCCGCGATCTGATCACCCTGGCGCTCGCCGGCTTCGTGGCTTGCGTCATACTTATCCTGCCGCACATCAACCCGGCCAAGGCGAAGCCACAGCCACAGGGGCTGGAGCCGCCCGGCAACGTGGTGGTCGAGATCCGATGGCCGGACGCGGTCGACGCCGATGTCGACCTCTGGGTGCAGGGCCCGGGCGACGTCCCGGTGGGCTATTCAAACAAAGGAAGTGTCTTTTTCAACTTGCTGCGGGACGACCTAGGCCACAGGAGCGACGTCTCCGGCCTCAACTACGAGGTCGCCTACTCGCGCGGCGTCGTGTCCGGAGAGTACATCGTCAACCTGCACCTCTACCGCAATCCGGGGGAGGTCCTGCCGATCCCGGTGACCGTCGTGGTGAGCGTCAAGCCGTCGGCCGGTGAGAGCGCCCGCCAGCTGGTCGCCACCACGGTCGAGCTCGACCGCGAGGGGCAGGAGCGGACCGTTATCCGCTTCCGTCTGGATGCGCGCGGTGGGCTGGTGGCCGGCAGCGTACACAACCTCAATATTCCTCTGCGCGCGCGGAGGTAGTTATGACCGCCCTCGTACCGTTGTTTTCTGGGATCGCGATCCTCGTCGCCGGCCTGGCATGGATCGCGGTCTGGTCGCCGCGGCGGCCGGCGATCAAGGTGGCGGCAACCTTGCTCGCCACCCTCGTCCTGCCGTTCGGCTACGTGGCACTCATCGACCTGCCGGGGCGGCCGAAGCCGGTCCGCGACGAATGGCTCATGGCCCGCGCCCCGGAGGCGGTGGTGCTCGCCTTCGACCTAGACGAGGGACAAGCCATTTATCTCTGGTTGCGGCTACCGAATCTTGACGAGCCGCGCGCCTATTGGCTCCCCTGGAGCCGGCGACTCGCCCAGGAGCTGCAGGACGCCGGCCAGGCGGCGAAGCGCGCCGGCAGCGAGCTCGCCATGCGCGCACCCTTCGAGCCGTCGCTCGACGACCGCGAGCCGCGCTTCTACCCCTTGCCGCAGCCGGCTCCGCCTCCGAAGGGCGGGGAGGATCCTCCCGCAGAAATTTTCAACCCCCCCAGAAATGAGGGGAGAGATGGGCACGAAATCTGATCGGGCCCTCCTAATTGCCTGGTTTCATACTATCGTATGTCATCAGGCATTTTTTTTCAGTAATCATTGAATTAATAAATAATCGTACTGAATGTATGAATACTACAATCCATTACACTTTCAAAATATGTATATACAAAATCTCATTTCATTGATGGAAGAGCGCGTAGACGGTAGTATATTTTTATGAACTATCCGCTTTCACAGACGCTTAAAAATCGAAGTCTTGTAGAGCATTTTTCGGGAGAAACACTCGAGCGGATTACCGATTCTGAAAAACGAACCCTGTATTTGGGGGTTGATCCAACGGCGGGGTCGCTCCATGTAGGGCATTTAGTGCCGTACATTTTGGTTCGGCATTTTTTGGAGCATGGGCATAAGGCCATTTTGTTAATCGGTGGAGGAACAGGGAAGATTGGAGATCCATCATTCAAAAATGAGGAACGGCCACTCCTTGACGACGATACTATTGCAAAAAATTCGGAAGCAATAGAGTTTCAGGTCAAAAAGCTATTAGGCGGTGCGGATTTTGAAATAGTGAATAATGCCGATTGGCTTTCAAAAATTCCAATGATTGATTTTTTACGTGACGTTGGAAAACATTTCACTGTAAACGCAATGATCAAGAAAGAAACGGTGCGGCGGCGGATTGAAGATCCTGATCAATCAATTTCATACACCGAGTTCGCATACCCGCTCCTTCAAGCATATGATTTTTGGTATCTGCACGAACATCATGGTTGCGATCTTCAGGTTGGTGGAGCCGACCAGTGGGGAAATATTTCCGCAGGCGTTGATTTTGTGCGACGGAAAACAGGACATGAAGTGTTTGGACTCTCGACCCCGCTCATTATTGATAAAGTGACCGGAAAGAAGTTCGGCAAATCCGAGGGGAACGCGATATGGCTTGATCCTGAAAAAACATCGCCCTATCAGTTTTACCAATTTTGGCTGAATGAAGACGATCAGAATGTGCGCGATCATTTGAAGGTTTACACCACGGTTTCGATTGAAGAGATTGAGGCGCTTTTGGAAACACAAAAAAGTGATCCGGGAGCGCGCGAGGCGCACA
>CAZFRC010000008.1:0-13192 GCA_964521185.1 uncultured Candidatus Saccharibacteria bacterium
TCCCCCCTTCCGCCGTACGGCGGAAGGGGGGATGGTATTTTCTCCGACACCACTTGTGCATTATAAATACTCAACCGCATATTGGATATTCAATCCCCGTGTGCAACAATATTTCCAATGGTCGTTTTTGACGTACGCTCTCTTGAAATAATCGTTCCGATTGTATGGACAATCACTGGAGTGGTGTTGGTATTATTTGCAGCTCATTTTACGATACTTCTATACCATTGGTATCGATTCTCGGTCACACCCGTTAGAGGCGGACTGCTGCTTGTCGGATATATCGTTGGTTCCAGCCTGCTCGCACTCTCCCTGATTGGCGCCGCGACAGCTCTTACCTCTTCATTTACGCCATGATCCATCTTGATCCCGACGAACGAATCATCCGAACCGTTCGAAAACACTGGTTTATTCCCGCAAAAGAAATCGCTATCGCCTTTCTTGGCGCCATTCTTCCTGTGTTTATCCTTGGCATATCCGCCGGAATAATTGAAGCGTATGGAATTTCCATCAATCATTCGCTAAGCATATTATGGACTGCCTACTCATATTCCATATGGCTTATCGTAATTTGGACACGCCTTACCAGTACATTAATGGACCATCAGTTGGATGCATGGGTAATTACCTCAAAACGGATTATTGATATCGAACAGAAAGGCTTGTGGCAGCACGAGGTCTCGAGTTTTCGTCTTGATCAAATCCAAGACATAACAATAGAAATAAAAGGGTTATTTTCCACATTGCTTCGTTTTGGAACCATTCACGCGCAAACAGCCGGCGAACACCGAATCCTTATGATGCACCACGCTCCAAACCCCGAAGATATTAAGACGAGTATTTGGAAAGCTTCCGAAACATTGCTTGCAAAGCCTCGTGCGACGTTTTCCTCCGTTCCAAAAAACGATCCATCTCGACTTAAACTTCCATAACCACAAAGGAGTTTTATTACGCGCAAAAATACCGTACAATGCCGCATATGACAGAAAAGAATGCGCTTGGCACCGATCCCTATAAAGGAGTCCGCGATTTTTATCCGGAAGAGATGTTTGTTCAAGATTTCATCTTGGATACAATGCGTCGTGTTTCCGAAAGCTACGGATTTGAAGAATACAGCGCGTCAATTCTGGAACCCACCGAACTATACACCAGCAAAACAAGCGACGAGATCGTCAACGAACAAACGTATACCTTTATCGATCGCGGCGAACGCTCTGTCACGCTTCGTCCTGAGATGACCCCTACTGTTGCACGCATGATTGCGGCCAGGCGGCGTGATCTCGCCTTCCCTGTCCGTTGGTATTCTATTCCAAACCTCTTCCGCTATGAGCGACCCCAAAAAGGACGGCTGCGCGAGCACTGGCAATTAAATTGCGATATTTTCGGAACAACAGCAATCGAAGCAGACGTGGAAATTATTTCTCTTTCGTGGGCAATAATGCGAGCCTTCGGTGCAACGCCGGATGATTTTGAAATCCGCGTAAATAGCAGGAAACTTACTTCTTTTATTTTTTCTGACGCGCTTAAGCTTTCCGAAACTGATGCAAAAAAAATATCCCGTATAATTGATCGGAAATTAAAAATATCCAAAGAATCCTTCGAAACGGAAGTGCGTCAAGCGATCCCTGATTCTGCGCGCGCGGAATTGCTTATCACGGCGCTCGAATCAGAAACGCTTGACGCGTTTATAGAGACGTTTCCTGAAATAAAGACGAGTGCGCAGAAAATCCTCGACGAATGCCTCCTGCTTCAGCATCTATTAGGTGAAGAAGGGATACAAAATGTAGTATTCCATCCCACACTGATGCGCGGATTTGATTACTATACCGGCTTTGTATTTGAAGTATTTGACACCAACCCGGAAAACCGGAGATCGATGTTTGGAGGCGGACGATACGACAATCTGACTGGATTATTTGGCGGAGACCCCATTTCCGGAGTCGGATTCGGTATGGGTGACGTTACTATTAGAGATTTTCTTGAATCGAGAAAACTTATTCCTCCGTACACGCCTCAAACCGATCTGTACCTCGCGCCGCTTGAATCCCATACGCTTCCGTATGCTAAAGAATTGGCGCACATGCTTCGTGAGCGCGGCGTAAACGTGGCCATTGATTTCACTTTCCGTAAGGCGGGAGACCAGGTGAAAACTGCAACTCGGCACAAAATCCCTTTCGTGATTGTGATTGGCGACAAAGAAATTACGTCCCGGACATTCATGGTAAAAAACCTGAGCGCGCACGAAGAATCCCCAATTACCGAAGGCGCACTTGCGGAGTATATTCTAAACGCCCGTCATTTATAAATCGCTCCATGATTTTTGCAGCCTGTCTCGAATTAAGAACTGTCACTAACTGATATGCGCTGGATTGCATTCGACATAGAAACGATTGATATTGTCCCTGGCGCTGATTTTGAACCGGGAAATCAAAAAATTACAGTGGTGTGTATCTATGATTCCGAAACAAAAGAATACGAAAGTTTCTTTGAATCCGACCTCCCCCGTCTCTGGCCGATTATCGAACACGCTGATGCGCTTGTCGGATATAATTCCGACCATTTCGACATTCCCATACTAAACCGCTACTATCCGGGCGATCTGTCAAACATCCGTTCGATTGATCTTCTGAAAGAAATCAAACAGTCTCTCGGACGGCGCTTGAGGCTCGATTCCGTAGGCGAAGCGACCCTGGGAATGCCAAAGATCGGAAACGGCTACCAAGCAGGCTCGTGGTGGAAAAATGGGGAATATGAGAAAGTCCGTGACTATTGTTTAAAAGACGTCGAAATTACAAAAAGCATATTTGAATATGCCCTCCAGCATGGGATGCTCAAGTACAGAGACTTTGGAGAAATCAAAGAAATAAAAATTGACACCTCGACATGGCTTTCGCCAGTCGAAAAGGCACCCATGACGCACACATTGCCCTTTTAAAGGTTTTACCTCCAAACAATCAAGGCGCGACCTTGATTGTTTGGAGGGTAAGTATCCTTGCGCGTAAGCGCGAAAAAAGTTGGGCAAATCGATCGGTTCGAACGTGTAGTTACCGCTACCTTATTTATAAATACCAAAGCAAAAAAGCGGCGAGGACAAGCCGATATGCTATAAAGATTGTGAATGTTTGGGTCTTCAGGTACTGCATCAAGAAATAAATAGCAACAAAACCTGAAAGAAAAGCCGCGAATGCGCCAACAATCAGAGGTGCGCCAATTTCTCCAAGTATTCCTTCTCTCCCAAGCAGAATTAATTTCAGCGTTCCTGCGCCTACAATAACGGGAAACGAGAGCATGAATGCAAAACGTGCTGCCTCAACGCGAGAAAGCCCCAGAATCAAACCCCCTGAGATAGTTGCGCCGGAACGCGAAACACCCGGAATAAGCGCGAGCGCCTGAAAGCAGCCAATGAGAAACCCTTTGGTTTTCGAAATAGCCTCTGAAGCACGCGTCCCCTTGGCTATAACATCTGCAATACCCATAAGCACCGATCCTGCGACAAGAGCGAACGCGACAACCGAAACGCTCCGGACGCTTGATTCGATTGTATCTTCGAGCCACAACCCCAGAACCACTGCAGGGATAGTGCCTACCACAAGCGACAAAAACAATGTTTTATACTGCGCATCACTATCTCCTTTAAATAAACGTGCACATCCTTTGAGAAGCAGGAAAAAATCTTTTCGAAAATATGTCAACACCGCGAGTGCGGTAGCCAAATGCAACACCGCATCTACGGCAAGGCCGGAAGACTCTGAAATAGAAAACCATTCACGAACTATGATAAGATGCCCGGTCGAAGAAACAGGGAGAAATTCTGTGGCACCCTGCACTATTCCTAAAATAAACGCATCAATATTGTCCATCATGCTGAGTATATCCGCTCTTTTGTAAGATTCCTAGAAGATGTGGTAAAGTAAGTGGAGTCTTTGCCAGATAAAATAATTCTTACATTAGATATTGTATGGATAGCGACAACAACCAGAGCGAAAATCCTCAGACAACCATTGCAAAAAAAACAAATGGAGAAAAGATGGCGATTCCAATCGCCATTATGCTTGCCGGTCTTCTAATTGCCGGATCACTATATCTCGTCGCCAAAGAAAAAACCACGCCAACAAGTACGAACAACCCTTCAAATCAAGACCAACCCACATTCTCGATTCCACCAGTGTCTGATTCCGACCATATATTAGGGAACCCAGAGGCTTCAGTAGTACTTGTTGAATATTCCGATCTTGAGTGCCCCTACTGCAAAGATTTCCACAAAACTGCTACAGAGCTCCTTGGTACCTATGGAAAATCAGGAGAATTTGCATGGGTATACCGCCATTTCCCTCTCCAAGAAATCCATCCAAACGCTCCGGTGCTTGCGCTCATAAGTGAATGCATCGCGACGCTCTCCACAGAAGCGATGTTCTGGAATTTCATTGATACTGTCTTTGCAGGCCCTGTGGAGGAACGTTTTGATCTTGCCCGTATCCCTACACTTATTGCCGAATACGGGATTACTAATGCATCGATGGAAAACTGCCAAAACGCAGAAGACTCGCCGCAAAAAAAACGCGTCACCCAGGATGTGTCTGACGCTCTTGCGTCAAAAGGGCGCGGAACCCCGCATAACGTCTTGATTGCAAAAGAAGGGTGGAATAACGAAGTGGTAACCTATGTGACAGAACTAATCGAGAGCGGACAAGTGCCGCCTGAAGCTCTTATATTTTCTTCAGACGGGAAACACCTTGTCGTTGAAGGCGCGTTTCCCAGACAAGTATTTGACGCGATCTTGACGGCGCAATTGCGTTAACGAGTAATCTTCTCCATCAAATCGCAATAATTACATTTAAGAGGGTCGCACGTCACGTTAAGGAACGCGAGTGTCGCTATTTCGTTACTTACTCGGGTAATGGTTTCGGTGAGCTCCACAATCTCCTCTTTTGTCACAGTAAATATTTCCTTTCGGAACTCGCCGTTTGAGTCTGGTTCTACAAAATCAATTTCCCCCTGACGGATACGGTTCTTTCCATTATCATGCAGAGATAGGAGTAGCCCATAAAAAATGAGCTGGCGTTTGTAATCTCCATCGGATGACTTAGTGGTTCCTTCAATAACGCCGCGTGTCTTAGGTTTTTCTGTCTTGTAGTCGATTACTGTAACCGATCCATCGTCATGAATATGAGCCCGGTCAATCACCCCCCGAAGACGTACATGGGGCACCGCTCCTTCCTCTTTGAGGGGCAGGAGCACGTCAAGATTCCATTCAGTACGCCCTCCGCGTTCCCATTCGGTCAAACGACGAGTTACATATGGGATAAGAATACGGCGAGCTTTTTTCCGAAATCGTTCTGCACTCGCCTGATCAAGAGGTAACCGGTTGAGCGAAGATTGAAATAGCTCCAATACATCTTCAGGATGCACATCATCGCCGCTCGAAAAACGTTCGTAGAATGTGCGAAGAGCACCGTGGATCGCAGTGCCAAAAAGCATCGAAGGCGAAGGACGTTCGGGAATACGGATAAGGTTCCGAAAAAAATAGTTCCATGGATGCGAGAGATAGTTGTTAAGCGCGGTAACCGACAATCCCTGCCTCATAAATAACGTGAAGAGGTATTCACGGTCGATGATCGGAAGATTGATGGCGGTTTTGGGAAGCACCACATCCATATTTACGGACGGCACAGGCATTCCTCCCCCAAAGGGAGAGAATTTCTCTACCCCTATTTCCTCAATAAAACGACTCGGTGCGCATGATACGCCGCCTGAATCCGATGTTGCGTACGTTATGGTGCAGGTCTCGCGCGCACGCGTCAGCGCAACATAGAGAAGCCGTCGATCATCTCGCTCAGTCTCGTCTTTATCAACAATATCCGCATCTTCAGATAATGCTGGAATAGAAAAATGATCGATGCCTTTTCGCTGTCCAAATCGCCGGTCTGTAACTCCTGCAATATATACGTGGTCAAACTCCATACCCTTTGCGCGATGTATGGTAAGTAGGCGCACCCGCCCGGGAAGCGTTGGTGTACGGACCTTTTTAATCAGCAGATTATGCTCCTTAAGGAGAGCCAGGTGAGTTACAAGATCCTGAAGCATGTATTCCCGATGTGCGTACGACAATTCTCGAATATACGAAAAAAAACTCGCGTAATCAGAAAGAAGCTCCTGGGCATTGGGACGAGACATACTGTCACCCAAAAAACCGGATTCTCTTGCAATGAGTTCAACTGCCGTAAGCGCCGTCTCATTAGCTGAAACCACAGCCCAATTCGCCAAAAGCCGGTTCACCCTTGAAACAGCGCCACGATCAGTAACACCCGCATCACGCTGCAAAATCTCCGATTCCAATATTTTTGATACGCTTACGCCTTTTTCATTTGAAAATTGAATGATACGAAAGAGATCCATACGTGGAATTTGAAGCACATCCACATGGAGCGCGGGCACCACAAACGCATCGTCGCCAAAAAATGCAGCCGCCTGGATGAGCGTTGAAAGTCGACGGATTGACGGGGTGCGGAGCAAGTCTTCGTCTGATTCAAGCGTGGAAGGTATGCCTTGGCGAAGCAGTGCCTCCCTAATCTCCCCGCCCATTCGATTTTCTCGAAACAATATAGCAATGGTGTGGAGCGGTATGTTGTTTTTTTGAAGTAAAACCAGGTGAGACGCAAGAGCAGCGTATTCCTGATTTTCTGTGTCAAATACGCCCAATGAAAGCGACTGAAGAAGAGGTGGTTTTATGGGAGTCAGCGAAGGACGAAACGTCGGATCAAGGTTGCTGTGTTCGATAAGCGATTCAGCAGCGGTTAATATTTCCGGACGAGAACGGTAGTGGTGAGTAAGCGCTATCACACGCGCGGTAGCGTACCGAGAAGTGAAAGATATAAAATTATTCACTGAAGCCCCTTGAAACCGAAAGATTGCCTGTTTCGCGTCTCCCACCACAAAAAGGTTCGGGGATTCGTGAAATCCAGCCAAAAGGTCGAGGAACCGATTTTGGGCATTATTGGCATCCTGATGTTCATCCGCAAGAAAATAGAGGTACTCCTCTTGGAGAGTCAGGAGGAAATCCGCGCGTTCTTCAAGAGCTCGAACGACCTCGATGAGCATATCTTCAAAATCATAGAGCAGCCGGCGTTTAAGTTCTTCCGTGTATCGAATGTAAATTCGTGAAAGCTCTATATTTTTTTCGATCTTCTTCAACACATCGGCATATTTTCCCTTGAGTTTTCCCGCATAACGTCCTTTGTCGTGGAAACGATCGGGGGCAGTGTCGAATTTTTCGCGCGCCTCGTTTGCGAGGCGCGCGAACTCTTCTGCGCGCACATTCTCTCTTTTTAAATCGGCAATTTTACCTCGAACGATATGGAGATAATAAAACGCGTTTCCAAATGGCCTAAGTTTATCAAGATCTTCAGACAAAATTATGTCTTTGAGAATGGAAACCTGATCAATCTCTGTAACTGGCGATCCGCCGATAATGCGCGGGAATTCGTCAGGAAAACGATGGATAATTTCGTTCGCAAATCCATGAAATGTGGAAATTTTTACGCGATACGCCGCGCTTCCGACAAGAGGAACTAATCGTTCGCGCATCTCGCGCGCGGCATTTTCTGTAAATGTAAGCGCCAGTATTCCGTCCGGCGGCGTATCTGTTTTCCGAAGTATATTCGCAATTCGAAGCGTTACCACATGCGTCTTTCCGGTTCCCGGACCCGCAATCACCATTACCGGTCCCTCAATGGCATCAACCGCCTCTTTTTGTGAGGGGTTTAGAGCGTCGTAGAGGATCTGAAAACGATCTTTCACACCAATTAGTATAGCCTGTTTTTACGCCTGTCGGAAAATTACTAATAGATGAGATGCTATGTTGCCGCTAACATTTCCTTCAAACCCTCCTCATTCACTGAATCCGCTCAAAAGCTCGAGTATGTAAATCCACCGTCCCGACGAGATGGGTGATATATGGCACAAGTTTCGGCACTCCTTGTTCAATTGTTTCTTTGGCAAACGCGGCGAGTGATTTTGCTTTCTCTTTTGCGAGGAGCGGTTCGGAACCTGATGGGTCGCGGTATACGGCAGAAGTCATAATCACCACCCCTTCGTCTTTTGGAATACGGTCATGCGCCAAATTGTCGAGCAGTATGGATGCAGCGGTCGCAATGGGATCTCGCAAATTGTAACTATACGGTCCAACAATAAGCGCCTTGTTTGGAAGATGGAGCCAGTCAAATCCTCGACCAATTCCTAAAATCTGTTCGCGGTGCTCATTATCAAGCACCGTTCGCTTTCCACCGCGAACTTTCGCAATATGACGTTGGTTACCCTGAAGAAGTGGGATGATGTCTTCCAAGATGCGAGTTTTCATATCGGGATATAATCGCCGAAGCGCCTGCCGCAAATCTTCTTCAGAATAGTGGAGGGCATCTGCCATGTCGATGGTCTCTTTATTTTTTCCATGAAGCACGAGCGTATCTTCATCGGTTTCAATGCCAACGAGTATAGGATGGACAACCTGATGAGATCCCCCAAACACTAATTCAAACTGGTGACGCAACCGTTCGGTTGCTTCTCTTGCTTTATCAATCTCATAATCAAATCCTTTACATCCTCGGTGTGGGTCTCCTTTTGAAAAGTGGTACGTGGCTAGCACAAGCGAATCGCGCCCGCGACTAATGGCATAATCAACCCACTCTCGCATCAATACCCCAAAAAAAGGCCACCCCAAATCGAACTTTCCTCCAATATTTCTAAAGGGTTGGATAATGCCAGGCGGTGTTTCTGTCATAAGAGCCAGATTCAGACGTCCGTCCATACATTTCAATGCAGCAATCTCGGTCGGGTGTTTAGCGCGATACTGCCGACGCCATAATACGGCGTCTGGCGAGGTAAATGCTCGAGTTTGCTCGAGATTTCGATCCAATAAAAACTGAACGAGATTTTCGTGGTTATTCATACGCTTTGTTGCCTGTCTACGCTAGAATAAGAACGCTAAATATGCAAGGTGCTTTTATGGTGCGCAAATGGCTGTCCCAAAGCGGTGTGTTGATCGCCTGGATGCTCTATGGGGCTTCGGTAAGTTATCGCCTCTTCCACATTCTGATTGAGCACGAAGCGACCGACTATGTGTATAGCGACATGCAGTCCTATATCGAGACGGGAATACGTTTCTTTAGCGAAAACCCCCATTTAGTGATTGGCGACAGCATTTATCCGCCGGGTACGGCGCTCTTGTTTGGAACATTCACCGCGCTCGACCCCACACTCTCACTAATCATGGTGGTTCAATTTGTTATCGCTTCGCTTATTCCCATTTTCCTTTGGATCATTGGAAAAAAACTGTTTGGAAATGCCACGGGAATATGGGCGCTTGTTCTCGGAAGCATCCATTATCCGTTTATTGATTATGCGGCATATTTTCTATCTGAAAATCCGTTTACTTTTTTCCTTCTCTCTGCCTTTCTTTGTCTTGTTATGGCTATTCAAAATGAAATGCGCATAAAAGTCCTCTCTTGGGGTATTGCGGGAGGACTCATGCTCGGTATTTCAATGGCTTTGCGAAGCGTAGTGTTACTTCCTGCTGTTGTCACCGCCGGAGTTCTGCTTGCGTGTTTTCCCCCGCACATCGGATGGAAGCGCGTAGTATGGGTTCTGGGAAGTGCCGGAGCGGGTTTTATTGCTATTCTCATTCCCCTTTCCATATGGTGTACCCATATTGCCGGATATTTCTGCCTTGCTTCAACCAATGGCGCACTCGGAATACTCCAGGGCCATTTTGGATCGGTAGGACATTTTCATTTCAACGATACCGTACGCGGATTTCGGTATGAGTTTGGAAGCCCTGCGACACTACAAAAAGGATACGAGGGGGTGGCTGAATTTCCGTTTGGTCCATACGATCGAGCCGACGTACTCGATGCGGCGTGGGGGTGGATTAGTGCATATCCGATGGCCGCGCTCCGTGAATCTTTTGCGCACGTATATGATCTCTTCTGGGGCACCATCTTATGGCCTTCATCATACACGGACGATCGATCACGCATGATTGTCTCTGGATGGATATGGCTTATTGTGATGTTTACGCCAGCAGTATGTATTCTCGCGCGTCCCGCCGTATGGCGGGACGCGCGAGTTCGCGCTCTCACTCTTCTCACCCTCGCTCCTCTCGTAGGCATCATGCTAGTAGCATTTATAACCGTGGGCGATCCTCGATACCGAGTTCCCTTTGACGGATTTATTATCATTCTTGCCGCACATTTCTACGCAAGCATGCCCTCAGCGTTACGATCGTTTGCGTATTACCTAATACGAAACACGCAATAAGGATTCCGATAGAATGTCTACATCCCTTTTGTAGGGGTCGTGGAGACGACCCAAAGACCGCATACATTGTACGATATATCGTACAATGTATGCGGTGATAATGCTGGACGCATTTCCGAGTATCCGCAACACATTAGTAACTTTTCAATTGTTTTGCGCGATCGTGGTGACGAATTTTTTCAATAGCCTTCGCTTCAATCTGACGAATACGCTCACGAGTGACTCCAAACTCTTTTCCCACCTCCTCAAGAGTGTGGTAAATGCCATCCATCAGTCCATGCCGCATTTCGAGAATCTTTCGTTCTTTTGGCGACAAATCATCTAGAATTCCCTGGATTTGGTCGGCAAGAATACGATGCGCTGTTTCTTGTGCAGGAGAAAGAATTTTGTCATCTGCGATAAAATCGCCAAGCGTTGATTTGTCATCTTCATCTCCCACGGGATTTTCAAGCGACACGGTATCTTGATTGATCTTCTCGATCATATGAATTTTATCCACTTCTACATTCATTTCAGCGGCAATTTCTTCCGGAAGCGGATCACGACCGAGATCTTGTGAAAGACGCCGCATCACCTGCTTATACTTGGCTATAGTTTCTACCATGTGAACCGGAATACGAATGGTGCGGCTTTGGTCGGCAAGTGCTCGAGTGATTGCTTGACGAATCCACCAGGTGGCATATGTCGAAAATTTATACCCCTTCGTGTAATCAAATTTATCAACAGCCTTGAATAGGCCGAGATTCCCCTCCTGAATAAGATCGAGGAGGGTCAGATCTGGCGACCGGCCAATATATTTCTTCGCTATGGAAACTACCAATCGGAGATTCGCCCGGGCAAGCAAATTACGCGCTTCATCTTCTCCATCCATGACTCGCTTCGCAAGCGTACGTTCTTCAGAGACCGACAAAAGCGGATATTGACCTATTTCTCGAAGATACATCTGAATTGAATCGTAGCTTGAATCATTTCCCTTTTTATAGGCATTTTTCCGATCAATTATTTCATCAGCTTCAGTATCCTCAAGCATTGTACCGCCCTCAAGAATATCAATGGATGCCGCATTAAATTTTTCATACAGTTCATCCAAAAACAAAATATCATTCTCAACGGTGGGAAATTCTTTCAAGATTTCATCGTAAGTGACATAGCCACGCTCACGCCCTTTGACAAGTAATCGTTCTTCTTTCGCGAGAGCCTCATTCTTTTTTTTCGAAGCACTCACTGAAGCTCCCTTTGGTTTGGATGATTGCTTTTTACGCGCCACGACAAGTTTTCGAGTCTTAGCGCTAGCTGCGCGCGCTCTATTTTTTTTCTTTTTAACTGACTTTTTCAACCCCTTCGAAGGACGACGCGCGACGCGCGTTTTGATTGATTTCTTTTTAGCCAATTTTTTGCCTGATTTCTTTATTTTTTTTTGCATACACGACAAATATGAAACCTGCTTATATCGCGAACCTAACCATTACGTACCTTGAAATTCTCCCATACAAACGGAGCCGAGTGGATCAAACATAGACAATTAACCTCTCTCTTTTACCTTTTTATCGAGAGATTTGCAAGTCTCTTGGAAAGTTCATCGTCTTTAAGAATGAGATCGGAAACTTTTTTATCTTCTTTGAGAGATTCGGCTTCTCGAATTTGCGCTCCAATATTCTTACGTTCTCGCATGATGCTGTTTCGCTCGATACCACGAAGCAGCTCTTCCGCATGCATCATCCGGCGCTCTTCTTCAGGATACATTCCATCAACTGTAATCAACAGCTCCTCGTCTGCCCGAACTTCTCGAAGTATCTCTTCCACCGTATCTCTACCCACAAGCGTCTCAAATAAACCCTGTATTTTTGGAAGCCATGCGGCATCCTGTCGACTTGTGATCAGTATACCGGCAAGATAGCGTGCATCGATGTCATACGTATCTTCGGTCACCTGTGGGGTAGTACGGCGGAATGCTGTTTGAATCGGGGCAGTATCCGACAGTGATATTTTTTGGAGTTCTTCAGAAACGGAGCTTTCTGATACATGAAGAGACAGAGCAACCTTTGAAATAAAGTGCGACTGATCCATCTTGTTCTGAATACGTGCAACAAATGGAAGGACGCGCGCGGATGCGCTGCGCATCCGCGCGCGCTCATCCTTTTCCGTTTCTGTGATTTGGCGCAACAAAAAATCAACGATATGGACAGCATTTCGAACCGATTCTTTCCATCGATTCGGGTCTTCTTTCACCAAATCAGCCGGATCTTTCCCTCCAGTAATGACGGCAACCTTTACTTCCATTCCTCGAGACAACGCCATCATTGAGGCGCGTTCAACTGAAGACACCCCCGCGGAATCAGCGTCAAATGCCATGACTATGTTGGGAGATAGACGGTGAAGCATTTCAAGATGGTCGACAGTAAGCGCAGTGCCAGACGATGCGACGGTATTCCCATAACCGGCCTGATGCGACATCACCAGATCCATCTGCCCTTCAACGAGAATTGAACAATTGGCATCACGGATAAAATGTTTCGCCCGATGGAATCCATAGAGGATATGAGATTTTTGAAATAGTTCCGTCTCAGGGCTGTTTAGATATTTAGCTGCGTTGTCATCGTTTGGAAATATCCGTCCGGAAAACGCCACCACGCGAGAAGCGGCATCTTGTATTGGAAACATAATGCGACCTCTAAATCGATCGTAATAAGAGCCTTTTCGTTCGTCATGTTCTTTAACGAGTCCGGCATGCTGCAGCTCAAGAATGGTAAATCCTTTGTATACAAGATGATCGCGAAGGGCGTTCCATTCGCCAACCGCATATCCAATACGAAATTGCTTGATGATGGAATCGTGGAGACCGCGACCGGTAAGGTATGTTTTGGCGTCCGCCGTTTTTTTT
>CAZFRC010000008.1:13202-25559 GCA_964521185.1 uncultured Candidatus Saccharibacteria bacterium
TTAAAAAAAAAAACCGCGCTGCTTCTTCAAGCGCTTCATATAATCGTTCACGCGCTTCCCGTGCTTTCGGATTCTCCGGACGAAGTTTCACCCCTGCTCTTTCCGCCAAAATCTTAAGAGCCCCTTTAAAATCCACCCCTTCCATCTCCTCCGTGAAGGTAAAAATATCTCCATCTTTTCCCGAAGAAAAACAATGGTAACGGTTTCGCTCGGGCGACACAAAGAACGACGGTGTACGCTCCTTATTAAAAGGCGAAAGTCCTTTATAATATTTTCCTGCTTTGGTGAGTTTTACATAGGTGCCCACCACTTCCGTAATGGGAAGTTTCTCTTTAATTTCATCCACTACCGATCGTTCCATACGACTATTCTTCATTAGATTCATGTAAGGAGCAACACACGCGTCGCAAGCTTTCGCTCTCGACGCGTGTGCATAGAATTACATTACCATTTATTGAGTTTTTGCGGCTTCTGCCTCCTCTACCGTCCCCAATGTGTATGTTCTGGGTTCCTGCTCTTTTTGAAGATGCGCAGGAGCGTTTTGTGCAATTTGCTCCTGAACCTTTTTTACCTCTGCATATTTCTTCCCGCCTTCAAAACCAGTTCCCGCAGGAATAAGGCGGCCGATGATAACGTTTTCTTTGAGCGAACGAAGTTCGTCAAGGCGACCTTGTGTTGATGCGTTGATAAGCATCTTTGTCGTGTGCTGGAATGATGCAGATGAAAGAAAACTTCGACGCGTAAGAGACACTTCGGCGATACCGAGAATAAGACCTTCGGCAGTCGCAGGTTCAACACCTCTTTCTTTTGCGCTTTCGTTTGTGCTAATGAGTTCCCAATCTTCCACAATATCGCCTCGATTAAATTGAGTTCCGCCGACATCCTTAATCTTCTTCCTCGAAAACATCTGCTTCACGATAATTTCTATGTGTTTTCGAGCAATCGACACGCCTTGCAATTCATAAATTTTAAGCGTCTCTTGAATGATGTATTCCTGGGTTTTTTCGCGGCCGGCGTATTTGAACAGCTCCTCAATATCAGCCGATCCATCCGTCAAAACATCCCCTTTTTCTACACGATCCCCCACTTTAACCAAAATCATGCGACGGAAGTGTACAGGATATTCTACTGCTTTTTTCGTATTTTTTTCTCCTGCATCCGGAAGAATAACGAGTATCCGATCTTTCCCATCATCTTTTATATCGGACACCGTCCCAGACACATGTGCGACTACTGCTGGATTTTTTGGTTGTCGCCGCTCGAAGACTTCTTCAACACGAGGAAGGCCCTGGGTAATATCGCCACCAACCGACGATACACCTCCGGTATGGAATGTGCGCATGGTAAGCTGTGTTCCCGGTTCACCAATCGCTTGAGCGGCAATTGTACCCACCGCTTCTCCAAGCTCAATCAATTGGTTGGTTGTCAAATCCGCTCCGTAGCACTTCTGGCAGATTCCAAACAATGTTTTGCAATTCATCGGTGAACGTACCGTGACGCTTCCAATCCCCGCCGCCTCAATCGTGCGCGCGTCAGCGCCTGTTATCAAATGATTCTTAGAAAATCTAGTTCCGTCCGGAAGCGTTACTTCGAGCGCAAGAGTCCGACCCATAATATTTTTCGCAAGAGGAATTTCAATGCCGGATGCACTTTTGTTGCTGATCATAATACCCTCTTTCGTACCGCAATCATCCTCGGTTACCACGGCATTTTGCGCAACGTCAAAAAGACGGCGAGTGAGATATCCGGCCTTTGCAGTGTTGAGCGCGGTATCGGAGAGGCCTTTGCGCGCGCCGTGGGTAGTAATGAAGTATTCAATCGGTGTAAGTCCTTCTTTCATGCCCGCAACGACAGGAAATTCGATTGTTTCTCCTTTTGTGTTCATCATAAGACCTCGCATGCCGGCCATCTGAGTCAATTGCCCCATCGAACCTCGAGCGCCCGACACGACAAGATCGTGTACGGAGCCCAAAGGATCCAATGTATCGGGAATCAATTTTTCGACTTCACTCTTTGCTTTATGCCACACCTCAATCACCATGCGATGCTTCTCCTCATCAGAAAGCAATCCTTCGTTAAATTGCGTTAAGATTTCTGCTTCTTTCTTTCGAGCTCTGGCAACAATTTCTTTCTTTTCTGTCGGTAACCGAAGTTCTCCCATACTCCATGTCACACCTGATCGTGTTGCATAGCGAAACCCGAAATCCTTTACCTTATCAAGGATGAGTGGAACCTCGGAAAGTCCATAGCGTTCAATCAAATCATCGGTTAAACGAAGCAATGAGTTCTTTTTCATTTCCTCGTTGATATACGGAAAGTCTTTGGGAAGCACGCTATTGAAAAGCAAACGCCCTACCGTCGTTTCAAACGCTTTTCCAGAAAATGCTGAATATTTCAGAGAATCTGAAGGAAGCACTTTAATAGGAGACCGAAGATCCACAAGACCGAAATCGTGAGCGGTAATAGCGTCATTCGGTGACGCAAAATACTTTCCCTCTCCTTTTCCTTTTTGAACCACCTTCGTCATCCAATAGCATCCAAGCGCGATGTCGAGAAGTTTAGTAGCAACCACAGGATCTCCGTTTCCCGGCTTTAATACATTTTTACTGGCAGACATAAATTCCTGCGCCTCATGCTGAGCTTCTTTAGAAAGAGGCACATGAACAGCCATCTGGTCGCCGTCAAAGTCTGCGTTAAACGCAGGACATACTAAGGGATGCACACGGATAGCATTTCCTTCGATCAAAACAGGTCGAAACGCCTGAATACCTTGACGGTGAAGCGTTGGCGCACGATTTAACAGCACGTGCTTATCCCTAATCACTTCTTCAAGAATCGCCCACACTTCCGGAATACTGTCTTCGATAAGACGCCCTGCTCCACGGATATTGAAAGCGAGTTCTCGTTTCAAAAGTTCCGCAATGACAAACGGACGAAATAGTTCGAGCGCCATGTGTTTTGGTAATCCGCACTGATCGAGATGGAGTTCAGGTCCAACCACAATCACCGAACGACCTGAATAATCAACACGCTTTCCAAGGAGATTTTGGCGGAAGTAACCCTGCTTCCCTTTAAGATAATCGGAGAGCGATTTTAAAGGACGTCGCTGCGCGGTGCTCATCGCAGAATACATCGTATTGCCATGACGAATTGAGTTGTCAATCAATGCGTCAACCGCTTCTTGAAGAATACGCTTCTCATTTCGGAGAATAACTTCCGGCGCATTGATGTCAACCAGTTTTTTCAAACGATTGTTCCGATTGATAACACGACGGTACAAATCATTCACATCGCTTGTCGCATGCCGTCCTCCTTCTAACGCCACCATAGGACGAAGTCCGGGAGGAATAACAGGGAGTGTCGTCAAAAACATCCACTCGGGACGAATGTTTGCACTCATGAAGGAACGAATAAGTGCGAGCCTTTTTTCAATTTTTATTTTTTCCGCGGCTGGAGCGCGAGTAACGACTTCCTCAAGCTCGTCTTTGAGTTTGGAAAGGTTAATCTTTTTGAAAATTGTGTAAATTGCTTCCGCGCCAATTCCGGCCTCAAACAACGTTCCGTACTTGACGCTTGCACGATGATACGTTGCCTCGTCGAGAACAATACCTGGACGAAACCCTAAGATATCTTCTTTTGCAGACATTACTAATTCCTTGAGATGTTTTTTCGTCCGCTCATCGTTAGCATCCTTAAGTTTTATTTTGTATTCATTATCAAGCTCGCGGAGCAATCGGGCGCGCTCATCCTCTGAAACGGAGATTATAATGTATCCGGCGAAATACACGACTTTTTCAACATCCGCAGCCGATACTCCAAGCATGGTGGCGATACGAGAAGGAATTTGACGGAGAAACCAGATATGGGCAACGGGCGTGGCCAGTTCAATATGTCCCATTCGTTCACGACGGACGATGGTTCGAGTAATTTCAACTCCACAGCGGTCACACACAATACCTTTGTATCGAATGCCTTTGTATTTACCACAAAAACATTCGTATTCCCGTTCAGGTCCAAAAATCTTTTCATCAAAAAGACCATTTTTTTCAGAGCGTTGAGTACGATAGTTGATAGTCTCAGGCTTGGTGACTTCTCCAAACGACCACTCACGAATACGGTCAGGGCTTGCTACTTTGATGCCGATCGCATCAAAATCCTGCATGTCAAACGTTTTCTTTTTTGGTTGCATAGTGCTCATAGTACGAAGTGCGTTAGGCACGAGGATTATTTCGATTAATAAGTTCGATATCAAGCGACAAACCGCGAAGTGTGTTTAGGAGGACGTTGAATGATGCGGGGGTATGGGTCATTTGCACATTTTCGCCCCGCACGATCGCATCGAATGCGGCTGAGCGACCGATAATATCGTCTGACTTGACCGTCAACATCTCTCGAAGTGTGTAGGCAGCTCCATATCCAAGAAGCGCCCATACCTCCATCTCGCCAAATCGCTGACCACCGTTTTGTGCTTTTCCGCCAAGCGGCTGTTGGGTAATGAGCGAATAAGGACCGATTGAACGCATATGAATTTTATCTTCCACCATGTGGTGAAGTTTCAAGATATACATATACCCAACCGCAATTGATTGTTCAAAAGCCTCGCCGGTTCGTCCGTCAAACAGCCTGATTTTTCCATTCTCTGGAAAACCTGCCGTGGTAAGTTCTTTTTTGATTTCATCTTCAGTGGCTCCGGCAAACGGGGGAACGATGGCTTGATACCCCAGTGTATTCGCAGCAAGTCCTAAATGGAGTTCGAGGATTTGTCCGAGATTCATACGACTTGGCACGCCAAGCGGTGTCAAAATGACATCGATAGGTTCTCCATGTTCGTCGTATGGCATATCTTCAACAGGAAGGATGCGGGAGATGACTCCTTTGTTTCCGTGACGACCGGCAAGCTTGTCGCCGACCGACACATTTCGAACCTGGGCAACGGTTACTACGATTTTTTTAATGATACCGCTATCAAGATGATCCCCACGTTCTCGTGAAAATACCTTGACACTGATGACGCGCCCGCGCTTGCCTCCTTCGAGCCGAAGTGATGTGTCTTTTACATCTTTTGCTTTCTCGCCAAAAATAGATCTGAGCAGTCGTTCTTCCGGAGTAAGTTGGGTTTCGCCTTTCGGCGTTACCTTGCCGACCAAAATATCCCCACTTCGGACCTCTGCGCCAATGCGCACGATACCGTCCTCGTCAAGATTTCGAAGCTTTGCTTCACCGACGTTTGGAATGTCGTGCGTCGTTACTTCAGCCCCAAGTTTGGTATCTCGCACCACCGATTCGAAATCCTCGATGTGTATAGAGGTAAATTTGCTGTCCTTTACCAATCGTTCAGAAATAATGATTGCGTCTTCGAAGTTTGAACCGCTCCATGAAAGAAATGCCACGCGCACATTTTGACCAAGAGCAATGCCTCCCCGATCACTTGACGATGCATCTGCCAAAAGATCGCCTTTTTTCACCTTGTCGCCAACCGACACCACTGGGCGCTGATGAAAACAAGACATGTCGTTTGTTCGATGAAAGTTTGCAAGTATATGTGTATATTCTTTGCCTTTATTGTCTTTGAGGACAATCTTCTTTGCGTCAACATACTCAATTTCTCCATCATGCTCAGCAAGTACCAGTCGTCCAGTATTGCGGGCGGCCGACTCTTCTACGCCAGTAGCAACAAGAGGTGCTTCCGGTAATACGCACGGTGTTGCTTGTTTTTGCATGTTCGAACCCATGAGCGCTCGGTTTGCATCGTCATTTTCCAAAAACGGAATCATCGCAGTCGCGATCGAGAAAGGTTGATGGGTCGCAACATCCATAAAATGAACGTCAACACGTTCAACTATTCCTGGCTCTCCACGAAGGCGCACTTCGACAAAATCCTCGATAATTTTTCCCTGTTCATCCGTTTTTGTCCCTGCGTGAGCAATATTGTAACGTTCCTCTTCAAGAGCGTTCATTAACACAATCTCGTTAGTCACGACGCCGTCTTTCACCTTCACGTAAGGCGTTTTGATGATGCCAAAATCATCCACCTCGGCATAATTCGACAGGTGGAGAATAAGACCGATGTTTGGGCCTTCTGGCGTATGAATGGGACACAGCCGACCATAGTGCGACGTGTGCACGTCTCGAACCTCAAAACCGGCTCGTTCGCGCGTAAGACCTCCAGGTCCAAGCGCGGAAAGTGTTCTGAGATGTTCCAGTTCGGTCAGCATATTCTGCTGCTGCATGAACTGTGAAAGTTGGTTTGTGGTGAAGAATTCTTTGATCGAAGCCTGAAGCGGTCGTGGATTGATGAAAGAGATAGGCTGTGATGTCTCGGGTTCTATGGTCGACATTCGATCTTGAATATTTCGCTTCATACGCGACATACCGATGCGCATTCGCTGCTCCAACATTTCGCCCACATACCGAACACGACGAAATCCCAGGTGATCAATATCATCCGGTATCGCGTGAAGATCATGGTTCGACGCAATGATGTATCCCACTGTCGTCACAATATCATCAAGCGAAAGAGTGCGACGATTCATTTCCTTATCATCCATGCTCTTTCCAAAACGCTGGTTGAAGCGATGGCGGCCGACATGTGAGATGTCATACCGTTCGGGTGCGAATATGGACATCACGTATTCTTTTGCGTTATCAACGCTGGCAGGATCTCCATCACGGAGTTTCTTATGGATTTCCACATATGCCTCATCAACCGTTTTCGCTTGATCTTTTTCAAGACACTTCTGAATGGTTTCTTTGCCGTGCGGAATATTTTCAAACAGCGACAACATGTCTTGGTCAAACGACGCCCCCAAAATACGAAGGAGTGAGGTGATTGGAAACTTACGTTTTCGATCGATTTTTACATACACGATGCCGTCTGGCTCTGATTCGATTTCAATCCATGCGCCGCGTGATGGAATAGCTTTGGCGCCAAAATATCGATGACCTTTCATTTCTTCAGCAGTGAAAAAGATACCGAAGCTGCGGGCAAGCTGGGGAACAATCACGCGTTCGACTCCATTGATGATGAATGTTCCGTGATTGGTCATAACCGGAAAATCAGCAAGAAAGATCTCTTGTTCTTTTTCGGTCTTCGTAGTTTTGTTTACCAACTTTACGAGCACTCGAAGCGGCGCTTCATAGGTAAGCAGGTTTTCTTTTGCGTAAAACTCGTCGTATTGAGGTTCTCCTATTTCGTATTTGACGAAATGGAGCTCAAATTTTTTATTGCCATAATCCTTGATTGGATTAAATTCGGAGAAGACTTCTTTGAATCCGTCACGTAAAAGCCATTGAAATGAACGAGTCTGAGGTTCAACCAGCGAAGGAAGTTTAGCACGAGGGGCACGGTAGCGACCAAAGAACTTTTTCGGCGATGTGTGTTGCTCTCGCATACCAAATCTTAATGATTAAGGTGAGATACATACAGACAGTAATAAACTCCACGTGTACCAAAAAATACACGAAAAACCTACGAGTTCTCTTCTGTCTCGTGTCTCACCGTACGCTGTATAAATATTGTAAGCATTCCTCCCGTTGGGAGCGGACGAAAAATCATCCGTTTTGCAAAGCCCACAAAAACTCATTCGATGCTCCGCAGATACAGGCACTGTATCAAGTGTTTCTCTATCTGTCAAATACGCCGACTCTCGGCCGTAGTCTACACGAAAAAACGCGTAAAAGAAGTAAGAACGACCTACTGCAAGGGGCTACATGTAGCAACATGGGGTGGCACAAGACCAGTAAATGCCGTTTGTAATATATTCACGATCGCGAATATTTTACGCAAATATACAAAAGAAAATTTGCGGTCTACCGGTTCATCTTTCTTTACTTGCCTGTTTCCAGCTCTCAATCTGTTTGTGATTTCCAGAAAGCAAGACTTTCGGCACAGCATATTTCTTTCCCTTCCACACCAGTATGTCAGGACGGGTATACACCTCCCTCCCCGCCACTCGATTTTCTTCAATCGAGTCAGAATTCCCAAGCACTCCCGACAGTCTTCTTGTAAGCGCATCCATTACAATCATTGCTGGAAGTTCTCCACCCGTGAGCACAAACGGCCCCACAGAAATTTTCTCTGCTTTGAGAATCTTTTTCACACGCTCGTCGACGCCCTCATACCGCCCACAGATTAATACAATGTCGGTGTATTTTTTGACCGCTCTTTCCGCATACGCGTTATCAAATTGTTTTTCATTTGGGGCAAAGAATATTATTTTTATTTTCTTTGGGTCTTTTTTTAAGACTGCTTTCATTACAGCCCTAATAATTGGTTCGGCTTCGAGCACCATGCCAGGTCCGCCTCCATATGGTCTCCGATCCACTCGAGCCCACTTGTTCCTTGCAAAATCGCGCGGGTTGTAAAACGACACACGTATTTTTTTATCTTCAATTGCGCGTTTTATAATGGATTCTCCAAGGTACGAATCAAACGCCTGGGGAAATAACGTGATAATGTGGAAACGCATACCGCGAGACTACTCCTCATCGATTTAATTTTCAAGAAGTCAATGTGTTTTCCAGCGACTATATGTGCAAAAACACAGGTGGAAGAATAAACCATCACGCCCTCGGCACCGAGGGCGTGATGGTTTCCTGCCTTTTTCAATGCTAGATAAAATACCCCGCGCAGTTGGTTTTAGTATTTAAGAGCCTCCATTGCCTCATCCATGCTCTCCGAAGGTGAAGCGGCTTCTGTCCGAACTTTTCCTGCCGGTTCATTCACTTTCAGATTTACTCGTGCGTTATTCTTCATGCCTACAACCCGAAGAAGCGTGCGAATAGCCTTTGCGGTGTTTCCTGCCCTGCCAATTACCTTACCCATATCCTCTGGATGAACATCCAGGGTAAGCAAAACCCCCATTTCATCAACCGTCCGGTTAATTTTCACAGATTCCGGATGATCAACTAACGACTTAACAACAAACTCAAGAAAATCAAAATCGCGTTCCATGTATATCAGTAATAAATTCCTGTAAATCGAGCGTGTGCAAGATGCACTGCTATAACTGTACCGCGCTCTTGGAGCTTTGGTCAACAAAGATACCTGTATAAGTCAAAAACAAAGAACATCCTGCGTTGATTTTTGAATATTATTCTCCGGATCCTCCTGGTCCATCACCAGAAGACGAATCTCCACTTGTGTCATTTCCATTATTTCCAGTTGCTGACGTTTCGTCTGCCTTTGTAACCCCCGCTCCTCCCCCAGAAGCGGCAGCCGATGATCCTGTTTCTGATGTGTCGTCCTTCTTAGGTACGGTCTTTTTTGGAAGTACGTTAATCTTTTTTCCATCAATGATCTTCCTTGAGACGAGCATGTTGTGAACGGTGCCAGAAGGCTGTGCGCCCTTTGAAATCCATTCTTTTATGCGATCAGCCTGAAGCTCTATCGCCCCTGACTTAGGCATGTAGGAACCAAGCATTTCGATATATTTACGTCCTGCGCCTTGCTTTTTTTGGGTTACCACAACGCGAAAAGCCGGATCTTTCCGGCGGCCTACCCGCTGTAATCGAATCATTAACATGGGCGCTACTGTACCAGAACAGATCGAAAACGTCAAAACAACACAAGAAAACAAACTTTTTTATGGAGTAAGAATATTGAAAAATACAGTTAGAGAAGGAGAGCCGCTCCATCAAACGCGACCATTTAAAAATGGCCTCGCGGATTGCGAAGCCGGGGTAAAAAAAATGGCCTCCCACGAATTACTCCGCAGGTTAGGCCAATTATAGGGAGGAAACGCCTCAAGCCATGCCGCCTCACGGGAGTGCGCGCAAGGCGACAGCACGCTTACAGCATGCACGTACAGCATGCACGTATACCAATATTTTGTCAAGCACATGTTATAGTGGCAATGTGGATGATAAGAATTCTAGAAAAAAAAGAAAGATAAGGAATCGAGAAACCGTCACTCATACGAAAAAAACTGGAATTATAAGCTTGACACAAGGAGGGCGCGGGTTCGTGACGGTTCCAGGATTTGACGAGGATATAGTAATCGCGTCTGACAACTTACATACCGCACTCCACGGAGACACCGTGAACATCGTCCTGCTTCCACAACGACCGAACAAACGTCTGGCTGGAAAAGTGGTTGATGTGCTTACACGCGCCAAGACGCAGTATGTTGGAACTATTGAAACCAGACACGGAACATTGTATGCGGTTCCCGACGATCGAAAAATGTATGTGCATATACTGTTGGCTCCCCCCCTCCCTAAAGAGGCTGTTGTCGGCATGAAAGTGTTGGTTCGAATGAGTACTTGGACCGATCCCAAGCAAATGCCGGAAGGCACAATACTGCAGGTGCTTGGACCTTCGGGAACGCACGAGACCGAACTTAAAGCCATTGTGATAGGGGCGGGATTTGACACACACTTTCCGCCAGATGTTGAGAAAGAAGCGGATAAAATTAAAGATAACAAAGAATCGTTTATACGCGCGGAAATCGCGCGGCGGCGCGATTTCCGCGCGATACCCACCTTCACGATCGATCCATCGGACGCAAAAGATTTCGATGATGCCATATCGATACAAACACTCTCTAACGGACACATAGAGGTGGGCGTCCATATTGCCGACGTCTCCGCATACGTTACCGAAAATGATGCGATCGACACGGAAGCGCAAAAACGTGGGACTTCCATTTATCTTGTCGATCGTACCATTCCCATGCTCCCCGAAGTGCTGTCCAACGACGTGTGTTCGCTCAATCCAAACGAAGACAAGCTCACGTTTTCCGCCGTTTTTATCGTAGACAAAAACGGCAGTATCCATGACCGATGGTTTGGCGAAACCGTTATCCGCTCGGCACGACGGTTTGCATATGAAGAAGCGCAAGAGGTACTCGACAGAAAAAAAGGCGATCTTTACGAGGAGCTCAGCGTCGCGTGGACCATCGCATCAGCGCTCCGAGACGAGCGATTTAAAAAAGGATCCATCGCCTTTGAAACGGAGGAAATAAAATTTAGACTCGATCAAAATGGAAAACCGATCGAGGCCTATATAAAACCGCGCCTGAACACGAACCTTTTGATTGAGGACTGCATGTTGCTTGCGAACAGAGAAGTGGCGACGTTCATTTCGAACCAGCTTGCAAAAAAAATCGGTGGTGTGTTTGTGTATCGCGTGCACGATCTTCCCAAAGAAGATCGTCTCTCCGAGCTTGAAATCTTTTTACGCGCAATCGGTCATGAGCTCGACCGAAACAAAGACGGTACCATTGTGCCCCGAGAATTCAATCGCCTTTTTGAAGAAATAAAAGGAACACCGGAACAAGATCTGATCGAAACAGCTACCGTGCGCGCCATGGCAAAAGCGGTGTACACGACGAAAAACATCGGCCATTTTGGACTGGCGTTTGATCATTACACCCATTTTACATCGCCAATCCGCCGTTATCCCGATCTGATGGTGCATCGCATACTCAAAAGCCATCTTTCTGGCACACCCATATCGGCGCAAGAATATACGAAATACGAACGATTAGCGCTTCAATCGTCGGAACGTGAAGTTGCGGCAGTTGAAGCAGAACGCGAAAGTATTAAATACAAGCAGGTGGAATTCCTTTCAACTCGAATCGGAGAAACCTTTAATGGCATTATTTCCGGTGTTACCGAATGGGGATTCTATGTGGAAGAACTGACTACCAAAGCGGAAGGGTTGGTGCGACTATCGAGTCTTGCCGACGACTATTATGTATTGGATGAAAAAAATTACCGAATTATCGGCGAAAAAACCAAAAAAATATACGCGCTTGGCGATAAAGTGAAGATAACCCTCGTTGCGGCCGACATTAAAGAAAAACAAATCACTTGGAAGGTGATATAGGGTTTGTTCTTAATTAGTGCGAATGGGTTATGGAACTCATATCAGGTGTGTTCCTAGTAATTACAATGGCAATAATAGTTGCTATCGGAACGGTGAGCGCAAGTGCGGCACTGCCCACGGCGGCGCGAACAATCTCAGTGGCAAATATTTCCTGATTCACCATAAGTGAAAGAGGAGTATCGATTCTAAACACTAACAGCAGGAGAGGAAGCGAAACGCCGACATAAGCAAGGGCAAGTGTGTTTACGAGCGCGCCCACGTGTTCCCTTCCTACCCGCATTGCTCGAATGAATAATTCTCGATTCGAAAGCAATGGATTTGCGCGAGCAATTTCGGACACAGATGCCACCTGCGTGATGGCCACATCATCTAAAACACCGAGCATACCAATGATAATGGCGGCAAGAAGCAGACCCTGAAGGTCGATCGTGCCTTCTGACGAAGCATTAAGATACACAGACGCCTCGGCCGCGAAACCGGAAAGACTGGTGCCGACAACCGCGATCTTGGAGAAGAGCGCCCGGGGG
>CAZFRC010000008.1:25569-31694 GCA_964521185.1 uncultured Candidatus Saccharibacteria bacterium
CAACGACCGTTGCGATCGCGGCGAACCCTGCGTGCGTGAAGCGATTCCATCCGTGCGTCATGTACATTCCAATCGCCGCAATACCGATTGAAAGAATGACAGCAACCGCCACCGGATGCCAACCCTTGGCAACCAACGGAAGCAATATACCCACGATTGCCGCAACCGATATCCCCAAAGATACGAGCGACCGAACTCCTGTCCACCCACTGACGCCGACAATAACAAGTGTCGCAAAACCGATAACCCAAAATAACGGAATTCGTCTATCAATATCTTGAACAAAATACATAACGCTTCCATCGGGATACTCTTCTTCAACAAGAAAAACGTTCGCTCCAGATGCTATGTGCAAAAAATCATTCTGCACATTGACGACCTCACCTATGCGCACACCATCAAGAATTTCTGCTCGTACATACTGCACCATGCGTGAGGAACCAATCCCGGGAACGAATTGTTGCTCCTCTGACACCACCTCTATGACGCGAGCAGGGTGGGTTATACGCAATGTATTTGGATCATCGGCAAAACTTTGGAAAGGAGAAAATCCAATAAGAATACAAACGGCAATTCGTATGAACTGTTTCATTGATCTATGGTAACCGGCCCGATTGCAACAGGAAGTGCCTCGTCAAAATGTTCGCCTTCTCCGTGAGAAGATCCTTCGGTGGACGACACCAGAGCAATAACAATAATTGCACCTATGCCGAGGGTAATGAGTTGAATGAAAGAACGTTTAGTATTGGTAGTGATGTGAAGCTCCGGAAGCAAGTCAGATCCTGCAATATAGAGAAAGCTTCCTGCAGAAAGCGCAATGATATACGGAACTACAGCGTCCACCGCACTTCCAAGGAAATATACCAAAAGTGCGCCGATAACCGCCACTGATCCAGAACACAAATTCCAAAGGAGTGCCCGGGTTCGTGAATATCCTGCGTGCACCAATAGTCCAAAATCTCCAATTTCTTGAGGAATTTCGTGGAGGATAATGGCAATAGTTGTTGCTACCCCCACATCAATATCAACGAGAAATGCCGCGGCGATAATCGCACCATCGGCGAGATTATGAATACCGTCGGCAACCAACACAAGACGCCCAAGGGGGTGATTGCCGTTCGGTAATTCGTGTTCTTCGCTATGGAGACATTCTTCATCGTGGGTGGCACCGTGCGCATGGTGCCAACGAAACACTTTTTCAAGCACAAAAAACAACATCATGCCCACAAACACAGTAGCGCCAGCAAGTGTGCCGTTTTCAATGTGTGCATACGCCTCGGGCAACAAGTGCACAAAAGCATTGCCAAGCATTGCGCCGGCCGCAAGCGAAACGAGAATGAATAAAATTTTTTGAAGAAACAATTTGTTGAATGACAATGCGATTACACCCACAAGAGAAATCGCGCTTACGATAACCGTACTCGTGATAATCCAATAAAACGTCTCCATATGATGGCGCGTGGTTACAATGCTGTGTGTGTACCAAATTGATATGACACCGAAACGCTCACGATCGTATGCGTGTGGCGATATCGTACTCACATACTACGCGGTTTGCAAATCATTTGCAAACCGCGTAGTATGTTATCTGTATGATCGCGCGTGCCGATAAAGGAAAAACCACCGCCTGGAAACAGCGCAATCGGAGTAACGAAAAAAAGAGAGGTTCCCTCTCCGCGTTCGAAACGGAAGCTGTTCTGCTTCGTGCAAAACATATCTTACCAACCCCCCGCCGTGTTCGAATTCTTAGGTATTTTTTTGAGACACCCCTTCCCCAGCCCATCACTACCATACATAAAAAACTGGGGCGAAACGCTATTGATCTAGCTACTATATATCGAACCATTGAACTTTTTAGAGAAAATAGGTTAATCCAAGAAATTCGCATGTATGACCTCCCTCATTTTGAGTTGACTTCAGCAAACCACGCCCACGGACACCATCACCATATCACCTGCCAATTATGCGGCGCGATTGAAGACTGGACACATTGCAATATCGACGAGAAGCAGCTACCTGCTCACACTAAAACATTTTCAAGCATCGAAAACCATACTCTGGAATTACTTGGGATATGCAACAAGTGTAGTGAAATGCCATGACATGGTAATATAGATTCATACGAACACATATGGAACAGACCAGCGCACCAACGTATTCACGATATTTTTCTCTCGGGCTGCTCATTACAGTTATTGTTGTAATAAGTGTCGTAATAATTATTGGCATCGCATTATATTTTACTTTTTTCGCGATTAGAATCATTCCAAATGATTCTTCCGTGCAAGATTTGGAATTTGAGCCGGTTCCTCACCCTCCTCCTTTTGCGCCACCAGGGGCGCTGCCGTCTCAAACTACTGAAAGTGGTACATGAACGATCTTTCTATTTTCATTGCATTTACGGCGGGGTTAGTTTCGTTTATCGCACCCTGCGTGCTACCGCTTATTCCGGGTTTTTTGGCATATCTTTCCGGAGGAAGCGCCACCCAGAAGACTTCGGAAGAAAATCTTACTGGACGGAGAGAAATATTTCTGAACAGCGTCTTCTTTGTGCTTGGATTTTCCGTGGTATTCTCCACACTCGGCGTATTGCTTAACACCACTCTTGCATTTATTGCTTCCGACGTGTCGACGTGGCTTTCACGAATCGGCGGCGCACTCATTATTTTCTTTGGGTTATATTTGACAGGTCTTATACGCGTTGGTTTTTTGGAACAAAGTCATGTATTTTCTGTGACTCGGAAATTTCGCATTCAATACGTTACCTCATTCGTATTTGGTGTCGCGTTCGCTTCCGGATGGACACCGTGTGTGGGCGCGGTACTCGGAGCAATTCTTGGACTCGCGACTAGCACTCCAGGATCTGCCTTTGTGCTCTTATTTGCTTATTCGCTTGGACTCGGGCTTCCTTTTCTTGCGGTCGGACTCTTTGCGGGAGAAGCAACTGCGCTTTTACAGCGTATTGCCAGAGTGGCTTACATCGTAAATATCATATTTGGCGTTATATTGATTGTGCTTGGTATATTGGTATTTACCGGCGAACTGTCTCGAATAGCAAGTTTTGAATTCCTTAATCGCATTGTATTGTCACAATGAATGCACATTTTGAAACCTATCGTATTCCCATGCTCATCGTGGCACTCGGCATCATAGTCGCCGGCATTGTGATACTTGAGAACGACACGCCTACTGCCGCTTCTTCTGAAAAAACGCTTGGTGGAGAATACGTTCGGAATGATCTGCCTCGCGCAAAAGAAATCGCTCTTCCTTCGGGCTTTATAAATACAGAGCCATTTCAGTTGGAATCATATATCGGGACAAAAGTCATTCTCATCGATTTTTGGACATATTCATGCATCAATTGCCAGCGCACCACCCCCTATCTCACCGCGTGGGATCGTGCGTATCGCGACCATGGGCTTCTGATTATCGGCATTCACACACCGGAATTTGAATTCGAAAAGAATATTGAAAATGTTCGGTCTGCAGTAACAGAATTCGGCATTACCTATCCAGTAGTACTGGATAATGAGTATGCCACGTGGAATGCGTATGGTAATAGGTATTGGCCTCGGAAATATTTAATCGACGTGAACGGTAATATTGTATACGATCACATCGGAGAAGGTGCTTACGAGGCGACCGAAAAAAAAATACGGGAAGAACTTGCCCGATTAGGAGAAATAACAGGAAAAACATTTTCAAATATTGCTATGGCCGAAGTGGGAACGGCTGAAATTCCTCTTATGGAAAAACCAAGAACTCCGGAAATATATTTTGGCGCATGGAGAAATGAGAGACTGGGTAATGGTTCCTCCGGAGTGGAGGGAGAAAATGGGTTCCGCGCGCCGGCAGAGCCGGCGCGCGACTTCTTCTATCTTTCGGGTCGATGGAACGTCACTCGTGAATACGTCGAGGCCGTTGAGCCAAACACTCGCATCATACTTCCCTATCAGGCGCAAAAAGTATTCATGGTGGCGCGAGCCGAAAAAACTGTACGGATAAAAGTCCTTCTCGACGGCAAGCCAATCCCAGAATCAATGCGTGGAGACGATGTCGACCGAAAAGGATACCTGACAGTGGGACAAGATCGTCTATATCGCATTATCGAAGATTCCACATGGGGACAGCACGAACTGGAACTCGTTATTGAATCCCCTGGATTTCAAATATTTACGTTCACTTTTGGATAACCGTATGACGTACTAGTCATCCACACGAATGGCAACAATTACGATTGGCGAAACTGGAATATCCCGATCGCCAACACTAGTCGAAGCGATAGCATCAACAACCTCCAAACCTGACACCACGCGCCCAAACACCGCATGTTTTCCATCTAAATAAGTGTTATCAACCTGATTGATAAAAAATTGACTACCGCCCGTGTTTGGGCCGGCGTTC
Source organism: uncultured Candidatus Saccharibacteria bacterium (assembly GCA_964521185.1). Lineage (GTDB taxonomy): Bacteria > Patescibacteriota > Minisyncoccia > Phycocordibacterales > UBA12088 > CAZFRC01. The sequence goes on from CAZFRC010000008.1 coordinate 29,974, forward strand.
GCCATTGAGATAGTACCCCGCACGTTTGAAAAACCCGGCGCAAATTCGTCTTGTATTGTATATCCCGGACCTCCCGTTCCCCATACACCCATTTTCGAATCATCTTTGGAAAGCGGATCGCCGCCCTGAATCATGAAATTACTGATCACTCGATGGAACTTGGTGTTGTTGTAAAAGCCCTCGCGAGCTAGCTTGAGAAAATTACCTGCGGTTATCGGCGCTTTATCAACAAATAATTCGATCGAAATATTCCCCTTGTTTGTTTCAAACACTGCAATCGGATTTCCTTTTGAAACGCCGCCACCAGACGAGCTTGGTAAATTTTGTGTGTGAGTATTCATAGATGAAGGTCCCGCAAAGAACCACGCAGTAACTCCAATGCCAATAATGATGCCGAGACCAATAATACTATTTCGTACCATGATCAGTATGGTATAGTAATGTGGCGTACATTACAATATTCGTATACTTATTCATATCTAACGTTACACATATGAGTACTCCTCTTTTGTACCAAACTGAATACAAGCGACATGTGGGTCAATTACGAAAAGATTTTTCAGCTTCTCAATTTAAAATATTTGAAGCTGCAATGCAGGGATATTGGGACAGCGACGGCGTCAGCCCCAAAGGTACCATGTCAAAAACAGAAATAGCGGAACTTGGCACCACCTTGAAAGGAGCGGGCTTCAGCGATTCCCAAATACAAAAAGCGCGTGCGAAACTCGAGGCGATGGTTAAATAAGAAGAATTTCGGATACTTTTTTGGTACGCACCTGGATCTTTTGGCGCCAACATCTCCTGAAACTGTCGATCCGTGCAGTTAATTACTTAGCCACAGCAACCGCCTCTTCAAATTTTACCGAAAGGAGTTTTGATACCGCGTCATTCCCCATTGTAACGCCATAGAGAATCCCTGCACGGCTCATGGTTTCCCGATTATGAGTAATTAAAATAAGTTGGGATTTTTTCGAAAGCCGTTCAATCATGTCCCCATAACGACGGGAGTTTGCTTCGTCAAGCGCTGCATCGGTTTCGTCAAGAATCAAGAAGGGGGGCGGATTCACTTGCGACATTGCGAAAATAAGTGCGATTGACGTAAGCGCGCGCTCACCACCGGAAAGCATTGAAAGCCCTTTGACGCGCTTATTGGGGAGTGACACGGATACATCCACACCCTCATCCACATCATCTTCCTCACCTTCTTCCATTGTATCCTCCGAAAGAATTGTTCCCATGAGAGACCGTTTTCGCCTCTCTTCTTTTACGATATGCAGTTCTGCACCGCCACCCCCAAACATTAATGTGAAGAATCGATTGAACTCTTCAGATATTTTGACTATGCCTTCTTTGAAGCGCTGATTGATTTCTTCTTCAAGATTTTGGATCAGTTCAAGAAGCGCTACTTCGGATTTTTTTAAATCTTCCAGTTCTCGTTCAAGAAACTCGTCTCGTTTTTTTACTTCATCATACTCACGAAGAATGTCTTCCGATGCGCCACCGCCCAATTCTTCAAGACGAATTTTTATTTTTTCAAGCGATCGACGACGGTCATCCTGGAGCGCGCGATCTTCCGCTCGTATATCCTCTTCGGATAATTCTTGCCCCGATTCATTTTTGATAACCAATGTCTTATATTTCAATGCCTCATGACCAAGCAGAGCTCCAGCTTCGGCGAGTTCGCGCTTCCATTCATCGTCCGCGCGAAGGAGCTCATGCTC
>CAZFRC010000009.1:0-13520 GCA_964521185.1 uncultured Candidatus Saccharibacteria bacterium
AGTGGTAGGGTTCCTTTTGTGCCTATAATTGGCTCGCTTCAGCGTTTAATTCAGCGTCTAGGTCGTCTATTGTCGTCGCGTCGAGGTCGGTCTCTATTGATGACAATTCATCCGACGAGCTTTGTATCTGTATATCGAGCAGGGATGCATCCTCCTCTCCCTCGAGAGCCTCATCTAATGTGCCGTTCTCATTCATCGGGAGAGAATCATCGTTCTGGTACACACCTTCCATTTCCGTCTGCCAATAATAAAGGGCACCAATCGCAAGCACTGCGATAATAATAGCAGCGCCGATAATAGGTCCAACCGATGACGTATGCGGTTTCGGAACGCCATTTTCTGGTGGCATTTGAGTCGGTATTGTTTCTTGTGTGTCCATGATTTGGTTTCAAATTACTACTAATGATTAGTTGTTTGGGGCTGTCGTATCTGTATCATCATCCGCGCGACGAATTTTTTTGATTGCCGCAATTGCTTCTCGAAGATCTCTCTCCGCAGCCTTGATTTTATCCTTTGCTTCTTTGATCGCGGTCTCTACCGTGTTCCATTTTTCTCGGGGCGTACTTGAAGCCAGCACAGTGTTGGCGATTCCTTGAATGTGTCCAATTTCAACAAGTGCAGCGGCAAGATTAGTTCTCGCTGATTCGGTTTCTGCTTTTGCAGCACTCATGTCAAGACCTTCATTTTGAAGCGTGGAGATTCGGGAATCAATACGGTCAGTGATTTTCTCCAATCGCTCGACAGTTGCGGTTAGTCGTTTAATCACGCGCTCGACATGGAGCATCACACGATCAAGTATCCGTTGTTTCATTTCATCACGTCGTTCGTCTCTGCGTTCTTCTATATTTTCTCTGCGTTCTTCTATATTTTCTCTGCGTTCTTCGCGTTTTTCAAGCATGCGAGAGCTGGTGGTGCTTCGAGTCATTGATGCCTGAAGAGCGTTCTGTTTAAGATCCCGTTCATTATTTTTCCTTTGTATTTCGAGTCGTTCCTTGATAGTTGGTCGTGCTCCACCCGAAGAAGAACTTGAAGAAGATGACGACGAAGAGCCGGAAACGCTCTCATTGTTTTCTTCTGCAGATATCACGCTGAAGGGAAGTACTAAAACCATCATTACCAATCCGCCAATAATTCTTTGTTTCATTGTTATATTATTATTGCTAATAATCCTTCATCTAAAGACGAGGAGAATCAGGATTTATTTCATATAGTATACAACACGCCCGCGAGTCGCATGACCCGCGGGCGTGTTGATAACACACTCAAACAGCACAGCCTTTTGTATCGGTACCTCCTTATTTCTTTCCAAATGTTTCCTGATACAGTTTTTTTCCCTTTTCAAAGGCTTCCTTTGCTTCCGCTGCTCCTTTAAAGCCCGTGACTTCTACTACTTTATTTTGAATCTTTTTATATGTGGTGAAGAAATGTTCCATTTCGCGAAGCGTATGTTGGTTTACGTGGGCAAGATCCCTTACTTCGTTCCAACGGGGATCTTTTACAGGCACACCGATAATTTTGCTGTCCCCTTCGCCGTCATCCACCATATCCATAATGCCGACGGGGCGCACACGAACCAATATTCCCGAAGAAAGCGGGTAGGTTGAAAGTATGATCGCATCAAGCGCGTCGCCGTCTTCCCAGTACGTTTGGGGGACGAACCCATAATCAAACGGATAATCTTGCGCTGTATGCATGGCGCGATCGAGAGCGATCAGTCCCGTTTCTTTATCGATCTCGTATTTGTTTTTTGATCCCTTGCCGATTTCAATGATGACATTGATCTCGTCAGGAGTCCCGGATTCAATGTCGTGTAAATAGTTCATGCTAGTTATTCATGTATAGGTTTGTAACCGTGAATAAAGACAGTTCGTATAATACGATATTTATTCTCGAGACGCATCCAATTTGGATGTCTCTTTGCCAGCGCTTTCCTCTGGGGAAATTTGTTTGGACGGAGCAATCGGTGTCTCGTCTGATTCTTCCATCTCGGGTTCGTTGGAGGTTTTTTTGGTCGCTTCTTCGGTATCAGGAATTATCTGACCTTTTGCCGAACGGATATCAATCTTCCAACCAGTGAGCTTTGCGGCGAGGCGTACGTTTTGCCCTGCCTTGCCGATTGCGAGCGACTGTTGATCTTCCGACACCTCGACTATTGCTTTGCGCGTGTCATTTTCAAGATTTATAGAAAGCACCTTAGCGGGGGAGAGCGCGTCTTCAATGAAGGATTGAGGGTTTTCCGACCATTCAATGATATCAATTTTCTCTCCGCCCAATTCCGACATCACCGTTGAGACTCGAACTCCACGTTGTCCCACAAGCGATCCGACAGGATCCACATGGCTGTCAACGGATGCTACCGCTATCTTTGAGCGGCTACCGGGTTCACGCGCAATTGCTTTCACCACCACAGTGCCATTTTTAAGCTCAGGCGCTTCCATCTCAAACAGTTTTTCAAGAAAACGCGGATGAGAACGTGAAAGGCGTAGGAATACTCCACGGGGGCTTTCTTCAACCGAATACAAATACGCACGAATGCGCTCTCCTTGACGGAATCGTTCTCCTGGCATTTGTTCGTCATATGGAATGATGCCGGTCGCGCGACCCAAATCAACATAGATCGTGCCACGTTCAATACGCTGCACTGAACCGACAACCACTTCTTCTTCACGTTCTCCATATTCTCCAAGGACTGATTGTTTTTCAGCCTCGCGAATTTTTTGGATGATAACTTGTTTTGCCGTCTGTGCCGCAATACGGCCAAAATCGCCCTTTTCTTCGAGAGGGAAGATAATCTCGTCATCTAAGACCGCGCCCGACTTCATACGCTTTGCGTCCTCAATAAGAATGTGGTGTTCAGGATTATACCGAACGCGCTCATCGTCTTCAGGAGCCTCCTCGTCTTCCATTCGAACCTGCGATGGGTCGACTACTATTTTCACCTGATAAAACTCCGTGCCACCGGTTCCAAGATCAAATTTACATTTAATAATTTGTCCTCGTTTGCCGTATTCTTTTTTATACGCCGTGGCAAGAGCTTGCTCAATCGCTTCAATTACCCGCGCACGAGGGATACCCCGCTCGTTTTCAAGCTCTTCCAGAACCGAATTAATTACTTTGAGATCGAATAGCATTGATAGTGTGTTAATCCCTTAAAAAAACGTGTCCGCCAAGAGGCGGACAAGTCAGATTAAAATATTATAGCGTTCCTGTAAGCTTTGTCAAATTACTGTACGAGCGAGCAGGGCACTTCTTTGTTGACAAGGGAATTTGGGCGTTTAATATTCCATTTTCTCCAACGCCTCTGCCTTTACATCCGCTTGCGGGGTGTTTTGTTTTTTATAGATGCATTCTATTTTTTTAGGATTACTCGTTAACGTAATTACACAATGTCTGAAGAAGGGTCTGATAGAGGGGACACGCCGGAAAATGCTCAAGTAGATCCAACGCCTGGAATACTGAATCCTGATGAGCAAGTGACTGATGGACCGCTTCACTAATGAACTGAAGAGGATTCCCCAGCGCCCCGCCCCCATTTGGGGCGCCGGGGCGTTATACTATATAGAACCGTGATCGTTAACAAAGATCAGCTACGCGAATTTATATTGGACGCGGGTCTCGTCTCGCGGAAGGATTATGATGAGGCCGAAAAAAAAGCTCTCAAAAACAAAACAACCGCAGGAAAAGTATTGATGTCTGAAGGAAAGGTTACCGAGGATGATATTCGTCGAATTGAAGCGTACGTACTCGGTATACCGTTCGTGTCGCTTAAGGGGCAAAAGATCGCGTTCGACACGCTCATGCTTGTTCCAGAGCCCATTGCTCGCGCGCATAATGTTGTTGCGTTTCGGAAAACCGAAGACGTGCTTGAAGTGGCAATGCTTGATACTGACGATTTGCGTTCAATCGATTTTATTAAGAAAAAGACCGGACTCAAGATTACCCCGCGCCTCACTGATGCTGAATCAATCAAATACGCGCTTCTGCAGTATCAAAAAACACTCAAAGACGAATTCGGCGATCTCATTCAAAAAGAATCAGCAGCCATAAACTTGGTACCCGAAGAGGGGGGAGGAGAAATGTCGGAAAAAGATTTAAAGAAGATCGCTGAAGATTTGCCTGTCGTGCGCATAGTGAACTCTCTTTTGAAACACGCCATTATTCAGAATGCATCCGATATCCATATTGAGCCTATGGAAAATGAAGTATTGGTTCGCTACCGCATTGATGGGCTGCTTCACGATGCGATGACGCTTCCTAAAAACGCGGGGGCATCCATCACTGCCCGCGTGAAAGTTCTCTCTAATCTCAAGCTTGATGAAAAACGCTTGCCGCAAGATGGACGCTTTAAATTAGCAATTGACGAAGACAGGGTATCATTTCGCGTGTCTATACTTCCAACGTATTTTGGAGAAAAAACGGTAATGCGCCTTCTTCGAGAAAACGCAGGAGGATTTACTCTTGAGGGGCTTGGATATCATGGAGAAGCACTTGAACGCATCCATCAGGCAATGAAAGCAACAACAGGCATGATTTTAACTACAGGTCCAACCGGAAGCGGCAAAACAACAACGCTATACACTATTCTCGATATTTTGAACACTCCCGATGTGAACGTGTCGACCATTGAAGACCCTATTGAATATCAGATGAATAGGGTGAATCAAACACAGGTCAAGCCAGAAATTGGTTTTTCATTCGTTAATGGGTTACGAGCTTTGGTTCGACAAGATCCCGATATTATCATGGTGGGTGAAATTCGAGATGGCGAAACAGCATCGCTTGCGATCAACGCATCGCTGACTGGTCATTTAGTGCTTTCAACGCTCCACACCAATTCTGCGGCAGGGACGATGCCACGTCTCATTGATATGGGATGTGAACCTTTTCTTATTGTTTCAACGTTGAACGTGGTTATCGGTCAACGGTTGGTGCGCAAACTTGCAGGCGATAAAGAAGAATATACACTGACGAAAGCGGAACTAGATACTCTCTCATCCCATATAAACACCGACACTGTGCTTCGAGAACTTGTCAAAGAGGGAATAGTAAAGAAGGATACTCCTTTTGATAAACTTTCATTTTACAAACCGAAGCCGAGTCCGGAACACGAAGACGGTTTCAAGGGGCGAGTGGGTATTTACGAGGTGCTTAAAATGACACCCACTCTTCGTGAGATGGTGATGCAGAATAAAACGGCGGAAGATATCGAAATACAAGCGAAAAAGGAAGGAATGCTCACCATGCTTGAAGACGGAATTTTTAAAGCCGCCCAAGGACAAACCACGATTGAAGAAGTACTTCGAGTGATCAACGATTAGGCAGACGGTTACCAGCACACTATGCCCGAGTAATTTTTATCGTTTGGATTTATAATTGTAGTACTTTGTTGTGTTTCAAGATTTGAATCTCGTATTTTAACGTATATGCCCACCTATACTTACACCGCACTTCGAAGCGATGGTACGCGATACACAGGGACAAGTGCCGCAGCAGACAAGTTTGAATTGTACGCAATCGTGGCACGCGAAGACGGCACAATTCTCTCGTTTAATGAGGAAGGAGAAAAAAAGACTCTTTCAATTCAGGGGCTGTTTTCGCTGTTTGGCCGGGTAAAAGAGGCAGAAAAAATTATCCTTATGCGAAATCTCGGAGCAATGCTTCATGCGGGACTTGCTTTGTCGCGTGCGCTAGCGGTGATGATTCGGCAAACTAAAAACGAAACACTGAAGCAGATTTTAACCGCGATTGATGGCGATATTCAAAAAGGAAGCTCGCTCCATGAAGCAATTCAAAAACATCCAAAAGCATTTCCTCCTCTCGTCACCGCTATGATAAGGGCCGGCGAAGAATCCGGACAGCTTTCGAACACTTTTGACACTATCGCTGGGCAGTTGGATAGAGCACATACATTAAAACGAAAGATTCGAGGAGCGCTTATTTATCCGGGGATCATCGTAACCACGCTCTTTGGTATTGGAGTCCTCATGCTGATATTTGTGGTGCCGACACTTCGCTCCACATTTGAAGAGCTTAATATCGATCTTCCCACTAGCACCCGCGCCATTATTGGGCTTTCTAATTTTCTTGTGGAGCACACGTTTTTTGCGGTGCTTATTATGATTGTTGTTGTCGGTGTTTCGACCACGGTCCTGCGCACCGCATGGGGACGACGTATATTTCAGGCAGCCATGCTTCGGGTGCCCATTATTAACGGACTCATTCGAGAGATTAATGCGGCACGCACCACGCGCACGCTTTCTTCACTCCTTTCCTCCGGAGTTCCGATTGTGTCTGCGCTTTCTATCGCTCGCGACGTACTCCAAAATGTGCATTTTAAAGAAGTGATTGCTCGTGCGGAAACGGAAGTACAGAAAGGAGAGCCGCTTGCTACTTCATTTATGCAGGCTGAGCATTTGTATCCTCCGCTTGTGGGAGAGTTTATTGCGGTCGGCGAAGAAACCGGCCGCCTGTCCGCCATGTTGCTTGAGGTAGCGGATTTTTACGAACGAGATGTCGAACAAAAAACAAAAGACATGTCGACTATTATTGAACCGTTCCTTATGCTTATTGTTGGCGCTGGGGTCGGATTCTTTGCGATTTCGATGATCACCCCGATCTATTCGATTACGCAAGGCATTTAAGTCATGTATCGCATCCAATCATTAGCGCGGGGAATGTCGCTCATGGATACGCTCCTCGGGGTCGCACTCATGGTAATCATTTTCATGGGTATTTTTGGCGTATTTCGTCTCACCATTAAGTTGCTTGGAACCACTAAGGCGTCGATTGGCGCTATGGCTCTTGCGAACGAACGCCTCGAGTATATTCGAAGCCTCCCGTACGATTTAGTGGGTACCCAGGGAGGCATCCCGGCAGGAGATATTGCACAAAACGAGCAGATTGTCTTTAACGGCATCACCTATAATCGTCGCACATTAGTGCAGTATGTAGACGATCCTGCGGATGGTCTTGATCCAATGGACCAGAACGACCTCTCTGCGGATTATAAAAGAGTAAAAATAGAATTGACTTGGACCATTCGAAATATTCCAGGATCGTTTAGTGCGGTAACTCACATTGTGCCGCGCGGCATAGAATCGGTGGATGGGGGAGGAACGCTCCGAATATCCGTGATAGACGCAGTTGGTGCCCCGGTGTCTGGCGCACGTGTGCAGATTGTGAACGAAAGCATTACTCCCCCAATCGACGTCAGTGTTTCAACGGGAGTTACCGGAAATGTGCTGTTCCCTGGAGGAACACCAGCGGGAAGCAATTATGAAGTGACAGTTAGCAAGAATGGGTGGAGTACGGCGCAAACCTATTCTGCGACAGTAGAAAACCCAAACCCCACTCCGGGACATCTAACAGTTATTGAAGATCGAACAACGACCGCAAGTTTTGCAATTGGCACGTCCACGGCGCTTTTCGTTGCCACGTTTACCCCGGAAGAAGAAGGGGAATTCACAGATCCGTTTGCAGATGATTCTAAAATATCTCTTCTAGCTTCGACGACCGTTGCTGGCGGTATCGCTACCCTAGTTGATTTTGGGGGCGGATACGAGTCAGAAGGGCTTGTTCGATCAGTCGAAGTCGCTCCAGCGCTATTAACGTCATGGGAAGAAGTGTCGTGGGTAGATACTACACCAGTTGATACGGATATTCTGTACAGGGTCCGTTATTTTGATGGTGGAACGTGGAACCTTGTGCCGGACGTGTTAATCCCTGGCAATACATTTGGCACAACAACCTCGCCAATCAACCTCTCTTTGCTTTCAACTACTACCTATCCACGTCTCATACTTGAAGCGTTTCTTTCCACCATCACGCCGGTCAGTACTCCTTCACTTCAAGAATGGACGCTTGCGTATCGATCTGGACCAACACCACTTCCGAACGCACCATTTACCCTTCGGGGAAGTAAAATTATCGGCATAGATGGAGGTGGAAGTCCGATTTACAAATACGGCACTACTGCATTTCAAACGAACAACAGTGGAGTAGCAACCATTTTTCCGCTTGAATGGGATAATTATTTTGTGACGATTAATGACGTGGGGTTTGGAAAAGATGTTATGGAATCGTGTCCTCCACAACCAGTGTCGGTGGCTCCTGGAGCGACATCAACTCTCTCCCTTTTGCTTACTCCGAATGTGGCGAATTCACTTCTGGTTACAGTGCGTGACCAAACGGGAGCCCTCGTATCAGACGCATCGTTGCATCTTGTTGGAGGAACCATTAATGTCTTGCAAATATCAAGCGGGTGCGGACAGTCGTTCTTTGGTGGACTTTCAGTGGAGAATGTTTACACGCTTACCGCATCGAAAACAGGATTTTCAGAGACTGTCGTCTCTGATATTTCTGTTGCTAATGCATCAACTCTTGAAATAGTACTCGCTCCATGAACCACACAGCATCTTTTCGCGGGTTATCTTTGATTGAAACAGTTGTCGCTATATTTGTATTCAGTATAGCAATGCTTACTATAACCGAGGTCACTTTGTATTTTTATGAAACTAATCGATTCGCCGTTGAGCAGGCGTATGCAATTGGGAGCGCACGAAAAGGTGTTGAGCTTATGGTGCGCGACATACGCGAGGCAACGTATTCCGATGAAGGATCTTACCCTATTATTGCGATTGGCCCGAATGAACTTGTGTTTTATACCGACTTTGACCGCGACGCTTCGGTAGAACGTGTTCGGTATTATATTGATGGTACAAACTTGAAGAAGGCGGTAGTTAATTCAAGCGGTGATCCATTGCAATATACCGGTTCTGAAGAAATATTTCCGATATCAGATTCGGTACGAAACAGTGCATTAGGCGTGCCGATATTTCGCTATTTTGATGCTTCTGGTGCCGAGGTTACGGAGTTTACCGATGTCACGCCGGTAATTTTTGTCGAAGTACACTTACTTGTCAATATTAATCCTACAAAACTTCCCGAAGATTTTGTGATCCGCTCGAGTGCGGCTATTCGTAACCTGATTGAACGCATATGACAACTTCTCATAGGAATATGAAGGGTAGTGTCATAATCATTATCACGCTTGTGATGGGAGGGGTGTTTGTGATGCTCGGACTCTCCATTTCAAGTCTCGTATTGATTCAGAAAAAAAGCCAGTATGCAAAAGAGGCCCGCGAGCAGGCTCTTCAGGCTGCTGAAGCAGGGCTCAACTATTATAAGTGGCGCTTGGCGCATTTCCCAGATGATTTAACTGATGGCACCGGAGAGGAAGGGCCCTATGAACACACTTTTGATGATCCGGAAGGAGGGACGATAGGGGGTTTTTCTTTGACGATAGGCGGTGAATCGCAATGCGGACAAATTACCAATATCGATATCACGTCAAAAGGGTATTCGCTTAAAAATCCGGAATATACACGTACGGTATACGGCAAATACGCACGGCCATCAGTCGCGGAGTATTCATTCATTTTAAATTCGAGCGTATGGGCAGGGAACGACCGCATTATTTTTGGTCCTTACCATTCGAATGCCGGCGTTCGAATGGATGGAGACAATCGTTCAACGGTGACTAGCGCTCTTCAAACATGGCAGTGTACGAGTACGTTTGGGTGCAGTCCGACGGCAACGAAAAACGGTGTATTTGGTTCTGGAACAAATCCTTCTTTGTGGGAGTTTCCTGTTCCTTCGGTTGATTTTGCTGGAATCACCGTTGATCTTGCGTCCATGAAGACGCTCGTGCAAACTGAAGGCGGTTTATATTATCCTCCCTCAAGTCGAGGATATCATATTCGATTTAATTCAGACGGTACCATGACGGTGTGGAGGGTAACCAATACTTCGTCCGTGTGGAGCTACAATCAAGAAAATGCATCATCCGATGGATGGGTACAGGATCCGCAAATCATCGCAAGTCAGACACTGCTTGGAACAGTTGCGATTCCTTCGGATTGCAGCGTGGTGTTCGTGGAAGACAATCTATGGATAGAGGGTGTCGTGAACGGGCGAGTGACAGTTGCTGCTGCGAATGTAACTAGCAGTAATATCACTCCTCGGGTTATCTTGAATAACAATATTACTTACGCGTCAACAGATGGGTCTGATGGACTTACGGTTATTGCCGAAGGGTCAGTAATTGTGCCGCTTATTTCCCCGAATATCATGGAAGTCCGGGGGGTGTATATTGCTCAAACAGGAAGATTTTCGAGAGACCATTATGTAACCACTGGAAGTCGAGATGTTCCCGAGGCTTATAATTCATATGTCATTCGAGACACGATGATTATGCACGGAACCATTGTGTCAAATGGGCGGGTTGGGACCAGATGGGTGTGCGGAGGAAACACATGTTCGGGATATTCAAATCGTGAAAATTACTATGATCGAAAATTAGCCTCAAACCCTCCTCCCTTGACCCCCGCAACATCGGACGACTATCGGTTCATTGAGTGGCGAGAGCAAAATTAGAAAAAATACGCTGCTAATTCTCGCTTATTAATGGGGACAGGGAACCTGTGCTAAAATTTCTCCATGAGCAAGACCGTCTCTGATTACACGAAAGATATCGTTCGTGCACATGGAGAATACGACAGGCAAGCAGCAATGGCGTGGGATTGGAAATTCGCGACGTGCGATCCTCCGTATCAAATCGGTTCGATCGCAAATATTTCTCTCCAACTCGACAGTGTGCGATTCCGGGAAAAAAACGCTGACCAGGCGTTGAAGGGGAATATAGCAGGTGAACTCTCGGATGTCCTCGCCGAAGTATTTTCTATCGCGCACGGATTTTCCATTGATCTCGACGTCGCGTTTGGGAGACTGCTTCAAAGTGATAGAGAGAAAATCGCAGAACGATCAACAACACTATGAAAAAGAAACGCCCCATTGTCATTGCTAACTGGAAGATGAATCCCGGAACGCTTCAGGCGGCGCGAAAACTATTTGATGGAATCAAAAAGAGAGTAACCAAAATACAGGGCGTCGATGTGGTCATCGCTCCCCCCGCAGTGTTTTTGCCTGATATACGGACTCGATATCGAGGCTCCAAAATCGCTCTCGGTGTTCAAAATATCGGAAGTCAATCTGGCGGAGCGTATACGGGCGAGGTATCGGGAGAGATGGTGCGAAGCGCTGGAGCCACATATGCCATCATTGGTCATTCGGAGCGTCGAGCGATGGGGGAGACCAATGATCTTGTTTCGCAAAAAACTCGTCTAGCCATACAGGCAGGTCTTACGCCTATTGTATGCGTTGGAGAACGTGAACGAAGCGGTGAGGGAGCTTATCTCGAAATAATTCAAGGACAAATTAACGCCATAGCTAAAGGTCTTTCGCCAAAAGAAGCTCATGAACTTATAATCGCCTACGAACCTGTGTGGGCAATCGGAAAGAAGGCCGAAGATGCCATGAGGCCGCACGAACTTTACGAGACGGTGCTTTTTATTCGAAAGACATTGATGGCGCATGTCGGAAAAGACACTGCGTTTATGATACCCATAGTGTATGGAGGGTCAGTTGAGGCGGGGAACATCCACGCGTTATCGAAAGAAGGAAATGTGAATGGATTTTTAGTTGGCCACGCTTCCCTCAATCCTGACGAGTTCCTCCGTATAGTCGAGGCTGTGGAGTTACTGGTATGAAACTTCTCACTCTTGAATCGCTCCCATCATTTGTTGGAGTTCGGGTCATTGTACGAGCGGGATTTGATACGCCCCTTAATCAATCAGGTGCCATCGCGGATACATACCGTATCGATCGAGGGATACCGACTATCGACTTTTTGAGACGGAAAGGCGCGATCGTGCTCGTAATGAGTCATATGGGACGCGATGAATCCGAAACCCTCTATCCAGTATTTGAATATTTGGTAGGGAAGATGCGGACTCGATTCGCACGTGATTTTGAGAGCAATACTACAAAACGGTTGTTGGACGACGCTCGACCCGGAGACGTTATCGTATTTGAAAATGTACGACGACATCGGGGTGAAATCAGTAACGAGGAATCTTTTGCGCAATTTCTCGCTTCATTTGGAACCGTTTACGTTAACGACGCTTTTTCCGCATCACACCGACTCCACGCATCCATAGTGGGCATTCCCAAGTATCTCCCGGGATACGCGGGATTTTTGTTGGCTGATGAAATAGCAAATTTGGAACGCGCCCTTACTCCGCATTCACCGTCATTGTTTATTCTCGGAGGTGCGAAATTTGAAACCAAACAACCATTGATACGAAAATTATTGCCGATCTACGACCATGTGTTCGTGGGGGGCGCGCTGGCGAACGATTTTTTTAAGGCACGCGGTCTTGCAATCGGGAGTTCAAAGATCTCTTCTGAACCAGTTGGTGATATCGCCTATGATCCAAAAATAATTCTCCCCTCGGACGTTGTTGTTGATCCAGGCGGCGCGACTAAATCGCCTAGCGATATCGGGGTGGACGAGATCGTAGTGGATGCGGGGTCTCATACTCTGCAAGAGCTCCACGACCTCATTTCTTCCGCAAGGAGTATCTTGTGGAACGGCCCTCTTGGTACGTACGAGAAAGGATACGATCATTCGACGATTGATATTGCGTCAGCTGTTGCAAATCGGGAGGCAGACAGTATTGTGGGCGGCGGAGATACTCTCTCCGCAATTTCAAAACTTAATTTATATGACCACTTTAGTTTTGTTTCAACAGGAGGGGGCGCCATGCTCGAGTTTCTTGCCGGAGGCACTCTTCCGGGAATTGAAGCACTCGTGCAATCCCAGAACACATTTCGCGCATGAAATCGTACCATAATGTGGTATCTCAAATAGAAACGTTGCTTGTTTCTCGCGGAGTATCGTATTCCAAGTTCGAGCATGAACCAGTTCGGACAAGCGAAGAAGCCGCGGCTATTCGTCCGGGGTACACGCAATCTCAAGGAGCAAAGGCGCTCATTATTCGAGTCAAAAAAAATGGCGCAACATCATACGCGATGGTTGTGGTTCCGGGAGATAAAAAATTTAATTCAGCAAAAGTTCGCGCGGTGTTACAGGCTTCAGATATTCGATTCGCCACTCCAGAAGAGGTGGGGAACATCACGGGCGGTGTGGTTCCGGGCGGAGTGCCCCCGTTTGGCAATCTGTGGGATCTTCCGGTTGTTGCAGACGAGACGCTGTTTCAGAACGAAGAAATTATTTTTAGCGCAGGAGATCGAAGGGTGTCCATCGCGCTTCCAAGTGATATCTACAAACATATTGTGCATCCGACGATTGAGAAAGTAATTTGCATAGAAAAAGTATCGGATTCCCCGTAGGTTTGATTCTCTATGGGGGAGATGCGAGTCGTGTCCAATGAACGATTGGTATACGAAGATGGTCTGCGTGCTACCATATCTTCTATGTCTAAAGCTCCCGTGAAAGAAAAGGAAACATCAGAGCCACTCTTGTCATTTGATCCGCTGACTCGATCACTCCTCGCACGGCGAGGTATTGCAACTGCAGACGAAGCACTCCAATTTCTTAATCCGGATTTCACGCGCGACACCCATGACCCATTTCTTTTAATGGATATGGAAAAGGCCGC
>CAZFRC010000009.1:13530-25734 GCA_964521185.1 uncultured Candidatus Saccharibacteria bacterium
GCAACGAACGTATTGCCATTTGGGCCGACTATGATACTGACGGTATTCCGGGCGCGGTAGTTCTCTACGATACATTGCAGAAAATCGGCTATACCAATTTCGAAGTATATATTCCGCACCGAAACAATGAGGGATTCGGGCTCAACATTGATGGTATTGATACGCTCAAGGCACGAGGGGTATCACTTATAATCACCGTTGATTGCGGCATAACCGATGTCAATCCAGTAGCACACAGTCATTCGCTCGGGATCGAGGTCATTATTACGGACCATCATCTGCCCGGAAGCGCGCTTCCGGACGCGTACGCCATCGTAAATCCAAAGCGCGAAGGAGATCAGTATCCAGAAAAAATGCTATGCGGTGCCGCAGTTGCTTGGAAATTGGCGATCGCACTTCTCAAGAAAATAGGCACGACACATGCAGGATGGGAGAAATGGCTTCTTGATATGGTCGGCATTGCCACATTGTCCGATCGCGTGCCACTCATTGGAGAAAACAGAACCCTCGCATTCTACGGACTTCTCGTGCTTCGAAAATCCCGCCGTCCGGGACTTCAGAAGTTGTTTCGTAAATTGCGAATTGATCAGAGACTTTTGAGTGAGGATGACATCGGCTTTATGATTGCGCCTCGTATTAACGCGGCGTCTCGTATGGGAATTCCGGACGATGCGTTTCGGCTTCTCTCCACACGCGACGAAACAGAAGCGGATCTTTTGGCAACGCACCTCGATAAAATTAACAATGAGCGAAAAGGTCATGTAGCGGCGATGGTCAAAGAAGCCAAACACAAACTTACGGAGCGCGAAGTTAAGTCGGTGATCGTGCTTGGAAATCCAAGCTGGCAACCATCGCTTCTCGGACTGGTTGCTTCCTCTCTCTCCGAAGAATATGGGCGGCCAGTGTTTGTGTGGGGACGCGGAGAGGCCGATTATATTAAAGGATCATGCCGCGCTCCCGAAGGTACCAATGTGGTTTCCATTATGGAACACGTTCGGGAAGTGTTTATCGATGCGGGCGGACACGCACAATCGGGAGGATTTTCAATTTCATATGAACGTATTCACGAACTGGAGGACGAACTCCTGTATGCGTATGAACGGATGCCTGAGGGAGGGTCGTTGCCAAACGGACCTCGTATTGATTTGGAACTCCATCTCTCTGACGTGAATCAGCACACACTGCGGACCATTTCCGCGTTTGCACCGTTTGGAGAAGGAAATCCGAAACCAACGTTTTTATTTCGCGGCGCACACGTCGTACAGGCGCGTATGTTTGGCAAAACAAAGACACACCTGGAATTGTCCCTTTTGGACGAGACAGTAACGAGTCCTGTGCGCGCCGTCCGATTTTTCGCGGACGGCGCATATCGAGACCAAGGCGCCCAAGTCGATATTTTGGCGTCGATTGAAAGGGGATTTGGAGGGGGTGTGACGCTTCGATTGATTGACTAATACCAATTACGGTCGCTGTGGGAGTCTGTATTTCGATATTAACTCTTCTAGTTCCCTTAATCGTATTTGTAAGGCTTCAATTCTTTCTTGGGTTGCTTGTTCAAATTTGAACAAGACTTTCCCGCTTCCGAGAAGATTTTTAATATCTCCGCCACTCTTTCTTATGCCTGATGTTAGTTCAAAGATAATAGTGTCTATTTGATGACCTATATCTAAAAGAAATGCTTGGGTTTCTGGCAAATCGGTACTCAAGAATTCTATATCTTGATTAGCTTGTTTAAGTTGTCCCACGTGTTCCCCCAATCGACGAAACATGGATTGTAGGTTTTCAATATATGGTCGAATACCATTGAGAAAATTAAGAATGTCTTTCTTTCCATCTGGGTGAGTGTTTTTATCAAGCAGGTCAAGAAATTGTTTCTGCTCTTTAATCGCTGAATCTAGCAATTCACCCGCAGAGTCAAGTTCGGACTTCCATTCCGTAAGAAATTTTTGAATTTCGGCACGCAAGTTTTCTAGCTCAGGTTGTTCCGCATAATTATCTTCCATGGTGTACACTGATTGCTGATATGCCAGATATCATACTCCATACTGATGGTGGGGCGCGAGGAAATCCGGGTCCTGCGGGAATCGGGGTTGTCGCTTATGACACAATGGGTAAAGAACTCTTTACCCGCTCAGGATATTTAGGAAAGCAGACAAACAATCTTGCGGAATATGAGGCATTGATTATGGGGTTTCGCGGGGGGGGCCCCCCCCCCGCGGCGAACACCGAAGTGCTCGTCAAAATGGACAGCGAACTTATCGTCAAACAGATGAAGGGTGAATACCGCGTGAAAGATGCGGAACTTAAAAAACAGTATGCGATTGTTCAGACCTTGATACCGCAATTCCATTCAGTTTCTTTCACCCATATCCCGCGCCAAGAAAATGCCAGAGCCGATCAATTGGCAAATGAGGCCATGGATAGAAACCTTGGACACGGGTATACTAGTCCGTAGGAAAGGAGAGCCCCTATGAGAGCGGTCCCGGGGTTTTTTTCGGCGATGGGTTCCACTTTGTGTGTGGCTGCCGCCCTTGCGGCGTACATGAAGGGGTGGAAGGGTATCGCGTACCTCGGATTTTTCGGATTTATTGTATGCGGTGCCCATGCAATATGGGCCAGCTTACACATACATTTTTCAGGACTTTCCAAATGGAAACCAAATAAGAAATAAGATTCGGTATCTTTGGTTTCTAGATTCCGTTTACCCTATTCGTCTATTTGGATACTACGAATAGGTTCTTCTTTTAATAATTGTGGCCACACATCATTTTTGGATTTACCCATTCATTATCGGTTTTGGTACGGGCGTTTTGTGGCGCTCGTTCTTTGATTTCGGCTATTCATTTATTGCATTTCTTTTACTGCTTGCCGCGACTTTGTTTTTTATTGGAAGAAATGAGATACGCATTTTGTTTTTGTCTCTTGGATTTTTCGCAACCGCACTTGGGATTATCCGATTTGATCTAGGCGACACACACGCATTTCCTCCGGAAACATCCAATCTGGTTGGAAAGGAGATAATTTTGACCGGAATTATTGCGACCGATCCGGATATTCGGGAGGAAAGCCAGTACGTGATGCTTCGTAATGTTTCGATCGAAGATCAGTTGCTTCCTACAAAAGTCCTTGTTCAGACCGATCGTTTTATTCCGCTTTCGTATGGGGATGAGGTCTCTGTTCACGGGACACTTACTCGTCCTGAGGCGTTTACCACTAGTACGGGACGTTTATTTGATTACCGCACATATCTCTCAAAAGATGGAATTGGGTTCATTGTGTATCGTGGGGTGGTTGATGTGGTTGGCACGGGCGGTGGAAATTCATTGCTTGTGGGATTGTTTACGGTAAAGCACACACTGCTTCAAAACATCCAAGGCGTTATTCGTGAACCGGAAGCAGGACTCCTTGCCGGAGAGTTATTTGGAGAAAAGAAAGCATTGTCGGACGAATGGATCGAGATATTTCAAAAAACAGGGGTGATCCATATCGTGGTGCTTTCGGGTTATAACATCACTATTATTGCTTCCGCACTCATGTGGTTTTTGGGAAAGGTGGGGCAAATTGGCGCGCGCCCCCGCCTCCATTATTCTCTTTGTCCTTATGACCGGCGCTACCGCTACCGGTGTTCGAGCCGGTATCATGGCGACTCTTGGGTTAATTGCGCAGGGAACGGGAAGGGTATACGACGTGCTCCGCGCACTCATGATCGCGGGATTTCTCATGGTCCTCCATAATCCGATGATCGTTGCGTTTGATCCATCGTTTCAACTGTCATTTGTTGCAACACTTGGACTTATCACCATATCACCCTTATTAGAAAAATATTTTCTATGGGTTACCCCTCGTTTTGGCGCGCGAGACATTGTGCTTGCAACACTCTCGACACAAATCATGGTGTTACCGCTTCTTCTCTCTATGACCGGCATGTTTTCAGTGGTGGCGCTTCCTGCTAACCTGCTTATCCTTCCGGTGGTGCCGTTTGCAATGCTGTTTGGATTTGTTACATCGCTTATTGTTTTTGTTGCTACCAGTATGGCTATCCCGTTTGCATGGATTACCACCTTGTTATTGTGGTATCAGCTCATGGTGGCGAAATTCTTTGGAGCGTTGCCTTTTTCTTCTTTTGGTGTTCCAGAAATTTCTCCGTTAGTTGTGGCAACGCTATATGTCGCAATAGGTGGGTATATATATGCTCGAACGCGACCGGCTAGCTGACTGCGTTAAATCGTGCGCTGATTGTTTCCCAATTTAAGGCGTTGAGATAGGCATCTACGTAGTTCATTTTTTCTCCCGGAGTGTAGTCCACCATATATGCGTGTTCCCACACATCCAGCGCAACAATTGCCGGAAGTGTTGCGATCTGTCCTTCGTCGTGGCTGGTTACCCAATTCAAATGCAGGCGTTGTAACAGGGGATCATAATTCATAATTGCCCAGCCGCTTCCGCGCGCAATAATTTTTTTATATTGTTCACGCCAAGATTCGAAACTTCCAAATTGTTCAGAAATGGCTTGCGCAAGTGCGCTTTCCGAAGGAAGCGCACTCGCGCCTCCTTCCAAATCACCGAAATAGTATTCATGAAGTCGCATGCCATTAAATTCAAACCCCAGCCTTCTTCGAAGTTCTTGCATAAGATGGACGTTTTTCTCGACGTTTTTCTCAAGTTCAGAAAGCTCATCATATATGAGATTCACATGCTTCACATATCCTTGATAAAGTTTAAGATGCTCCGCGAGTTGATTTGTTGAAATTCCAGAAATGGCAGGAAGTGCAAATTGGCGGGCGATATACGACTTCATGTGTATAGTATGTCATTGGTGTGCGAATATGACAAAAAACCAAGCGTTGTTGGCCGATTGAAATACTTCTTTAAAAAGAACTTTGATAAAAGAACGGGAAAAATAAAAAAGATCCAAAGGTCTATAATTTAAAGCCTTGTTTTTTGCGGACCTGCTTCCCGCTTGTTAGTTTTATGGCAGGGTAAATATAAGTTAGATACGGATGAAAATTTTGTTAACAAATCAATAACGGGCTTTATACAGAGGGGATGTATTATAGACGCATGAACGTTTTCTGGTTCTTCGCTTCGATTATTGTGGTGGTGGCTGGTGCCTATTGGTATCTCAATCGACAAAACTGCCTCAGTTGTACCGCTGCCGATCGTATTTCGCGACAAAAAGAATACTGCAACACGCTTGGCGAGAAAATCATGCGCGGGGACGAGGCCATTACCTACTCAGAGAGACTTGGCATTTTCCTTAATGGTTGTAGGTAATGACGTGCATGGGTTTGTTTCGTGACTATTTTCGATTCGGCATAGTGGCAATACTCCTCGCCATAACTGTTTTCTCATGGAAGGAGGTGCTTTTCTACGAAAGAACACACCCTCTTCGAGTCACGTTTCTATCCGTTGGGCAAGGAGATTCCATCCTCATCCAATCACCCAATGAACTTCAAATGTTAATTGATGGTGGACCTGACACTCGCGTGCTCGAAGAATTGAGTCGAGTGATGCCTTTTGGAGATCGTTCTATTGACGTGATTATAGCCACGCATCCAGATAAGGATCATATTGCGGGACTCATTGAAGTGCTTTCGCGTTTTGATGTTTCATATGTGATTGATCCGGGCGTATCTAATGATACGGCGGTGTGGAGGGAGTTTGAAAAAAAAGTAGAAGAGGAAAACGCGGCGCGCCACATTGTGGCACGCCGCGGCATGCTCATTGATTTCGGTGACGGCGCCGTGTTTCGTGTACTGTTTCCCGATAGAGATCTCAAAAACATTACTGATACCAACGAAGGATCCGTTGTGGGTATTCTTGATTACGGAGAGTCTGAATTCATGTTCACCGGCGACGCACCTAAAAACATTGAAGATTATCTTGTTCGTCTTGATCAACACTCTCTCCAGTCTGATGTATTAAAATTAGGACATCATGGCTCACGCACATCTACCGATGAACTGTTCGTGTCTGCGGTGAATCCCTCATACGCTATTGTGTCGGCAGGAAAGGACAACTCTTATGGCCATCCACACGAGGAGGTGCTGAATTTTCTCACAAAACGTGGCATTCAGTTATTCCACACAAAAGACGGCGCGATAACCTTTACTTCACAGGGAACGAGTGTGGTGGCTAGGCAGTAAAGAAAACCATGCCGAGGATTCAAATGAATCCTCGGCATGGTTTTTAAATCTTCTGGGGATATATTAGATCAATCCCGCCTTCTTCATTGCGCGATACGCGCCCATCTTCGCAATAGTTCGGAGACCTTTGGATGATACTGTGAGGGTAATCGTTTTTCCAAGTTCAGGTACAAAAATTCGACGCGAAGTAAGATTCGGTTTTCGGTACACGGTGCCGGTCGGGTTAAACTGCGTCGCACGGACACGATTACTATATTTCCCTCCAACGAGAGTGCCTTTATTGGTGATGTCGCAACGTCGTGCCATGGCGTGAAGACTCTATCATATGGGAATGAAAAAGCCAATAGTATCTTTTCGCTTCCCATCCATGCTTAGTAAGACAATACGTGAAAATATGTGTCACTAAAGATATGAAAACCTCGTCATTCTTGTGGTCACGCACTGCTCTTGTTGAGAGTAGGGAGAGGTAATACAATGCGTGGCAACAGAATCACAATGGGGCCCGAATTTATATTTAGTATCGCCATTCTTATACTTTCAGTCATTGCGCATGAGGTGGCGCATGGGTATGCGGCAGATGCGCTTGGAGATCCAACCGCTCGCCTTTCAGGGCGTCTCACACTGAATCCGCTTCCTCATATCGATCCTTTGGGTTCCATAATACTACCCGCAATCCTCGCTCTCTCTGGGTCAAGTATTCTTTTTGGATGGGCAAAGCCGGTTCCCTATAATCCCTATAATTTGCGAAATGGTCGGTTCGGCGAGCTTCTCGTTGCGGCGGCAGGTCCTGGAACCAACATATTTATTGCCGTAGTGTTTGGGCTTATCCTTCGGTTTGGCAACGTATCGGGACCGTTTTTTGAATTTGCATCCATTGTCATTCTCATTAACCTCATGCTTGCCTTTTTTAATTTAATTCCCATTCCGCCGCTCGATGGATCAAAGATTCTTATAAATCTTCTTCCATTTCGCGCCGCATACGCCCTCCGTTCGGTTGAAGAGAAATTATACGCGTTTGGCCCTCTCGGTTCATTTCTCGGTATTTTTTTGGTCATATACGTCATTTGGCAGTATGTAGGCTGGATTCCTTCCTTCTTTTTTGTTGTCTTAACCGGCCAACTGCCATAACGGGTCTTGCGCTCATTTCTTCCTCGTAGTACAGTGCCCCCTACAGAGAGCCGAGCGGCCTCTTTTAGTATGGCGACCATCAATCAACTCATCAAAAAAAGACGACACGACGTCATCAGAAAATCCAAAACCCAAGCGCTACGACGCGGGTTCAACACGCTTAAAAATCGCCCTACTTTTTTTAACTCTCCCTTTAAACGAGGAGTGTGTACAAAAGTAACCACGAAGACTCCTCGCAAGCCAAACTCTGCGATCCGAAAAATTGCTCGCGTTCGATTGACGAACGGCATGGAAGTTACCGCGTATATTCCGGGCATTGGGCATAACCTCCAGGAACACTCGGTAGTGCTCCTTCGCGGTGGACGAGTAAAGGATATTGGCGTTCGATATACCATTGTTCGCGGCAAGCTTGATGCAACGGGTGTTGCCAACCGGAATGTATCTCGTTCGGTGTATGGAGTGAAGCGCGCAAAGAAAAACTAATCTATGAGACGTCCTGTCAAAAATCGAAATATTGCAAGACCGGATGTTCGGTATCAATCCGAACGCGTTTCAAAATTTGTGAATACCATTATGTGGGATGGCAAGAAAAATGCGGCGCGCACCGCTGTGTACCGAGCATTTGACGAAATTAAAGCCGGTGGTGCTGATCCTCTTGAAGTATTCGAAACAGCCTTACGAAACGCCGGTCCTTCTGTTGAAGTTCGTTCACGTCGGGTTGGAGGCGCTAATTACCAAGTGCCTCGCGAAGTACGACCGGAACGAAAACAGGCGCTTGCCATGCGCTGGATTCGCGATGCAGTTCGGAATAAAAAGGGAGCAAAGGCATATAAAGCGCTTGCAGAAGAATTGCTTGCCGCAAGCCGAAACGAAGGAAGCGCGGTCAAAAAGAAAGAAGACGTTCATAAAATGGCAGAAGCGAACCGCGCATTTGCCCACTTTGCTTGGTAATTTTCTAACTAATGGTATTGAATGAAAATAAAACCCGCCCGCTTCACCAATAGGGCGAAGCGGGCGGGTTTTATTTTTCCGCCACTCGGTTACCTGTCTTCTCTAACACGATTACCCCTCTCTGCGCACTTGGAATATTCCGATCACGATGTACTGCATACCTCAAACAATTGTCTAATTTTTAAAATACTGTATGATGCCTCTCATAAGCGCCGTTGCGCGTTTTTATTTCGAACACATATTATGGAACGCGACTACCCACTAGAAAAAGTACGCAATTTTGGAATCATCGCGCATATTGATGCAGGGAAAACCACTACGTCGGAGCGCATTCTATTTTATACCGGCGAATCGCACAAAATCGGCGAAGTGCACGAGGGAGAAACGGTAACAGACTGGATGGAACAGGAGCGCGAACGCGGAATCACCATCACCGCCGCCGCGATTACCTGTTTTTGGACCAAGACAGACGAGGATGCGAAAGATAAAGCAAAGAAATATCGGTTCAACATCATTGATACCCCTGGGCATATCGATTTTACTGTTGAGGTGAAGCGATCACTCCGTGTGCTCGATGGTGCGGTGGTGGTGTTTGATGGCGTCGCAGGCGTTGAGCCACAATCTGAAACCAACTGGCGGTATGCGGACGAAGCTAGTGTGCCGCGTATCTGTCTTATTAATAAATTGGATCGAACCGGTGCGTCGTTCGAACGATCATACGCATCCATTCTTGATCGGTTGAATAAGAATGCGGTACGTATTCAAATCCCCATTGGCGCTGAAGACCAGTTCGAGGGTGTTGTTGATCTTATCAAAATGAAAGCCTACCGTTTCGAAGGCAATATGGGAAGCCAGGTCGTTGAAAGCGATATTCCAGAAAATCTAAAGGCCGAGGCAGAAAAATATCGGGCAGAACTCATTGAGAAAATCGTGGAGCACGACGACGTGCTTATGGGGGCATATCTTGATGGAAAAGAGCCATCGATCGAAGATTTGAAGAAGACCCTCCGAAAAGCTGTTATCGAAAACAAGATTTTCCCCGTTATGACCGGTTCAGCGCTTAAAAACAAAGGGGTACAACTTGTCTTGGATGCCGTAGTCGACTACCTTCCGTCTCCCTTGGATATTCCTCCCGTTAAAGGAATTAATCCAAAAACAGGAGAGGAAACGCTTCGCCATGCGTCTGACGAAGAACCTTTCACCGCGCTCGCGTTTAAACTCCAAGCAGATCCATTTGTAGGATCACTCACATTTTTTCGCGTATATTCCGGCATGATTGAGGCTGGATCCTATGTGTACAATTCGACCACAGGGGAAAAAGAACGGATGGGACGCATCGTCCGACTTCAGGCGGACAAACGAGAGGAGGTAAAAAAAGTATTTGCTGGAGAAATTGCCGCGGCAGTTGGACTTAAAGAAACCAAAACCTCGCATACATTATGTGATGAAAATAACCAAATAGTGCTCGAAAAAATCCACTTTCCCGAACCTGTGGTATCGCTCAAAATAGAACCAAAAACAAAGGCCGATCAAGAAAAGATGGGTATGGCGCTTAAACGATTGTCGGACGAAGATCCAACGTTCCGCGTCACGAGCGACCAAGAGACAATGGAGACCATTATTTCCGGCATGGGTGAACTCCATCTTGAGATTATCGTTGATCGTATGAAGCGCGAGTTTAACGTTGAGGCGAATGTCGGGAAGCCCCAAGTTGCTTATCGAGAAACCATTCAACGCGAGGCCGAAGCAGAAGAAAAATACATCAAACAAACGGGAGGCCGAGGCCAATATGGCCATGTCAAAATTCGAGTGAAGCCCCTTCAGCCGTGGCCCGAAGGACAGAAAATACCCAATAACGTAATGCGAGAAGATCATTTCGAGTTCATCAACAACATAAAAGGAGGAGTTATTCCACAGGAGTATATACAACCGTGTGTCAAAGGGTTTCGCGAAGCTATGGAACGAGGTGTTGTTGCAGGATATAAAATGGAGGACGTGTCTGTAGATCTTTTCGATGGTTCATATCATGAAGTGGATTCGTCTGAAATTGCGTTCAAAATTGCTGCATCCCAAGCATTCCAGACCGCAGCCAAGAAGGCGGGCGCGGTTATCCTTGAGCCGATTATGAAGGTTGAAGTAATTGTGCCGGAAAAATTCATGGGAGACGTTACGGGGAATCTTTCGTCAAAGCGTGCGGCAATCGAAGGAATGAATGATCGGGGGATGAACAAAGTAATAACGGCCAAAGTGCCTCTATCCGAAATGTTTGGCTATACGACAACGCTTCGCTCTTTAACTGAAGGGAGAGGATCGTCAACGATGGAATTCGATCATTATGAAGTGGTGCCGAAAAATGTGGCGGACACTATTATTTCTGCAAGAGGAGGAGCGGGGAGGTGATTGGTATTGGAGAAAAGCAAAGAAAGAAACCGGCTGTGCTCAAATATGAGGACAGCCGGTTTCTTGACTCCCTCTCTGGTTTGCTTTACTATCCTTACTATCGCATGTATTTGCGCCTTTTTTGTCATGGCACTTGTTCGTTGACAGAAAAAGGGATATTAGAAGCGCTTAACACACATCGAATTTAGCGCTGTGGGGCATGGAATTTTTCGCGCTCATGCCCGCACGGCGGTAGATCGAATAATTATTATGGCAGCAGAATCTTTTGATCGTTCAAAGCCGCACGTTAACGTTGGTACAATTGGACACGTCGACCACGGCAAAACCACAACGACCGCCGCCATCCTCAAGGTTCTTGATATGGCCAAAGGGGAAGGATATGGCGCACGCGTTGAGGGTGTTGATGGCATCGATAACGCCCCTGAAGAAAAGGCGCGTGGTATTACTATCGCGCTTCACCATTCGGAGTATTGGACGCCTTCTCGGCATTATGCGCACATCGATGCGCCGGGTCATGCGGACTACATTAAAAATATGATCACTGGTGCGGCACAAATGGATGGCGCAATATTGGTGGTTGCCGCCACTGACGGAATGATGCCACAAACCCGCGAACACGTGCTTCTTGCGCGCCAAGTTGGAGTTCCTCGAATCATCGTCTACATCAACAAATGCGACATGGTAGAGGATAAAGATTTAATTGATCTTGTTGAAGAGGAAATTCGAGAACTTCTTACGAAAAATGGATTTGATGGGGCCAATGCGCCGTTTGTTCGGGGTTCATCGCTGAAGGCTCTTGAAGCGAAAGATACGAACGACGAATGGGCGAAGAAAATTCTTGAGCTTGCAAAAGCGCTCGATGAATATATTCCAATGCCGGTTCGAGAAATCGACAAGCCTTTCCTCATGCCAATTGAGGATATCTTTTCTATTGAAGGTCGTGGGACTGTGGTTACTGGTCGCATTGAACGAGGGACTATTAAAGTTGGTGAAGAAGTTGAGATTGTCGGTATAAAGCCAACGTCGAAGACTACGGTGACGGGTATTGAAATGTTCAACAAACAGCTCGATCAAGGTCAGGCAGGTGACAACGCAGGAATACTGCTTCGTGGTACCAAGAAAGAAGATATCCATCGCGGGCAGGTACTTGCAAAAACGGGTTCGGTAACTCCACATAGTGATTTTGAAGCAGAAGTGTATGTCTTAAAGAAAGAAGAGGGAGGGCGTCACACTCCATTTTTCACTGGCTACAAACCGCAATTCTATGTACGTACCACAGACGTTACTGGAGAAGTAACTCTTGCTGAAGGAGTTGAGATGGTAATGCCTGGCGACACCGTTACGTTTAAGGTAAAACTTACCGCTCCAGTTGCGCTTGAGGAACAGCAACGCTTTGCCATCCGCGAAGGAGGAAAAACCGTGGGGGCTGGCGTGGTAACAAAGATTGTTGCATAATCCGTTTTCTCGGAACTATTTCTACTGATATTCACACCATGGAAATGGAAGTGTCACCAAAGAAGAAAGCACGCGCGCCGCAAAGCGGCGCGCGGTGCGCCCCCAAATCAAAAACCAAAAACCA
>CAZFRC010000009.1:25744-31408 GCA_964521185.1 uncultured Candidatus Saccharibacteria bacterium
CCCCCCCCCCCCCCCCCCCCCCCCCCCCCCCCCCCCCCGTTCCGCGCCCAAAGCAAAGCCAAAAACCAAGACTTCGTCTGAGGCGAGCGCCGCTTTAAAGCTGCGCATTCGGGTCAATGCCTATGAACACAAAATCTTGGACGCATCGGTAAAACAGATTATTGATACCGCGCTTCGGTATGATGCAACAATTGTTGGACCGGTGCCTCTTCCGACTGAAATTAAAAAATATACGGTCAATCGATCGACTTTTATTTACAAGGACGCGCGTGAGCAGTTTGAGATGCGCACGCACCGCCGGTTGATTGACATTATGAATCCAACGCCAAAACTGATCGAAGCACTTACAAATCTTTCTCTTCCGTCCGGTGTTTCGATTGATGTAAAAATGGTGTGAAGCGCAAAATACATAAATCCCCATCAAAAAATCTCCTAGTAGGAGATTTTTTGATGGGGTAGAAGATTTTTCGCAAAAGAAAAGTTGAAAGATACTGTATTTACGCTATAGTACAAAATAGTGTTCTAAAATAAATTATTGTCTTGAGAAAATACATCTTCTTCCTGCAATCTTTGTTGTGGGGAAGGGAGAGGCACCTTGCACATCCTTGCATTTAAAAGGAACTCCTGTATAGTGCATGCACTCTCTTTGAGAGTACCAAGTCCCTATAGGGACCAATGGCCAAGATCCGCTTTCGGAGCTGCCCATTGCGGAATTTTTCATACATGAAATTCATTCTAGCCACAAAGCAGCACATGACCCAGATCTTCGACGAGAAGGGTGTGGTTCATGCGGGCACAGTGTTGGTGGCGTCTCCTATAACAGTGTCTCAAATTCGTACCATTGAAAAAGACGGATATGAAGCTGTGCAAATTGGTTCAGGGGCTCGCAAAGAAAAGAATGTCGGAAAAGCACTCAAGGGGCATCTGAAAGACCTTCCTCTTTTGCGCACTATCAAAGAATTTAGAGGGAATACTGAAGGATTTGCGCGTGGTGATGTGGTGAACGTATCTATTTTTAACGTGGGCGATATCGTGCAAGTGTCTGGTGTTTCAAAAGGGAAGGGATTTCAGGGTGTTGTTAAAAGGCACGGGTTTCATGGGGGGCCTCGCTCTCATGGACAAGCCCATAATGAACGTGCGCCGGGAGCAATTGGCGGAGGTGGCGGACGTGCAGGAGGCCGTGTCGCTAAGGGAATTAAAATGGCAGGTCGAATGGGAAGCGATCGCGTGACGATAAAAAATCTCAAGGTACTTGTGGTTGATCCGGAATCAAACACAATTGTTCTTTCAGGAGCAGTGCCGGGACGGCGGGGTACAGTAGTTGAGATTGTTCAAAAATAAATTACGCCCCCAAACAGCACACCATGGAACACACACCAGTAAAAAAGAATACGCGAAAAACAAAAAAGACAAACGTGCCGGCTCTTTTAGGCGATTTGAATTTGGAAGCGAAAATATATACAAGCGCGGGTAAAGCGAATGGTTCTTTTACGTTGCCTTCACGCATATTTGGCGCAAAATGGAATGCGGATCTTGTCCATCAGGTAATCGTTGGTATGGATGCTAATGCGCGAAGTGGGCATCCTCATGTAAAGGGACGAAGCGAAGTTCGGGGAGGTGGACGAAAACCATGGAAGCAAAAAGGCACCGGTCGCGCTCGACATGGATCAACCCGCTCACCTATCTGGATAGGAGGCGGCACCACGCATGGCCCAAGAAAAGATAGAAGCTACCAAGTCAAGATCAATAGAAAAATGGCACTTGGTGCGCTCGCGGCGGTTCTCTCGAGGAAATTTGTTGATGGGCAAATTCTCTTTGTGGATACTCTATTGTTGGAGGCACCAAAAACCTCGAATGCAAAAAGGATGCTTCAAAACCTTGGAACAATAAAAGGTTTCGAACCACTGAAAGATCGCCGTCATAATGCTGCCCTCCTCGCGTTCCCTGAAATTGACACCAACGTCAAAAAAAGTTTTCGCAATTTCGGCAACATCGAAACCACTGCAATTTCCGGACTTAATGCGCGTAACGTGGTGTCGTATCGTTATCTTGTAGTAGTGAATCCAAAAGAGTCGGTTAGTATTTTGGAAAAACGGTTTAAATAATATATGGCAATTTTTGGAAAAACAAAAAAGAAGACGGAAATCAAGGAAGCAAAAAAACTTCAGTATTTCAATGTGGGTGCTGTGCTTATTCGTCCACACATGACTGAAAAGGCGGTATACGCTACCGAGCGAGGGGTTTATGTGTTTGAAATTACCCCCCACGCAAATAAAAAAGATGTAATGCGTGCAATACGAGCTCTCTATGCCGTATCACCGACTAAGGTCGCCATCGTGAAATCCAAACCGACGCTAGGGAGTTCACGTATCAGTCGTGGGAAAAAGACAATGACAAGCGGGAGCAAGAAAGCATATGTCTATTTAAAAAAAGGCGACAAGATCGATCTCGTATAAAGAATCATTATGAAAAAATACAAACCAACGACAAAAAGCCGTCGATCAATGACCACCACTTCACATCGAGGAGTGTTTACAGAATCGGCTCCGGTAAAGCGATTGAGTCGCGGCGGCAAACGACGAGCCGGACGAAATGCGTTTGGTCGAATTACCACTCGCCATAAAGGAGGAGGACACCCGAAACTATATCGTTTCGTGGATTTTATATACAATAAAAAAGACATTCCAGGGAAAGTGATGAGTGTGGAATATGATCCGTATCGATCAGGACATATTGGACTTGTGTTGTATCGAGATGGAGAGCGTCGCTATGTGCTTCTTCCAAAATCCGTCAATGTAGGCACCATTTTTTCAGTTTCAGATAAAGCTCCAGTTGCTCCTGGAAACCGGTTACCTCTTCAAAATATTCCCGTTGGAACATTTATATACAATCTTGAACTGGAGCCGGGGAGCGGTGCTCGTCTTGTGCGTTCTGCTGGAAATTATGCGGAAGTGTTGGCTCAAGACGCCCCGTATACGCTCGTCAAACTTCCCTCAACCGAAGTGCGAAAAATTATTGGTACTGCATGGGCTTCAGTTGGACAGGTTTCAAATGACGAACATCATCTAGAAGTTATTGGAAAGGCAGGACGTTCGCGCTGGAAAGGTATTCGTCCAACAGTTCGCGGATCAGCAATGAACCCGGTTGACCATCCGCATGGCGGTGGCGAAGGGAGGCAGGGCCGCGGACATCGCCGCGCCCGTTCAATGTGGGGTAAACCGACCGGCAAGGGCCACAAAACGCGTCGACCGAAGAAATACTCGAATGTGTTCATCATTTCTCGCCGAAAGGTTGGAAAAAAACGCTCGACATAGAAAAATAAAAGTCGAATAAAAATTCTCGGTTTTGCCTGGCGTGGGAATTCAAAACCCCCCATTCACCGCCGTGGTATAATTCTTTTTACATGCAGGAGGAACAACTATTTAGTGGTAGAACTGAAGCTGAAAAAAATTCTATTGTAATTGCGTTACAAGAAGCGTTCGATCGTCTGTTAGAAACAGACCCAAATATATATGGAAATAGGATATATGAGCCAATCGTTCAAGCTGCAGAGAATTTAGGGACTCGTATTATAGGAGATGCGGAAGTAACTGCTGCTATTAAACGTATCGATATGTTACTGAAACAAACATTTCCACCAACCCCAAAAGACCCTAAGATTCTCATGTTACTTCGCGATCTGTTTATTCAATATAGAGCGAGAGTAGCTTCAGCAAATGATAATAAAGAATCAAAACCGTAATATATAGTGAGTGATATAAGAGAGTAATCCCAAGAACAAGAGGTGGTTGAGTGTGGAGGTTAGTACTGCGGTGGTAGTCTTGTTTAGGATGAAGAACAGACTGTTCGTTTGACAATGCCATATTTTTTGCGTACTATGCACCCCATCCCAGCCTTGCAATTCTGCTCCGGCGGGTGTACCCTCGCGGGCTTTTTATTTGTCATGACACGATCACTCAAAAAAGGACCCTACGTCTTCTGGAAGCTTTTGAAGAAAATTTCCGGTAAACGACCTCACGAAGTTCCGCCAGTAAAGACGTGGGCGAGAGACAGTCAAATCGCACCAGAAATGGTAGGTTTTACCTTTGCAGTACACAACGGAAAAGCATTTGTGGATGTGTTGGTATCTGAAGAAATGGTAGGGCATCGTCTCGGTGAATTTTCTCCGACCAAGAAATTCCTTCGTCACGGCGGTAAGATGCAGAAAGAAATGGAAGAAAAGAAAAAGCAATCTGAGATTGCCGCTGCACAAGCCGCAAAAGCTCCTGCGACCGCCGCCGCTCCTACTAAGAAATAATCCAATATGAAAGCGCATCTCATTAATTATCGGCAAGCCCCACGCAAAGTGCGATTGATTGCCCGTGCAGTGTCTGGGAAGCGCGTGCCTGAAGCGCTCACACTCCTCTCGAATATTCCAAATCGCGCAGGACTTCCTATTAAAAAACTTATCGCATCTGCGATTGCCAATGCGAAACAGGGGGCCGTATCGGTTGACGAACACGCACTTGTGATTGAACGGATCACCGTTGATAAAGGGGTAACCTTCAAGCGTTGGATGCCACGTGCACGCGGTCGCGCATCCGCCATTCATAAAGAATCCAGCAGGGTGTCGGTTTTCCTTAAGGAAAAGGTAAACAAATCTGAATCACCAAAAATGATCCAATCTCCTAAAGAGAACGAAGAATCTCACAATACTGCTAAATAAACCGAACTTATATTTCTATGACACACATTGTTCATCCATACGCACATCGATTAGGGGTACTTCGCGACTGGCGCGCGCGGTGGTTTGCCCGCGACTCCAAAAAGTATCGAGAGTTTTTGCGTGCGGATACCGTGATTCGTGAGTTTTTGGAAAAGCGACTTCGTACCATGCATGTGGGCTCCGTTGAAATTGAGCGAAATCGAGGCATCATGCGTATTGTAATTACCACATCGCGTCCAGGTCTTATCATTGGCCGCTCTGGAGAAGGCACAGCTAAACTTCGAAAAGAGATTGCAGAGGTCGTGAAAAGCCTTCATCTCGTTGAACAATTCGATATTAAACTCGACATCGAGGAAATTCGATCCCCAGAATCAAACGCTGCAATCGTTGCGCAGATGGTTGTCGAAGGTCTTGAAAAGCGTTTGCCGTTTCGTCGCGTCCTGAAACAGACGATTGAAAAAGTGATGGCAAATCGCGATGTGAAAGGTGTGCGCATTACTGTTTCGGGTCGTCTTGGTGGAGCAGACATGTCTCGCAGCGAAGATCTTAAGAAAGGTCAGATTCCACTTCAAACGCTTCGAGCGGATATTGATTTCAAACGCGCAAGTGCCCATATGTCATATGGGACGATTGGTGTTAAGGTGTGGATTTATAAAGGAGACGTGTTTGGAGATGCGCGTACGACTGGCGGGGATACGCGGGTAAAATAAATACGACACAACCATGTTATTTCCTAAAAAAGTTAAACATCGAAAATGGCAGCGCGATCGGCGAAATCCTGATAAGCCTCGTGTTGAAACGCGCGGGGTAACGCTTTCGTTTGGTGCATATGGTATGAAAGCGATGAGTGGGGCCAGAATTCGTTCAAATCAAATTGAAGCTGCTCGAAAAGTGATTAGCCGTTCGATCGGAAAAACCGGCCGTGTGTGGACGCGCGTGTTTCCTGATCGACCATGGAC
>CAZFRC010000010.1:0-28188 GCA_964521185.1 uncultured Candidatus Saccharibacteria bacterium
GTGTACGACAATTCAGTATTTCGAAATACGGTTGGCGTTACCCCGAACAATCGTTTGACAAGCGCCTGATGAAGCGAAACCTGCGCTTCAAATTCTTTTTGAGAATGGAAAAATGCGAGTGAATGATGAAATGTTTCGTTTAAGATTTCACAACGGCCAGTCTCTACCATTGATTTGATGATATGTATTACATCAGGAGCATCAATCGCCAGCTGTTCCAACACCACGCCTGATAAAGAAAAAGCCACCTTAAACTCGGGATGCGTATCAAGGAGTTCCTTCAAGATTGCCATTCCCGGTCGGTATGATTTATCAGCAACTTTTTTCAAAATACGTTGATTATTAAGGTTATTTTCGCCTTTTTCGTTAAAATAGTTCGGGTCTTCTCCAATATCAAACACTCGATATCGTTTTACTCGATAAGGTTGATGCACTTGAAAATAAAGACAAACAGCGGGCATGGTTATAGTCGAAATATACGAAGTATCTTCTTATAATACTCGACACAGAGATGTGCTGCTTTTTCCCAGGTACTTCCTCTGGCCTCGATAGCACCATTCTTAACAAGCTCTCTTCGTAATTCAGGATGGTCGAGTACGGCGATAATTTTATTCACCAGCTCGTCTGTGTCCCAAAAATCAACCCGAAGCGCGTGGCGAAGTACTTCGCCAACGCCAGACTGCTTCGATATTATCGTAGGAGTATTAAGGAGAAGTGATTCGAGCGCCGCAATGCCAAATGGTTCTGACACCGACGGCATCACCACAACATCAGCAGAACGGTAGAGACGGTCGCGCTCTTCACCCCAAGCACCCCTCACAAACATAAAATGATCCGAAATACCTCTTTGGGAGACCTCGCAACATATCTGTGCCTCTAAGTCTCCGCTCCCCGACATTACAAAATAGGTATTGGGTCGAAACTGCAGCACTTTCGCCGCTGCCCGCACAAAATAATCAGGACCTTTTTGAATGGTGATTCTACCATGGAACAACACTATCCGTGCGCCCTGTTCTTTCAATACTGAAAGCACAGGGGTAGCGGTAGAAACAACCGACAACGGATCAACTCCATTATGAATAACAGTAACCTTATCAGGAGCTACATTATAGCGATCAATAACCATCTGTCGTGTTCGTCCGGACACTGCGATAATGCCATCCGCTTCTTGAAACGTCTCCTGCTCAATCCTGAACTTTTCAGGATCTACCCATTGTCCTCCCGCCTGATCAAACGACAATGCGTGTACATGAACAACGAGGGGTTTTCCAGTGGCACGCCGGACTGCTAACCCAGCTTGATACGTCATCCAATCATGGGCATGAATAATGTCGAAATCAATCGTCTGTGCCATTTGTGCAGCGCGTGCTGCATACAAAAAAAGATATCCCGTAAACGAACGGGGGGGATTTTCCTGTTTGACCGGAGACTGCATTCCGTACGGACGTATGGAATACCGATACGCAGGAAGATTTGCAAATAAAAATCTCGCATTGCTATTTCGACATCCCACAATATTTTGCTCGTATGGAAGAAGGAAGTAAATGATACTTTCATCAAAGAAGGCGTTTACTAGGCCTGCGCACGCAACTCCTAAGCCCCCGGATATGTGTGGGGGGAACTCCCAGCCAATCATGAGTACTCGCATAGGAAAAATGCGCACGGCGCGTATTCGTACGACTAGTATACTCTAACTCTCTTATAAACACGAAAATTTTCTATTCTTTTTTTATTGTATATGTTCCCCATACTCTCAAAAATCTAAACCGCCCCGTCTGCAGTATATTGCAAACGAGGCGGTTTAGATTTTGAAGAATTTATCGTTTCTTCTTTGCTTTCTTTGCTGGCATTTCAAATGAGGAGTAAGGCTCCCCGTACCGCTCACTTAATCGGGGCGAGTGCCGTGCGACCAACACGAGCATATTCACTCCAGAGCTTCTTTATCATACGAGTGATTTGATTTTGTGGGAACGTGTGGATAACCTATGCAAACGCATTATTATTCTACCGTTACTGATTTTGCGAGATTTCTTGGACGATCAACATTATACCCTTTTGCAACTCCCACGTAATAACCAAAAAGCTGCATGGGGACAACGGCAAGAATTGGATTCAGACTTTCTATTGTTTCAGGAATATAGATGACATCATCAGCAAGCTCTGCAATGTGTGCGTCTCCCTCAGTTGCAATGGCAATAACTTTGCCGGAGCGTGCTTTTATCTCTTGAATATTCGAAATCATTTTTTCGTACATGCTATCTTTA
Source organism: uncultured Candidatus Saccharibacteria bacterium (assembly GCA_964521185.1). Taxonomy (GTDB): domain Bacteria; phylum Patescibacteriota; class Minisyncoccia; order Phycocordibacterales; family UBA12088; genus CAZFRC01. The sequence goes on from CAZFRC010000010.1 coordinate 2,265, forward strand.
GGGACAATCGCAACTGTTGGAAAATCAGGATCAATCATAGCAATCGCTCCATGCTTCATCTCCCCCGCCCCATAGGATTCCGCATGGATATAAGAAATTTCCTTCAGTTTAAGGGCTCCTTCGAACGCCGCACCATAGTTATATTTACGGCCAATATAAAGGAAATTACGATATCCCGAGTATCGCCGCGCGATCTCTTCTATCCGATCTTTTGTGGTAAGAATTTTTCGAACAAGGTCTGGTAACGATGCGATCCCTGTGGCCAGTCTTTTCCCTTCGGATACTGAAAGATGCCGTTGGCGTCCTAGGAAAAGCGCGAGGAGCGCGAGTATTTCCATTTGAGAAACCACGGCCTTTGTCGATGCCACGCTGATCTCGGGACCTGCATGGTTATAAATTCCTGCATCAGTTTCTCGAGCTATGGTCGAACCAACGACATTCACAATACCAAGAGTTAAGAGGCCCCTATGTTTCGATTCTTTAATTGAAGCAAGAGTGTCAGCGGTCTCTCCGGATTGGGAAACTGCAAGCACTGCTGTACCGGCTTGGGGAATATACGCGCTGTACCGAAACTCAGAACCAATGACTGGGTCAACGGGAATACCGGCATATTCTTCAATTATGTGTTTTCCATAAAGACCCGTAAAAGAAGCAGATCCGCAAGCAACAATCACGAGTCGTTGTATTTGCCGCAAATCTGCTTCATGTTTTAAAAGGCCTCCTAGTCGTGCAGAACCTTCATCCACCAGCAATCTTCCTCGTGCACTATTTAAAAGCACGTCCGGTATTTCCATAATTTCTTTCAGCATAAAGTGGGGATATCCTCCTTTTTTCGCCTGCTCTACATCCCATTCTATATGGTCGGGAATACGTTCCTGACGCACTCGGTTTAGAGTGTATACCGAATATCCTTTCTTGGTGAGAACGGCATATTCACCGTCATGCAAATACACCACGTCTTTAGTGTGGCGAAGGATGGCGGAAGGGTCTGACGCTACGAAATATTCGTTGTTCCCCACCCCAAGAACAATAGGGCTTCCAAGACGCGCGGCAATAATGGTATCTGGTTCCTTCGTCGACACCGCCACCAACCCATAGGTGCCACGTACCTTCTGGAGCGCGGAGACAACCGCGTTTTCAAACGACTCCCCTTTTGCCGTGAAGTGACCAATCAGGTGTGCCAATACTTCAGTGTCTGTTTCGGATGCGTAGGGTTCTTTGCCGAGTTCATCGCGAAGTTCTTTGTAGTTTTCTATAATCCCGTTATGCACAATCCACACGGAACTGTCTGCCGATCTGTGAGGGTGAGCATTTGCCTCTGTTGGAAGTCCGTGTGTTGCCCATCGAGTGTGGGCAATGCCTACCGTTCCCGATAGATCTTCCGGAATTTTTTCAATTAAATTTGATACCGCCCCAACCGCTTTTCGCGCCTGATCTCCAACGATAAAAATACCCGCTGAATCATAACCTCGATACTCAAGCGTCTTAAGTCCGTCAAGCAAAATAGGGCTCGCGTTTTGATATCCTACATATCCGACAATACCACACATACTATTGATAGTTATACGAGTAATTATGATAACCACCCACCAAACCCAACAGTTCTTCGGGGATATACTAGAGCATATATATGCTCAAAAGTGAAGCTAGATCGAAACGAGGCTCTTTATGAACCAACCAAGTAGAAACGCGATCGCCGAAGCCACTCCTCCAACGACAAACATTTCGAAACCCGCTGAGAAAATATTTTTCTTGATAAAAAACGATCGCATCGCACCTACCATAAAAAGAGTAGCCCCGGTGGATATCACGGATACTTGAAACTGTAATTCGTCTGGAACTCCAAGGAAAAAAGGGAGGATAGGAAGTGATCCAGCCACAAGAAATGCAAGAAATGTAGCAACACCATCCGCAACAGGACTTCGTGTTTTTTCTTCTAGCGACGCTCCACGATATTCTTGGGCTGATTTTTCAGAAAGATATTTTGACGCTCCCATAGAAAACCCGTCTGCCACCAGATTTGCAATACCAAGAATAACGATAATCTCTGAAGACAGTCCAGCGCCTGCGGAGCCAGAGACAACCGCAAACGTGGTAATAATGCCGTCGTTCGCACCATACACAATATCGCTTATATGATGTCCAAACATCGAGTACCGCATACTCTTTTTATGTTTTGATGTTAAAAAGTTTTATTTTCGAGGTGATTCAAGACGAACGATAGATCCATCCGCGTTCGTCCGATAGGTAAATTCTTGGCCGCTTTCGAATGCCACCACGCGAAAACCAGGCACAAGCGCTTGGGCACACATTTTATCTTCTTCCGGAAGCCCAAGACATCCGTCTGGCCACTCCATTGGCGTGACGCTCACCACGGTAATAGATTCCGAAGGGACTCCGAGATCAGCAGAAAGCAAAGCGCGTACGCTTAGAGCCGCAGGTGGAATCACCGCGCCATCCCCGGGAGAAGAGCTCGACGACGAACCAGATATTCCTGACTCAACAACTGCGCCTTGGTTCCATGTTTCGAATGTTGGATACAACCACCACACTATTACCCCGAGAGCCACCAACGCGACGGCTCCCCAGAGTAGTCCGGAGTTATTTTTCATACGGATTCATAGTAGCATCTTTTTAATTCTCTGCCATATGATCGTGGCACATATCCGAAAAAAACACGTCTGTTAACCGAATAGGCGGAACGCGCACGCCTACAAAAGTCTATACAGTCCCTGCGAATCGTTTTTCCCTCAACGACCCTCCTAAAAACCATCTCAAGATACAGATCCTTGGATATAGCCGAAGAGAAACAATGTGTTACACGTATCCCATAGTATGGAGCACAAAGAACCCAATTATCGCGCACGAAGATACGATCATGGAAACTGAAGCGGCCATGATAGAGCGTGACACAGACGCTTCGTCCGCTTCGAACATATTCTGGATAACAAACACCGCGGCAAATGCCATCCCCGCTATTACGCTCTTTCCAAGCCAGTGATGTGTAAAAATATTCTTTAGAAAATCTTTGAGCGGAGCCCACTCCTCACCGCCTATCGTCAATACCGCAACAAGTATAGAGACAATAGCCACTCCATCTGCTGCTGCTTTTGTTTTTGTAAATGATGAAGACATAAGTAAATGACATTACCTTACCCCTCCTGACACAAAAATACCCGCCACTGCAACAAATACCCCAAGGACAACCGTGAGTAATGTAAAGATAGCACCTTTCGATTTAATAGAAGAGGTTGGATGAACGCTCAACATATCAGTGCATAACCAAATTGTAATAGCCGCAAACGGGATCATCAGAAACACGTGCTCTTTCGCTTCCATCATCACAGTATGCGCCCAAGGATACGCGCCCCCTACTATTACCGGCTTCACCGCGGTTCCATAATATGTAACATAATAATAGGCAGCGGCTATCCAAGACACCATATAGAGAAGTGCGGCAGACCCAGAAATCCGCAGCAAATACTTCCAGTCAGGTTTTTGACGAATATAATGCATAAACACTAGGTGGGTAAGTCCTATAGCGATAACACCAAGAACAACGTGAAGAATGAGCGCATACACAAGAATTGGCGTCATGATCATACTGTAACTTCTTTATTCGGCACAAAATGCGCGTGTATCTTTTTCATACCCCCATACGCAAGAATGATGAGTATTCCATAGACAATCAATATCATTCCGTATGAATAATCAACTCCTCGCATAACCCCAAGGGCGAGAGCCATATACCAAGACACAAACGAAATGGCGCTACCCCAAAGAAGTGGAATTTTGTGCGTTTGGAGCAAAATAGCATTCACTGACAAAACACCAATGACGGTAAGCTTCGCCCACAATTTTTCAGAATACAGAAACTCTTCCATACCGTGCAAACGATAGTAGAGCAAAAATCCAAATCCAGAAACTATCAAAAGAAAGAACCCGAGGCGCAGGATTGCGTACACTCCCCGCATCAAGTATCCTTCTTCCGGAGTAATCTCACCATCTTTAAGCGCTCGAATGAGATTAACTTCCGCGAACGTTGCCCCACCAACACCGAGCACAGTTCCGACGACATGAGCAAGTACAAGAGCGGTATATAAATCCATACGTCATATTATATTTTTAAAATATGGGAGACGCAACCCGATGATGCACAAACACTACTGTATCTATCGGTGAGTATGGGACTTTCTCATTCGTCCTCTTTGTAATCGATATAACCACACATTTATTGATTAATCTCGATTCTACGCAATATAGCTTCTTAAAGAGCATTGTCGATGTGGCCTCCAAAAAACACGTGAACAAAACGCTGTTTAAGAGACTTTTTTACACGAAATACCTCAACCTCTATCGTATGAAAGAAAGTCTCACTGATCTGTAACGACGCTTACCATAGCCATTTCGCGTAAAATACAGCATGGCAAAATATAGGCATCGCATTGCGTACTACGTAGCGCATCAACAAAACGTTTCTTATGAGCGCCGACCGCAAATACAACCGTTGCGGACACTTCATCTCTAAGAAACGTATTGGTGACGGTAATTCTTTCTGTACATTCATTCTCTGTATGGAGTATAGAGTACCCAACCACCCACGCATATCCATTAAAATCGATTCCTTGTGTACCTGAAAATATCCCAGCAGTGTGTCCATCAGCACCAATACCCATAGTAGCAATCACCGACCCATTTTTATTTTGGGCTTTCCAGTCGCGAAGTGCGGCTTCAAACCGGTCTCGTAACATCTCTCTGCTTTCTTCTTCTAATATTTTAGTAGAAATAGTTTTCACTCCCCGTTCCATGCAAGTTTTAAAAAAATCTGTCTGTTCGAGTACTGCAAAGTTGTTTACCTGTGGATCTGTGGAATAGCGCTCGTCAAGAACGGTAAGAGTGATGTGTGGCCCGAGAACTTCGAGCGATGTGAAGCCTAGAATGGTAAATGCAGATCCACCTGAAAGCATCAGGAGAATTGGAGTGTCTGAGCGTTCTCTAAGAGCTTTGCTTAGATTTTTCCCGGCCTCCTCTCTAGGTGAGTCCGTCTTAATAATCTCCATACTATTCAGGAAAAATGACGGAATGGCCCCCAAACTGATTGCGCATCGCTGCGATTAATTTTCCCAAGTACGATGCTTCTGTGCGGGTTTGTTTTCTTTGCGCAAGCGCAGCCTTAAGTACTTTGACGTCACCAATAGTGGTAATATGCTCCATTTCTAATTCAGTTTCACCTAGCGGCACCTCGCCTTTAATCGCTTCGATCTGGCCTTCGTCATACGCTTTGCGAAGCCACGAAATAAGTTTGCTCGTAATGATGCTTTCGTGTTCGTAGGGTTTGAAAACTTCAGTAAGAGAAATACCAAATGCCACCTCATGATCATGAAGTACGCTTATGCCTTCTGCGATTGCTCCCATCATGCCGTATTCGATGCTATTATGAATCATTTTTACGAAATGCCCTGCCCCCTTATCACCAACCCGCGCATAACCATCTTTCGCAGCGAGCGCTTTAAAAATGTGTTCATGCGCCATATACACATCATTATTGCCTCCAACCATAATGGAAGCGCCATATCGAGCTCCTTGTATACCTCCAGAAGTACCACAATCAAGAAAATGCAATTCCTTAGTGTGCATTTCTTCATGTCTACGGATCGAATCTTTATAAAAACTATTGCCCCCATCAATGATTGTGTCCCCTTTTGAAAGCAGCGGAATAAGTTCAGTAAGTACAGAATCAACAGCATTACTCGATACCATGAGCCAGACCACTCGGGGCGCTGATAATGTGGATATAAGTTCAGAAATCGACGACGCAATCTCAATTCCAACCTTGAGAGCCTCTTTCCGCGGACCATCACTTCGATTATAACCAACCACTCGGTAACCTTTTTCTACGAGATGAGTGGCCATATTAATTCCCATTCGTCCTAAACCTATAAATCCCAATTCCTTTTGCATACGTGTGCTACATATATTACTTACTAATTGGAACACTGCTCCCTTTCTGATATTCATACAGAGGAATATTTTTAAAAGATTCGAGAATGGGAGTAATAAAATTCCACGCAGCTACTATTTCTTCCCCGCTCACGAAACGTGTCTGATCCCCGATGATGCAATCGTAGAGAACACGCTCGTATGCTTCTGGTGATCGAAACACCTCACCCTTATGCGAATCGAGAACCAACTCTCGCGCATGAAGTTTAAATCCGAAGCCAGGCTCTTTTACCCACACGGTAAGCCTTATACTTTGGTCTGGAGAAAAAGTGATTCTGAGTACATTTCGATGCATGTGAACTTCGGACTCGGCGGCGCACATACACCTATCAAGCGGCCTGAAGGTAATTACCGCATCGGTAAACGAAGCATGCAGCGCCTTGCCCGACTCAAGGACAACTTCCACATCCTTCCAAAGTTCGCTGTCAATATGTGTCCCTATTTTGAAATAGGTCTCCGTTTTACTTTCTCTGTGTACTCCCGCTGTCTCCGTATATCCTTTATATTGCGCGCGCAATCGAAAATCCGTATCGTGCATCACTAACGATTTGATGGCAGCAAGGCGACTAGCTCTTATAGCTTCAGTATCATTCATATTTACAGGCTGCATTGTGAGTAATGCAAGTATCTGAAGCATATGATTTTGCCCCACATCTCGGAGTGCTCCTATACCATCGTAAAAAGAACCGCGCGTTGATACATCGTGCGACTCAAAAAGTCGAATTGAAATGGATTCTATGCGACGCCCATTCCATGAATCAGAAATAATGCTGTTTGCAAATCGAAGTGAGATAATGTTTTCAATCGCATCTTTAGCGAGGTAATGATCAATGCGAAAAATTTGATGTTCCGAAAATAGCTCACAAAGCTGTTTCTCAAGCTCCTTCGCAGTGTTGAGATCACTTCCGAATGGCTTCTCGACAAGAATACGAGACCATGATGTAACACCGTCGCAAAGATCCATCGTATTGTGTTGTTTAAGTTTTTCAAATATCTCACTATAGAGATTAGGCGGCACAGCAAGATAAAAGAGTTTACTGGTACATACTCCGAGAGAAGTGTCGAATGCTTGTAGTTCTTGTTTGATTCGATTATATAATCCATCTTCAACAAAATCTCCTGATGCAAATCGCGCATGAGAGCAAAATTTCTGAAGTAAACTTTCGTCGATTTGTGAAGATTTTTTGAGAATGCTTCCGCGCACAAAAGACTGATAGTCTTTATGCGACAATCCCTTGCGTGAAATCCCCACCACAACAAAAGAATCGGGTAGCATATCTCGACTATAAAGATCAAATAACGCAGGAAGTAATTTGGTTTCTGCAAGATTTCCCGTTCCTCCAAAAATAACAATGGCAGTAGGATTATTGTAATGTGCAATCATACTCCTATGATACACAGTGGGTTTATATTCGTGTATATCCAAAGTATTGTTTCAGTAGTCATACAAATAATTAATAATTATGTTACCGAAAGTACAGCTAGAACGGATAAAAAATGTATCGATTCGTAAGAGGGTGGCATGTCCTTATCAGCCATCTTTCAACATCTGTGCATGCTTGATATATACAACCTTGTGCGCGGTGAACGAATGGGGCAAATGATGCGCTACAAGCCTTTGAGGAAACATCCAAAAATCAAGACGACTAAATTAATGAATAACATCACACTATCTCGACTCGCCCTCAAAATCAGGAACTACCATACCCCACTGCATGTGTTCATCATCAAGTTTAAGATACACGCTTTTTTTCCAAAGAGGGCCGAGTAGTCATCGATTCACCGGGATTACAATCAACAAAATTAACAACAACTACTTCCTTATATTTCAGATTTTCGCCTAGGTGGATTGTTTGTTGAGCAATACGATCTCCCAGAAGATATCCGTCGGAACTGATATACCCATATTCAGTATACAGCGGGGCCACGACATAAAAGAAGATTCCACCCCCCCCCCTTCCATCTTGAGTGACAAGAAACTCAACATCTTCCATGCCATCGTTATTTATATCTGCACTGAATTCATTGCCAAAATAACGTGTGATTATTTTTGACCGAGATCCAGAAGTAATGTTCGATTCTGCGGTACCGTCTTCGAGCTTTTTGCGCTTACCGTCAATCGTATACTCTGCATCTTTATAATCAGTAATGATTACAAGCTTCTTTTCATTGTATATGTAAATATTCAGAGCGAGAAAACCTCCAATTAAAATAATAGCGACTGCTAATGCCCCAGTTCGTGCTGTATTCATGACATTATTATGATATTCCTATATCCGTACACTACTAATCTATCTGCGTTTTGAATACGGACTCGTTTCGAGAAGATAAAACCATCTCGTCCCGCCCAACACAATAATGGTTTACTTGAACAAGCTTAGCGAGTCTAGGTGTTATCTCTCCCGAACAAAATAAAACTTTTTATCAATCTAGTTCTCGCCCAGCATTTTGGCAAAAAAACGAATTTTGAATTTGGACTAACTTCATCGGTGTCGTAAATTTATCGATCAATCCTCACAAGGCTTTTTTATTGCAATTAATCTGCGATTTTGATGTACTTCAGACATAGTGGAAAACCATAAACTATTTCTCTGAATTCCGCCGAGGAGCAGAAAACCATATCCGACTTAAGCTAGTCTGGAGCTTAAAAATAACCCCGTATACGGGGTTATTTTTAGAATTACAAAAGCATTCAGTATAATTTATCCTGACATTTGAAGAATTCATTCGTCCGGTCGAACTCGCGTCGCGTTTTGTCTCATGCCTCCTTGATACCAGCCTCTGAGAACAGAGTCGATATTACGTAGATTGGGTAATTTGATCCTTCGTAGACAGTAACCACCTCTCTCTTGAAACGAAACCGAGAACATCAAAGACTGCTGAAGAAGTTGCTATAGAAGTCGAGTAATTTGATTGTATCTGCTGCTGCGTCGCTTTGCCGTAGAGATAGGCATTCGCAATAAGACTTACCGTGAGAAGCATTCCAAGTTATCAGATGAGCGTCTGGTTCTCAGTCATATTCGTGAGTTGCTACTCGCTCTCGACTTTGATGGTCTTCGTCTTTTCGCTACCTACTTTTGGCAGCGTAAGAGTGAGAACTCCGTTCTTCGCCTTGGCGACGATTTTGTCTTTGTCGACCCTCGACGGAAGCGTGAACTCGCGGCGGAACTCCCCATACTCCCGCTCGTAGCGGTACACTTTGCCCTTCTTGTCCTCTTCTCTTGTTTCCTTCTCGGCCTTTCCCGATAGAGACAGGTAATCGTCGCCGACCTCGACATTAATTTTATCCGGGTCGATTCCGGGCACATTGGCTACGACCTTGATCTCCGTATCTGTTTCGGTCACGTCCACCTTCGGAAACGCGGTAGACACCCCTGAGAGGCGACGCATACCTAGAAGGCTCGGCATCCGCATACTAAAGGGATCGAAGAAATCGTCCTCGAAGAAACGGTCGATGAGCGAGAAGGGCGTTACCCGAGCGATGCCACGCTCTTCGTTCCCATCATCTTTTTTCGTAATGCTAACCATAGCGATTGGTGATTAATTCTTGTAATCTCCCGACCGCGCCGACCAGGGCGGCCGGATTTCCCATATTATAAAAACATCATGATGAAAATTTCAATATCTGACTGACAGACGACGCTATTTGAAAGACGCGCAGGCAGGATCGATCTCCTCTCAGCAGGTATACCTTGCCAGAATAGTGTCTCGGATAGATTTCGACCCTCTTCGGAGTCCGAAACTATCTCAAGCTGGCTGCCGGACTTGGATTCGAACCAAGATACTCGCCTCCAGAGGGCGATGTCCTACCATTAGACGATCCGGCAAGGTCTTAAAAACGCCCATGTGGGCGCAACCAAACTATATCACAAACATACAGCCATATTCACTTACATGACTCATATCTAGAGTCATGTTATAACACGTCAAGAAAGGGGGTGGTAGAGATGGAGCGTAGCCCCTATGTTCTCCAGCTTTGCCTAGATCTAGGCAAAGCCCTTCGTGATAAGAATGATGCGGAAATCAAACGCATCATGAGATTGTTCCGATCTGTTATAGGGGTGGATGAAGATAACAGAAAGTGGGATACAGAGATTATGAAGGCGGCACTGCACATTGCCGCTAAAATGTGTCTCCGATAGTAGGGTCGCGCGCGAGTTTGCCCATCGCGACGACCCTTTATTAATTGTTGCCGGCCGTTCGTGTTACAAATTCTTCAGCTATCTTTAAGTTTGTATCCAAATCGACGGCAATCGCCCACTCACGAATCATCTCTCGGTCAGAAAGAAACTGCTTTGGAAATAGGTATACGGTGGAAGAATCTTGGGCAGAAACCAGCGATTTATTCCACTCTTTGCATTGAACCCCTTCAAGATATCCGTCTTTGCGCAAGCTTTGTATGCGTGCGTCATATTCTTGCAATGCGGTGATGAGTGCTTCGTGCTGTCGCCGACGCTCTCGGTCAATTCGCATCAACTGGTATCTAAAATCTTCCTCATTCAAACGGACCTGTTGTAACCGGATGTTATGAAATCGAGCGACTGAATCTGCGTATGAACATGCCGCTCCCTGGATATAGTTAACTCGTCCTGAAAAATATTTCATGTGTCCTTGAAGGATAGTCTGTTCCTCTTTGTCATCAGACAGATCAATTTCTGCCCTGAGAGCATTAATGATCAGATCAATGGAGGATTTGAATGTTTCCATTGATAAAAATTTCCCTGCTTGATAATCATGAAATACGCGAGCCTGAGGTCCGTGAAGCATATCGCGCATTCCATTTAGACTCTCACCGCCCTGATCAGTCCGAGCTTGTTCATAAAGACTATGGAATCTGGCTATGAAATTCTCGTGAAAGTCACCTGAACTTGCGGGGGAGTCTGGGGGATTCTCCTTTGTTTGTCTCTCCGGAGTAGACATATTTATTTCTTTGACGTAGCTTTTATAAACGCCATAAAAAGCGGGTGGGGTGAGGTAGGTCTACTTTTATATTCCGGATGCCCCTGCGTTGCAATAAAAAACGGGTGTACCGATTTTGGCAATTCAATCATTTCCACAAAAAAATCGTCTGGTGAAGTACCCGAAATCACAAAACCTTTTTCCTCAAGCTGTGTTCTGTATGCATTATTGAATTCAAACCGATGACGGTGCCGTTCTTTTACAACCCCTTTCTTTGCATCAGAAAATCCGCCGTAGGTTTTGTAAATATCAAAGGCGTGACTGCCTTTTTTGAGTACGCAATCAAACGTACCCAGCCGCATAGACGTTCCCGTTCCTTTGATCGTCTGATACTTGGGATCGAACGGAATACTGTGGACGATCTGATGAGCGGCCTTGGGATTGTTTTCCTCGGTGTCGGCATCCGTAAGCCCTACCACATTTCTTGCGTACTCTATGGACGCAAGCTGTAGACCATAACATAGTCCTAAGTACGGAATCTTTTTTTCGCGAGCGTATTTAATTGCTTCAATCTTTCCCGGAACTCCGCGCGAACCCCATCCAATAGGCACGATGATTCCATCCACGTCAGACAAATGAGCGGCAATATTACCAGCTTCTTTTTCAGAATTAATGAACTTGAGGTTGACTCCGATTTTTTCGTGCCATGACGCGTGATCGATTGCTTCAAGAAGAGCGTAATAGGTGTCGCGAAGCTGTGAATTTCCCGTTGCAAAATATTTCCCGACAATGGCAATGGTGACATTATGTTTTTTTTCGCTCTTAATGACGTCGACGAGTTTTTTCCAATCGGCCATTTCTGGTCTCTTTTTTGGCTTCATACCAAATTTTTCAAGCAATACTTCGACAAACTTCTGTTTTTCCAGATGGAGCGGAACTTCGTAAATGGTTTTGAGGTTTTCGTTTGAGAACACGTCCTCGGACTTCAAATTGAATTTGAGCGCGAACTTATATCGACGCTGGTTATCGAGTGGAATTTCAGAACGCACCACGATGATATCAGCAATGATCCCCATGCTCATCAAATCGCGAATGCCGAATTGCGCCGGCTTTGTCTTGGGCTCTCCTACATGAGGAGGTACGGGCACATAGGTAACGTGCACATGTACTACCGGCTCGGTGAGCCCCATAACGCGACTTGCTTCGTAATAGAGAGCGTTATTGTTTTGATATTCCCCAACCGTTCCGCCAAGTTCTATTACCACAAAATCGGCTTTGCTTGCTTTCCCTGCGTTACGAATACGCTCCATTATTTCATCTACCACATGAGGGATAGGTTCAACGTCTTCCCCGTTGTACCCCATTGAACGCTCCCGATCAATTACCGTCTTGTAGAGTTGCCCCATGGTCATGAAATTTGGATGGCCAACCTCCTGTTCCAAAAACCGTTCATAATTTCCTAAATCGAGATCGGCCTCAAGTCCGTCTGCGCACAAAAACGGGTCGCCGTGCTCGATGGGATTCAGTGTGCCGAAATCAACATTTAAATTGTTTTCGCATTTGATCGGACATACGGAAAAGCCGCTCCTCTTGAGGAGGAGCGACAACGAGGCGGCGGTGATCCCTTTGCCGAGGCTCGACATGACGCCTCCAGACACGAATATATATTTCGGAAGAGAATTGCCTTTGTGTTTTGCCATAAAAGAATTACACGTTTAAATATCGCTTAACGGCAATATAACTCGATATTGCTCCGAGCACCATACCGCTCCCCAGAATGGCGAGGAGAAGAAATGGGAAGTTGCTGACGTAATAGGAAAAGAGGTCGGCAGAACCAAAGAATGCCTTAGTTTGTGGACCAAGCGAAAGTGCCAAGAGATACAGCACAAAAAGAGTAACCACTCCCGATACAAAGCCGTACATAACGCCCTCAAACATAAAAGGTCCTCGAATATAAAAATCGCTCGCGCCCACAAGCCGCATCACCGCAATTTCTTCTCGTGCGGTATAAATGGCGAGACGAATAGTGGTGAGGGTGATGAGAATAGACGCAATACCAAGCGCCAACATGGCCGCAAGACCGAACCGCTCGGCACCAGTAATGATTTGCCCTAAACGATCGATGGCGACTTTATTTTGAAAATAATTCACCTCATCGATACTGCTTGTGCCATTCGGTGAAACCGCGCCCTGTTCTTGGTCAAGAAACTTAGCAATACCCGCATATTGGGAAGGTTCTTTCGCTTTGATGGATAGATTTGCCCCAAAAGGGTTGTCAGCTAATTCATCAAGCGCCTGAAGCATTAGTTGGTCTGTCGCATGACGTTCGCGAAAATTAGCTAACGCACGATCACGAGACACATACTCAACACTCTTCACCTCTGGAAGATTTTCGAGCGACTGTTTGATTGCCAGAATTTCTTCTTCTGAGGCGCTTGTTACGAAATACACATTAATATCGACTTTATTTTCGATTTCGGAAAGCGTGGCGGTGAGTATCGCGTTTAACAAAAGAAGTGAACCGACCACAAAAAGCGTGATCGTCATAATAAGGATCGATGCGATCGAAACTTCGCGATTTCTCCAAAAACTTATGAAACCGGAGTGAGTAATACGTTTGAGGTTTAATAGCAACATATATTACAGGACGTATTTTCCTCCGGGATCGTCACGAATAATCTTACCAGAATCCATCGTAATCACACGCTTCCCCACCGAATCAATGACCCCTTTGTTATGGGTAGTCAAAACGATCGTGGTTCCAAGATCATTGATCTTCTTCAAAATCTGCACAATCTCATGCGTATTAATGGGATCAAGGTTTCCTGTGGGCTCGTCAGCAATTATCACATCCGGCTGGTTCACAATTGCCCGCGCAATGGCGACCCTTTGTTTTTCCCCACCAGAAAGCTGATGGGGGAAATTCCACATCTTGTCTCCAAGGTCAACCAGATCGAGCACATGAGGAACGTCGGCTTCGATTTCGTCGTCGAGACGTCCCGAAGCCTCCATGGCAAAAGCAATATTTTCAAAAGCGGTTTTATTAGGAAGAAGTCGAAAATCCTGAAATACTACGCCTATTTTTTGTCGATACGATGACAGTTCTCGACGAGGAAGCTGATGAATGTCTTTCGAATGAAAAAACACCGCGCCCTCGCTCGGCCAATCTTCCGCAAGAATCATTTTGAGGAGCGTAGTCTTTCCTGCGCCAGAATGTCCCACTACCGAAAGGAATTCTCCCGGAGACACAGAAAGAGTTACCCCATCAAGCGCAACGGATCCGCCGTTATAGACTTTTGACACCCTATCAAAATAAATCATTGGACCTTGTGGATATGGATCCACCATCTTTATAGTTTACTAAATTGCTTGTTCTGCGTCTATGAATTTTTGTATGTCTCCTTCTTCAAGAACCTTTTCCGCATTACCCACTTCGACGTTAGTTCGATGATCCTTCACCATTTTATACGGATGCAGCACATAGGAGCGTATTTGACTTCCCCATTCGATTTTTCCGGGATCCGGTGAAAGTTCTGCGACCTTCTCTTTGTGTTCTTCCTCCATGCGACGTATTAATTTCGCAGTAACAATTGCGACTGCTTTTTCTTTGTTTGCATGCTGTGTACGTTCCCCGTCGACATGAGCAGAAATGCCCGTCAGACGATGAATCGCTCGGACCGCTGTTTCGCGCTTGTTTACGTTTTGCCCTCCGGGGCCGCTTGAGCGTTGGAAGATGAACTCAAAATCCGACTCAGGGATATCAATTGAGGCGTGTTCGATTAACGGCAACACCTCAACAAGGACGAAAGACGTTTGTCGTTTGCCGTTTGCGTTAAATGGCGAAATGCGTACGAGACGATGAACCCCATGTTCGCCCCTCAAAGTTCCATACACTCCGTCTGTGCGCGAACCGCTACTGATTTCGCATGAAATATTCCGGTATCCGCCATGATCGTTTCGGTTTTCATATAGGGTATGAATATTCCATCCGCGGCCTTCGACATAGCGCCGATACATGTGCATGAGCATGCGGGCAAAATCTTCCGCATCGTCGCCACCCGCGCCGGCATAGATCGACAGAATGGCGTTCGAACGATCATAAGATCCAATCCCCTCCTTCGCATCCTTGAGATTTTGGTATTCTTTCAAGATTTCCTGCGCCCGATTTTTGTCCAACCAAAAATCGGGCGCGCTCATTGCCCTCTCAATGGCCCCGATCTTTTCTTCAATAGTGTTTGTTTCCTCTCCCATATCTCCTATCGCGCAGTCTGTCGACGGAGTATAACCATGAGGGTTATGAGCGTAGCAAAAATAGTGAGCGACATAAGCGGCATGGTGATATAGCCAAAATTGATTGCCTGAATCTCTGAACATGATGGAACCAGCCCATCGCCGCAGGGCAGTTCGGGGAGGCCGATGAGTTTTCGAAAATGCAGATAATAATGGTATCCAGCGAAAAATACGCCGGCCAACGACAATGCAATGCTGTATATCCATACACCAAAATCGCGACGATACAACGCGACTCCAAGCAAGACTACCTGCGAATACATGAATATGCGCTGATACCAACAAAGCGGACACACTGGAAGCAGGTACACCTCAGCATAAATGAGACTTCCCACAAGAGCCGCAAGCGTGAGTACAAATGCTTTAGCCAAGGCAAACTGCGGATTGAAACTTAGGATAAACGTTCGGAATGTCGGGGAAAAAAACCATGCCATCCAAAATATTCCAAGCCCCACCTGCATCAGAAGAGTAATAGTTGCAAACACTAACGAATATGTCTCTATGGTCATATACATTTATTCTACTCCATTCGAACCTGCATTAGTAAAATCTCCAATTAATTATTGCGCACAATCAAAATTTCTGCTTCCAAGACATCCATTTTGATTCTGGAGCCAGAGGGGAGAATCGAACTCCCGACCTTCTCGTTACGAGTGAGATGCTCTACCAACTGAGCTACTCTGGCACCATCCCCTTACGAGTGGGGTCGGTATGAGCGCATTCTACGAACTTTTCTTAAATCCTTCAATTGCCTTCAGTATTTCGAGAGGAACGGCAAACACTATGGTGTTCGATTGATCTGATGAGATGTCATTGATTGATTGCAGTGTTCGCAAATGAATGGCGCCCGATGTTGCGGAAAGAATTTCTGCCGCTCGCGCAAGATTTTGTGCCGCCGCGACCTCCCCTTCTGCGCTAATAATAACCGCTCTGCGTTCACGTTCTGCTTCTGCTTGTTTTGCAATAGTGCGCTCCATGTCCGGAGGAAGCGAAACGTCTTTAAGCTCAACATTATTCACCTTAAGTCCCCACGCATCAGTCTCTTTATCTACAATTTCTTTAATGCGTTCAGCAATCTTATCCCTGTTGGCCAGAAGTTCATCGAGGGTGACTTCGCCGACAATGTTTCGCATGGTGGTCTGCGCGTATTGAGAAATGGCGTAGCGAAAATCTTCAACTTCAAGAATCGACTTGATAGCATCCTGAACGCGATAGTAAATAACGGCGTTCACTCGAACCGACACGTTGTCGCGCGTGATGGCATTTTGATCTGGAACATCAACCGCCTTAAGCCGCATATCCACTTTTTGATAGCTCTGGAAAATGGGGACGACGAGGCGCCAACCTGGTTCCATAATTCCCGTAAATCGTCCGAGCGTAAATTTCACGCCACGTTCATACTGATTAACTTGTCGGATCGAGGCAATAATCACCACGAGAACAAAAAGAAAAAGTGGCCAGAAAAAGAAATCCATACTAATTGGAATTACCTATTAATCTCGAGGCCGATGGCCATATATTTCACCTTGGGAAACCCTCGGTTTTCCCATCCCTTCCTACACGGAGGAACAGGTGTCCCCCGACCCCCCTCCTCCAGTTCGATTTTGGAGTATCTGTATGATACCGCTCGAACCGACTTTATCAAAAATTCCTGACCTACGGAAGCCCGCCACCAGCCGCCGCAAGGCGGCGGGCGCATTTCCGAGTCCGAAACTCCTCTCGCTTTGAAACTTGAGCCGATGGCCAGAATTGAACTGGCGACCTACTCCTTACCATGGAGTTGCTCTACCAACTGAGCTACATCGGCATATGTTCCCACTATCTATTTTGGGAACATACCGCATAGTAACGAAATTGTTCCCTCTTTTCAATCTTGTTTTGAAGGAGTCTGTTTCAGATATGCAATGAAGTCTTGTATAACGCTATCAAATACTTCCTGAGCAATATGCTTCATGGTTTCTTCAGGTAAGTGGAAACGGAGAACCTTCGCAAGCTCCTCATGTCGTTCGGTGAGAATAAGCAGTTCAGGGGTCTGACGGATTTCGTCGCGCACCGATTCTGGGACCATCTCAAAACAACGCTGTGTTGTCTCCGCCTTCATGAGTGTCTGAAGCTCGTGTACAATTTCATTGATTTCTGACTCAGAGTATCCGCGCATGACGAGTAAGTCACGGAGAGTTTCGGGTGTGCGCGGGACGGTATTCATATTGTCGTTACGAGAGAGGAGAAGCGTTCAAGATGTTTCCTGAGCCGAATAGATCATTCGTTACCTCGAACAATCCTCCTTGAGGAAGCTGTTCAAGCAACATACCGCCAACCACCGCAACCGTAGCAACACCGACGGTCAGACCGGTCACTTTTTTGAAGAAACCAACTATTCCCTTCTCTCTAGTACCAAAAAATCCACTAAGAAGGGTTTCGTGTTTTCCACCTGGCGCTCTTTCCATATGTGATGAAGTATATCCTAAAAATCACAGCAAATTAATCTATAAGTATAAGGGGGGGGCATACAACCCCCCTGAACGCGCTACTCTCAAAATGTCTTTCGATAGCTAATGGTGGGTCCACTTATAATGAGTGGAGACCACCCCTCCCCTGGAAGATAGATCATCTTCACGTTATATACGGCAGGAGATGTCTGACCAGTTATATACAACCGTATAGTATATTCTCGAACGAAAATCTTATCTGGTGGGATATTCGGTAACACCGCTCGTACTGTTTGTACGAGCAATCTTTCGGCGATATATGTCCCGCTTGGCGGGGTTTCAAATGTGATTCTATACACCTCATTTGGAAAATTTGGAAAACTTTTTAAAAATAGAAAATTTATCGCCAAAAAGTCGAGACTTGTTAGTCCACCGTTTGAAGAACATCCTAGTGTCGGTAGTGTCGACATTTTCCTCTCCTCTCTACTGCCTCCCTCACAGAGGCGAGGCCTAGAGGGATAGTAACATCCCTATGTTGATAAAACAAAACTAACCATTCAAAGCTCGTATATATGCGGCGACTTTTGTGACGAGTTTTGTATCGTGGTCCACATGAGGATTACGTTTGAGTGTCTCGTCGAGAACGGAGTCCATATTCATGATTTTTTCGTCGACCCGTCGTTGCGTCTTCAGGTCTTCTCATCCGTCTTTTTCATTATGCGCGGTCGACCGGAATTTCACTGCTCGCCCTGTGCCCAATGGCACAGGTCTCCGCTTTGAAACCTTGCGGTTCCAATACCTCCACCACGGGGAAACTCCCGTTTCCCCGATCCCTTTCCCGTTCAAGTCCGGTCTGACTGTTTCGTAAACACAAAACAACCCGAAGGTTGCTTTGTTACTGCGCGGTCGACCGGACTTGAACCGGCAACCCCCGCCGTGACAGGGCGGTGCTCTAACCAGTTGAGCTACGACCGCAATACTTTCCTCCGCGTTCGGGATTCTAGCAAAAACCAGCCAGAAATTCTATGCGGGTGCCGACGGGAGGAGTTGCACCTCCGACCTCCGCTTTATGAGTGCGATGCTCTAACTACCTGAGCTACATCGGCAATGTAAGGAAAATACCATTAAAAAGGCGGTTTTTCAATGGCGACTGGCAAACACAGAAAACTTATCGAAAAAGAAGTTTTTTAAAATTGTCGGTAGATTCAGTTTCTGCTTTTTCTCGAAGAATACGCGTGGTGAGCGCGCTTTCAGTGAATGTCGGATCGGAAGCGATCGTAACAAACTCATCAAACAGAACTTCTTGGAGAGTAATTTTTTCTCCCGGATCAAAACGTGCACGAGAAACTTTCTTACATCCGTACGCAATAAAATAATATATCGCCCAATCGATTTTCGTTACTGGCTGAAACGAATCCAACAATTGCCAATCCGCTGCTTCGTATCCGGTTTCTTCCAAAAATTCACGTCTTGCTGAAGATAAAGGGTCTTCTCCTTCGTTAACACGTCCACCTGGAAGACCCACCGCTCGAGAAGTTCCAGGCTGTTCTTCCTCAATAACAAGAATAGTGCGAGATTCTGTTACCCCAAGCACTACAACAGTGTCGGGCCGAGTAAGTTTTTCGAATATCGCTTTTGAACCGTCAAACATTTCTTGTTCCCATTGCCACACGGAAAAAATTTCGCCTTGAAATACTTTTTTAGCATGTGGTGGAATTGGCATCGTTGATGTTGGTCGTTCAATATGCATACGAGTATATTAGTCTTCAAAAGAAAAGCACGCAAAAGGCCGCTAAGAGAGCGGCCTTTTGCGTGCGTATCTAGTCGCGGGGGCCGGAATTGCACCGGCGTCTGGAGGTTATGAGCCTCCCGAGGTACTACTCCTCTACCCCGCTAATCAGCTTTTGAAACGATCCCTACAAGCCAATAGGAAGTAGCATATAGAAATGAAAAGCTTTTTGCAAATCGCTGTGTTTCTTACAAAATCAAAAATGATAAGAAGCTTACAAGAAATAAAATTCTTTGAGCACCTGTTCGTACAACTCGATAGTGCTTCGAGCGTCGCGTCGTGTCAGGATAAAATCGCTTCCTGAGTGGGCAATTTCATTTCGAACTTTATGCGCGGCCCACGCTTCATTCAATTTAACAAACCCTTGTTCAACCCGTTTTAATCGTTCTCCTACCGAATCGCCCAGATATCCTGCTTTTTCCAACACCTCGCCAAGCATGATGTCCGCTTCGATGATGGCTTGTCTCCAATCGTTTGGAGCGTCAGACGCGGCTAACTCACGCACGCGGCGCCATCGTTTCGCTTCCTCTTTTTCCTCTAATTCTTCTTTAGGATATGTAGCGTATTTTCGATTCATTTCCCGCGTCAATTGATTCATGCGAATCACGCAATATACAATTCCCGTGAGCAGGGTGAGCGATACCAGCGTTGATACTGCAATGAAAAAATTCCAAAAAGCCCGAAGTTCGTCTCCCACGGTTCGATCAATAACATGACGTAGTGTTTCCTGTTCATCAAGTATTATATCGCTCGCCCTTACCCATCCATCGGGAGTGTCTTCCTCAAAATCAACGAACCACCATGATTCTCCATCAACTACCATAGGACCACGGACAAGTACGCCCCGCGCGCCAAAAGATGCGTTTCCAAGGAGACCAGAACCGGGTTCGCTCCATATCGAAATTCCTTCTTTGGCAACGACCTCGTTCCCCACACTTGCCCCATCAAGGGTTTTGCCGATACCGTTTTCATCTACCCATCCATCCGGTTCAGCTGCGAAATCGACAAACCAATACCGGATTCCTTTCGCCGTCGACACTCCGTCAGTAACAACCCCCACAGCGTTTCGTGCTTGTGTGCCAATTATATTTCCGGCAGGAGTATCGAATACCGATATTTCAGAAATGGTAGAAATCGTATCGTATACACTGAAAGCCTTACCTCCTGGAATAAGACTTAACCGATCAAGAATGCCTCCTACCATAGCAAAAAAACCTGCAATTATGATGAGAGTAACGATCACTTCCGTGGGTGTTTGGGATTCTGATCCTGATTTTTTAGGAGCTTCGTCCGCCATGATTTCCTAGTATACCGTACGTCAGACTATTGTTTTTTTGGAAACACTACTTCACCCGCCTGAAATAACACGTCTTCTCGACAGTGAGGAGCAACGAGCTGAAAGCCTGTCGGCAATGATTTGCCTTCTACATTAACCACTCCCGATGGTATGGAAATTGCAGGCATTCCAGTCAAATTTGCGGGAACGGTAAATATATCTTCCAAGTACATGGATACAGGATCACTCTTTTCGCCGAAACGAAATGCTGGACCCGGAGTTGTGGGCGTTGCGATCACATCCACCGACTCAAACGCGTGATTAAAATCTTCTGTAATGAGCGAGCGTACCCCGAGCGCCTTTTTATAATACTGATCGGCATACCCCGCAGACAACACGTAGGTACCAAGAAGAATCCTTCGGCGCGGTTCGGGACCAAATCCTTCGCCTCGCGTCTTTTTCATATCCCCCCACATACTGCCCCCTTCCGCATGAAGTCCATATTTTACTCCATCAAATCGGGCTAGATTCGTTGAAACCTCTGCGGGCATCACCACATAATAAACCGCAAGAGAATGATGTATGCGCGGCAATTCAATGTCGACAATTTCATACCCTTGCTCTGCGAGTCTGCGGAGCGATGCTTCAAAATTACGCATTACGCCTTCGTGTATTCCGCTCGTTAAAAAAGCCCGAGGCACTCCGACACGAAGTTTCTCTTTTTTAGACTGAAGTTCGTACCGTGAATCGGGAAGCGATGTTGAATCTTTCGCATCATATCCTTTGATTATATCGAACACGTATTGTGCATCGGAGACAGTTTTTGAAAATGAGCCGATTACATCAAGCGATGACCCCATAGCGATAAGCCCAAAACGAGAAACTGATCCGTATGTAGGTTTAAGTCCAACGACGCCGCAAAAACTTGCTGGCTGACGAATGGAACCTCCCGTATCCGAACCAAAAGAAAGAAGTGCTCCCCCCATGGAAACGGCGGCGGCGGAACCTCCTGAAGATCCCCCAGGTACCCGAGTAGTGTCGTGGGGATTTTTGGTGAGGAAGAAAGCCGAATGCTCCGTCGAAGAACCCATGGCAAACTCGTCAAGATTGGTTCGTCCCAAAAACACTGCGCCCGCTTGCTTCAATTTTTCAGTTACCGTTGCGTCATAGGATGCTTTATATCCTTTCAATATATTTGATCCGGCGGTGATATTTCTTCCTTTTTGAAGAATGTTGTCTTTGAGCGCAATCGGTATGCCGAGGAGCGGAGCATTTTCTCCTCTCTTACGTCTTTGATCTGCCTGATCGGCGGCTTCTCTCGCGTCGTCAAATACTTCAATATATGCGCGAACTTCTGGATCATGTCTTTCAATAACCTCAAGGTATGCCTCCACAAGAGAGCGCGAAGTAATATCACCGGAATCTAGCTTTTGTCGCGTTTCCAAAAGATCGAGTGCCGTTATATTATCCGCCATACGAGATTATCCGAGAATTTTTTTAACTTGAAGGTACTGTTCTTTGCGTGCGGGTGCCGCATTAAGCAAATCTTCCGTATACATACCAGATTCATGAGGAATTCCGTCTTCTCGAAGAATGTTGTGTACAAGCCCTATCGGAGCGTGTTCCGGAAGATCGGCGGCGACCTCGGTTATTTCAGAGATATAGGCGAGTATAGCATCAATTTCTCCCCGAAGTTTTTCGCATTCTTCGGGCGACACTTCGAGCTTTGAGAGCTCCGCCAAGGCTTCGATGTCCTTTATACTAACCATGGTTCGAATCCTACCACATGAAATTTTCTTCGGCTATTTTTGAATCAATTTGAGGAATGCAGCTTCTTCCAGAATAGGAATACCAAGCTTCTTGGCTTGCGCCATTTTTGATCCAGGGTTTTTCCCTACAATAAGGTAACTCGTCGTTCTCGCGATCGACGATCCGACAGTGCCACCTTTTGTCCGAATCAGCCTGTGCGCTTCTTCCCGAGAGAACGTGTCGAGCGTGCCAGTAACTACAAACGTTTTCCCTGAAAAAGATCCTGTGGCTTTTTGCGGAGCGCGTATCACCAGATGGGACATAAGTCGTCGAACCAATTTTTTATTTTCTGTATTTCCAAACCAAGAAACAATTGCCCGGGCTACGACTGGTCCCACTCCTGGAATTGCCTCAAGTGAGGTTTCTTTTGCGTTCATAATGGCATCAATCGTCTTATAGTGCATAGAAATCTCACGCGCAGTTTCTTCTCCCACATTTTCTATTGAAAGTCCAAACAAAAGCCTGTACAACTCTACATCTTTCGCTTTTTCTATACTGGAGAGTAAATTATCAATAGATTTTTTCTGAAATCCCGGAAGCGACTCAAGGTCACCCCTCTGTATGGTAAAAATATCATCCAGCGACGCTAAGATGTTTTCGGTAAGCAAAAGGTCAATAGTTTTTGGCCCCAATGTATCAATATTGAGAGCTTTTTTAGATACGAAATGATGGAATTTGCGACGGATTTGCTCAAATGAATTTTGATACTTGCATCGCCACGCCACTTCTCCGGGAATACGTTCTATAGATCCATCTCCTCCGCATAATGCCACCGTTTTTGGAAATACAAACGGTTTCTCTTTTCCTGTGCGCAACTCTTTGACGACTGAAAGAATTTCTGGAATTACATCTCCAGCTTTTTGAAGTACCACTGTATCTCCGATCCGAACATCCAAACGCTTGATTTGATCTTCGTTATGGAGAGTCGATCGTGATACCGTCGAACCTGCCACTATGACTGGCTGTAAATGCGCAACAGGCGTTATAATTCCTGTTCTCCCTACCTGAAGTACGATATCTTCAACTCTAGTGGTTACTTGCTCCGCCGGAAGCTTGTACGCGACAGCGTATCGAGGAGCTTTCGCAGTATGTCCAAGCAATGTCTGCAGTCGCCGATCGTTCACTTTTACCACTATGCCATCGATTCCGTACGCGAGAGTCCGATGTATCTCCACAGCCTTCTCATAGTAACGCATGATATCTCCTATGGTCGGACATAATGCAAATGACGGATTCACGGGAAATCCAAGAGCACTAAGCATCTGCAGTTCTTCAATTTGAGTTTCAGGCATACGATGCTCTGTGTTACTACCTAGTAACGCCTCAAGATCGTACACAAAACAGTCGAGGTTTCTTCGCGCGGTGATAGAGGGATCGAGCTGTCGAAGAGAACCGGCTGCGGCATTTCTGGTGTTTGAAAACAATGGTTCCCCTGCCATGTCTCGTTCTTGGTTAATCCGTATAAGTTCTTTTTTTGAAAGCCACACTTCTCCGCCCACAATGATATCAATGGGATCAGAAAGTGTGTTTGGAATGCTTTTAATGGTGCGCAAATTCTCGGTGATGTTTTCGCCGACAGCACCATCCCCTCGTGTGGCGCCACGTACGAGCATACCGTGTTCGTACGTAAGAATTACTTTGAGTCCATCAATCTTGTGTTCGGCACAATACGACAGGCTTGGATGAGATATTGCGGCTTCCTTTTCCAAAAATCGCAACGCGCGTTCTTCCCACCTCCGAAGCTCACTTTCCGAAAACACATTATCAAACGACCACTGTCGGACAGGATGAGTTACTTTTGAAAAAGTAACGTTCGGCATACCTCCAACTTTTTTTGTGGGAGAATCATCCCGGACAAATTCTGGGTATCGTGATTCAAGATCTAATAGCTCGCGGACAAGCGAATCATACGCCTCATCAGAGATCTCTGGCCGATCTTCTTCGTGGTAACGAGCTCGATGGTACTCAACGAGCTGATACAATTTTTGCATTCGCGCACGAACATCCGCACTGGTGTGTGCCTTTTTCATTAGACCACTGTACACGAGATTTGCGCGCTAGAAAATCTCACTCACAGTTGTTTAATTAGTCGTAGTGAGCGTAATGATCTTGTCGCCACAAATTATTGGTGTTCCGGAACTATACTCCGTGATGCGAAAACGGTACGTATACACTCCCGGAGTAGGTTGCGAAGTGATAGACACATTATTTTGAGAGAAGGGGTTCGCTATATTGTTCCATGTTTTCTCCTGAATATAGCTTGGCGAAGCCTCTCGATAAATACGAGCGGTCTTGCCCAAATATCCAGTTGCACTCACGTTCACCGTAAATGCGGTACCCGCCACAATGGTTTTAGTGGTGCCTCCAGAAGAAAATGTCATGTTGCAACTTGCGGCTCCTCCACTCGAACTCGATGAAGATGAGGATGAGGATGAGGATGAGGATGAGGATGAGGATGAACTACTTCCACTTACGGGCGTAAAGATGGCGCATGCGGGAACCACACTATGATAAACTCCACCTCCTTCAGCATACGTGGAATATCTGTGTTCCGTGACAATAGTATTAATCGGTTGCGAGATAACCACATTATCGCTTACCTGTGCTGATGAACTGAGATTAGAAGAATCGGGCACATCATTTGAATTGTTTGTGGTGTGAAGCACGGTAGTCCCATTCTGCAATTTGAGATGGTACTGCTCGTAAATCTGCGTTTCGTGCGAACCGCAAGTCTCTGTCGGAGTGTGACAGTCATATCCCTGAAGATGAATATCATAGGTACCTGCTGGAATTTGTGTGAAATTACCAGAGGCTGACGTGTATGTATTTGTGGTATACCCAGGATCGTTGTAGATAAAGTTGTCAGCTGTTCGGCCCTCTTCAAAGGAAATCTTAATCTGATTCCCCGTTGGAGCAAGCGAACAAGAAACGATACCCGCACCGCCAGACGAGCTGCTAGAGCTTGAAGAGGAGCTTGAGCTTGAGGAGGAGCCTGAACCCGAACTGCTACTGGACGAAGAACTTCCTGATGGGTTTGCCGTAACCGTCAATATCCTGTCGCCGCAAAGAACTGGCGATCCAACACCTAAAGGAGTAATGCGATATACATACGTATGGGTGCCTTGGGTGATATTTGTGATGGTATGTGAATCAGAGAAACTATTGCCAATGTTTTCCCATGATTTAAGCTGCGGCCAAGTTCCTCCAGTTGATTCATATAATCTGGCGCTATTTCCGGCAAAATTGCTTGCCGTCACATCTGCGGTTACGGAACCTCCTGCGGTAATGGTTTGTGAGGTTGGCGTCATAGTGCATGATTGTCCACCCCCACTTGATGATGAGCTCCCGCCGCCTGAAGAAGATCCTCCGCCTCCTGATGAAGAACTACCTCCTCCAGAAGAGGATGAACTGCCCCCGCCTGAAGAAGAAGAT
>CAZFRC010000011.1:0-22455 GCA_964521185.1 uncultured Candidatus Saccharibacteria bacterium
CGCGCGAATCATATCGTCCCCACACCATCATCCGACCCGCTCGTTCGTGTCCACGTTGAAACCCTCGCCGCTCTTTTTGAGAAAACGCGTAATTCCGATGGGCTTTTTCGTATTCCGTTTACATTCGGTGTACCATCTGCTCCCCAGAAATTTGGCATCCGCATTCTACAATTTTTCATGAACGTTCTCTCTCGGTATACGTAACTTTTACTTTTTGGGAATCGTTGTATAGAGTGCTCAATATGAAAAAAGCTAAAATAATTGGCATCATCCCCGCACGGCTTAACTCAACACGTCTTCCTCGAAAGATGCTTCTCGATATGCTCGGGAAACCTCTTATCGTGCGCACTTTCGAAGCCGCAAAAAAGGCAACCATGCTTGACGCGGTGGTAGTTGCGACTGATTCAGTCGAGATTAAGCAGGCGGTCGAATCGTTTGGGGGGCGCGTGGTGATGACCAGTATTCGCCCAGAGACGGGAAGCGATCGGGTCGCTGAAGCCGCAAGAACATTCAAAGATTTCAAACCTGACATCGTACTGAATATCCAGGGCGATGAACCGCTGATGCCCGTGTCTGCCATTAATCTCACCGCAAAACTGTTGATTGGCGAGAAACGCGCGGTGATGTCGACGGTCGCGCGGCCATTTCCTCGAGCGTCTGATATTCATGAACCCGGTCTTGTTAAAGTCGTACTTGATTCAAAAGGGTACGCGCTTTACTTTTCCCGCGCGGTTATTCCTTTTCCTCGTGTGCCGTATACCAAATACCTGAATCATTTGGGGATTTACGGATACACGTATGCATTTTTACAAACATTCACTAAGCTTCCTCAAACACCGCTTGAAAAAGCGGAGCTCCTTGAGCAGTTGCGTGCGCTCGAACACGGGTATGACATTAAGGTTGGGGTTGGAACATTCGAACGCGCGGAAGTAAACGAGCTCCATGAATACAAGATGGCGCTTTCCATGTTAAAAGAACGCCTTTCGCGGCGAAAATCATGAGAATTGAATCAATGCACTACTTTCCTCGCGCGCTTCGTACTCTCCATACGCTAAACAATGTCGTGGCGCATGATCCGACGCTCCGCAGGGTGTTCCTTGACGGGGAGTATAACTATTGGCAGATGTATCAGGCATTGATTTTTCTTGCACTTCGAGAAGCGTATAAAAATCAAAAACAAGAGCATACTCGCGAAGAGGCAAAGCCTCTTCGCGAGTATGCGGGTCTTTTGATGATGCTTATAGCGAGTATCTTTGGGTTTTTATTCACCCGTCATCGTGCCGTTGCCATATTTAGTACCGATCGAACGAGCTCAAACGATTCTTCACTCGGCTGTGATTTTCGTATGGAGGGGATCTACCGTGCCATGAAAGATCGATCCGTTCCGTTTGTTGAAATACTTCATACCCAAGGAGGTTTCGACATGGTTCGAAACCTATGGAAAAGAAAACGCGTCTCAATGTATCTTGAAGCCATCGACGGTATCGCGCGCCTCTATCCAATGACATTGGATAGAGGCGCGCACGAATATATCTCCAATCTCGATCTCTCGATGTTTAACGAAGATGCTGATTGTGTGCGAGAAATCCTTCTCCGTTTTCTCCGTCGAGTTTCTGAATCACGCCGAAGCATCCAACTATGGAAAAAGATATTCGCGCGTATGCGCGTCACCACTATCCTCGCGCTTGATAATGTGCGCCATTACCACGAACTTGTTGCCGCGGCGCGATCGGAACATAGGGTGGTGTATGCGTTTCAGCACGGACAATTTACCCAGTACCAAACAGGTTGGCGGAGCGGCCCTACAGGTTCGGGACATATTCCAAAGCCGAATACGCTATTCGTGTGGAACGAGTATTGGAAAGAGGCGTTGATCCAACTCGGAACGTATTTTTCTCCTGACGAACTTGTGGTAGGCGGCATTCCAAAAAACAGGGTGCCTCTTCGTGCGGAACACTATGCTGGCTCTGGAAGAATCGCAGTAGTGCTTCCGTATGAAACCGAAGCGATGAAAAATGAAATCAGCCAATACGTCGCCGCGCTGCAACAATGTCCCGATATCGATCTTTATTTTAAGATTCGTCCCGATGTTCCGCCAAATATCCAATTATCCGCGTATGGCATAGAAGCACATTCTGCAGTTACGATAGTGTCCGATCTTAAAGCGCATCCTATTCATGTGGTTATCGGGTCGCAGTCCAGTTTCCTCTATGATGCGATTGCCGCAGGGATACCCACGCTTGTATTGCATACGTCACTTCCATATTTAGATCATTTGGTCGAGCGGGGGATTGCCGGATCGGTAGAATCCCCGCATGATATATGCGCATCAATTCGAGATGCAGCCGCTCTTCCTGAATCCGAACGAGCACGCCGGTCAGAAGTGCTTGGAATCCCTAAGTCCGTGTCAATTGAGAAAACACTCGACTCAATTCTTTCTGAATGATCTCGCTTTATAAAAAATTAAAAGTATTGCTGTATCCGCTCAAGTCTGGATGGAGACGCATGTTTCTCTATCCCCAATCAGCTATCCAGACGACGCTTGAGGACAGTTACAACGCGTACTGGAGAGATCGCTACGATCGTTTTCGTGAGGATCGTAAAGCGACTACGGTCGGAGGACTTAATGACTTCCAGAAAGATCGGGTGTCTATTATTGCGGAGATTATCAAAAAAACAGGCACAGATCCTGTACGGGTGACCGACATCGCTTCAGGGGATGGGGGAATTTTGTTGGCGCTTAAACAACAAATTCCTATCTCGTATGCCCTTGGAGTGGATTCATCAAATGATGCGATCGAAGAAGCAAAAAAATTTGGCATTGAAACCAGGCTTATTGATATTCGCGACCCGAAGGCCATTGAAACGCTTCCCCCATCGGACTACATGCTCATGCTTGAGATACTCGAACATATCCCGCATTCTGAATCTCTTCTTAGGGCCGCTTATGGGAATGCGTCCCGAGGTGTGTTTTTCTCTTTTCCAAACACCGGCTATTTTTTGTATCGTCTCAGACTTCTGTTCGGGCGCATGCCAGTGCAATGGCGTATCCATCCATCTGAGCATGTTCGATTTTGGACATACGCTGATCTTCTGTGGTGGCTCGACGCGCTTCACTATTCGCACCGAACCATTGTGCCGTACCAAGGCGTTCGTTTTCTAAAGAAATTGTGGCCGTCGCTCTTTGCCGCGGCGTTTGTCGTCTATTTACCGCATGGAGCGGAAAAAATAGATAAGTAACGCGGTGTTTATTCCTCGCGTTACGATAGCGCCGATGATCGCACCCATGACGCCATACAGGGGAAGGAGAAGAAACATCAATGCAATTTTTAGAATGGGAATTGCCGTATTGACGACATATAGCGCTTTTTGTTCCTTCTTGGCCACTAATGCTTGATGGAGGATAATTGTTGGCGCAAAGAGAAGCACGAGTGCGTATACCTGCGAATACCATACAGAACCAATATACTGCGGGAGTACCAACGCAAAAAAGTGTGGCGCGATGAAGTAGTATCCAAGCACCACGCCTCCCATTGCCAGCACTCCAAGCCATACTTTATACGGCAAGAATCGTTTCAATTCCTCGGCCGTTTGAGTACTTAGCTTTGGCAAGGCCAACGTGCGTACAATTTTCCGAAGATGATTTGCTTGTTCGGGAGGAGCGATGGCAAATGAATATACGGCAAGTTGAAGCGGACCAAGGTAGGTAAACACTAAAACTTTATCCAGCTGTGCCGCGATTGATCCAAGCACGTTCATGGCGCTTAGATGTGTCCCATATCGAAACGACGATTGGTCGATATCATCGTTTTCTACCAACCGAAGCGACAGGCGGTATAACGTGTAGGCCACTGATGCGTTTCCAATAAGATACACCGCGAGAATAATCAATAGATGGTCGAACACGTAGAGTGCACCGAGGAGGAGGACGGTGGGGACGATGCTCTGCAGTGCGCTATACCAAGCGTTCAGCGCGAATCGTTTTTTTCCAAAAAGGAAATAACTATAGAGCTCGCTTCCACGAACGAACGGCATGAAAATGCTCCCCATCAAAAACGCGTGGCCGAAAAGCATATTGTGAGTCGAGTAGTAGTATGCCGCCACGCACCCCGTAGCAATTCCGATGATTATTTCAAAGCGCATGAAAAACCCAAAGCTTGCTTTGAGCGTGCCCTCGAATCCCCGTGCCACTGATTGAGTTACTGCTGATCCGAGGCCGCTTAGTGAAAAGGCCCCGATGATACCGAGAAACGAGAGAATAAAACGATATTGTCCATAGGTTTCGGGAGGAAGCAGGTTTGCAAAACCGACCGCTAAGGCAAGCGAACCAATCGACGCGATTCCTTGCGCGAGAGTAAGCCATCCGCCACTCCCGATGAGGTATACCATATCGGTTTTCGTATAAGGTTCAGTTTTGCGAAGCAGTCGACGGATACCATCAACCAGGGGGGTCATATATGACTATAACTATACCTTATTCAGCAACGTGACCGATAGAGACATCCTAATCGACCTTTTAGAGGAGAGACTTCTTCTCTATCTCAAATACGGTGTGCTATAGTGTTCGCCATGGTGTCTGAACAATATATTCGGTGGGTGGCGATCGCGTGCGTATATGGAATCTTGGCAACGCCGCTCATTATTGCAGACGGAATGTTTTTTCCATACATCACTGGTAAAAATTTTACATTTCGTATTCTTGTAGAAATCGGAGCCGGGGCAACTCTTCTCTTGGCGTTATGTAACAGCACGTATCGACCAAAACGCTCTGCATTATTTTTTGCGTATGCGGCGCTCATCATAGTGTTATCACTTTCGACTGTCGTGAGTGAAAATCCCTGGAAGAGTTTTTGGAGCAATTTTGAACGTATGGAGGGTCTTATCACCTATCTCCATTTGTTTGTGTACTTTCTTATGCTTCCTATTCTGTTTCGCACGGAGAAAATGTGGCAGCGTTTTTTTGCGACGTCGATCGGGGTGTCAATCATCATCGCGTTATTTGGAATATCTCAACTTCTATCTGTGGAAGGCACTCCTCGTATTGATGGAACATTTGGAAACCCGATTTATCTTGCGGTGTACTCACTTTTTCATATAGGACTCTCGATATTTCTCTTGCTTAGGCGCGTCGCGCTCTTCGAGCGCGTCGCGCTTGGAATCGCGCTCCTGCTCAATTTTCTCATGCTCTATTACACCGCAACTCGCGGAACTATTTTGGGGTTTATCGGTGGCGCGCTTCTCACGACGCTCGGAATAGCTCTTTTTGAGAAAGAACATCCTCTGTTTCGGAAAACTGCATCTGGGGTGCTTATCGCCCTGCTCGTTTTCATCGGCATTTTTTTCTTAGCTCGTGAATCGAATTTTGTACAAGAAAGTCCTGTATTGTCTCGGTTTGCCAACATTTCACTTTCCGACAATACCACTATTGCTCGTCTCACTAACTGGAAAATGGCGTGGGAGGGAGTGAAAGAGCGCCCACTCCTTGGATGGGGGCTTGAAAGCTACAACTATATCTTCAACAAATACTATGATCCCTCGATGTATCGTCAGGAACAATGGTTTGATCGGGTGCACAATAGCGTGTTCGATTTTTTGGTTGCAGGAGGAGTTCTTGGGCTCGCTGCTTATTTTTCATTGTTTGGAGGAGCTATATGGCTTTTGTATCGTATGTGGCGGATGCATCTTTTTTCTGCGACAGAAGCAAGTCTGTTTTCGGGTCTACTCGCGGCATATTTCGTTCATAACTTTTTTGTGTTCGATAACGTTACGAGTCTAATTCTTTTTGCCGCGATATTGGCGTATCTTCATTTTGTATATACTTCAAATCAGGAAAATCTTGACCTTGTTGCTGAGAGTACTCTTGATTCACGTCAAACAATCATAGTAGCGCCTGTGCTTATTGTTGCCACCGTAGGACTTCTCTGGTATTTAAATTGGAATGGTATTGCTACCAACCGTGCCTTGCTCAAGGCGCTACAGTCGCATCCTGGGGGAGCAGAAGATAACTACGCTTATTTTGAAGAGGCGCTTGCGTATAACGCGCTTGGTCGGCAAGAAGTTCGAGAACAGCTCGCACTCTTTGCGTTAAATGCACTACGGGCGTCCATTGGTGATGATCTAAAAAATCGATTTTTCACTCTTGCCGAAACATCGCTTCAGCAAGAAATTGATCGGAACCCCAACGATGCTCGTCTCCAACTGTTTATGGCATCGTTTTTGAATCAAACAGGGCGATACGCTGCTGCGCTTCCGTATGCCGAAAAGGCTCGTGAGTTAACCCCTGGTAAACAGACAACATACTTTGAAATCGGTGTGTCCTATCTAAATCGCAACATGTTTTCGGAAGCGCTTGCCGCATTTAAAACAGCGTATGACCTTGCTCCTCAGTACGGTGAGGCGCGCATATTCTACGCCGCCGCGTTAATCAGAAACGGCCAGCGAAGTGAAGCGGACGCGCTTCTCCAAGAGGGATTTGGGGATAGTGTTGTCGACCATCAAGCTCTTCTTGTTGCTTATGCTGCAGTTGGCGATTATGTCGCTGTGGAGCGTTTGATGCGGGATCGTCTTAGAAAGAATCCCAACGATTTTAATTCCTACCTCCTGCTCACGTCTGCTCTCATCGAACAGGGACGCCGTTCTGAAGCAATTCTCACGCTTCAAAAAGCCATTGAGATTAATTCGGCATTTAAGGCACAGGGGGATTCCTATATCCAAGCGATTCGAGAAGGAAGGAATCCGTAATTGGCAACAATAGTGATGATCTCATGAATGGAAAAGCAATGATTCGATGGTGCTACGTATTGACTAGAGACAGATATTAGCAGTACACTTAATTTGTGAGTGCCAGCAGTTGCTGGTTTTCAAACAAAGATTTACGAAAGTGCCGCCTCTGGCGGTATTTTCGTTTTTTGCTACCATGACACTGTCTTCCTAGCGATGGGGGGCGGCGGCACTCACAAAATAAATCTTAGTTTGGAGCTCGCACCCGCTTCCCATCTTTGGGCGGATATTGTAATAGCCAATGACCAGGATAATCAGGACCAAATAATCAAGGTCGGATCTTGATTGTTTGCACAGTCCAGAGCCAAAGTTAAGAGACGTGTAGACGATGCGATACTACCAAGTCACGAAGAACATTTTTTATGGAGATACTTACCAACCGACCTTTGGCAAATATAACAACACTTCGGGTTGGCGGTCCGGCGGCTTTTTTTGCGATTATTAAGAATAAGGAAGATGCGCGCAAAGCCTGCCGCTTCGCGCGCGAACACCACATTCCTTTTCGTGTCATTGGGGGCGGTTCAAACATTATTGTGCCCGACGATGGATATCGGGGGTTGATCATCAAAAACGAGATTCAAGGCATTGCATATAGTAACGATACTGAGCAGACAATTGATGTCACCGTAGGATCTGGAGTTTTATGGGATGAGCTCGTCAGAGAAACTATTCAAAAAAATTTTTATGGATTTGAAAACCTCTCGGGAATTCCCGGCACAGTTGGGGGAACTCCGGTACAAAATGTCGGTGCGTACGGTGTTGAAGTTTCAGAGTACATCCAATCGGTCTTTGTGTATGATGCAAAGAGCGATACGTTCAGGGTGATAACTCGCGACGCTTGTGAATTCGGATATCGCACAAGTATTTTTAAAACTCCAGAAGGAGCTCTTTTCATTATCCTTTCGGTTACGTATCGGCTTAAGAAGCATGCACCGCTTCGTCTTGCCTATACGGATATTAAAAACAGAATTCACGACCTTCCTTTACACGAGATTACACTCCAATATGTTCGCACTATTATTCTCGAAATACGAAATGAAAAATTTCCCGATCTATCCAACACTGGAACTGCTGGGTCATTTTTTAAAAACCTCATCCTGCCAGTGGAAGATGTGTCTCGACTTAGCCGTATATTTCCGGATCTTCCCGCATTCAACACCGACACACCCATGATAAAGGTTCCGCTCGGATGGTTGCTAGAGCGTCTCGGATTAAAAGGTATGCGACGTGGAAAGGTGCGGTTATTTGAAAAACATGCATTAGTGTTGGTTGCTGACATTGGTGCGACAGCATCAGAAATACACATGTTTGCAAAAGATATTGAAAATATCGTATTTCAAAAAACAAATCTTCGTATTGAACGAGAAGTAATTACTATCGAATAATTTTTTATTCAACACCCCGCATATTTTTTAGTTATCCACATAAAAAATAAAAAAAGTTGTTGTTAATGCAAACGCAACACGCAATAATAATTGCGTACGATGATAATGAAGTTCACGTACGAATATCAAATATGTTTCTTGATTTGATATCTCGGGTCGAATATTTCATACTCATCGAACCATCATTAGAACCACCGTTTACAAATGAATCAAATATCTATTATGGCTAAAAAGCGAACAGCAGCGAAAAAAACTACAAAAAAAGCTGCAAAGAAAAAGACAGCAGTCCGTCGCAAGAAACGATAATCTGTCTTGGAACAAGCAATAGTTACGCCGCGTGGCCCCGTTCTGGGGCCTCGCTTTTTAATATCGTAGCCGTATACTGAAGGAGACCTTCTGCATCTTCTACATATCTTAAAACTCCACTGGTACTGGTATATCCAACTTCTTCTCCTAAGTTGGTAAGCTTTGTATTTTAAAAGCGTGGAGTTGCGTCTGTTTCATCTACCCCAACATTAAGGTCGTTGAAATGAAGCGGCGTTGTCGCCCGGGAGATAGTGATTGGAAACGGGAATGAGTCTCTCGATTGTGGTTGACGCGACGGAATTCGAAAAGGCGGATTAAAGTACCGATCGAAATATCCGTAATTTTATGCTACGATTCATCACTACATGTCGTTTTTATCAAAGTTTTTTACATCCGAAAGCGAGCGTTTTGTCAAGGCTTCTCGCCCTATTGTAGACGCGGTAAACGCGCTCGAACCAGTCACACACGCCTTGTCTAATGAGGATCTTCGAGAGAAGACCGCAGTGATGAGGGAACGATTGAAAAATGGAGAATCGATTGATCTTCTTCTCCCCGAAGCATTTGCCGTTGTTCGTGAAGCCGCAATGCGTACGCTCGGTCAACGACATTACGATGTACAGATCATCGGAGGTTTGGCACTACATCGCCGTTCGATTGCAGAGATGAAAACAGGCGAAGGCAAGACTCTTGTTGGAACACTTCCCGTATATTTGAACGCGCTGTTGGGAAAAGGGGTTCATGTATGCACCGTTAACGATTATCTTTCCAGACGCGATGCCGTGTGGATGGGGCAGGTATATAATGCGCTCGGACTTACTGTTGGAGTGATTACTACTGAAGCATCTTATATCTACGATCCGACCCATAAAGAGGAAGACACTTCAGAAGACGTAAAGCGGGACGAAACAGGTTCGTTTCGTATCGCCTATGAGTTCTTACGGCCCATTACTCGATCTGAAGCATATGCCGCAGACATTACGTATGGTACTGCAAACGAATTCGGATTCGATTATCTTCGCGACAACATTGAATATGATCGAAAAAATCTCCGACAACGAGAACACTACTTTGCTTTGGTGGATGAAGTGGATTCCATTCTTATCGATGAGGCTCGAACCCCCCTCATTATTTCTGCTCCATCTGTTGAATCCGAAGACCTGTATGTTCGTTTTGCGGGTATCGCAAAAGCTCTCATTCCCACAACCGACTACACGGTTGACGAAAAACATCATTCGATTGCACTTACCGATGCGGGTATTTCGCATGCAGAACAACTTCTTGGGGTAGAAAATATCTATACTGAAGGCGGCATTAAGTATGTGCACCATCTTGAGACTGCGGTGCGTGCAAAAGCGCTCTATACACGCGATAAGGAATATGTCGTTCGTGACGGTCAGGTAGTAATTGTTGATGAATTTACTGGCCGCTTACAGCCCGGTCGTCGGTGGTCGGAAGGACTCCATCAGGCGATCGAAGCAAAGGAACATGTTCCTATCCAGCGTGAAAGTCGGACCTTTGCGTCGGTTA
The DNA here is from genome assembly GCA_964521185.1 of uncultured Candidatus Saccharibacteria bacterium. Classification (GTDB taxonomy): domain Bacteria; phylum Patescibacteriota; class Minisyncoccia; order Phycocordibacterales; family UBA12088; genus CAZFRC01. Next base: position 9,999 of record CAZFRC010000011.1, read on the forward strand.
CATTTCAAAATTATTTCCGCATGTATGAAAAGCTGGCGGGCATGACGGGCACCGCAATGACTTCGGTGGAAGAATTTCGGACAGTGTATAATCTTGACGTCATTGAAATTCCCACCCATCGTCCTATTGCTCGGAAAGATCAAAACGACATGATCTTTCGAACTGAGGCAGGGAAACTAAAGGCTATTGCTCGAAAGGTGAAAGAACTCCATGAGAAGGGACAACCTGTTTTGATTGGCACCGCATCGATTGAAAAAAATGAACTTCTAAGCGACTATCTCACCCGCATGGGTATCGTCCACGAGATGCTAAATGCAAAAAATCACGAACGTGAAGGAGAAATTATAGCCCAGGCCGGACAAAAAGGGCGAGTAACCATAGCCACCAACATGGCAGGTCGCGGCGTTGATATTAAGCTCGGAGGCAATCCTGCAACCGAAGAAGAGTATGAGGAAGTAAAAAGAATCGGAGGATTATTTGTGCTCGGCACCGAACGACACGAGGCTCGTCGCATTGATAACCAGCTTCGCGGTCGCGCGGGTCGTCAGGGAGATCCTGGGGAAACGCAATTCTTCGTATCGATTGAAGATTCTCTTATGCGCGTATTTGCTGGCGATCTTATCAAAAATACTATGGCGCGAATGAATGTGCCGGAAGACGAGCCAATCCAGAGCAGTCTCATCACAAAATCACTCGAAACTGCCCAAACACGCATTGAAGGATACCATTTTGATTCAAGAAAACACGTGCTTGCGTTTGATGACGTACTCAACCATCAACGTGCGGCAATTTATAAATTACGAAATAGAATTCTTCACGGTGATACTGCTCAACTCGAAGATTTGGTTAAAGAAAAGATGGAGAATGGCGCGGCAGCAGAGGAATTGTTTTCTGAAAAGCGCGCCGCACTCGCTGCTAACTACGAAGAATCACTTCGTCGTCTGTTGCTTCAGACCATTGATATGTTTTGGGTAGAACATCTCGAAGTGATGGACTATATTCGCGGCAGTGTGAATTTGCGGGCTTACGGACAAAGAGATCCTCTGATTGAATACCGAAAAGAGGGGCTCCGTCTTTTTAAGGAACTTGAAATGTCCATTGATTCGCACATCGCTTCCATGATCCCCGCGCTTGGTGGCCAGGCGGTACAAGCAGGAATTCGAGAAATGCAGCGTGTGCAATCGCAAGCCGTATTAGCGGGCGGTTCCGAAGGTGGGGTACGTCCCAATATGCCCATAGTTAAAACTAAAGAATACGGCCGCAATGATCTTGTCATGATTACCAACGGTGTCGAGACGAAAGAGGTGAAGTACAAGAAAGCAGAACGAATGGTAACCGAAGGAGGGTGGAAGATTGTGTAGGCAACCTTACACACTGGCGAGTTCCCCTATAAAAAAATTAGAGCAGGATTTTTCAGTCATGGGGACAGAGATGGAAGTAGATAAGGACACCAACAGCTTTTTTTGAGGGGGGTGGGGGGGCTGTATCCGTTGGGGCACCATTACAGAAAGTATGAGTAAGGGACACAGAAAGATAGATAAACATAAGCCAGTCGTTCGTGGCATACGTTAAAGAGTGTCGGGCGAACATTGAAACGCGCAAGCGTTCCTATTTTCTGGACAAACCTTCGGCTAATATTAAAGGTCGCTTTTTCAGTAAAAGATTTCGTCGCGAAGTTTAACGATGGTATCGTTAGGGCATGGTGCTTTTTACACGCTTCATGATTCTCGTCCTCGCCATACTCATAGCGGGGAAGGTGGTGCCCGGCATTAGTGTCCTCAATATCTATACCGCGCTCGTTGTAGCAATTGCGCTTGGAACAATTAATCTCACCATTAAACCGGTTTTGTTTGTCCTCACGTTTCCAATCACTATTCTTACCTTCGGATTCTTCTCTGTTGTCATAAACGCGTTTCTTTTCTGGTTCGTCGGCACTTTTGTTAAGGGGTTTGGGGTAGATGGATTTATTCCCGCTCTTTTAGGGTCCTTTCTTGTCTCGACTATCTCTTGGTTGGGCAATCGGTTTGTCACGTAGTATTTAGAGAAACCTTCTTATTTTTTTAAGATTTTCTTAAATATCAAAAAAAGCGCAAAATAAGGATATATTTTTTTAAAAAAACTGAAATGACGGATTGAGAGGTGAACGGATTGGGTGTAACTCATGATTCACTCCTTTTGGGGAATCGAGGATTATTACCTCAAAGAATATACGGAGTTTTTTTATGGCGAGCGACTAGCGGGTATGAATTCGACATAATTCCCTGCGAAACTGAAAGGAACGGACGGGGGTATCAAGGCCAAAACCGGATGGATTGGAGCAGTTCGGGCAGGTTACACCTTAGATTCGGGAACTTTTCTATGATCAGAATAAGAAACGAGAGCTATCGATCCCAGGTATAGATGGTTTGGGTAAACATTGGATACGCTCGACAATAAGTATTTCATGCGGCATACTCGCGTAATGAATACCATAGTGACCCACAGTGGACCATTCCATACGGACGATGTGTTTGCAGTTGCTGCGCTTCGGTTGATACCGGAATGGAAAGACGCAATACTTGTTCGCACGCGCGATCCAAAAACGATAGAACAGGCGACCGTCGTACTTGATGTTGGGTGTGAGTATGATTTTGCAAAACTTCGATTCGACCACCACCAAGAAGGTGGCGCCGGAGCAAGGACGAATGGAATTCCGTACGCTTCCTTTGGGCTTGTTTGGAAACATTTCGGGAAAACAATTACCGGAAACGAGATGGTAGCAAAAAAAATTGACATCGAGCTTGTTCAGCCTGTTGACGCGCACGACATCGGGATCGAAATATACACATTACAACACGAGTATCAAATTAGTCCATTTTCGATTGATTCAGTAATTCGAACTTTTCGACCAAACTGGCAAGAAGAAGGGGACTATGACAAGGCTTTTCTAAAAGCAGTTACGTTTGCAGAAGAGATATTACGCCGCGAGATAAAAAGAATAGAAGCGGCCTGTTTTGCATACGACATCGTTGAAAATGTCTACAATAATACTGAAGATAAGAGGATAATTATCCTAGAAAATCCTTATCCTTTTGATTTTTTTACTGACACACACCAGGATATATATTTCGTTGTGCTTCCGCACACGAAGGAGGGTAATTGGAAGGTGACGGCAGTGCCGAAGAAGTCTGGTACGTTTGATTACAAGCTCCTTTTCCCCTCAGAGTGGAGGTCAAAACGGGAGAATGAATTACCAATTTTGTCAAATGTTCCAGACGCATTGTTTTGTCATGGAAGTGGGTCTTCAGCATACGCCAAAAGCAAGGAAGGGGCTTTAGCATTAGCAAAAACTGCTCTTGAAAAGAATTGATAGTATTTTCCATACAAGCAAATTCAATGAATTACGATACTATATACCCATATGGCCTTTATCGATGAAGTTGTCATTCATGCAAAAGCTGGTAACGGAGGAAACGGCGTTGTTCGGTGGCGTCACGAGAAGTTCATTGAGTTTGCAGGACCAGGAGGAGGGGACGGCGGACGTGGGGGTAATGTTATTGTGGAAGCAGTTGCAGATCGAACAGCTCTTTTGGCTTATCGAAATAAGAAAAAATTCAAAGCTCTAAATGGAGAAGATGGAAAGAGAAACGGAATGAAAGGAGGAGATCAGGATGACCTCATTTTATACGTGCCGACCGGCAGCGTGGTAACTCGAAAGGATACTGGGGAAGTGTTTGAATTTTTGAAAGAAGGAGAACGAACGATACTTCTAAAGGGTGGACGAGGTGGATATGGAAATGAACATTTTAAAGGTTCTAAAAATGTTACCCCTAAAGAGCATACTGACGGTAAACCAGGTGAGGAGTCAGACCTCCATATAGAACTCCGCCTTATTGCGGATGTCGGAATTGTAGGACTTCCGAATGCGGGTAAGACCACGCTATTAAATGCCCTCACAGGAACCCATGCTAAAGTAGGGGACTATCCCTTTACAACCCTAGACCCTTGTATAGGAGTTTTTCAAAAATATATCTTCGCTGATATTCCTGGACTCATTGAAGGTGCTTCTAAAGGGAGGGGATTGGGCCATAAATTTTTACGGCATATACAAAGAACTAGGCTTATTTTACAAGCTATCTCGGCAGAACGAGATTCAGTTATAGAGGATTTCAATGTTGTATCAAAAGAGTTGGAGCAATTCGATAAAGAAATTATTCGAAAAAAACAGGTCATTTTAATAACAAAGGCGGACACGGTTTCTAAGGCTGATTTATCGAGGATTATTGAGCAAGCTGAGAGACTTAGACACCCCGTACTCTCTGTCTCGGTGTTGGATGATGCTTCAGTAAAAGCCCTTGGGGATGAGATAGTGAAAATTTTGAGGAGGGGCTAATATTTGATAATATTCCAAGATCTATGAACTCTTACATGCCCACTATCGGGCTTGAAATTCATGCTGAGCTTAAAACCAGAACAAAAATGTTCTGTGATTCGAAAAATGACCCAGATGAAGCGAGACCAAACGTGAACATTTGTCCCATCTGTTTGGGACATCCAGGAACCCTTCCTACAGTCAATAAAGAGGCTGTAAGACATGTTTTGCGCGTGGGCGTGGCCGTTGGCGGCAAGTTGGCTGATTACACGGAATTTGATCGAAAAAACTACTTTTACCCCGATATTCCAAAAGGATATCAAATAAGCCAGTACAAATATCCGCTAGTCTCTGGAGGGGTGTTGGGAGGCGTAAACCTTACAAGGATACATCTTGAGGAAGACACCGCCCGCTCCCAGCACATGGAAACAGGGGAAAGTCTCATTGATTTCAATCGCGCAGGAGTTCCTCTTATGGAATTAGTCACTGAACCCGTCATCCATGACGGCAGATCTGCTTCCGAGTTTGCAAAAGAGCTACAGCTCCTTCTTCGGTACCTTGGCGTTGGTGAGGCAAATATGGAAAAAGGGGAGATGCGAGTGGAAGCCAACATATCGGTAAGTAAATCCAAGGAACTCGGTACTAAGGTTGAGGTAAAGAATCTGAACTCCTTTAAGACTGTGTGGAGGGCGATTGACTATGAAATAGAAAGACAAATAGGCGTACTCGATGCTGGTGGCGCAGTAGAACAAGAAACTCGAGGATGGGACGAAATAAAACAGAAGACAGTTTCCCAAAGAAAAAAAGAAACTTCGAACGATTATAGGTATTTCCCTGATCCAGACATACCTCCTTTGGAAATTTCAAAAATACCCGGATTTTCGAACTCTGAGATACAAAAGAGTATAGGAGAACTGCCTGACGACAGAAGAAAACGCTACGAAATCGAATTCAAGTTGAAAGAAGGGTCAGCAGAGACGCTAGTCAGTGACCCTAAATTGGCCGTATATTTTGAGTCTGTCGTAAAATTGATAGGTGGGGACCAAAAATCCATACAAATCGCTTCCAATTACCTGCTAACGGATGTAATGGGGCTTCTTTCTTCCGAAGGTTTAGGGATCGACGATATAAAAGCTACCCCAAAGCATTTCGCAGAGTTTGTAGAGCTAATAACGTCCAATATCGTTACTTCGAGGGGAGCAAAGGATATACTCAAAGATGTGGTACTTAGGGGGGTTAGTCCCAAGGACATCGCCAAGAGTAGCGGGAAGGAGAGGATAAGCGACGAAAATGCCCTCGCTTCTTTTGTGGCTGAGATTATCCAAACTAATCCGGAGGTAGCACGGGATTACTCCTCAGGAAAAACAGAAGCACTGCAGTTTATGATAGGCCAGGTTATGAAGCGGACTCGCGGAGCAGGAGACCCTAGGGTAATCGGGGAATTGCTCCAACGTAGTTTAAGACCAATAAAATGAATCTCGTTTTAACGACAAATGCTTATATTCCAATCTTATTTGTATTCTTATAATTAGAACTAAGATTTTATTTTTTAAAGATCAGGGTTGTCTGAAGACGAAATTCCTAAAAAAGTTTCTAGATTAGAAACCTTATTCCACGAATTGGTATCGAGTTGAAAGACGCCAGTAAAATCTCCTTGTCCATACAAAAACTTACATCGATTAGCCTCATATTTAATTACAGTGCAAAGGTTCCAGTTTTGAGAGGTGTTTTTCAACAGGGTTAGCACTTTTTTCTATTGATGTTTGGAAATATACTAGGATCCATGAGCGGTCTTAGACCCACAAGTGATGTTTTCATATATCAAGGAAATCGTTATATCTCGGTAAGACGAGCTTCAATGCTTACTGGCTATGCTCGAGATTACATAGGCCAGCTTTGTCGATCCAAAAAAGTAAACGCACGTTTAATAGGGAGGAACTGGTATTTGCTTGAAGAAGGACTCTTGGATCACAAAAATTTTACACGCCGTAAACGTTTTAAGCCGGAAGCATTTGCGCACCACGAGAAAAAACACGTTTTTATATCAGAAAATCGTCTTAATATCCAAAGGAAACTCGCAGATTCTATTCGAATACGCGAGGATTCCTTTTCTTCTGAGGTAGAAGCATACGAAGGGCCTCTTATTCCTCAAATAAAGGCCCGTAGAGACGATTTTGGGTTCGAGATCAATAAAGATCTAGCAGAATCAGTTAGTAGGAAGACGACAAATAATCCAATAGCTGAAATACTTGAGAAAGAAAGAGAAGAAAGGTTTCCTAAAGTGCTTGATTTAAGAAACGATGCAATTTTAAGGCGCTATAATAGGATTTCTGACCCAAATATCTCGAAAAATCCTAACGACTTTTCAAAAAAGACAGTAAATGAGAGGAAAATTAATTTTTTTGAAAAAAAATACAGGGCTGTAAAATTCCTGGAATTATTCGCTTTGGTAACAATATTATTTCTTTTGGGAACAACAGTTCTCTTTTTCACCGTTTTGTTGTTCGGCATAGAATTTTTTGGTGTTTGACGTTTATATGTAGATTAATTCTACACAGTTCGTCTGATACTACATATCCACACTTTTTTTGCTCTGTTTAATCGAAATATCTAGTAAAATTTAGATAGTTCGGTAAGACGGACATGGCATATCAAACACAAATAATTTTAGGGGGAAAGAAATATCTATCATCTCGCGCAGCTGCGGCGCGCGTTGGGTATACTAATGACTATGTTTCGCGTCTGTGTCGAACTGGTCAATTGCATGGAATGCTGGTTGGAAGAACTTGGTATGTATTTGAAACTGACCTCAAAAACTTTGCTAACCGTAATACAAAAATAAAAGAGGTACGGCAACAAACATTGTCGTCTGAACGAAAGATTGAATATAAAAAAGCAAAGGAAATAGAAGTAGACTGGGAGCCGCTTCATTATGGACGTAAGGGAGCTCAGGGTTCCTCTCTTATAAAAAGAACATTGGCCTTAGCCGCGGCTTTTGTGATTGTGTTTTCCACGTATTTTGGATTTGGTTTTAATACCATTACGACTTCTCATGTTGCAGATAAAATCAGCGGAGCTATATTCGAACTTTCGCACGCCACACCCAAGGCCATGTACGCTTTGAGTAGTTCCGCACTACATTCATTTGTCGAAGGTGCAGGAGCTGTGGGCGTGTATCTTCTTGATCCAGTGAATATGTTTGCAGATACGAATCGAATGGTTGTTGAGATGAAGTCTTCGCTCGCTCATACACGCATGGAAATTCGTGAACAATTAGTCGCCTCACTTCACGCTACTACACAAAGGGTAAGTGTGTTTGAGGCAATGCAAGGTGCGGTATTCAATTTTGGAAATGAAATAGCCGTTACTGCTTGGGAAGGAGGACGACAGGTCAGTGCATTTTTCTATTCAGTCGGTCGTAGAACGGCTTGGTATGTGTTTGGCGTTCCTCAACATAGAGTTGCCATTGAAAACAAAGGTGCTTCGCAGGTGTCTACTACCGTCAACGATGCAATCGAGGAACCGTCGTCACCTGAAATCGTTCGAGAAGAAGATGTAGCAGAAGAAGGGCTCGTGGTGTTACCGAGTACCGGGAATATAACAGACGATAACGCGTTAGTGCATAAGGTTCGCGAGACTTTTTCTGATGAAGTTGCGGTGGTTGCTCGTGATGAGTCATCGGGGGTGATTACTCCCATGTTTCGACATGGGCCTGGCAAAGAGCATTTGTACGTGCTAGTTCCGCTTGAAGGCGTTTCTGATGAAGAAGGAACGCCATAGAGGTTTTTGTCTTGTGCTCGGTCCGTGGCGCCAAACGCAGGTGACGCCACGGACCGGACAGAAGCTACACAAAGCTGGTAAGTCCGGATAAAGGTCGATTTATGAGAGCCGTGCGTAAAATAACCCCTATCGTCCATATAGAATGGAATTTGCCCTCAGGGGTTGTGTTTACGCTTTTGTTCTTTGTCATTGGGGTATTTCTGATTCCAATAAACTTGTTTGCAGAAGAGACAAGCACGGGCAGTTTCTTGGTATATCCATCGAAACACGAAGTCAGTTTGATTCCGGGAGGATCCACGAAAGCATTTGTAACAATTGCAAACCGTACCTTGCATGAAGCTACATTCGAAATTTCTGTTGAAGATATTGAACCGAGGGAAGGAGCGGAAACGGTAACACTTTTAGGAAGAAAAGTGGGACTGTTTTCTGTACAAAACGTCCTGACTCCAGAGATTCGTAATGTAGTGATTCCAGCCGGACGCGAAGTTGTCGTGCCGATTAGTGTATCCATACCAGAGGAAACATCTCCAGGTGGAAAATATGGAGCGATTATCGTGTCTCTTTCTGGATCCTCTAACGTTCCATCAGCTTCAGCTGCACGAACCATGTCACGTATTGCAAGCCTCTTCTTCATACGCATTGAAGGAGAATCACGCTTTAGTGGCGGACTTCTGTGGCTCAAAGCTAAGCGTTGGCATTTCACCAATGAGCCCCTTACCGTATCAGTTGGATTTGAAAATACGGGCAACGTACACGTGAATCCATATGGACTAATCGGTATCAAGTCGCTTCTTACATCAAAAGAGGAATTGATTCAGATTGATCCATACTATGCGCTTCCTGGTGGGGTGCGCGAACGTATGTTCACTGTTCCATCGTACGGACGATTCGGTCCGTACCGAGTATCTCTTGAGCTTAATCGAGGGTATAACGACATTGTCGATACTGATTCATTTATCGTGTGGATTCTCCCTTGGCGTATTGTGGCAGGGATATTCCTTCTCGTTGCCATCGGCATTCTCTTGGTATGGCGTCGTCGTGTTCGGTTGGCTTCAGTATGAGATTCGTACTGCTTTTCGGGGTACTACTACCATCTCTCGCGTTGGCCGACGTTATGTCGAGCACCAATTATCGAATCATTGCGGATAGCGTAAATTCAGGAGGACTTCTGGGATCATCGACGTCATATAATATAGAAGATACGCTTGGCGAGATAGCGACAGGTGATTCGCAAAGCTCATCGTACAAACTGCTTGCGGGATATCAGGCAATGAAATTGAATGTCATATCAATTTCTTCGCCTTCTAATGTGGCGCTTGGAACGTTGCCCACGAGCGGTGGGGGAACCGGAAACGGGTCGGCGGTATGGACTGTTGCAACCGATAATCTTGCTGGATATGCGCTTTCAATCAGGGCTACTTCTTCGCCGGCACTTACTTCAGGTTCTAATAGTTTTGCAGATTACACGCCTGTATCTTCAATTCCCGACTACACCTTCTCAGTCGGATCAACCGATTCTGAGTTCGGGTTTAGCCCCGAAGGAGTCCATATTGTGAGTCGTTTTAAAGATGACGGATCTGCGTGCAATACGGGATCTGGTGATACTGCTGATCGCTGTTTCGATGCGTTTTCGACTAACGATCAGACTGTCGCGCAATATGCGTTTGCTAATTGGCCTAATGGAACTGCAACTACAGTAAAATTCCGAGCTGAAATAGGTTCTGCAAAGATACAGCAACCTGGAACGTATACGGCGACAATTATTGCCACAGCAATACCGCTGTAGTCCTTGCATGGTTTCAAACCGCTTACAGTACGCAGGGTCTCTGCTGATCCTTAGCGTCTTACTTCTCGTCGGTTACACCCCTTTATCATCGGTGTCTGCAGAAACGGATACGATATTGGTGACAACGGTGGTAAGTGATCAGACAGTGCCATCAGTACCAACCGGGCTTGTTGCAAGAGCTTCGTCAAATTCGCAAATAAATCTCACCTGGGATGCGTCAACCGACGATATAGGGGTTTCCGGATACAAGATTTTTCGAGATCTTGCATACATCGCGCTGTCACCGACCACTTTCTATTCCGACACAGGGCTTTCTACTTCAACGTATTACTCATATACCGTTTCGGCAATAGATGCGGCCGGAAATGAGTCGGCAAAGTCTGCAATGTCAGGCGCAACCACTTTAAGCGGTGAAGGGAGCGGAGGCGGCGGAGGTATTCCGTCAGATTTGAACCAGCTCGATATCATCAATCTTCAAGTCGTTCCGTTTTTAACTTCGGCATCGATCTCGTTTGAAACGACAGTGCCGACGGAATCAACGGTGCGATGGGGAGAGACGTTTGATTTTGAGGGAGGTTCTGGAAGCGCCACCACATTCTCGAGAGATCATGCTTTCATTATCCCGAATCTCAAGGAAGCAACTCGTTATTATTTCGAGATACTTGTTACAGATCCACACGGTACGAAAGAAGGATACACAGGGACATTTGTGACGCTTTCTTCGGATCCTGTAGTGTCGGACACAGAACCAATTCCAAGTCTCGTAGGATTTTCTGCAACCCCTAACCAAGGAGCCGTTGATCTTAAGTGGGAATATCCTTCTGATCCGCGAATTACTGAAGTCCGTATTGTTCGAAATACTGAGTTTTTTCCAGAACATCCGGAAGATGGAATTGTGGTGTATGAGGGACCGGGAATCGCTGCTCGTGACAGCTCGGTTCAATCGGGGGTCCGATATTACTACACCGCGTTTCCAAAAACGATCAATGCGTTTGGTACTGGAGTAGTAGATGACGCAATGGTGCCGCTCCCGGGAGGAGAAACACCCGCGGTTTCTGATCCCTTTGAACAATTTCCCGACGCGCTTACTACCCATCCTTTAATTGAGAGTCTTTCGATTCTTGATTTCGATTTCATTCAGGATGGGGTAATGCTTCCTAAAACAGGGAATCGCGTGTTCATTGATGGTTCAAAAAATCTTACAGTCAGTATTGCGTACCATAAGTTGCCCGAAGTGCTGAAGACTATTGGGGTTACGCTCATTCACCCTGAAGATCCTGAAAGCACCTTCTCTTTTATTCTTCGAGTGAACGAAGACAAAACCCATTATGTTGCGACTATTGGCGCTTTAGGCGCAAGCGGCATGTATCCAATGGGTATTCGAGTCCTTGATTATGAAAATCGTGGAATGAAGCGGCTTCGCGGCTCTCTGTATGTGGCTGAGGCGGCTTCAACAGAAACATTCGAACTGCCGCGATATTTTCTAGGGAGTATTGCGCTTCAGAATATCCTTCTCATTATCCTCAACATCCTTTTTATTTTGATGTTCTTTAAACGACGCAAAAGGGAAAAGGAGTAAAGTTTCGTTCATCAGTGTCTCCTCGATTTAAATATTTTATTACCATAGCCATATATATAAGCCTTTTGATACAAGAGGGGCTTTTTCTATCTCTGACTTCCTACGTCGCTCACGCTGCCGCGCCCGTTGAAATTAATTATCAAGGAAAGTTATTAACAAATGCGTCGTCGACAGTTTCTGACGGAAATTACAACATCCGTTTCAAACTATACACCGAGGCGTGGGGAGGCGTTCCAATTTGGACAGAGACATGGTGCTATTCGCCGGACGGTGGAACTACTTGCGATGGTACCGGCATTAATAACCGAATCCCGATTGTGAGCGGATTGTTTTCAACCATGCTAGGTTCTACAACCGCGCTCACTTCTGTTGATTTTAATCAGGAACTGTATTTGGGTGTTGAAATTGGGGGATCAGGAACTACTCCATCGTGGGATGGAGAAATGACCCCTCGGAAAAGACTTGGTTCGGTTCCTGCGGCAATTACCACTAAATATTTTGATGGTATCGCCACAACCTCATTTCTTCGAAGCGACGTGGACGATGTTGTTACGTCCGGAGTGCTTACTATCTCAAGCAGCGCGGGCTTAGATGTCAATGGAGATTTGATTGTATCCGACTCCAATATCGCGTTTGATGGCGTTTCAACGAATTTTGTATTTACTGGAAATAGCACTTTTAATACAGATGACTTTTCGATAGTAAAAGCAACAGGGAATGTGGGAATAGGAACAACCACTCCATATGCAAAACTCTCCGTGCATGCTTCGGACGGAGAAACTAATCTTCTGTTATTTGAAATAGCAAGTTCTACGGCGGTGGCAACTACTACGCTTTTTTCTATATCAAACTCAGGTGTCATTACTTCAAATGCGTTAGCGACTTCTACATTCGCTTCAGATATTGAAACCACCGCGCTTAACCTAACAGGAAGTGCCACCTCAACCGCGTTGAACGGATG
>CAZFRC010000012.1:0-12533 GCA_964521185.1 uncultured Candidatus Saccharibacteria bacterium
CCCGCGAAGCGTTCCGTAAGCAGAACCCGAATTTTTCCGAACGTATGATTTTTCAACAGAAAACAGAATCTCCATTCCGCCGCCGCGTCACTCGGATCGGTCTCGTGGTGTGTGCACTCATATTTTTGGGTGTTGTGGCATGTTCGGCGTGGTATGCCGTTAATAACACGGCATCCAATACTCCACCTACTTTCGATCATAGGGTATACGAAACTCGCCGCGCCGGTACCATCGCGCTCACCTTTGACGACGGCCCCCATCCGGAAATTACGGAACGCATTCTTCAAATTTTGAAAGAGAAAAACGCTCCGGGCACTTTTTTCTTCGTGGGGAGCAACGTTCTCCGCCATCCCGAAATTGTCCGCACTGTCGCGAAAGAACGCCTTGCGACAATTGGAAATCACACATATACGCACCTTCCGGACGTGCATGAATCGAAAAAGCGGCTAGAGGCCGAACTTAACAGCACTAACACGCTTATCGAACACGCGTCTGGACACTCGGCGCTCTTTTATCGAATGCCGTTTCTCATGGATAGGGGAACCTATACGATATATGATCATGAGACGGCAACAGGACCGCTTAGGTGGGCGAGCGACATGGGATACATTCCGGTTGGAGCAGATATGGATTCGCGCGATTGGAACGCGGAATCTCCAAAAGATATTACCGATAGAGTGTTGTCATTGTTGCCAGACATTACCGCGCTTTCTTTCGGGGCGGAAAAACCGGGTGGGGTGATATTGCTTCATGATCGAGACCTTACTGCCGAAGCGCTTCCGGAAATCATCGACACTGTCCGGGCGCGAGGATATGACATAGTCGCTCTCCCGGAAATGGTTGGCCTCACAAAAGGAGCCGTCATGCCTTTTTCAAAAAACGGATCAGGAATCTATGGATTCGCGGTGTGGGTTGCAAGTGGCGTGGTCTATGGCATTGAAATACTGCTCGTCATACTCATACTGCTCACGGTGCTTCGATTTTTCTTGGTGCTGCTGTTGCGCTTCGTGTTTATTCCTGGGAAAACAGAACCCGCTGTATTCACGGGAAGTATCGCCGTGCTTATTCCCGCGTACAACGAGGAAGAAAATATCGAAGCAACCATTCGAAGTATTATGCGCAGTACTCGTCTTCCGGATGAGGTGATTGTCATAAATGACGGCTCGACTGACCGGACTGAAGAGATAGCGCAACGAGTTGCGGCTGATTTTTCGGAAACGGTTCGAGTGATCACAACGCCAAACGGAGGAAAAGCGCACGCGCTTAACATCGGACTGATTGAGGCGTCTGCAGACGTGATAATGGCGCTCGATGCGGACACTATTTTTGGAAAACACACCATAGGGCGCTTGGCGCGCCATTTTACGAACACACGTGTCGGCGCTGTTGCGGGAAAGGTGTATGTGGTCAAACAACGGAACCTGTTGAGCGTGTTCCAAGAAATCGAATATCTTGTCGGCCAAAACATGGAAAAATATGCGCTGTCTCGGATCGGAGCGGTAGGCATCGTTCCCGGAGCCATTGGCGCATGGCGCCGGAACACCATGCTTTCCGTTGGAGGGTATCCGTCCGACACGCTTGTCGAAGATCAGGATCTCACGCTTGCGATTTTAACCGAAGGACACAAGGTGATGTATGATCCGGATGCCGTCGCCTACACGGAAGCCCCAGAAACCGTCCGGGCATTTTGCAAACAGCGATTCCGCTGGATGTACGGCACGCTGCAGTGCCTCGCGAAATACCGCGGATATATTTTTTCATTCGATCATCCGCTCATGGGGTTTGTGGTGATGCCCAATATGGCGCTCTATAACTTTTTTGTCCCGCTCATTTCACCGATATTTGAAATCATGGCAGTCTTGAGTCTCCTATTCGGAGAATGGGACCGCGCCCTCTCTTTCTTTTTTGTGTTTACTATCATCGACATCGCCTATGCCGCGGTAGCTCTTGTTGAAGACCGCGAACGGATGCAGATTATCTTTTTGATGCCGCTCCAGCGATTCTTCTATCGAATTGCGCTATCGTACATTTTGTTTAAAAGCATTATGGTTGCTCTTGAAGGCGGGCGAGTTGGTTGGAATAAATTGCCGCGAACCGGCCATGCGCAGCGAGAATTTCTGCGCGTCGTGGGAAATGAAATAGCCCTGAAACCCACGAAGCTATAGCGTTTTAAAAAGAACGCGCGCGACAGGCGGGTTTTCTATAAGAACCTAACGAGTGGTGATTGTGGTTTTCCACGGACCATTAGGCACATCGCGTTCGTCCACCAATTTCCAAATCACCGTACCCATGCCATCAAGAGCGAGACAGTCGGCAAGCGCAGGAGAGAGGTCGATGCCCGCTGATTGGTTTACGGTGTTTTTCGGGTTTTTTGCGTTCCCAAACACATACGCAACATCGTCTTCTTCAAACGGCCCAACATCTTCCCATTGGCCATAACAGGTAACGCCATCTCGGGTAATCCGCACCCATTGGTTTTTAAGCATTGACCCTTTTGTATCCGGTGTGTACCAAGGAATTAATCTGGCATTGTCTTTTTGCTCCCCATGTCCATCGAGATCGTTATAGGGAAGCGCTACGTAAAAAGGATTCTCTTTGGGAACAAAGGCGCACGGACGATATCCGCAACGATCGTCCGGATCGTCGATTCCGCCATAATGAGTTTGCCAGCGGGTGTCCCACGCGCTTTTGTCATTTGCAATAAAATGATTGTCTTTGTTTTCGACTTCGCCGATCCAAAACACGGTCGCCATCGCTAGCTTTTCTGAAAATACAAACGATGGTTTCGAATCCGGGGAAGCCTCTTCGTTTTGAGTAGGTCTTGTGTCTTCCATAAGAGTTTTATGTTCCGTCTCATCAGCCGGCAACGCGTCTTCCGGTTCTTCTATGTCCGGCGGAAGAGGAGGAAGCGGCGGCAGTTTTGCAAGCGCCGCCGCAAGGTCTTCTTCGTTTTCGAAAGTGTGCAATTCGCTCACTGTCGTGTGTGCTATCGGATTCAAGTCTTTGACCGCAGTCAGCACGACAAGCGCCAATCCGGCGCCAAGTGCCGCAGCCAACACTTTAATTTCCGTGGAATTCGAGGGTGGATTCATAATAAAATCATACACTAATCTTTGATTGGCAAACAGGTTGCGTATAGGAAGTTATCAAGGTTTTTAAAAAAATAACACTGAAAAAATGCAGGCATACACCGCAATCACAGCATTGGAACACGCAGATTTTCATACGAAAAATTGCCCTCAAAAACAGGGTCTATAGGACATATCGTCAAAGACACTTTTTCATGGCTTAACCGAGCCGTTTCCTCTGGGACAAAGGACATTTTTTGACAGTCCTTTTGGTCCGTTATGAAGCCGAAAAAAGGCCTTTGACGAGGTGGTTCTCCCTCATATAGTGTGGACAGTTTTTCGCGCATTGTGTCGATGCTGTTGCGGAGTTTTTGCGGGTGTTATTACGCGGAGATTTTTGCAACTGCCAGTGCGGATGAGCGCGCCTCCCATACAAGGAAGTTTCGGCTTCAGTATGCGGGAAGCGCACTCATCCCGCAGTGGCGAACCGGCGCCAAACGAATGCCCGTCCGAAAGGTTCCGGTTTGGTTTCTTCTTCCAAGAATCAAGTATCGCAGGTGTGCGGAAAGTCAGGGGAAATTCTGCGGGACTTCGACCTTGCGGAGCATTATTAGGGCTTGTTTATTCGTAATGTTAACAATAACGACGATATATGAAGAAAATTCTTCTTTCGCTCGGAATGATTGTGTTTGTGGGCGCAGTTGTTGCAGGCGCAACAGGCGCGTTTTTTAGTGATTCGGAAACTTCGACGGGGAACACGTTTACGGCTGGCGACATTGATCTTCGGATCGACAACGAGAGCTACGTAATTGATTACAATATCGACGGATTTGTAGATCCAACCGGTGCCCTTGTGTTCAGCACAAGCACTTCTTGGGAGCTTAAGGATTTGGTTCCTGGTGAAGACCATTTTTTTGACTTTGAAGATTTGAAACCGGGCGATTACGGCGAAGACACCATCTCGATTCATGTCGGTTCAAACGATGCATGGATGTGTGCCGCGGCACAACTCACAGAGGATGCCGATAATGACATCACTGAGCCGGAAGATGAGAGTGATGCTGATTTGGACAACAAGGATGCAACAGAAAATAATGATGGCGATCTCGACACGGGACTCTTCTTTGCGTTCTGGGTAGATGACGGGGACAACGTATTTGAAACAGGGGAGACTGCTTCGACGACGGATGGCAGCGTCTTCCTTGAAGGTTCACTTGGAAATATTAACGATGCAGGACAAATTGCTCTTGCAGACTCGCAATCAAGCATTCTCGGTAATGTGGAGCCGATTCCCGGAGGCACGGATTTCTACATCGGAAAGTTTTGGTGCTTTGGTGAGCTCATTAAAAACCCAGTTCAACAGGACGGATTTGGTAAAACTGGAACTAACGGACCGACCGAACGGGGCACAGGGTTTCTCTGCAACGGCTCACAGGTTGGCAATGAAGCTCAGACTGACAGTGTAGTTGGTGATTTGCAATTCTATGCCACGCAGGCTCGCAACAACGGAACATTTCTTTGCGAAGATTGGGATCCAGTATGGCCGCCAGTTCAAGTTCAATAAGAGTAAGAAGTGAATCCTGAATCTTAACCTCTAGAATCAAAACGATTTTGGGGCTTTGCCCCAAAATCGTGAGAACAGGACACGTAATTATTAGCACAATCAGCATGACTGTATGAAAAAAATTCTGATGTCGATTGCGATGGTGGCGCTTCTTGGAGGCGCTATTGTGGGCGGCACGGGCGCATTCTTCTCGGATGCTGAAATTTCGAGTGGAAATACCTTTGCCGCAGGCGCGATTGATCTTTTGATCGACAACGAATCGTACTACAACGGAAACAAATGCGCCGTTGATGCAAACGATCTCGACCAGGATCAAAATGTCACCGAATACCTCTGGCATGGAGAAGCGGCATATCCGGTTCCCGGAACGCCCTGCGATACCAGTTTTCCGCGTGGAAATCTGGACGAGGGACTCCTCTTCTTCAACTTCGACGATCTGAAACCGGATGATGAAGGCGAAGATACCATTTCGATCCATGTACAAAATGATGCATGGGCATGTATGGATCTTTCGCTCACATCCGACGATGATATTTCGTCAACCGAGCCGGAACTTGAAGGTACGGGCGACGTTCAAAACACGGATGATGCGTGGGATGGCGAACTTGGCGGCGTACTCGAGTTTATTTGGTGGGCGGACGATGGCGACAATGTGCTTGAAGACGATGAACAATTGTTGACCGATGGAGTTCAGTCTTTGACTGAACTCGCAAGTACTACCCCGTGGTCAGTTGCTCTTGCAGACGCAACACACAACGTATGGGGCGAAGAAAACGGCACGCCGCTTCCCGCAAACGACACGTTATATATCGCAAAGGCATGGTGCTTTGGCGATTTGGCCGCGGCTCCGATTCCAGCAGGGCAAGGAGTAAATCCTTCAGTTGCGACCGGAGTTAATTGTGAAGGCACTTTGCTTGGCAATGAGTACCAGACTGACGGGGTGACGCTTGATGTCGCGTTTCGCGCGATTCAGGCCCGTCACAATCCTGATTTCCTTTGCAACGAAGGAGAGGTTCGCCCTCAAGAGATTACGGTTACGAAGACTGTGATAAATGATGATGGCGGAAACAATGTAATCGGCGACTTCCAGCTCTTCCTTAACGGGGTGATGGATGTTCCGCTTTCAAGCGGTGTTCCTGCGAACGTGAACCCCGGCGTGTATACGGTTGCGGAACTAGGCGCACAAGGATATGAAGCAACGTTCGGCGGGGATTGCGATTCCGATGGCAATATCACGATTGTTGAAGGAGGCGGCCCATACAGCTGTACCATCACGAACGACGATATTCCTTCAAGTGTAACGCTCATTAAGAACGTTGTTGGGGGTTCTGCGGTGGCTACCGATTTTAGTATGCGCGTGAACGGAACGCTTGTTCCTTCTGGCGGATCGAAACCGGTTGATTCAAACACCAATGTAACCATTACCGAGGACGCGTTCCCCGGATACACGGCAACCGGCATTACTGGTTCCGGATGTCCGGCAAATCTTGGCGATGTATTCCAACTTAACGAAGGCGTGGCGATTGTCTGCACCGTTACGAACACGGCGAACTAATTAAGGAGAATTCAGAACACCACCCGCCTTTCGCGACAAAGGTCGCGAAAGGCGGGTGGAAAAAACCGGAGGAACCAATGTTCCCCGGGAAAGACATGGGTATATCAAAGGTTGGACCTTGGTAAGAACCTTGATACAGCGTCAAACATTAGATGAAAACCATCGCAAACATAGTCTACGCATTCTTTGTCGCGGCGCTTGTCGGAATAGCATTGACTCTTCTTGGCACGCTGCTTCCGATTCCGGGAGGGTACGAAGTCAAGATTGTGCAATCGGGTTCGATGGAACCCGCTATCAAAACGGGTTCGGTGGTGGTCATAAAGCCATACGATACCTATGCGGTAGGGGAGGTGATCACGTTTGGAGAAGACACGAGAGAAAAAATTCCAACCACGCACCGCATAATCGCCGATACAGTGATTGAGGGAGAGGTGTACTACACCGTAAAAGGTGATGCGAACGAAGAACCCGACGCAGAGGCCGTTTTAAAGACTGACGTTATCGGAAAAGTGATTCTTGATATACCCTATGTCGGTTTTGTAATCGACTTTGCCCGTCAACCGCTTGGGTTCATTTTGCTCATCGTGGTGCCGGCATCCCTCGTCATATTGGATGAATTGTGGAATATAGGCACCGAAATACGGGCTATGTTTCGACGTCGAAGATCTTCCATTTCTGAAGAACCACATGCGAAACTCTAACCATCAATACGCAAAGCATGAATTAGAGGGGATTGTTATCGTCCCGCGTGTTCATTACACTCCGAAACGAGAAGTGGTGGGGTTTGGAATGGACGGAATCGTTCCTAGCATGCGACCGCTTTCTGTGGGCGGAAACGGCATTCGATCGCTCTCGCGATCAAATGCCGCTTCATCTCACTTCGCCTTCAAAACCCTCTCGCTTCTGTTGATTGTGATGAATCTCTTGATAAGCCTCTCTGGCATTGGCTATACGCATGCCTATTTTACTGACACTGAAATATCCACTGACAATCGGTTCGAAGCCGGCATGCTTGATTTTTCATTGAATGTAACCGCTTCTTCGTCCACGTTTACGCGCGTTAACTGCACGCCGAAAGCCACATCAACCGAAACGGTCATCGTCATTCCAAATCCCGACTCGAACCCGTTCAAGTACTATCCCGTTATTGAAAACCTGTCGGGCGATTCGCAGTTTTGCGAATCAATCAAAGTATCAGCATATTTAAATGGAACAAAAATCTATACGGGGGATGTTGCCGGCATCTCATCAGTCCCTACCACCACTCCCGGAGAATGGAAATTCGATTTCGGCACCAGCGCGTTTGCCGTTAATTCCGTGTGTTCATTCGACGTGGTGTTTCGAGGATGGCAGACGCGTCATGATTTTCCGAGCTTCGAGCAAGGAGGGTTTAAAGATATTGAACGTGTACGTCTCGATCTTTCCACATGGGGATTTCGCCTGAATAAAATCGCGTACGATCTTGCGCTTGATCGCGGCGTCGAGCCCATGAATGAGTGGGTCGAAATTTACAACCAAACCACCATACCGCTTTCTCTTGATGGATGGCATCTGTGCGATGGCGATTCGTGCGACACAATCTCAACCGCACACAATGTGGCGGCCAAACGTTTCGCAATGGTAACAGGCAGTGAATCCACATTCTCTTTTTGGCATATACCAAAAGAAATTCTGCGCATTCATCTTCAGGATGGCTCGATTGGCACTGATCTTTCAAACGATGCTGACATGCTTATCTTGAAGCGGCCAGATGGAGTCGTGGTGGACCAAATGAATTGGGGAACAACCACGCCGTCTTGGGTAAACGCCACTACCAGTCTTTGGGAGCCTGTCGGAATTCCGGATGCGCCCGAAGGTGCTCTGCTTGCGCGCCTTCCCACCGGTTTTGATACCAACGCTCCAGGTGATTGGGGTGCGCGCCTTCCGCCGACTGTTGACTGGTCGTATCCCAACGAAGCCGGTGCATACGATTGGTTTTGGGGGGACACCATGAATCTTCAGTGGGAGGCAAAGAATCACAACGGTCCCGATGAAGATCTTAAAATCGGCCTGTATTACATTAAAGACAAAGACGGAAGCGGTGACGTGTCAAACGGCGACACTGTCCATGCTATTTCGAAAAAAACCTATAACGACGGATTGTTTGCTTGGAAGGTGCCGTGGACGTTTGAGGGCAACATCTGGATTGTCATTATCGCAACCGGCAGAGAAAATCCGCTGTTGAACGCGATGTCGACGAGCGCGGCAATCCATACCCATCCGCCGCAAAACATGCATCCGCGGGAATTCGAGGCGCGGAGTCGTGCGGCGGAGCGTGTGCAGGATGAGGGTGTTCCATATCCAGAATTTGCCGGAGAGATTGATGTGGAGGAGGATATTTTTGGAGACGAACAGGTTACGCCGGCACAGGCATCAGACGACGAGGTGATCGGGCTAAATTTTGAATTTGTGTCCGAATTGTTTGGTGAAGAAGAGATCGGAGAAGAGGAAGGAGAAACAGCGACAACGACACAGACAGCTTCGTCAACTCCTGCGTTCGAATCCGAATTGGAAAACGTATTGTTTGACATGGAAACTTCAACTATTGAAACAGGGACGACAACCGAAACGGTTTCTGATTCTGCTTCCGCCACATCTTCAATCGAATCCAAGGATGAGGGAATGGAAGAATTGATTGGCGAAGAAATTCCAACACTGCCCGAAGAAACTGCCGATGGAGAAACCACTGACGAAGAAGCCGCTGATGAAGAATCCGCTGACGAAGAAGCCGCCGCTCTCCCCAAGGATACTGAAGAGGATGAAGAGAATGGATATGGCGACGGCAGCGCCACAGACAGTACGGATGCTACTTCTTCTGTTGAAGGAGAAGAGACGCCAACGCGCCCTGAACACCCTGAACATCCTGAACACCCTGAACATCCTGATCGTCCAGAACGCCCTGAACCAATTGCGCCCCCTGAAGAATCCATTGAATAATTATGACGCGCTATATCATAGGCATCCTCTATCTTTTCTTCGCACTCCCCGTATTTGCGGCGGGAACCATTGATGTCTCTTTTGAGGCGGAGCCGCTTTTTAGCGAAGCGAACATACTTCCGGGAGATTCTGTGTCCCGCGACGTGTCTGTGTTGAATCTTTCGGACGTTGAACAAGATGTGTATATAAAGGCGGTTAATGTATCGGTGTCCGGTTCGCTTGCGGACGTACTTATGATCGAAGTCAAAGAAGGGTCGACGACCTATTTCTCGATCCCCCTGTCTGAATTTTTTGATGGTACTCCGCGCGCGCTTACGCAGAATCTCCCGGAGGGAGATTCTGCGTCCTATGCCTTCAGCGTATTTTTCAACGCGACGTCAGGTGATGCATATCAAGGAAGTGCCGTTGCGTTTGATTTTTGCATAGGTTTTTCCGGTGGAAATAGCACCTGCGTCACCGATGGAAATGGGACCAGTTCCTCTTCAAGCGGAAGCAGCAGCTCTTCATCGGGAGGAAGTTCTGGCGGGGGCTCTTCGTCAAGCGGAGAAGGCGTCGCGGAATCTTTTTCTTCAAGCGGAAACGGCAGCGGGGGAGGCGGCGGATCTCTTACTCTGGCGCACCTCATCGTTTTTAACGAAAAGGCAGAAAGCATTAATGAAGAAGAGGGCTTTGCGACGATTACATGGAATAGCAACATGGATGCAACGAGCCGCGTGGTGTTCGGTCTCAAATCGGGAGCGCCATACAGCATCAATCTTTCCCATCCTAATTTCGGATATCCGGAGACGACATTCGAAGACTCGATGCTTACCACATTCCATATCATGCCGCTCTCCGGACTTATACAAGGAGAAACATATGTCGCGCGCGTGGTATCGCGGCAGTTTTTGGGAGGCCAACCGTCAGTCAGTTCGGAGTTTGAATTTACACTCAAAAACCCAGAACCGTCGCCTCTTCTGTCGTTTCCTTTTGAATCTGATGGAGTCAATGCTCCCGGCGTTTCGCCGCCTCCCGCAAGTAATTTTTTTGGAAGAGGAGTGGCGGAAGCAGCAATTGGAGAAGATTCTACCGATAGTGCCGCCCTGCCGGAAGAATCCGCCACAGAAGATGTATCGCAAGAAGACATGTCGCAACAGGCCGCAGCAGCCGGTATCGCGTTTGGCGATTTTCTATCATTACAATGTGTAATGCTTGCGCTTGGCTTTATCGCGTTTGCATACCTTGCGTGGCTTTTATTCGACAGGCGAAACGGTGATCGTGTCGAGCATCAGACTCGCGCGCTTCGTCGTTTGGAATTTTTTATGACAGGCGACGTGCTTGGGCTCGTTGCGGGAATGCTGTTTGGATATCCGTGTATCATTCCGCCGCTCCTGGTCTTCCTTGCTTTATTTGTTGCATGGTATTTCGTTGTTATTACTACTCAGTCTGGTGTTGATCAGCATGCAAAATCATCCGTGCGTCGAATTCGACCCATTTCGCAACAATAACAGCGCGGCAAGATAGACTGCCGTGTTTATCTGTTATTTTTAATTTGAATACATAAAAGTTTGAATATATAAAGAAAAAAACCTATCCATGTAGATGGGCGCATTACCTAACTACTCACGGTCGTATATACTTAAGTAATGGGGTATATAGAAGAAGAAAGTGCTAGAAGAAGAAAGAGGCAAAACATACAACAAATAGTGCTCGGGGTTGTTGGTGCGGCTGGAGTCATATCCCTAGCATTGTTGGCTCCAAACGCGCTTCAAATATTGCGCGTGCTTGATAAGAAACATCGACGTGTCAAAGATCCTCGATATATTATCCAAGACGCAACCAAACGCCTTATTGAAAAGGGATTTCTTCTAGAAGACGGAAAAGGAAATATCTCAGTGTCGCAAAAAGGAGCACGGGCGGTTACTCTTCTGGATTTTGGTGAAAAATATACACCACCAAAAAAATGGGATGGGAGATGGCGGCTACTTATTTTCGATATAAGAGAAAAAAAGAGAAATATTAGAGATCGGTTGCGCGCGTTTTTGCAGCGTTTTGGTTTCTTGAGACTCCAAGATAGTGTATGGATATTTCCATATGATTGTGAAGAAATGGTTGCGCTTGTGCGCACGGAATTGAACATACAGTATGGGGTGTTGTATATCATTGCGGACACAATTGAACGTGACCAATTCATTCGGACCCACTTTAAATTACCAGATAGAATCTAATTAATAGAAGTCCGTTTGATCGCTTTCTAAAGACTATCGATATAGGGAATAATATGAGCGTTACCACGTATGTCAAAAACGTACAATGTAAGATTTACCTAACTTTTAACGGTCGTAGAAAGTTAGGTAACACCATCACCTATGGGAGAAGATATGGGAGACGAACAGGATAATTTAATGGAGACGATCAAGATAATTTAATTGCATGAGTGTTCAAAACCAGTACAACACTCTTTATACTAGGGCGCGCGGGATTGGCTATACCCCCCCTAATTCCTTTATTGAGGCATTCTCTTCCGGTTGCCGTATGCGCGAAGCGGTCTTTGTGAAGGAGGCGTATTGGTAAGAAGTATGTCGAGCGCGGCAAGGCCTATCATTATGGCGTTATCGGTTGAAAGTTTTGGATCACCAAGATAAAGTTCCACAATTGGAAAATCATTGTGTATGGTAGCAGTGAATGTGTCTCGGATGTGCATGTTTGCCGCAACGCCGCCGCCAATTGAAAGCGATCGGGCAGCGGAAGAGAGAAGCGCGTCGGTTGTTTTTTTTATCAGGGTTTCGGTGATAGCGTCTTCAATCTCTCTCGCCATTTGGAGAATGTATTCTTTTGTAAGATCAGCGTCGCGCACTCGATACAGAATAGCGGTTTTAAGTCCTGAGAAAGAAAAATCAAAATCTCCAGAATTAATCATCGGGCGCGGTAATGGCTCGGAAAGCTTCGGGATATTTTTTTGGCGAGCTTCTTCCGCGAGTCGAGATATATGCGGGCCTCCTGGGTATGGAAGATTGAGAAGGCGCGCCGCCTTATCAAAGCATTCTCCTACCGCATCATCTTTTGTTGCTCCGATAATTTTCTGGGATCCCCACGTTGGGGTCAGTACTAACTCTGTGTGCGCTCCGGAAATAAGGAGTGAGAGGAGAGGAAGTTTGATGTCTCGGATGGCATTATCCCTAACAAGCGAAGCCACCGTGTGTCCGTACATATGATCAATTGGGATGAGAGGTTTTTCCCACGCGATCGAAAGGGCATAGGCAGCATTGATGCCGACCCAAAGAGCGGGTTCAAGGCCCGGACCTTCGGTTACCGCGATAGCATCGATGTCAGGGTCTTCAGTTTCGTCGAGGAAGGGGAGAAGGAGGTTCAGCAAATCTCCTTCGCGGGG
>CAZFRC010000012.1:12543-20652 GCA_964521185.1 uncultured Candidatus Saccharibacteria bacterium
CCCCCCCCCCCCCCGCGTCCGTTTCAAGCGGTGTCGCATTGCTTCGAAACAATCCCGCTTCTTCAAGCGCAGCCTGAATAAGAGGGACTAAATTTCTTCCATGTTCGCGTTTTGCAAGACTTGGAAATACACCTCCGAACGCCGCGTGAGCTGCCGCTTGAGAATACAGGGCGTGCCCCAGAATGGAAAAATCAACAGCACCCATTTTTCCAGAACCTTCCAAAACGGCAACCGCAGTTTCATCGCACGATGTTTCGATCGCAAGGATTTTCATGGATTTATTTGCGTTGCCGATGATCAGGGAAAGGTATTATTTTTGCTCTTGGAAGTAGATGGGAAGGAATAAATCGATAGTAATCTTTCGGATATAGGAATCCTTTCTCGGCCAGTATTTCAAGTTGCGCTAATATAAGGGGAATGTTTTTCAATCGTTCTTGTCCTGGAGCGAACGCCTTTCTATACGTGGAGACAATAAATTCTTTTTCTTTTAATAATCCAGATAATCTTAAGGGAGTGATAAATCCTAATTGTGTAAGTTGATCCCATGCGAGTTGCATCTCTTCAAAGGAGTATTTGTTGTTTAACCATTTCACAAAGGCATCTCTCGCACAATTATCTGCCTTTTGCCCAAGACTCGGCCCTATGTCGATATACTGTTCCTTGATTATTCCAAGTTTCCCAAGTGTCTGAATCAGTTCTTTCAACTGGACAGTGCGTACAGTATTGGGATTATGGTCAATCTGTTTGAGCAATTCATAAGCGTATATGTCGAACACCTCTTGCGTTTTTATAAATCCTTCAATTGAAGATTCGTCAAAACCGATTCGCTTTAAAAAAATTATCGTGGCGGAGAGCCACTCTTTTGTTTCTTGATTTTTTTGGACAGTGTCAGATTTCGCGTATTCAAGGAACGCGTGCGCAAGCAAAAATGATACATAAGGCATTATATGTTCTTTTACCCGGTTTCTATCTGATACGTCATCAGGGAGGATGAGGGTGTCGAGTGCTATTCGCGGATTGGCGTTTTTAAATAGTGTTTGGAAACTTTCGATATTTCCAGAATTTAAAAACTCAGAAGACAGGTCGGTCAATATTTCTTGGGAAGCTTTGTCAAAAATCTGAAGTTCTTCTCGCGTTTTATTTTTTCGTAACTTTGCCACTGTTTCTGGTATTGCATTAGTCGCATCAGATTTTTCTTGGTTGACGAAAAGAGAAATCGCGGCTTGTATCTCTTTTCGATCTGCTTCAGATTTCTCAATAGTGGGATTGTCTAGAATTTTAAACGAATTAGAACTGAGCACTTCGTGTACCAATAGTGTTGTTGGCCACGCAGCTTTGTCTGGATGTAATGACATCGATTCGATAGCCGCTTTGATTCTTTCTTGTTCTTTAAACATCAAGAACCCTTTTGCCTCCGTGTTATTTCGAAGTTTTGCCCGCAATGTCCATTCGGCTTCTTTTGCCCTCATCCATTTTTCGCCTTTAGCCTCAATGAGTAGGCGTTCAAACGGTGTCCAAAATCTTATAACCGATCCATTTTCCGGCGATCCCTCATTGGTCATATTATTTGGTATGTATACATTTGAATACTGGTGAGTATATTTTTAACAATACTCGAACATATTGTAGCAAAAATAATGAATGATTCGCACGCGTGTTTGGGTGCGAACCTAGGGTATAGCCACATTTACGTCAAATCTCAAACACCGTCTCGTGACTCTTTCTGTTTATTAGCCCGTCCGTTCTCGCCCCGATCGTCTCCGCGCGTACAGGTATTTTCCATGGGGATGGATTAGGGAAGTGAAGTGGGTGGAAGAAAGGCACAAGTTTCGAAAAACCGCTTATACATAACAATATATGTGAGCCGTTTTCTTTCACGGCACATTTTCGCGAATATCAAGTTTTTTTTCATCCAATAATTTTGCTTTAATAGCTGCGATGAGATGTGCAATTCGGTTTTGATGAGGTAGGACATAGTTATCCCAATGTTCTAAACTCATGCCGCCGCGCCGTGTGAAGTCTCGATCTAATTGCGTTCGAAGTTGACTCCAATCTACACTGCCGTTTTTCAGAAGCATGGAGTCAAATGCTCGCAGCACTCTATCGTTCACGATCATCGTGCCTACTGCTCTCGTTCCCATGATTTGTACATTCGATATTTTTTCGAGAAGGTGGGATATGTTCTTGATACCGCCGCATGAGCCGAGATTGACGAGTTCGACCCCCGCCCCCGGCTCCAGTAATTCAATCGTCTTTTTGGCATGATAACTGTGGCCTCGGTGCACGACAATATGTGGCTTCTTTTCTCTCATAAGATTCCTTTGAACATCCGCCACAACCGTATCATTTCGGTCTGGTTTGTTGGCATAAATTAAGATCACCCGTTTCGTTCCTGGATGGTTTTTCTTAATTACTATATAATCACCCTCATCAGTTATTTCTGTGTTTTTCTCCATTGTTGTTATTCTTTGAATCATTCCCGTCTTATCCCATGACACAGTACCTCCAAGACTGACGATGAAATTGCGGAACGAATGATGTCCATCCCATGTCTGTTCAGGTCTATTTTTGCCTCTATCGTCATAGAAAAAGTGGAGTTGTATGTTTGTCGCTTTCCCTTCCTCAGCTACGTTGAACGCCTTTTTTCCTTCAAGGGTTTGCATATTGGGGAAGTATTTGCGGTTCGCTTCGACAAAGTTCTGCGCCCATTGTGGTACATGGGTTGCTTTAAGGAAGTGCTGTGCCACCAAAAGACCGGCGATATTTTTTGATTGAACATTAGCGTTTGAATCCTCGAAAATTTTTCGTAAAGAATCGAGGACGAAGCTCCATACCGATTCGTTGTTCGACGTTTGGAGAAGGTCACTAAGGGAGATCGCTTGATTTTCCGAAAGTTGGTTTTTTGGATCAAAAAGGAATTGCATAAGAATTTCGCGCTGCTGATCTGCATTTCCGATGTCCGAGAGAAACTGGTCGAGAATGTTATTTTGTGACATCAGATTTATGAATGAGTCAAATTGTTCATGCGTGGGGCGTGTTGTTTGGAGATACGCATACAATGAACCGTATTCTTTTCTGATTTTGTTTATGAATGAATGTGCGGTTTCAGGTCCAGCGTATCCGTTCCCGTTGTAAAGAAGACGGAAGGTTGAAAGATACGCTTCGTCTCCACCAGCAAGCATCACCTTGAACAGTACATCAGCGTTTAAAGTGCTTAAAACCTCGAGTCTTTTTTTGGGCGCGCTGTCATGCAACTCGTTCATCCATAAAATCGGCATGGTAAATGCTGCATTACGGAATTTATCCAAAATTTCTCGGACGACAATATTGGTATCTTGATTATTCAGTGTCGTTAAATATCCATTAAGGTCGCGTATATGCTCACTTATGTTTTTATGAGTTTTCCTTTGTACAAATTTTGCATCTATATCTCCCAAGGAAATATAATAAGGATCTTGACCATTTGGATTGATCTGTATGTCCTCATCAAATACTGCGAGATATTCGGCGTCGGTTAAACGTGCCCCTTTTAGATAAGGAATCATCTTTAATGCCCTCTCGCTATATTGATACTTTTTTACTAAATTTTGTACGGCGGTCCACTTACTCGCATCACCGGTTGTTTCTTCTATGAATCTAAACACTGTCTCCCTCATGCCTGGGATAATCGGAGACATTATGTATAAAAATTCTTCCAATCCTTCTGCTTTCAGCGTATTGGAATGATGAGTTTCTAAGTCAAGTAATTTTAAGCCCCCATGTTTCTTGAGTAATGCTATATTTTTTAAGAAAAGAGGATGCTCATACATGTCCGGATTCCATTTGAATGCATCGTCTATACTTATATAATCTATTGTCTGAAATCCAATAAACGCTTCTCTAAATTTTGGATCTTTAATCCTTTCAAGATATTGTGTCCACTTCTCGGGATCAGTAGAGATATCTTTCGACGTCGAAGAAAAGATACCAATTCGGGTTTTTGAAAGCTCTATAAGAGCATCGATGTACGCCTCGTCAAACAATCCGTCAGCGCGTATTCGTTTTGACATGAGAATATAGATGATGTCGCGAGCTTTGAATTCATGTTCGTTTCTTCGGTGTAGGCTGATAATCGCGTCAGAAATACCCGGTGAATCATTTTCGAGATCGAGTAATCCATTCAACTCATGGGGATTAAGCATTATCCCTGCATCAAAAAACTGTAACGCTTTTTCCTTGAATCCTTCTCGAGAGAAATTCGGCATTTTTCTGGTATCGTTGAAATCATCCCCAACGATCCTTATTTTCCCTCGAAGTATTTCTGGAACACGCGAAAGTCGAGATTCAAGCTCTGCGTGGTCCTTTACGAGATCTGGAGAAATATAACCGACAAATTCATAGAGATTGCCCCCATACTCCCTGATCTTCAGGATGCCTTTTATATATTGCGGATCATCGAGTGCTTTTTCGGTTTCTTCGAAGAAAGTTCTTTTGTTCGAATCCTGTGCTTGGATTCCCAGTATCTTTGCAAATCTTTCATGTTCCGCATAAAATTCTGCATTAAGTTTTAGGATTTTTCTTACTTCTTTGACCTTCTCTCGAAAATATTCGTCTTGTTGTATGCTTTGTTCAATGCTATGCGGATAGGGATTTGCCGGTTGCGCCAACGCTGGCGGCGTGCCAGCAAGCATCAAAGCCGTTACCAATTCCTTCAACCCGAATTTTTGCTCTGGGTTCGGATTATTTATGTCTTCAGGCTTTTTTTCGATGGACATGCAGAAATAATACATTTTTTAAAATATAAAAGGAATACAAAAATTTTCGCATCCCTTAGAACAGAATGTGAACAAAACTTTTTTTGATATGGCGAGCTGATGGTTTCTGTTTTTTGTCTCACGAAGCACGACAACGCCCAAACCGCACTGGTTTTCTTTGGTGCGCGGTAAGGGATTCGAACCCCTGACCCCATCCACGTCAAGGAAGTGCTCTACCAACTGAGCTAACCGCGCAAGCTAAGGACTATATTAAACTATGGCATATTAACGTGTTTTTTTGTAGGATTCAATTTTATGGCAACGCGGATTGTTTTGAACGGGACTAATACACGCGCGGCCGCGGAGGCGGCCGCGCGTGTCCTTACAAAAGGCGGCATTCTGGTATATCCCACGGACACCATTTATGGATTCGGGTGCGACGCCGAAAATAAAGAGGCTGTAGATGCAATATTCTCTATCAAACAACGTTCTGATCGACAGAAATTCTTGGTAATGGTTTCAAATCTTGAAATGGCGCGCGCGTATGTGGAAATTACCAATATTGCATTAAAACTCGAATCCGCATTTTTACCGGGACCACTGTCGATGATTCTTCCTCAGCACGCATCTTCGCCATTACAAAACACCCTCACTGACGGGCCTCTTGGTATTCGTATTCCAGATAACGAGTTTTGTCGGTTTCTGTCAAAAGAATTTGGGAAGGGAATTATTTCGACAAGTGTCAATCTGTCGGGAACCCCTTCGCTCTCTGATCCAAATGATATCGAAAGGGAATTTGGAAACAGCGTTGATCTCATTGTCGACAACGGTTTTCTCAACCATCCGCCCTCCACGATTGTAGATGCCTCAGGTCGTACGCCACGTATCCTTCGTGAGGGAGCAATCGCCGCTTCCGTAATCCACGAACAGTGTGTGATGTTTTAACCAGAAATATCAACACACCGCTCATGTTTTTATTCTGAACTATCCTTTCGATAGAAAGAAATCGGAAAAAATTGCGTGGCACCCACGTCTCGTCTATTAGTAATTCTGGTAACTGTTGGCAATATTGTAAAATAGGGAACCGTCACCACTTGGATCCCAGCGTATTCTTCCGCATAGAAGATCGTTATCACCGTCAATTTCCACACTTACTTTCTGAGCAAATTCCATTGATACATTACGAATGCCGAGATTAACTCCTTGGTACACAGGACCTCCACTTCCACACGCAAAAGAGTCGAGATCGTTGTCATAGTGCAAATTAGTTCCAATTGGGGGTGTTGGCGCAAGAGGAAGGAATTTTCCTAACCGATTTGTATCTTCTATCATGAACGAAATGTCACAATTTGAAGGACAAAAGCTTGTCTCTTGCCACCATGTTGAGATGCCTTCTTCGTCGGCAAGTAAAAGTAACGCTTTCTCAACTTGTTTAAAATTGGTGATGGTACTTGCAACCGCCGCTTTCTCGCGCGCGCTACTTAGACTGGCAAGCGCAATGCTGGATAAAAGACCTATCACTGCAACCACTACCAAAAGTTCTATAAGGGTAAATCCCCGATTACATGTTTCTCGAACGATGATCATGTGGATTCTGGACTTATTAATCCGTGTGGATAGTCTTCCGGATTGAATCTGACATCACCGCTTCCGCCAAAGAGCAAAAACAATGTAACGAATATCATTATTGCAACCATTCCAATAAGTACATGACTCGCTTCTTCTTCATTTGTAATGAATCCAAATGAATATTTGATTGTCCATTGAATGATTTTTGGCATCGTAGGATTGCGGACGTACGAACGCTTCCATTCTTCACTAAATTGTATACCCGGTCTCGTCGTTTTCAAAACGTTGGCTACCCATATCGACACTTCTTTACCGGCCTTAATCTCACGTAATTGTGTCGCGTGAAGTACTGATACAAGGATTTATGGAATTGTATAAACAAAACTACCTGGACAAAGGAAATTTGATACCGATTTTTGCCCACGCGCGAGAGGAAACTTCGTATCAGATCATCAAAAATCAGTTAGAGAAATTAGGTGAAAGGATCGGTGTTAGTTTTGAGTTGATCGAATTACCGACGTACAGTAAACAAAACGATGTAATGCATCCCATTATTATCTATCCAGTCCCAAGAAAGAAATTGAATCCATAACAAGCTTGTCGTTCAGGCGCGATTGAATTAGGGGGATTGCTGGCGGAACTTATATAATTTCAATCTATTTCTTTTGGTGCAGCAAGGTTACATTAACGTTCCCCCTTCGCCATTTGTCTTAAAACCTCCCTACCTTAACATCAAACCTGGTTCGAATCCTGGAAACCTTTTACACTCAACTGATATAATTTTGCTTTTTGGTCTGGTATGTGCGCAGCGAATACTTCTGCTTTCTTTCCGAATTCCTCAGCACGTGCCTCATCTCCCATTGCTTTGGCAATATCACGAAGGTGTCGTGCAACTCGTGCAGCTTGTCCATACTCACTCAACCGCCCAGACACCTCCTCAGCAGAGATATCCTCTGGCGGCCATGGATATACGTCTCCAAGCTCAAAGAGTTTCTGAGCACGAGTGGCTGCTTGGTCTTTCCATCCGTACTTCTTTGCAATATCGAAAGCTCCGCCTCGCAAGAATATTTCTGTATGTGGCGCAGCTGGCTCGTCGGACTCCTTCGTCGCTTCCACTTTCTTGAATCCCGCGCGGATAGCAAGAAGCGCCGCCGCATCAAAATCACGGACGGGATCCTGTTCTTTTGAAAGCAATAATTCCCGAAGCGGCTTAACCAACGGAATACGATCGGCCATTTCTCCAGCCTTTCGATATACTATCTGCATTACGTCAAGTTGATCTGCGGTCAGTGCGTCGAGGGAGACAGGAGTCATGCCGTCTTTCCTTCCTCCTTGTTTTTCTATTTCTACTCCCACTCTCTCTTGGAGAGAACGAAGCGCGGTATTCATGTACTTTCCAACAGACGGTGCGGCTTTCATGCCATGTTCACTCCACAAACGCGAGGCAGCGGAATAATAGTTGCTCGCATAGTTAATGAGTGCCGCATCTCGATCTCCTTGTTCAGTTCGGTATGCAAAGAGCTTGTCTGCAAGTGGCAGAGCTTCTTTGTAGTTGCCGGTCTAAATGAGTTTTCCAAGTTCAGAGGAAGCCGCGTCGAAATTATCCGGCGTGATAGTAGCGAACTGCTCTTTGATTTCAGGTTCTCGTTCCATGGAAGTATTCTAACGATATTTTTAAACAGCACCAACAGAGCAAATGATACAACATCGCCTCTGAGTCCCTCCGTCTCAAGAGGAAGGGATTCGAACTGAAAATACGTTGGAAAAAAGGTCTACGCATAGGTCCGATACTAAATGCTGTTGGCGG
>CAZFRC010000013.1:0-19369 GCA_964521185.1 uncultured Candidatus Saccharibacteria bacterium
CGGAAAAACCGGCCGTGTGGGGACGCGCGTGGTTCCTGATCGACCATGGACACAAAAGGCGGCAGAAGTTGGTATGGGGAAAGGAAAAGGGGATCCTCAGGGTTTTGAAATGGAAGTATGGCCTGGGCGGCTTTTATTTGAAATTGACGGGGTCACTAAAACAGTTGCTAACGAAGTATTCAAAAAAGCGAGTTCAAAGCTTCCTGTAAAAACTCAATGTGTTGCGCGAGTAGCAAAATCATAGTAGCGTATGTCGTCCATTACAGATAAAAAAATAGAAGATATCAAAAAAGAACTTGAAGAGAAGCAAGAAGCACTCCGCTCATTCCGTTTTGGCATGACTGGTTCTAAGACGCGAAATACTATGGAGGGGAGAAATCTTCGACGCCGTATCGCCGCGCTTCTCACCGAAATCAATCGTCGTATTCGAAATGGATCACCCGCGTAATTTATGACTAGCACTTCATCACACACACAAGCCACTTCTCGCGCGAAAACATTCCGAGGGTTGGTGGTTTCAAACAAAATGAAAGATACGATAGTCGTTTTGGTGTCGCGTTTTATGCCGCACCCGAAATACAAAAAATTTATAGCCAAGTCTAAGAAGTTCCACGTGCACGATCCTGGCAATACGGCAGCTGTTGGGGATAAGGTGACTATTAAAGAAACACGCCCCATTTCTAAAACAAAATTTTTCGTGCTTGTAAAATAATGTAATATGATTCAGCCTCGCACACTCGTAAATATTGCAGATAATTCCGGAGCGAAAATCGGACGCATTTTCAAAGTGCTTGGAGGTTCGAAAAAGAAATACGCACAAATTGGCGATCTTGTTATGTTGTCGGTGCAAATTGCTGAACCAAGAAAGCAAGTAAAGAAGAAAGAAGTGCTTCAGGGTTTGGTTGTTCGACAAAACAGACCATTTCGACGCAAGGACGGTTCCTACCTCCGTTTCGACGAGAATGCTGTCGTTATTTTGGAAAAGGGCAAAATGGAACCAAAAGCAGGGCGTATTTTCGGTCCCATTCCGCGAGAGATCGGAGAAAAAGGATACCAGACAATTATTTCACGCGCTCCAGAAGTAGTATAACGATATGAAAATCCGAAAAGGCGACACAGTAATTCTCCTCTCTGGAAAAGACCGTGGCAAAAGCGGCATGGTGTCTCGTGTATTTCCCAAAATGGACAAGGTCATTGTTGAAGGAATTAATGTGGTGAAGCGTCATCAAAAAGCAAATCGATCTGGTTCTAAGGGTCAAATTATTGAAAAGGCACTTCCTGTACACATCTCGAACGTCGCTTTTAAGGATCCAAAAAGCGGAAAAGCGACAAGGGTAGGGTTTAAGAAGAATTCAAAAGGGACGAAGGTTCGTATTGCAAAAAAAGGCAAAAGTGAAATATAAAGAATATGTACACACCGATTCAAAAGAAAATAACAGCAGCATTCGATGCTCTTAAGGGCGATTTTCACTATGCAAACAATATGCAATCGCCAAAGATTCTCAAGGTGGTTATTTCAAGTGGTACTGGATCGACGCGTGACAAGGAACGAACAAGGTTGGTGCAGGATCGTTTGGCAAAAATAACTGGACAGAAAGCAGCTCCTCGAGGAGCTAAACAATCGATCGCCTCCTTTAAAGTTCGAAAGGGACAAGTTGTCGGTTTTGAAGTTACCCTCCGTGGGGCTCGTATGTATGATTTTCTTGATAAGCTTATCCATGTCTCGCTTCCACGAACCCGTGATTTTCGTGGCATTTCACCAAAATCGATTGATGCGATGGGCAACATTACCATTGGCATACGGGAACACACCATTTTTCCTGAGACTTCTGACGAAGATCTTCGTGATATATTTGGGCTTGCGGTGACTATTGTGACGACGGCAACCAATAAGAAAGAAGCGGAGAGTTTCTTCCGCTTTATCGGGCTTCCACTCCAAAAATAATATAGAAATACAAGGAACCTTTCTTCGGAGGACTCGAAGTAGCTATCGTTTGACACCTGTCTTTTTGGCTGCTACTATGGCGCCACGCTCACGGAGCGTTTTATTTTCATGGCCAAGAAATCAGTAATAGCTCGAAATGAAAAGAGAAGGGCGCTTATTGCCAAATATGCGTCAAAACGAAGGGCTTTCAAGGATGCCGGTGATTATGAAGCGCTCCAAAAATTGCCGAAAAACGCTTCTCCTGTTCGTTTCAAAAATCGCTGCAATATCACTGGGCGAGGTAAGGGTTACATACGAGATTTTGGCCTTTCGCGGCAAAAATTTAGAGAACTTGCCAATGAAGGATATATTCCAGGAGTAAAGAAATCATCATGGTAACTGATCCAATCGGAGATTTTATAGCGCGAATGGTTAACGCAGGAGCGGTACATAAAT
This sequence comes from uncultured Candidatus Saccharibacteria bacterium, assembly GCA_964521185.1. Classification (GTDB taxonomy): domain Bacteria; phylum Patescibacteriota; class Minisyncoccia; order Phycocordibacterales; family UBA12088; genus CAZFRC01. Next base: position 2,381 of record CAZFRC010000013.1, read on the forward strand.
CAACCGTAGAGGTTTCTTATTCTAAAATAAAGCATGCCATTGCAGACACGTTAGTCACTGCAGGGTTTTTGAAGTCAGCAGAAAAACAAGGGAAAAAAGCGAAGAAAACACTACGTGTCGAGTTGTCGTACGATCAAGTAGGTACACCCCGTATTGAAAAAGCCGTACGCGTATCAAAACCTGGGCGACGCATGTATCTGGGGGCATCCCATATTAAGCCAGTCAAGGGAGGCAAGGGGGCGATTATTCTTTCAACTCCCGAAGGGATCCTGACAGGATCGGACGCGCGTAAAAAGAATATTGGAGGCGAAGCGTTATTTACTGTGTGGTAAAATTTGAACCTTCCTTCCTATAAATGTAACGTATTCATTCCACCTAATATGTCCCGTATAGCAAAGCGCCATATACCTATTCCAAGCACCACTCAGGTAACGGTGGCCGATGGAGTGATTGCGGTTAAAGGACCTCATGGAACAGTCCAAAAATCCTTCCCTCGATCGATGAATATTGTCGTTGAGGCGGCAGGGGTTTTGGTGACCCCAAACGAAGACACTAAGCTCGCGAAAGCATTATGGGGAACATTTGCGTCCCACATAAAGAACATGATTGCAGGCGTATCTACTCCATTCCAGAAAAAGCTGACACTTGAGGGAGTGGGGTATCGCGTAGAAAAAAAAGGAAACGAATTGTCTATGGCACTCGGCTTTTCTCATCCTGTCGTCCTTTCTATTCCTGAAGGGCTGACCGTTACTGCGGAAAAGAACAACGTGACGATTACAGGAATCAACAAAGAATTGGTCGGTCAATTTGCGGCAGATGTCCGCGGACAAAAAAAGCCTGAACCGTATAAGGGAAAAGGGTTTCATTACGACACTGAAATTATTCGTCGCAAACAAGGAAAGAAGACCGTTGGATAATATTTGGTATCAACGCTTATGAAAACAAAAAAGACGACGAACCGTACTACAGAAAGTCGACAGAGACGTCATCGACGCATTCGATCTCGCATATCTGGCACGAGCACGCGCCCTCGCTTGTCTGTATTTAAATCGAACAACTACGTGTCCGCACAATTAATTGACGATGAGAAGGGTATGACACTGGCATCGGCAACCTCAAAAGGAGCGAAAAAAGTGCCTATGGCGGTTGGCGCCGTATCGGTTGGTACCACTATCGCTGAGGCCGCAAAAGCAAAGGGTATCGAGAGAGTGGTATTTGATCGGGGCGGATACCGATATACGGGTGTGATTAAGGCACTTGCTAATGCGGCGCGAGAAAAAGGTCTTCAAATGTAACGCATTAATTTTTTATGACAACTGACACAACAGAGAAAAAGGAAACTGAAGCGATCGACACTCCTGAATCGGAGATTAAAGAGATGCCACCTTCAAACCAAGAGCCAACGCCAGGCGATCGCCGAGAACGTTCTCGGGGACAACGCGGCAGAGGAGGGCAGCAACAAGGACGCCGGCCTCAAAGGGCTGAACGAGTACGTCCTGAATTTGATCAAAAGATGATTAGCATTCGACGTGTGGCCCGCGTCGTTGCGGGAGGACGCCGGTTTAATTTCAGTGTTGCTATGGTTGCGGGAGATCGTCACGGTCGTGTGGGAGTAGGAACCGGTAAAGCAGGCGACACATCGCTTGCCATGGAAAAAGCATTCCGAAGCGCGAAGAAACAGATGATCACCATACCTCGAACCAAAGAATCAAGCATTCGACATGATGTCGAATCCAAATACGCGTCAGCAGTCATAAAGGTAATGCCTGCGCCCGGTCGAGGATTGGTCGCGGGAAGTTCAGTTCGAACCGTTCTTGAGCTTGCAGGAATTACCAATGTGACCGCAAAAGTGCTTTCTCGGAGTAAAAATAAACTTAATAATGCTCGCGCAGCGGTACAAGCGCTTAGAAACCTTCGCAGCTAATATTTCCACTATGGAACGAAACGCATTGAAACGACACAACCCCCACCCATCTGCTCGTCGAGTAGGTCGTGGTGGAAAACGTGGCAAAACCTCAGGCAGAGGAGGGAAAGGACAAACCGCGCGCGCAGGAAGTCGTATTCGTCCTGAAATTCGAGATTTCTTGAAAAAAATTCCGAAACGACGAGGATTTGGAAAAAATCGTGCACGTACTGTTCGGAGCGGACAATTCCGAAACGCCACTGTTAATCTTCGCGACCTCGAAAACAGCTTTGAAGGCGGGGCTACCGTAACGCCTCTCTCATTGCTTGAAAAAAAATTGATTCGAAAGATAGGAGGTCGCACAGTCCCTGTAAAAATTCTTGGTACTGGCGTACTTACCAAAAAACTTACTATATCAGATTGCCAAGTATCCTCTTCGGCAAAAGCGGCAATTGAGCAGGTGGGAGGAACGGTACAATAACATATGCTTAACGCATTTACTCATAAACTGCGGCTTATCGTTACTGATCCGACGCTTCGCGTTCGCATACTGTTCGTGCTCGGCGCACTTGCCGTATTTCGACTTCTCGCCGCAATACCTATTCCGGGGATTGATGCGGCTCAGCTTTCACTTTTTCTGGGACAAAATCAATTTCTTGGCCTCTTGAATATTTTTTCTGGCGGCGGCCTCGCGAATCTCTCTGTGGTTATGCTTGGCGTAGGTCCTTACATTACCGCGTCTATCATCATGCAGCTTATGACGGTAATGTCGCCTCGACTTAAAGCGATGTATCAGGAAGAAGGAGAGGCGGGGCGCACGCGGTTTTCTCAGTACTCGCGTCTTCTTACTATTCCTCTTGCTTTATTGCAGGCATATAGTTTTTTAGTACTTCTCGAACGTCAGGGAGTTCTTCCAAATCTAAGTTTATTTGAGTTTATTACAAATGTGATGGTGGTTGCCGGTGGGTCCATTTTGCTCATGTGGATTGGTGAACTTATTACTGAATTTGGTATCGGGAACGGAGTATCGCTCATTATCTTTTCTGGTATCGTAGCCGGACTTCCTTCCGCTTTGTCGCAGCTGATTCTTTCATCTGATATATCCGGCCATATTGCTAATATTCCTACGTACCTCGCGTTCTTTATTGCGGGTCTTCTGGTAATTGCGGGAGTGGTCATCATGACCGAAGCGGAGCGCGCGGTGCCGGTTACCTACGCGAAAAAGGTTCGTGGTACGAAAGTATTTGGTGGTGTTTCGACATACCTTCCTCTTCGGCTCAATCAGGGAGGCGTTATTCCTATCATCTTCGGTCTTTCAATCCTGCTCTTTCCTCAAATGCTTTTGAATTTTGCAACTACGCTTACGCAATATCCAGGTGTTGTCTCTCTCGCTGAGCGCGGCATCGCATTGTTTCAAAATACGCTTCTCTATGGAACTCTCTACTTTTTGCTCGTATTTATGTTTACGTATTTTTATACGGCGGTCACATTTGATCCCGATGCATTGTCAAAAAATCTTCAAAAAAACGGAGCGTTTATTCCTGGGGTGCGTCCGGGTGAAGCCACTTCTGAATACATCGGACGCATTTTAACGAGGATCACTCTCGTCGGCGCGCTGTTCCTCGGCATTATTGCGGTACTCCCGATTGTGGTTCAGGCAGCCACACAAATTTCATCGCTTGCGATTGGCGGTACCGCGCTTCTTATTGCAGTTTCAGTCACGATCGATCTCATTCGAAAGATTGACGCACAGATCTCTATCCGCGAATATTAGAGACAATGACAGCTGTCTCTCATGAAATGTATGCGTCTGTAACCGGTACTCTCATTCTTGTTGTTGGTGCCGCTGGAAGCGGAAAGGGGGAAATTATCGCCCATCTCCGTGCTATGTTTCCTGAGATAGCGTGTGCATTATCAGCGACGACGCGCCATAAACGGCCGGGAGAGATCGAGGGAACCACATATCAATTTGTGTCGCCGGAAGAATTTGAACGAAAAATTCGGAATGGAGAATTTTTAGAATGGGTTGAAAAAGACGGAGGCAATAAATATGGCACCATAAAGAGCACCATTGTTGACCCTCTCCAAAAAGGGCACGTAGTGCTTCGGGAAGTGGATGTGCCGGGCGTTCGTTCCATTCTCGAGATATTTCCTCGAAAGAACGTATGTATTGTATGGATTGACGCGGGTTCATGGGATATTTTATCGGCGCGAATCAAAAAAAGAGCACCTATTACAGAAGAGGAACTCGAGTTTCGTCGAAAGCGATACATGGAAGAAATTCCATTTTTTACCGAACACGCGGATGTGCATATATACAATTCAGACGGCGAGCTCGAGCACGCAAAGAAAGAGGTAGAAAAAATTGTGCGTAACCTTCTTTCGCGGTAGTCTACGAAAGCTATGGATCCAAGGACTATAATATTCATCGGTAAACAGGGGGGCGGAAAGGGCACGCAAGCAAAACGAATAGAACAGTTGCTTCGAGAGACTAATGCGCCTGTGCTCCATGTGCAAACCGGAGCGGCATTTCGTGAGTATGCCGCATCTGATAGTTCATTCACAAGCCGCAAAGTAAAAGACAGTCTCGCCGACGGGCATTTGCAACCCTCTTTTTTGGCTTCTTGGCTGTGGGTCAATCTGTTTATCAATGGTATAGCAACCGGCAAGGAACATATCATTGCAGATGGATTTCCTCGCCGTGTTGATCAGGCGGAAGCGCTTGAAAGCGCGTTTGAATTTTATGAACGGGAAAGGGTCGATGTGGTCCACCTCATTATACCGGATGCGGTTGCGGTTGCTCGTCTCATGAGCCGAGCTCGGCATGATGATACCGAATCAGCTATCCAAAAACGGTTGTCATGGTATGAGGCAGAAATAACCCCTGTGCTTGATTTCTTCCGCACTCACGCACGGTATCGAATGCACGATGTTGATGGGGTTGATGATATGGATTCTGTGGGGCATGCGATTGAAAAAGCTCTCAATCTTTAACCTTTCGATATGGTGCGCATTAAAACGGCTCCCGACATAGAGAAATTACGTGAGAGCGGAAGACGTCTCGCAAAACTGCTTCGCGTAATTGGTTCGCTTACCATCGTCGGTGCTATTCCGCACGACCTTGATCAAAAAGCAAAGGAACTAACATTGAGCTGGGGTGATGTTTCTCCATTCTTGTATTATCGTGCTGGAGGAGGGAAGCCGTTTCCTGCGGCGCTCTGCGTGTCTGTAAACAATGGTTTTATGCACGGAGTCCCAACCGATATACCACTTCAAGATGGAGATATCGTGTCGCTTGACGGTGGCATATCGCACGACGGGATGATCACTGACGCAGCAATTACGGTTGGTGTTGGCCAAGTTGACGCAAAAGGCAAAAAGTTGATTGAAGTTACGCGACAAGCACTTGCCGAAGGTATAAAAGCCGCGAGGCAGGGGAATACCGTTGGCGATATCGGTTTTGCTATTCAATCCGTGGTGCTTCCCGCGGGGTTCAATATGCCGATTGAATTTGGCGGACATGGCGTTGGCTATGCGGTGCACGAAGATCCATCTATCCCAAACTTTGGGAAGCCCGGGGAGGGCGAAGTGCTTCGTCCCGGCATGGTAATTGCAATTGAGCCGCTCGTTACCGAAGGATCAGGGAAAATCCAATTAAGTTCAGATGGATTTACGATTGAAACGGCGGACGGTGCTCGCGCGGCTCATTTTGAGCACACAGTTCTCATTACTGAAGGTGCGCCTGAGATTTTGACTAAGGAATAATCCAACCACTCGACTTTTTTTTGGCAGAGAGAGATTTCCTTATAACAATCGAAAACAGAACCCTTGTTTACTCTCCTTGCGTCGCATGGAAGGAAGCCATGGTGGGGTATTGGAATTTATTAGCGGGTCGTAACCTCGGTCACATATGCCCATACTATGAAGAGTATTCATGTGTAAAATTTTTGCGATCGCGAATAATTCCAACTTTTGGAAAAGGGGTAATTACGTACATGGATTTAAATTCCTAATAAAGAAAGTCTTGCCCAAGAAACTTAAACAAAAACTGGCATTGCATCAGATTATATGGCATAATCCAGATCTAATAGCATGCAACATCTAAAAGAGGAAAAAACATTTGTGTTGATTAAGCCCGACGGAGTTCAAAAAGGGCTTATCGGCGAGATTATCAAGCGGTTTGAACAGCGCGATCTTAAAATCGTGGCGCTTGAAATGTTTCAGCCAACGCGCGAAGAAATTGACAGCCACTACCCAAAAGACGAGACTTGGATTAACCGTCTTGGCGAGAAATCGTTGAATACCTACCGTCAATATCATTTAGATCCTAAGACGGTCGTGGGCACTGATGATCCTTTCCAAATCGGCACACAGGTCCGGGGATGGCTTGTGGATTTTATGGTATCTGCACCACTTGTTCGCATGGTGGTACAAGGTATTCACGCGGTTGATCTGGTTCGAAAAATTGCCGGTGTCACGCTTCCGTATCTTGCCGATATGGGCACTATTCGAGGAGATTTTTCAGCCGATTCGCCCGCGGTTGCCAATACCGAAAAACGAGCGGTTATGAACATCCTACATGCGTCTGAAACGCCAGAAGAAGCCGCGCATGAAATAGCATTATGGTTTGGCGATAAACCGATTTTTTCTTACAAACGCTTTGGCATAGATGTATAGCCCTGTATTTGCGGAAGTAGTTTCGATAGGGTTTTTTGTTATAATAAGTAGCGGAGCTTTGGTTATGTATTGTGTCCTCGTTAAAATCATTTGCAGGGAGTCTTACATCTTGAAATTGTGCTGAAATATTTTCAAAACGATTTCTTTGCGGACACCCCCCTAGGATTTCTTAGGGCACATGCTTATGCCAAGGCTCCACGAAGAATCCCGACCGTTGTCGGGATTCAGCGTTACTTTGCAAACAGTATCCCATGACACACAGACTTTTACGTTTGTATACCGTACTTGCTCTGTCTGGGCTTATTGCGATTATTCACATTCTAGCCATTCAAAAATATTGGTATTGGACATACTCGTGGCTTGACCTCCTCGTTCATTTTCTAGGCGGGATGCTCATTGGTAGTATGTTCCTTGCGTTTGCATACTTTCGCGCAAGAGACTGGTCAGTGGGAATATTTTTAACTTTCGTGCTTTGTGTCGGTATTTCTTGGGAAGTATTTGAATACTGGGGAGGCGTTCCAATGGAGGTGCGATATGTTCCCGACACCATTCTGGATCTTGTTATGGATCTCTATGGAGCTCTTGCCACATATGTGGCGAACGAATGGTTACGGGCGTCACACCCTTCCTGAACACGTCCCAAGACTTTATCGTACCGAATGCACGATTTTGGCAAATACCTCTGGATGGTGTGCGGCAATATCTGAAAGAATCTTTCGATCAAGCTCCACACCCTTCTTTTTCAAAGCTCCAATAAAGGCGCTATAGGAAATGCCATGAGTACGAAGCGCTGCATTAAGACGAACGTTCCAAAGCCGACGGAAGTCATTTTTCCTATCTCTTCGGCTCTCGAATGCGTGAATGCCTGCGTGTGCAATTGCTGTTCGAGCAGCGCGCTTCTTGGTTGAGAGGTTGCCGCGAAATCCCTTGGTGCGGCGGAGCACATTTCGACGAGTTTTAATTTTAATAACTCCTTTTTTGACGCGTGGCATAATGAATTATTGATTAGACAGAAAACGGCCTCGATTTTTATTTGACATTACGATCTCCAAAGTACGACGTTTCGCGCCTTTTTGGCGAGATGATTCACGGGAATTGAAATGGTTCTGCCCTGCTTTTCTGGAGAGAATTTTTCCTTTTTTGGTTACTCTGAGGCGTTTTCGGTATGCTTTATTGGTTTTCATGGATGTTCTTTTTCACCCGTTCTCACGCGCGTAGCGAGGAGCCTAGGGCGAAGGCACTATATCCTGAATTCACATTCCTGTCTAGGGCGCGCCTAAAAATTTTGACTCTTGGGTTGGGTATTTCGTAGCAATAAAGTATATGGCGTAGAAAAGAAGGGTTTTCAGGATTTTTCTGATTCCGCTTCATCGTTCTCAAGGGCTAACGGGGCTTCTTTCGAAAGGGTGCCTATTTTGGGCTTTGATCTATTTCCCGCATCATGCTCGATCGTGATCGAAAGCCCTTTGGGGCTCTTTTTGATATCATCCGCAATCTTATAGGGTGCGGAAACCATGTCGAGGAAACGTTCGAGCCGTTCCTTATGAAATTCAAATGGCATGCTTTTGTATCTTCCCCATAGGAAAAGATCAATTTTTACCCGATGTCCTTCTAACAGCCACTCGGTTGATTTCTTTGCTTTAAGCAAAGAATCGTGTTCGCTGGTCGCGATTTTTACCTGCACGTTTTTTGTCTCGGTTACTTTGGCTTTTGATTTTATTTCTTTTTGTTTTTTATTTTGTTCGTATTGAAATTTTCCATAATCCATAATGCGTGCGACCGGAGGCACCGCAAGCGGAGAAATTTCAATAAGATCCAGCCCCACCGCTCGCGCCCGTTCAACTGCATCGGGAAGAGAGAGAATGCCAAGGTTAGCGCCATCATGACCAATGACTCGAACGGTTTCGGCGCGAATTTGAGAATTAATACGTACTTGTTCTTTCAACGGTACGGTAGAGTGTACCAAAAAAAATACTGGGGAGCAATCGCATGATGGCGCGCGTCATGGTACACTGTGCTCCTATGAAGTTTTCAGACAAAGGTTCAAATGATCGGCGAAAGGCAAGAGAAGGGAACGATGAAGATCATCCCCCGTTTTGGAATTTCGGCCGTGGAGGGCAGTTTTGGTCAAACATACTTTCTACGCTTCTCATTTTCCTTATCCTCACTTCCCTCATGAGCTATGTTACGGGAGGGAGGGAGGACGTAGAAGAAGTGTCTCTTTCTAGACTTGCAAGCGATATTGACGCAGCGCTGGTGAGTGAAATCATCGTTCGGGGGGATGTGCTCAATATTACCTATGGAGATGGGGTGAAGCGAATATCGAAAAAAGAATCAGGCACCGCATTCACCGAATCACTTTCATATTATGGGGTGTTGCCAGAAAAGATTCGCGCGGTATCAATTGATATTCAGAGAGAGAATGGTTGGCGATTTTGGATCTCAACTCTCGCGCCTTTCATTTTTCCAATCCTCTTTATTGTTGGCATGTTGTGGTATCTCTCGAGACAGGTGCGTGGTGCCGGCATGCAAGCATTTACGTTTGGGCAATCAAAAGCACGCATGATTGACCCTCGCGACAAGAAACAAAGAGTAACGTTTAAGGATGTCGCCGGCGCTCGAGAAGCAAAAGAAGAACTTCTTGAAATTGTGGATTTTCTTAAGAATCCAAAAAAGTTTTTAGAAATCGGCGCGCGTATTCCAAAAGGAATTATTTTGATGGGTGCTCCGGGTACGGGCAAGACTTTGTTGGCCCGTGCTGTTGCAGGGGAAGCAGGGGTGCCTTTTTTCTCTATTTCGGGCTCTGAATTTGTTGAAATGTTTGTTGGAGTGGGTGCATCGCGCGTTCGCGATTTATTCCGTATGGCCAAGCAAGCCGCGCCCGCGATTATTTTCGTTGATGAAATCGACGCCGTGGGGCGCGTGCGCGGCACGGGCGTTGGTGGGGGAAACGATGAACGCGAGCAAACATTGAATCAAATTTTGGTTGAGATGGATGGATTTGAACCGAACGAAAAAGTTATTGTTATGGCGGCGACTAACCGTCCGGACGTACTTGATCCCGCACTGCTTCGTCCTGGACGATTTGACCGCCGTGTCGTTATCGATCTTCCGGATCGTCGAGACCGAAAAGACATTCTAGAAATTCACGCGCGCAAAAAGCCTCTTGGAGAGGATGTTAATCTTGAGGTTGTCGCTGAGCGTACTCCAGGATTTTCTGGTGCAGATCTGTATTCTCTTATGAACGAAGGCGCTATTTTAGCCGCGCGTGAAAATCGCAAAAAAGTGTCGCAGTACGATCTGATTCGTTCAATTGAAAAAGTAATGCTCGGGCCGGAGAGGAAAAGCCACGTGCTTTCCAAACGAGAAAAAGAAATCACTGCCTATCATGAGGCCGGACATGCACTCGTCGCTTCAGTGTTACCATATGCGGATCCTGTTCATAAAATCTCAGTGATTTCTCGCGGCAGAGCTGCAGGGTACACGCTCAAACTTCCATTTGAGGATCGCAAAATGCAATCACGCAAAGAATTTCTTGATGATATTGCAATGTCTCTCGGGGGGTATGTTGCGGAAAAAATTGTGTTTGGGGATTTCACAACTGGCGCCTCGAATGATCTTCAGGTATTGACGGCGCTCGCGCGCAACATGGTAACGAGATGGGGCATGTCAGATACCATAGGCCCCATTGCTCTTGAAGGGGACGGACGCATGATGCTTGGACAATCCGCTGTGTTTGAACGTTCCGACCGTTCGGAAAAAACAGCTGCTGCCGTTGACGCGGAAGTTTCCGACATCATTCGTGCCGCCGAAGAAATTGCAACGACTATTGTAAATAAATATCGTCCTGTTTTGGACGCTATCGCAACACGGTTAATTGATGTCGAGACGATTGAACGGGATGAATTTGAGCAGATACTTGTCGCCAACGGTATTCAGCCAAAGAAAAAAGATGAACGTATTGATCCCACGGCATCAACGGTTGTTTCGGGGTAATACCACAACCCTGTGTTTAGGGTACATATAAACCATGAATAGATGGTGGGCGTGCCTGGGCTCGAACCAGGGACCGCAAAGGTATAAGCTTTGTGCTCTAACCAACTGAGCTACACGCCCGTTTATTACATGCGAACTATACCGCACTCTTGTTAAAAGTTCGAGTATAGGTTTTTGTGTGTCGAATCATTCGGGTGTATATATCCGCATATAGTAAAAGGAGAGGCTTTTGTGGAGTGTTATCCACAAAATATCCTGAAAGAGGTAAAGGATGCCCTCGTCGAGGGGAGTATACTCGAAGTAATTATTTCTAATCGAACGTACCTATGAGGGGCAAACACACGGCTACGGTGATACTCGGTTTTCTTTTGTGTTTTGGGGCGGCATTACATGCAAGTGCTGCGTCTCACGCGGATATGTTTGGTGCCGATATACGCGCACACGTTGAGTCACGTAAAAAAGATACGTTTGATAGGGTGTGTGATCGTTTGAGAATGCTTCAGGAGCGGCACTCCCACATACGGCTTCCGTGGTTTTGCGATGAGGTTCCCGTTGTTATTCCTACGGTCTCATTGTCAGGAATTCCACTCAGTGTATTTTCTGGAGCGACAACGACTTTGTCTTGGTCGTCAACTCATGCAACCACCTGCACCGCATCAAATGGTTGGAGCGGGGCAAAGGCTCTTTCAGGAAGTGAAGTGGTTACCGTGAACGCCACCACGACGTATACGCTCATGTGTGAAAATGCTGATGGAAGCGACACCGAATCAGTCACTATCGGCATTATTCCCTTTGTTCCGTCCCCGCAGCCAGAGCTTTCCTTCAGTGCGGCGCCTTTGAATGTGTTTAGTGGAGCAACTTCAACCCTTGCTTGGGATTCGACCGATGCAACTATGTGTAGCGCGTCAAACGGTTGGACGGGATTCAAATCTCTTGATGGGACTGAAATTGTTACGGTATACGCAACTACCACGTACACACTCGATTGCGGTAACGGGACGGCAACCTCAACGGAATCGATTACGATTAACGTAATGCCGCTTCCGATTCTCACATTCGATGCAAATCCCGACGTCATTATGGAGGGCGCTACTTCGACTCTCTCTTGGAATTCTGAACATGCAACATCATGCACCGCGTCAAATGGCTGGAGTGGAGCAAAACCGCTTGCTGGTATAGAAATTGTTTCGCCAAGCGCAACCACTACCTACACGCTCTCCTGTACTGGTCCGGGAGGAATGGTACTTAAAAGTGTTGAAGTGGGATTTGTTCCTGAAATAGACCCAGAACCCGTGATCGGACACGTGGTGATTAGCGAGGTGTATTACGACGTGGGAGCGGGAAAGGGAAGTGAAACCGCGAATGAGTGGATTGAGCTCTATAACGGTAGTCTCATCGAAGTCAATATCACCGGTTGGTCGCTTGAAGATATTAATGGTACTTCGACGGATGATTTTATTCTTGGAACGACCACTATCCCCGCAGGAGGATTTTTAGTGATTACGAACGCAACTACCACGTTGGATTTTTGGTCTATAGCATCTCCGGTCGTTGCGCTTGAAAGTCCTATTGGGAACGGATTGGGAGATGCGGGCGATTCGTTATGGCTTAAGGACTCAAGCGCTTCCATTGTGGATTATGTGAGTTGGGGCGCCGCAACAGGAACAACACCAATGATTCCGACTGTTTCCGATGTTGCTGCGGGGCACTCAATTTTCCGGATGCAATTGTCTTCCGATACGGATACAAATGCCGAGTGGGATGATCTCGAATCTCCTACGCCGGGAGCGTTTTAGAGAATACCACTGACATCTTGCAGCATACACAAAACGCCCCGTGAAGACGGGGCGTTTTGTGTATGCATCAGCTCAGAATCATTTCAACCTCACATCCCAGTCGCACTACATAGTATTCTAAGAACTCTGAGGACTTAAACTCTAAGGACTTACGATATCCTTAAAATTAAGGATATCGTAAGTCCTTATATCAGCATAGCTTTTAAGATAGAATTTCTTGAATCTATTGTTGTAAGACGCGTTTACATTTCGGCCTAAGCATTGTCAATGTGTCGCAGGCTCTGTCTAGAGAAAGAAGAGGAGTCTAGGCTTACTCAAAATGCACATCACCCGCTTTTTCATGACTACGTTCTCGGAGCAAAGAGTATTCTGAAAGATCAGGATCTGAATCCAAAATCCGTGCAGCTTCGTTTCGTGCCGCCTCTACCATCTTGATATTTTTAAGCGCCTCCATCCCCATGTCTGATAAACCCGATTGTCGCACTCCAGACAATTCACCTGCGCCACGAATAGCAAGGTCAAACTCAGAAAGCTCGAACCCATTTTTTGCTGTAGTAAGTGCTTTGAGTCGCTCTAAAGTGGTTTTGCTGGAATTTTCGGTAAATATATAACAATATGCTTGATGATTAGATCGAAGCACACGACCACGAAGCTGGTGTAGTTGCGAAAGTCCGTATCGCTCAGCGCCTTCAATGAGAATCACTGTTGCGTTGGGCACGTTGACTCCAACTTCGACTACCGATGTGGCAACAAGGATATCAATTTTGCCCTCGGCAAAACGACTCATGATGGAATCTTTTTCTTTGGGCTTCATTTTGCCGTGGAGCACCCCTATCTCGAATTCTTGGAACACTTCTTTTTTGAGGCGTTTCGCTTCTTCTTTTACTGATTTGGCTTGAATGGCTAGAAGTTTAGTTGGATCAGGTTCGTCAATGCGAGGACAGATCACATATGCTTGCCGTAAAGCCGCAAGCTCTTTCTTGATTTTTTCATAGGTCGCCTCTCGACGATTTGGAAGTACTATTTCGGTTATTATAGGTCGACGACCCTGCGGCATTTCATCCAAAATCGTCAGATCAAGATCGCCATACATGGTGAGCGCCAGAGTTCGAGGAATAGGCGTTGCGGTCATACTCAAGAGGTGGGGAACAATCGCATCTTTCCGAATAAGTTCTCGGCGTTGACTGGTGCCGAAACGATGCTGCTCGTCAATAATTACATATGCAAGATTTTTGAATTTTACCGATTTTTGTATAAGGGCATGAGTACCAATTACAATCGCAATTTCGCCATTTTGTACCCATTTCAAAAGTTGTGCCCTGGAGATACCGGTCCATCCTCTGGGGTTTGTTTTTGAGGGGAATTTTCTACAACCCGACCCAGTGATGAGCGCAATATGAACAGGCAGATGTTCAAAGAAAGTAATAAACGATTCAAAATGCTGTTTCGCTAAAATTTCGGTTGGTGCCATATAGGCGACCTGGAGCGTCCCAAAATTCTGACCTTGAGGACATGTTGTAACGACCGCATATGCGGTTGTTGCCGCTACAAACGTCTTCCCGCTCCCCACATCCCCCTCAAGAAGCCGTGCCATTGCATGGGTATTGCCTTGCGAAGAATTAAAATCCTGCAAAATCGTCTCAATCGCTTCATGCTGTGCACGTGTGGGTGTAAAAGCAAAACGGCTTATAAATTCTTTTTGAATCCGGTCGCGTTCAACGCGGATAGGGAGAGTCGGTTCTTTCTCCCACATCTTCCGTGCAGCAATTTTTCCAAGTTGGATCAAAAATATTTCTTCAAATGCAAAGCGCTTACGCGCTGTGCGCGCATGATTTTCTTCCCGAGGAGTATGAATCCAGAGAAGAGCGGTGGTAAGTGCTGGTAGATGATATCGTTCGAGAATGTCGTTAGGAATAGGATCCGTGAGGGTGTCGAGGATACCCTCTGATAGTATCTTTTTTAGCGCATGGCGAAACCACTGCGAAGTGATGCCGCGGCTTTCCGGATACATTGCGTAATGAGTGCTCTCCCCATTGCCTTCTCCGAAAAGAGACTCGTGGCTATCAATCGGAAGTTCAGAAACGGTTTCAATCTCTGGATTCGCAAGGTAGACCCCCTTCTCGTTGCCCGATACGTGTCCTCCAAGTTTAACGTACGCGCCATCTTTTATAAGTCTTGCGATGAATGGTTGATGAAACCACACCACTTTCATTTTTCCGCTCGAGTCTTCAATCCATCCTTCCGCGATGGCCATGCGATTTTTCCAAGTTTTTCGGGTACGAAGTCCGGTAATTTTTCCATACATCACCGCATCATCGCCAGCGGTGAGAGTGTTGATGGTTCGGATTTCCGCGATGGAGTCGTATCGCGAAGGGAAGTGATACAAAAGATCGCGGACTGTCTTGAGTCCGAGTTTTCTTAATCCGGTTTTTTGAGGCGGGGTGAGGCGGAAGATGGATTCAAGCAGGTCAGAGTGTTGCATACAGAGAAGCATAGCAAACCCGGCTTCGCTTTGTGAGCGGGATCGAGTTTTTTCTATGTGGAATTACTATATTCGCTCATCCGTAGTTCGTTGGGGTATTTCAGGTTGATACTTTCGTTCTTTGGGTAACCCCACTCTACTCCGTAACAATTACTTTTCCATCGTGTCGTGCGTTGAGATGGTCATGGTATCCCCATGATCCCACTTCGTTGAAGGTAAAACTCCACGATTCACCACTCGGAATCCCTTTGCAGGCATCAAACGCGCTCCCGAGACAATCAACATCCGTCTTTTCAGGATATGCGGTGTGTGTGGGGTGTTGTGCGGAGGCGGTCCATACAGGTTTCGAACTATTATTTACCCACGTAACGGCTTGTCCTTTTTGAATGGTTATTTCCTTCGGATCATATCCTTCGTCGGTTATCGTCACGGTAACTTTCATTATCTCCATGCTTGGCGGTTCTTCCATAACCCCTTCGCCGCTTGATGATCCGGAAGAGCTGCTTGAAGAACTATCCAACCCTGTTTGCGTCTCTATGGTATTTGTACCATCGCGAAAAACAAGCAAAGTCCCCATTCCAACGACAACGACCGCAACTAATATCCATACTCCCGTGGTATTCATGGTGAATGTTTTACTGAACCAGTAAGTATTATAATGTAGTATGCCATAGGGTAATTCATCAATGTAGCGCGTAAGATATGTTAGGTTCGAGAAATATCCGCAACAATAGCCATGTGATCCGAAACATCGTCTTAGTAGAAATGCACATTTGAGGCTGTATATCCCGGAGAGAGAAAAAAGGGCGTCAATCATGAATTTTCCGATTCGAGGGCCTTCGATCGGATCTTTTCCCACTCTATGGCGGTTTCGATCAATACTTGCGTGGAATGATAGGGGGATACCATCCGTATATCCTTCCGAAAGGAGCGTAAATATTTCACCACCACGCGGAGCGTTCATGTCACCGCAGAGGATGTGAGGAGGAAGTTCGGTAATAATTTTCTTGAGAGCAAGAACAAGGGAATTTTTTCAAGGATGTAAGACAAAAACACCCCCTTCATCCCAAGTTCTTTTTGAATCCATTCAAAATCGAATGTTTCGGCTCTCTACTCCTGCGGTACTTCGGACAGAACTTCTTTCGGGTTTGGCACAACTGCCGCGTGTGCTTCCGGCAATTCAAAAACGTAAAAGCCGTCGTCGGATTTATAAAATTTTGCCTTCGGCAACTCTCCGCCTTTCGGCTTCTCTCTAAACTCTTTTGTGCCGTAATTGTGATACTGTCCTGAGAGATACCGAACTGTACCGGAAGGCGCGGTCGGAATCTGTTTTTTGACATTTTCGCCCATTGGATGATGTTCTGCTTCGTCAAAAACCACTGGCTCGGTTTGGGCGTGGAGATTTCCGGCAACAATAAGCATCTTGCTATGGGATATATTCGCGAGAATATTTTTCGCCATGTTAGCATCGCGGTCTTCCCATTTGCCGGACTGGGTTTGTTCATCAAAACAGACAAGCGTTTCAAGCAAATCCTCGTTTTTCAACTTTTTCAGCAACGCAAAATGTTCGGCGGTAATTCTGCCGTCCGGACTATTTTGTATGGCTTCAAAATCAAGCTCTCCCGTTTGCAGAAATTTCTCAGCTTGCGCGTGTAGTCTCGTGTCCCACTCCAACGCTAACTTTTTGAAGCCGAATGTTTTGAAAAGAGTGTAGATAATGTCCGCGTTCTCTTTTACGCCATGCATTTCGCCGAGGATAAGCAACTTTGTTTCGTTCAATTCGGCGACTAACTTCTCTCTACTTTTTTCATCAAACTCCGCGTCTATTTCGACGATTTTAACATTTCGTACTCGCTCAATAAAAGCGAGGCGATCTTGCTCGATGTTCCGCTCCTTCTTTTTCGGCTGTTCAATTTTCGGTCCTTCCATGCTCATCGTTATTTCAAAAGTTTATCAGCATTTACTCCGAGCGCTTGCGCCAACCGTTCTAACTGTTGAATGGTAATATTTTTTTGCCGTTCTCTATCGCGCTCATATAACCTTTATCTATCAAACCAAAAACTTCTTTACCATTCCTTTTCCACTTCGCGGTGGCATTTTCTGCCCGCCCATTCTTCTGCCGCGCCGCTTTGCGA
>CAZFRC010000014.1:0-4787 GCA_964521185.1 uncultured Candidatus Saccharibacteria bacterium
GGCATCAAGCCCTGATGAGGGGTTCCGCGTATCCTATAACCAAAACTCTGCGTGGGAATCCCGAAATGCATTCATTGCCGATTCGATCTTTTCAATCATGGGATCCTCGAGATTTCTGCTTTTCTTGATAGTATCCAATACGTCAACCATCTCCCTTTCAATATAAGCAAGGAACGCCTTTTCAAGCTCCGAAACTTTTGCGACAGGAACACCGTCGTAGAAATGATGCGTTGCGGCATACATAACGACCGCCTGCTGTTCGAACGGCATCGGCATATGTTTGTCTTGTTTGAGTGCTTCCGTAAGTCGCTGGCCTTCATCGATTCGCTTTTTTGTATCGGGATCGAGATCAGAAGCGAACTGCATGAACGCCTCTAGTTCTCGAAACTGCGCGAGATCTAACTTCATACGTCCGGCAACTTTCTTCATCGCTTTTGTCTGTGCGGCGCTTCCTACGCGCGACACAGAAATGCCGACGTTAATTGCAGGACGAAACCCTTTGTTGAAGAGGTCGGTTTCAAGAAAAATTTGTCCGTCCGTAATGGAGATGACATTCGTCGGAATATATGCCGACACGTCGTTCTCCTGTGTTTCGATGATCGGAAGCGCGGTTAAGGATCCGCCGCCAAGCGTATCGGAAAGTTTTGCCGCTCGTTCTAGCAGTCGGGAATGGAGATAAAACACATCGCCCGGATATGCTTCGCGGCCCGGCGGACGACGAAGCAGAAGTGACATCTGGCGATACGCGACGGCGTGTTTTGAAAGATCGTCGTAGATAACCAGAGCGTCTTTCCCCTTCTCCATGAAATATTCGCCTATTGCCGCACCGGCAAACGGCGCGAGAAATTGGAGAGCTGCTGGAGATGAGGCGGGAGCGTCAACGATAATAGTGTAATCCATTGCGCCGTGCTCTTTCAAAAGCTGTACGAGCTGTGCTGTTTTAGATTCTTTTTGGCCTATTGCAACATAAATGCAAATTGGGCGCGTATCCTTTGGCTCTTCTTTTTGATTGATAATAGTATCAACCGCAATGGTTGTTTTTCCGGTAAAACGATCACCAATAATGAGTTCCCGTTGTCCGCGACCGATTGGAATCATCGCGTCAACCGCTTTCCAACCAGTATGAATCGGCGTATCAACACTTTTTCGATCCATCACGCCATACGCGACGCGTTCAATCGGCTTCCATTGGTCCGCGGATATCGATCCTTTGCCGTCAAGTGGTTCGACCAAAGGACTGACCACGCGTCCCAATATTTCCTCAGAAACGCCTATTGACAACACTTTTCCAAGGGATTTCACAAGCATGCCTTCCGACACTCTAGAGGAATCACCCAAAATTACGGCACGAACCAAATCTTCTTCAAGGTTTAAAATAAGTCCATACAGGATATCTTTTTTATGGGTTGCTTCTTCAAGCGTAGAATGTTCCGTGTCGTCAAAAACCACCATTTCTGCCATCATCGCCTTTTCCAGACCAGAAATTTCAGCAATTCCGTCACCCGAAGCGGTTACACGACCGACGGTTTCCTCATGGTGAGTGGGCGTGAAAGATTCGAGTTCCTTCTTTAGTTTTTCAATGATTGTGGTGTCCATATTGGGTTATTAATTAGTGAATGTCCTATAGAGATCCAAGAGAGCGCGCCGGTAACTGGCGTCGACATATGTAGATCCTCTCTGCACGCGATATCCGCCTATTATGTTCGGATCAATCACTGTGCGAATCGTTTCCTGTTCTGGTGCAGTATGTACATACTTCTCCACATCACCTTCTCTCGCCACAAAAAAAACTGTTTCGTGTGCATGACGATCCTTAGCCGTGATTCGTTCGAGCGCCGATCGGATACGAGGCATAAGAGACAATTCTCCCCGTCGTTTTAAAATATTATGAAGAGATGCCACAAGCTCATGAGGACGAGTGTTTCCTTTTGATGCAACCTGAGACAGCGCATGGGCGTATATGTGTGACCGATCCATATTTATTTCGTTCGTAACACTTTTTCTGCCGCCAACACCGCAAGACGCGCCACCTCTTCGCGACTTTTCTCAACGATGGATCGTGCCTCTTCTCTCGCCTGTAGGGTGGCCTCTTCCAAGATGCGTGCGCTTTTTTCCTGCGCTGCCTTGACCATCTCTTCTTCCGTATTACGTCCGTGCAGGCGAGATTCTTCCACTATCCTTTCTGCTTCGTGTTCTGCGGTATTCAGCGTACGACGTCGTTCCAATTCAGTTTGCTCTTTTTGTCTTGCGATTTCTTCTGCGCCGCGAACACCTTCCGCGATTTTTTCTTGACGTTCTTCCAACAATCTAAGCACCGGGCGATACAGGAAATAGCTAAGCACGCTGAGCGCGAGGAAAAAATTGATTGATTGTACAATCAAAAGCCTCCACTCAACACCAAATACATGCAAAATTTCCTCCATACCGTATAACTATCTTCGTTTTTGCTTAGAGGAATTTAATGATAAAACCAACCAGAAGAGCAAAAATACCAAGGGCTTCCGTTGCGGCAATGCCGATAAACATCGTGCCGGTGATCTTTCCCGACGCGTCAGGATTTCGGCCAATTGCTTCGAGCGCGCGGCCTGCGATAAGACCAATACCTATACCAGGGCCAAGAACGCCAACGCCAACCGCGATGGCCATTGCCAGAGATTTCATTGCTTCGAGTTCCATGTATGTGATATCTAACTAACTATTAATGATGCGCCGGTTCCGTGATTGCACTTTTGATAAAAAACAAAGTCAGAAGTGCAAATATGACCGCCTGAATGAATCCCACAAAGACTTCATAAAGGAGGAGCGGCACCGGTACAATAAGTGGGGCAAAAAGCATTATTACCAAAATGAGCACTTTACCTGCAAAGATATTCCCAAAAAGACGGAAAGAAAACGATATTAATCTTGCCGCCTCCGAAATAACCTCCATCAGCCCCACAAAAAATGCGATGCCACCAGAAAAATTAACAAACTTCTGGCCATATTTCAAGGCGCCCAATGCTGCAATGCCAGCAATTTCAATGGCAAAAAAAGCAACTATGGCAAGGGCCAGGGTAACATTAAGATCAGTATTGACAGGATAAAAAAGTGACGTGAAATGAGTTTCCTCACCATGATGATATTCAAAAAATCCCACGCTCCCGATGAGTGGAAGAAGCCCAAACCAATTAGCACAGAGGATGAAAAGGAAAATGGTCATAATGAGCGGAAAATATCGTTTGGCTAATTCCCTACTTTCGAGTGTTTCTTCAATATAGGAAAACACGAAACCGAACACCGACTCGAGCACAAGCTGAATTTTCCCCGGTACCATTCGAAGGTTTGAGCCTATCAGGAAACCTGCAATTGACAAAAGAAACACCACTACCCAAGTGGTAAGCAATGTGTTAGTCACAACAAAACCACCGACAGTAAAAAGATTTCCTGCTTTGAGAGCTATATGCAAGCCTTCCTCCATACGAGGCGTAGAATAGCATGAGGAAAGATTTTTTGCATTTAGCCTCTCCAAAGGCTAGGAGGGTTATTACGCATATCTCTGGAATAGTCTGGAGCAGAGTGTTATTCAATACTCAACAATATCCCTTCGCTATTTAGCACGAGTATTACTTCCTCATTTTTCCAATTCGATTTTCTTTCTGGTCGCCTGCCCCAGTGATCAGAGAAAGAAAGAGGAATGGCTTTTATCCTAAATAAACCATTCTTGTCTGACGCAGAAGCTTTAGACATGACTGACACGATTCGATACGTGTCATCCGGAATTTCTGTATCTGTTCCTTGTGTAAATCTTTCCGCCGGAGTTCTATTATCCGTCCGAACGCGAATAATACTACCCGGAACAAAAATAGTCCTGCTCCTTCTTAAAAAATCGTGAGAAGATTCAAGCGAAATATCTTCAGTTGGAATCGCTTCCATGGAGATTGTCGGTACACGTACAGCCTTGAAGGGATTTGCCCTTTCCAGGGCAACCCTCGGTCTGGCACACTCCCTCAGTTTCAGAAACCCCGCCACAACCCGCATTACACACGTAGTGCATAAAAATTAAATTATCTAATACGTTATGAGTATATAATAGAAAAGGCTCAACACAATACAAGATGTTGTGGAAATTATACTTTTGATGATTTTTTCTTTAGGGTTTCTATATCCGCCAATAATTTTTCAAGATCTTTGGTGATTTGTGAGAGTGTTTGAGCTTGAAATCTTTTACGTGCTACTTCTTCTGTTTCGTCTTCGTTAATTTCTTCAAGTTCTTCGCCGATACCCTCGACATCCTCCTGAATTCTATCTACGTCTGTCTCTATTTCATCGATCTTTCCCTCGACATGGGCAACGTCTTCTTGAATCTCGTCAACGTCTTCCTCTACCGCTTGTAAGCTTTCCGTGTTTCGGTTTACCGTCATTTGAATAAAAATCGCAAGATAAATTGCCTCAAGCGATACCATGGTAGTCAATACTAGAAGCACCCGATCCCATGACGCAACCTCAAACGCCCCTAAGCAAAATGAGATGACAAACAGAAGTGTGTGCGCAGCGAGAGAATATATCGAACCGATCCATGCGGTAAATCGTTCAACCAGTGTTTTATTTTTTGATGGTTTGAAATTCATTGTGTACTTATGCAATGAGCGTCGCTCATCTCCATTGAATCCACTCTATCATGGGTAGGCATCTCGTCTTTGAGATTATACACTTACTTTGATGCATCGGATATTAAAATTCCTTCACGCATATTCTAATGATTTCCGAGTGGCCGCATTCTCGCCGACTTCGCGCGCGGCCGTCAAAAC
>CAZFRC010000014.1:4797-16835 GCA_964521185.1 uncultured Candidatus Saccharibacteria bacterium
CCCCCCCCCCCGCTCTCTTGATGTGTCTAAAGATATAGTGATCCTTGAATACGGCCCCGGAGATGGGGCATTAAGCCGATACGTGCTGTCATCCATAACCCCTCAGTCAATATTGTACGTTATTGAAACCAACAAAGAATTTATCAATACACTGCGACATATCGCCATTACCGATAAGCGGCTCCAGGTTATTGAGGGGAGCGCGCTCGAAACCTCTACGTTATTGAAACAATATCATGTTCCCCGCGTTGATTATATTTTCTCAAGTATTCCGCTCACTTTTCTGACGAAGCACGAACGAAAGAAGTTTGTTGCTGATGCTGCGCGAATTCTCTCTCCAGACGGTCATTTCATAATTTTTCATCAGTACAGTCCCCTGATTTTGCCATATCTGAAACAGATGTTCGTAACAGTAACGTGGCGATATACTTTCCGTCACTTTCCTCCAATTTTTATTTTTGAAGCTTCTATCCCTCGCGTGTGACTAACGACTCCCCCGCAAGAAGCTGTTACCGAACGTCTGTAGGCTCAGTAAAACAAATGAACGACTTCGTAGAATCCCCACCCCGCCAACCCCACAAACACAACGCTTCCCACAAAAGATACGATCGGGTTTTTAACCGCATGAATAGTTTTTGCCGGTTGAATATAGAGGGCGATATTTAATAGCATATGGCCGACAAATACGCCTATAGCGAATCCAAACACGTTAATCACATCAAACAGCGGTACATATCCGGCAAAATCATCAAGTCCAAGAATAAAGGGGATGGTAAAAGAAAAACCAACGAGAGCAAAAAAAGTAGTTCGTGCTTCTGTGCGTATCTTGTGTGAAGGAATGATATATCGAAGCATCGGCGCTATTTTCTTATTCAATGCACCGAGTCCCCACTCAAAGAGCGTTACCATTTTTCGAAACCACGCGGGATATCGTCCGTCTTGCGCCTTGGCATGCTCTAACCCATCCTCTGCCATACGAAGTAATACAAGCGACGCGATGAAAATCATGAGCGCAAGCAACCATTCTACTTCCTTGAAAAAAGTCCAGATCGAAAGGATGATCATGGTGCCCAACGCATTTCCAAGAGCAGTACCAATTTCAATCGCGACGCGATTTTTCCATCCGCCATAGGAATCCATAAGTCGCCCAATAAAAATAGCGAAGTCTATGGACGTTTTAAGATAGATAGTGAGACCGACGAGTATGTCAACCGGACGAATGATGAGACTTATATCGTTATCCGTTAGAGCATTAAGTACGAGTATCTCCATGGCAACGACCCCAACCAATACGGCACACGTCACCATGGTGAGCGTCAGTGGAATTACTTGTCTTTGGAAAATATGCTCTTTCATTTGCGTCCTATGCGTAGTCTTTTGAAATTCTGATGCGAATCATCCTACCATAAGAACCGTGACCTCGTATGATCGTCGTGTATAATCTTCAGTATTCATACGAGCAAACAATATGCTGTACTACATTCGTTCCGTCATTTTTCGTATACCGGAATTATTTATTCCTGTTCCTTTTCGTGAAGAATTTACTTATCGACTAACTGATTTTCGAGCCGACCTAATTGCCGGAGTTACCGTGGCGGTGATTCTCGTGCCCCAGGCCATGGCACTCGCGCTCATTGCCGGACTTCCGGCTATATACGGTTTATACGCCTCACTTCCAGGATTTGTCGCGTCTTTGTGGGGCAGTTCTCGTCACCTTTCCACCGGTCCCGTGGCTATTGTGAGTTTCCTTACCATGACATCGCTTATTCCCCTTGCGAAACCCGGGAGCATTGAATTTATAACGCTTGCCGCTCTTCTCGCGCTACTTGTTGGATTAATTCAAATTCTGGTAGGGGTGTTGAGGCTCGGATTCATCATCCAAATGATTCCTCATTCAGCGATCACGGGATTCGCTTCTGCCGCAGCATCCATCATTATCATTACGCAAATTCCATCCCTCTTTGGCTTCGAAATACAATCCCACGAATTTGTTTTCCAAAATATCATCGCAATTATAATCGGCCTTCCTCAAACAATGGTATTTTCGGCAATACTTGGATGCAGCACGCTCTTTCTTTTGTTTGTATTCAAGCGGCTTCCCAGAACATTTCCCGGCACATTAATAATACTTTTTCTCGGTATTTTTATTGCATTTTTATTCGATCTTGAATCACGAGGAATCGCGCTTATTGGTAATATTCCCGAAGCACTTCCCCGATTTACTTTCCCAACAATCGACATGCAATCATTTTTATCGTTGATTCCTCGGGCCGCCATTATTGCTTTGGTGGGATTTGTTGAGGCACATGCGATTGCTAAAATGGTAGCAGCGCAGACGAAAGACCATCTTCAGACAAATCGTGAACTTGTTGGGCAAGGTCTTGCCAATATCGTAGGAGGTTTGTTTCAAGGATATCCAGTAAGTGGCTCATTTCTTAGGACGGCGGTCAATGTTGACGCGGGAGCGCAAACGGGTATAGCGGCGGTCATTACAACGATAGTGACCGTAATTGTGCTCTTGTTTTTGAGTCCCTTATTAGAATTTCTCCCAAAAACAATTCTTGCCGCAATCGTCATCGTATCAACATTCTCTCTTATCGATTTTTCAAAACTGAAAGAGATATATCGTACATTTAGGACAGACGGTATTATTGCCTACATTACTTTTGGTATGGCTTTCGTATTCAAACCAGATGACGCGATCTTTATCGGTATTCTTCTTGCGCTCATTCTTTTCATCCGAAAAACTGTTTGGGGGGTACATATCACCGAGATGGGAATCGACAGCGAATGGAAAGTGCTCCGTGACATTCACGACTCAAATCGCGTGCAGACGCTATCAGAAACCCTTATCGTGCGTCCAGGGATGTCTCTCTACTATGCAAATGCGGAACATATCATAAGCAATATTCGATCCAAAATCATTGCGAAACGGTCCGAAAAAAATCCGATTCGTTTCTTGATACTTGATTTTTCCGGAGTTAATTTTATCGACATGACCGCCGCTGAACTTCTTGCGGAATTGGTGCATGACCTTGAGTCAACACGCATTCACATCGCGACGATCTATTTAAACGCCGTGGTGCAAAAAGCACTCGAAACTGCGCCTGATTTCCCTAATCTGACAATTCTTCATAACATCGCGGAAATGAAATCGTGGTGCCAATCTGGTACTAAAGATTTGATGCTCAATGTAGCCCCAACTCGTCCAGAAAAGCTACGGCATGTATAATGATTTATTCGATATTCATTTGGAAAGCGATGGTTTTGCCTTCTCTGACTCCTTCCTTTTTCCTCACAGAAGCCTTTAATGGCAGCACGTATGATCCAGATTTACTATCAGGAAAAATTGATGTTTTAAAACTGGTTTTTCCTATGGTTACCAATACCCGAATTGAACCCCATCTGCACCTAAGATCGGCATACTGTTCTTTAATGTAATCCGCCTGCTTTTTGGGCAATGTGATGAAATGCCAAGAGCCCGCTTTGCCACTATAGCGCCATACTGTTCCTCGCATTCTATTTGATGGTGTCTTCATGGATGAGGGTTCGAAAGCTAAGCGAAACATTCCTTCCCTATCAATCGTCCCCCTGATCGTCTTAACCATATTCATAGTAAGTATTGCGCGTTTTTTCAGAAAAACATCCGTCATTAATATGGGATTTTGCAATCTTCAAAACAATGGGCGTTGCGGTTTAGCTTGTATATACGTTCCCTACCCCTGTCTTCGCTACACACGGCATCAACTGAACGCAAAATATTGAGATGATGGGTTACCGTCGGCTGTTTGAGCTTAACTTGCCTAGTAATCTCGCTAACCGTCATGCCCGTATTCGATTTACCAAGCATGCAGACTAAATTATAGCGATTGCGATCTCCTACCACCTTAAAACAATCCGAGCATAGTGTTTTTCTTCCGCTCTTAACCCATGGAGGACGTTTGTAGGTCCTCTCCTCTTTACCGTGAGCTGATTGTATGTTGTTGCGTTTTATCCCCACTGATTTTTTATTTATAGATACTCATCTATGGATAGTATGTATAGGCAATTATTATATATAATCCTCGTTATCCATGTCCACCACATCCACTCCAGATTTGAAAGAGATCATTAAGCGAGATGGTGCTCGGGTGTTATTTGAAAAGAAAAAGATCGCTATCGCCGTAGAAAAAGCGATGCGTGCCGCGGAAGAATTCAAAGAAGGTGGGCCCGACATGGTTACGGATAAAGTGGTCGATGTCCTTGCCGCGAAGAAAGAAATTGACCCCGGCTTTATTCCCTCTGTCGAAGAAGTACAGGATGAAGTGGAACGAGTATTGATGTCTGAAAAATTTCTGGCCACTGCCAAAGCATATATTCTCTACAGAGAAGAGCATGCCAAGTTACGCAAACGTGATATTTTTAAGAAACGTATCAATCTCAAACCCTACGAATATCCAGAGTTCTTAGAATACGTGAATGCGATTCGCCATTCATATTGGATCCATACAGAGTTCAACTTCACAAGCGACATTCAAGATTTTAAAGTTCACGTAAATGCCGCCGAACGCACAGCCATTAGAAATGCGATGCTTGCAATCGCACAAATCGAGGTGTCTGTAAAAACATTTTGGGGCAATATATATCAAAAATTACCGAAGCCCGAGATTGGAAATGTCGGTTTTACGTTTGCAGAAAGCGAGGTACGTCATCAAGATGCGTACGCCCATCTTCTGGAAATATTGGGACTCAACCACGAATTTGAAAAAATAAAAGAAATTCCGGCCATCATCAAACGGGTGCAGTATCTTGAAAAATCAATTCAGCACGCAAAAAGCGACGACAATCGCGACTATGCGCAATCTGTCCTGCTCTTTTCGCTTTTTGTCGAGCATGTCTCCCTCTTTTCGCAATTCCTTATCATTATGGCATTCAATAAATACAAGAATGTGTTTAAAGGCATATCGAATGTCATAGAAGCCACTTCAAAAGAAGAACAAATACATGGCCTCTTTGGTATAGACATCATCAATATCATTAAGCAAGAGCACCCTGATTGGTTTGACGATGCTTACAATGAGGATATCCTGGCCTCCTGTCGTCAGGCGTTTGAGTCAGAAAGTGAAATTGTTGACTGGATATTCGAAGACGGCGAGGTAGATTGCATACCATCCGTGGTTGTGAAGGAGTTTATTAAAAACCGCTTGAATAATTCTCTCGCTTCCATTGGCCTACCACGCATTTTTAATACCGACGACACGCTCCTGGAAAAAACCGAATGGTTCGACGATGAGGTTATTTCAACCAAGCACGGAGACTTCTTCGTGAAGCGCTCGATCAACTACAACAAACGAAGCAAAAGTATTACCGAAGACGACCTTTTTTAATTCTGCGTATATGTACTGGCTTAACGAACACAGTAGAGCTTTTCTTGCTAAAGGGTATCTTCGATCCGGAGAGAGTCCTGAGGAACGCATCAATTTCATTGGTAAGAGAGCTGAAGAAATATTGGGTATCGAGGGATTTGCCAAAAAATTTAATGAGTACCTTTCGCGTGGATACTTTTCGCTCGCAACTCCCGTGTGGGCAAATTTCGGTCTGCAAAAAGGATTACCGATCAGCTGTTTCGGTTCGTATATTGGAGACACCATGGGCGACATACTCTTCACGCAAGCCGAGACGGGTATGATGAGCAAATTTGGGGGTGGAACTTCAGGATATTTTGGCGCGTTGCGTGGACGAGGGAGCCCCATTACTGATAATGGTGTCTCATCCGGTTCGGTCCATTTCATGCGTTTATTTGAAAGCGTTGTCAATGTTGTCTCGCAGGGAGCCACGCGACGCGGACATTTTTCTCCTTACCTTCCCATTGACCACCCCGATATCGAAGAGTTTTTAGGCATTGGCACCGAAGGAAATCCCATCCAAGAACTTACCCATGGCGTATGCGTAGGCGACGAATGGATGAAGCAAATGATCGCGGGAGATACGACCAAACGCTCAGTATGGGCAAAAGTGTTGCAACGAAGATCTCAAATGGGGTATCCGTATATTTTCTTTGTCGACACGGCAAACAACAATACGGTTGATGCCTACAAAGAAAAAGCGTTGCGCATTTATGCAAGCAATTTATGCAGCGAGATAGCTCTACCGTCCACTGAAGAGTGGTCGTTCGTGTGTGACCTTTCATCGCTCAATTTGCTTCACTATGAAGAGTGGAAGAATACGGACGCTGTGCAGACGTTGGTGTATTTTCTCGACGCGGTACTAACCGATTTTATTGAAAAACTTGAAACGATGCGCGACTCAGGAAAAAAAGAAATGCGGATGGCGTTCCAATTTATGGAACGTGCATATAATTTTGCTGTAGCAAATCGTGCAATCGGTGTGGGTGTCTTGGGTTGGCATTCACTGGTACAAAGCAAAATGCTCTCCTTTGAAGGCACCGAGGCGGCAAAGCTCAATGTACAGATATTCAAAACTATCAAAGAACGTTCTTACGCGGCTTCTGCCGAACTCGCACGTCTCTATGGAGAACCGTCGATTCTCAAAGGATACGGCCGACGCAATGCAACACTCATGGCAATCGCTCCGACAACCTCCTCGGCATTTATTCTTGGGCAAGTATCGCAAAGCATTGAACCCGTATGGTCTAACTGTTATGTGAAGGATATCGACAAAATGAAAGTGACTATAAAAAATCCGTTCCTTGAACAATTGCTCGAAAAGAAACAGAAAAATGACAAAGAAATATGGCATAGTATCCGCGCTAACGATGGTTCAGTGCAACATCTGCCATTTTTAACGGAAGAAGAGAAAGCGGTGTTCAAAACATTTGCAGAGATTGATCAGTACACGATCGTGGAACAAGCGGCGGTGCGGCAACTCTATATTGATCAGAGCCAATCGCTCAACCTCATGATCAATCCCAAAACTCCCACCAAAGACGTGAACGCGCTCTATATCGAAGCCTGGAAACAAGGAGTGAAATCGCTATATTATCAACACAGTATGAATGCGGCGCAAACTCTCAATAGAAAAAAACTTTGCGTTAACTGTGAAGCATAGTTCATACCATGACCAAACTTTCTCCCCAACACATTGATCTCATTCTCAACGCCGAAGGAAAGGCGCTTGCTACCACAGGGTCGTACGGTCTTAATGTTGTCCCCGTATCCACGATACGCGTGATGGATGGAAATATCTGGCTTATGAATTATTTTTTCAAAAAAACGCTTGCAAACATCCACCAAGAACCTCGCGCGTCACTAGTCTGCTGGAGAGGACTTGATGGTGTGCAGATAAAAGGCAGCACTACTTATGTGGAAGATGGTGAATGGTATGCAGACGCTCATCAATGGGTCAAGGAACATGTCCCCAATCGCACACTCAAAGGCCTGCTCATTCTGAAACCGGAGGAAATATACTCTGTAGCACCGACATCGGCATAGGCAATCATGTTTACAAAAGTCTCCGAATATATCGTATTGAAACGAACACGGGAGACACCTTCGACCACAACCCTTTCATTAACCTTGTTGGACGGAAGCATTCCTCATTATCGTGCCGGACAATGCATCACCGTATACTTCCTGGATCTGAGTACGACACTCGGAAAACAGTACAGCATATCAAGCGCGCCCCGAGAAAACACATTTTCCATTACGGTGAAATCAATCGGCAGGTTCTCCAGCAGGCTCTGTTCGTTGGTGCCAGGCGATCGTATCCTTGCGTCAGAACCATTAGGCACCTTCTATCCCACACAGGCACATCACATACTCTTATGCGCGGGCGGTATAGGTATTACTCCTTTTCGAAGCATACTTCTTGAACATATTCCCTATGCTCGCTTTAAAACGGTAACGCTACTATACAGCTCCCACACATCGACAGATATGCCTTTTGGGGACGAGTTATATGCATTTTCCAAAGAGCATCATTCTTTCGCCATAGAGAGATTTGTTACCCAAGAATCCACGTCGCTACAAAAAAACTTCAAGTATCGTCGCATGCGCCTCGATGATATGTACAATGCGGATAATTTTTCGGAATCTGAGTTTTTGATTAGCGGCTCACTTCATTTTGTCCTCGGAATCAAAAACATGCTCATAACGGGAGGGGTGAAGCGGAACGCTATTCTGACAGAATCTTACTTCTGATCCATCAGTAAACTTGCAGCCCAAGAATAGTGCGGATAATACATCAGTCTTTTAATTCGAAAAATTTTAGATACGCCACATATCTTCTTCCGTCTAAAATCCTTTCGCCTGACGGCGTATAGACAGTGCGGCCTTACCGTGACAACTCTCGACCTTTTTTCTCTAAAAAGCTATAATCCCGGTTCCTCAATACGGAGTCCGACGTTCGATATTGCAGACGGAGTATCGGATGTAATGCGCTTCACAATTTCGAACGTATGCGCATCATACACTTCAACTTCATTAGCGGTCTGGGAAACGACGTACACGAACTTTCCATCATAAGTAAATTCTGGATGCCAAGAACTTTCTCCTTTGACCGGGATTATTGTTTTAACGATTTCATTGGTACGCCCGTCTATTACGTATATTTCGTCTTTACGGTCGCCAAAAGCCGTATCAGCCCAGATATAAGGGTAGGAAGGATCTTTGCTATAGCTTCGAATAAAGAGCCCTGGTCCTCCGGTTTTTATGTATGTCACGGGTTTCCACGTCGTTGTATCTATAACCGTAATCAATCCCTCTCCGAGGGCTGGAATATAAATGTAATTGCCCCATGCTGCACCAGGGCCGGTATGCGGCGTTTCTCCTGTTTGCACCTCTGCTATCGGCTTCATCGTTGTAAGATCAAGAATCCACGCCGTCTTCGATCCTTGCGATGCGACAATGTAATATTTTCCGTTCGGAGTAAGAAAAGCATCGTGCAACGCGGGTACGTTATTGCCTATACCGGTGAATGTATTAACAACTGGAAACCCAGAAATGTCAGTATCTACCGCCCACACACTATTCGCATCTTTCAGGGCAACAATGATTCGATTACCATCTTCAAGCACAGCTCCTGCTCGCGATTCAATTTCTTTACCGTCAACGGTAGCAATGAGTGGAATGGTTTTTAAGATTTCCATCGATACCGCATCTAATATCACGAGATTCCCTGGCTCGTAATTACCCACGGCGACATACGCATCATTTTCAGTGAGCGCAGTGCCGCGCGAATTTTCTCCAACACGCACTGATACCATTGGTTTTAAGGTATGCAAATCTATTTTCGTGAGCCATCCATCGCGAGAGATGATGTACATGTATTTTGCGTCTGAAGAAAAAACCGACGTATGCGGCTGAAAACCAATATCATGGATTCTGCCGACATGTTCGTGGGTGGTTCCATCAATCGCGAGCAATTTCTCTGCGTTCTTTTCAACAATGAGCATGAGCTCGTGGGGATTCCAAGAACCCTCTTCCACATAGAGTTCTCGGTATGGTTTGAGCGTTTCGTTCTTTTTGAAAGGCACATCAACATTCGTAATGCCTTCTCCACTACGGAGGTTTCCGATGTAGAATTTCATCATTTTTTCGCGTATGCCTGCGCCATGATTCTTGTGATAATTTTCGCTTACATCCTGTCCACAATTAAACATCGCCGGATGTAGACGAGACGCCTCAGTCGCATTGAACACTTTTTCGTCGATGATCAACCAGCAATCTTCGGCATTATTATGGAGAGCAACATCGTCTACGGTGTATGTTCCTTCCGACACTTCTTCAATAATTTTTTTTCCTACCTCTTCCGGTTTGATAAAACGATCAGCCTGCGCGTACCATGCTCCGTAAAAGATAAGAGCAAAAAGAAATGCCGCCAGTACGGATCTTCTCAGCACAAGGGCGTCCTGCATGCGAACGCTGCTTTTTCTCAAAAACCAAGTCAACAGTATGGCTATGGCAATAGCTACGGTATATAGTGCCATAAACGCAAAGTATCCGATGTCCGTTCTATAGAGAACATGATGCAACATCAAAAAAACCCACGATACCGCCGATATTGCTCCGCTTTCAAGGAGTAAAGCGTCGAGAGCTATGCTTCCGTCTCTTATGTCTCGTACGCGAGGAAGATGACGGAAAGAGAAAGCATATTCATTGCCAATGAGAATCGCGGCAACAGTCATGCTCGCATAAAAAATTCCCAGTTCGAGCATGGATTCGTACGCAAGAGTGAAGAGGCCAAGGCCGGCGAAAGCGTACATTAAAATCGCAACCCAGCTTATTTTTCGTGAAAAACCCAGTAGTCTGAATTCATCACGAGATATGGTTCCGTCTTTCGCCGCAAAAAGAAAAGAAGCATGACTCAACACGGACATTCCGAGACCGAGTCCAAGACCAATAGAAAAAACGAAAAGATATACGGTGTGCAGATCAATATACGAAAACGATTCCATGGCTATTATTATAACAATGTTTCAAAGCTGTTTATATGTTCACATGGGGATGCCGCTTCCTGATGACCTTCGGTCATCAGGTCGATTTTTCATCATCGGCAATAATCTTATGGGCACAATCTGCTAAGTGGTATTACATACCCCTGATCGTCGGTAGTATAGAGAATGCCGTCCGGTCCCGCAGATCTAATGGTATCCATTCTGCAATCAGTTGGACCTACTTCCCTCTCATTTTCATCTAATCCATACGGGCTGCCCCACGGATCTCGCGTCATTGCGACGATCCCAGAAATTGAACCAACCGTAGCATTTTGAATGGTGTTCAGGGCGTTTACCCATTGTATGTAACAAGAATCGCTTTCTGGTATATTCCTGATGTCCTTATTTCGACACGCACAATCGCTACACCCTGAACCAGTTATGTCTTGCAATCTTTTTCCGCTTTCTCCCTGTGCGATAACAGCCGCTTTTATGATCTGATTAAGTTCCGTTTGAGATTTAGCGTAACGAGCTTTTTCTCTTGCGTTAGCTAATGAAGCGATTACCACGCTCGAAAGGAGTCCAATAATAGCGATAACAACCAGGAGTTCGATAAGTGTAAACCCTTTCTTTCCGTTTTTTTTATATCGACAAAAGACAAAAAAATCCATAAGAAATTTTAACGAAGTTCTTCGGGAGTTGGGGGATTGCGGTATTCAGGAAGATCCGGAATATTTCCTCTATATCCTACCGGTGGTTTCGTGTGTCCGCCAAACGCACTAAAAAGTAAAATAAGCATGAGCGTGAACATTACGCCTGACAATCCAAGAACTACATAAAGCGCCCGTTGTTCATCTTTGATCATTCCACCAGAATACGTAATCACCCACTGAATGATCTTAGGAGGAGTAAATTGTTGCAAACGCGATGCTGAATATGTTTCAAATTCTACATTCATATAAGGAAGAATGGTTCTTCGTATAAATCTATATTCTATTCACAGATTTAATTATTATTATACTAAAGTATTCATAATATAACTTTACTGCATAGATAGCAAGAATAGTGGTAATCTCTAAAAGCTGCCACTGTTCATATATTTGCTGTATTGCCTCTAGTCATGATAGCAACGCTTGTAATAAATCTGTCTATTGACAAGCAATGTTTAAATGCTAGGCTCTTTCCCCCGAACGAATTTGAGGTCGAATGTCGCTCGCCGCGCGCTTCGCGCTCCCTTCCCGGTTCTTTGGTAAATTAGATTTGGTGGACTCATTGTATAAAAATTCGAACCGCCAATCTGCTAACTATTACAAGGCTATTTGAGGAGTTTTCGGATGAAAACTCTGCTGATGTGGTGTTTATTGGACGAAATCCGAACTTTTTTTGACGAAAATCCGGACTCTGAACTTTGACCGCTCCGCCCCGCCGCCGCTCGCTTCGCTCGCTGTTCCGCAAAAAAGTTTTCTTCGCATTTCTGATTTTGCGCGCACCCGATTTTTTTCTTCTAAAAGGAAAAGAAAACTTTTTTGCTGGGTTCTGCTCTGAACGAGCAGGACGGCGGGGCTTCGCGAGGATCGCCTGTCCGCCTCTGGCGGAGGCGAGGCGGAATTCCCCCCAGACCCCCCTTCCGCCTCGCCCTCGCTTTGGACGCCGACGGAATTTGTGC
>CAZFRC010000015.1:0-12912 GCA_964521185.1 uncultured Candidatus Saccharibacteria bacterium
ACGCGCGGAGCGCGTGGTGGCTTGAAACTGCCTCGTACGCTCCGATTGCGTGGTGGTGCGAACCAATGCGCCTCGGACACGCTCGCGGACTCGCGTGTGCAAAAACCAAAAAATTTCCTTGCATTTTTCTCGCGTCTCCTCCCCTCACCCCTCCACCGCGAAGTTTCTATCTGCGGAGAGTGAGGGATTTGAACCCTCGAGGGAGTGTAACGTCCCTACCTCGTTAGCAGTGAGGCGCTTTCGACCGCTCAGCCAACTCTCCAATAGATTTCACCATACCATACTGATCACGCCTCTGCGACGGCGAACATAATGACGCGCGAAGCGCCTGCGTCTTTGAGGGCTCGGGCGGCGTCTTTTAGAGTGCTTCCGGTTGTAGTAACATCGTCAAGTAAAATTATTGTGCGGCCTCGCACCCCTTCAGCGTTTGGAACTTCGAACGCGCGAAATACATTCTGCTCTCGAGCGTATTTATTTTCCATTTTTGTTTGAGGTTTCGTATTTCGGACACGAATCAATACGTCCGGCGCCATGCGCGAACGGATCCCAATTGACGGATAAAATGCTTCAGCGATGCGAGACGATTGGTTATATCCTCGTTCACGCTCTCGAACTGGATGAAGTGGAATGGGAACTACGAGGGCTTCATCGGTTAGTAACGCGCATTCTTCAATCAAGATATCAGAAACTGCATATGCCGCGGCCTTCCCGAGAACGGCCGCGGCATCCGTATTCCCATGGAATTTTGCTGCAATAATGAGCGTTTGCACCGCTCTGTCTTTATATGAAAATGGTGCAAAAATGTCTCCTGTCCGTTTAAATGCTGCGCGTGACGCAAATTGCGCGGGCGATGTCTCGTTCACAATAATTGCAGCCTGTCGTTGCGGCAGCACTACATCGATGATCGAAGAAAAAAGTCGGGACAAAGGGTGCATACCTATATGATAACCTGCAATATCACAGACTAATGATATACTTTTTGCATGGATTTTTTGGGTTCATTTCGCGACGTGGTACAAAAAGCCGTACTGAAAGGCGGAAACAAAAGCGTAATGGGTATTGATATTGGGACATCATCTATCAAGGTGGTGCAACTTCGTCGCGACAAAGGAGCGGCAGTGCTTGAAACTTATGGTGAATTGGCGCTTGGTCCTTATGGTGGAGTTGAGGTGGGGCGCGCGACCAATCTGCCGCCGGAAAAAATTGCAGAAGCGCTCACTGATTTGATGCGAGAGTCAAATATAACCACGAAAGAATGCGGAGTCTCCATCCCATTTTCCGCGAGTCTTATTTCGCTGATTGAGATGCCATCCTTAGAAGCCAGCAAGCTCGCCACCATGATTCCTATTGAAGCCCGGAAATACATCCCGGTTCCCATTTCCGAAGTGCAGCTCGATTGGTTTGTGCTTCCAGAAGAAGAAGCGAAATTTCTTGGCGCCACCGCAGATACACTTCCCAAAGACGGCACTACGCCGAAGCAAAACGCCAAAGTGCTTTTAGTTGCGATTCACAATGAGGTGCTTGAAAAATACGGCTCTATTCTCAAATTAGCCCAACTTTCGCCCTCTTTCTACGAAATAGAAATTTTTAGCGCAATTAGGGCCGCAGCTAGCCGCACCAACGAGCCGACGGTAATTGTTGATATTGGAGCTGCGACAGCGAAGCTGTATGTCGTTGAGTATGGCATTATTCGCACCTCGCATCTTATCAACAAAGGATCTCAGGATATTACAATTGCACTTGCTGCTTCGCTTAATATTTCTGTGGCAAAAGCTGAAGAACTTAAACGCCAAGTAGGGCTTTTGGGAGGGACAGCGGATGGAGAGGCGCGAATGGTGTCTCAGACGGCGCTTCTCAACATGGAATTCATTTTTACCGAAGTGGGACGGGCGATTTTGTCATACCAAAAGCGGTTTCAAAAAAACATCAGCAAGGTAATTTTTTCTGGCGGGGGGTCGGTACTTTCCGGTCTTATTGATGTTGCTGCGAAACATTTTGATGCTGAGGTATCATTGGCTGACCCGTTTTCAAAAACCCAGACTCCCGCATTTTTAGAAAACATTCTGAAGCTTGCGGGACCTGATTTTGCCGTTTCTGTCGGGTTAGCGCTTCGAAAATTAAGCGAAAGTGATTGATAGAGAGGTTTAGAGAGTAATACACAGACGGAAGACTTTGGAATGAAAGGGGGAGAGGGGTATACTATTTCGAATGGAGCCGAAGTTTAAGACTTCGTTCATTCCAAAGGCGTCATTGGCGGAAACGGGCACCGAATTCACTCCTCACAAACGTCACGGCAGCGGCTTTGGAATCGGAACGTTCATTGCTTTTGTAATATTTCTATTAGCGATTGGCGCAACAGCGCTAGTGTTTATCTATAAGCAGGTGCTCGAGGGGCAAGTTGTGAGCAAAACGGAAGATCTGAATCGTGCTAAAGAGGCGTTTAAGCCCACAACCATCGAAGAGATGGCGCGTCTAGACCAACGTATTGAAGCGGTGAAAATGGTTCTGGAAAAACACATAGCGCCATCAACCATTTTTTCTATGCTTGAAGCTACTACGCTGTTGTCGGTTCAGTACGAAAGGTTTTCATATCGGCGATTACCTGATGGTACCATGTTTGTTTTCATGGAAGGGAGCGGGCGTGACTATGCAGCCGTGGCACTCCAATCCGACGAGTTTGCAAAAAATCGATTTTTTCAAAATCCCATTATAGAAAATCCTCAGCCGAACGCGCAGGGAAGGGTATCGTTCGAGTTCCGTGCCGAAATTGATCCACGGCTGCTTGCGTATCAGAAGGTAAATCCGGGAGTTTCTCCCCCGTCTGATTCATTTGAAGAGACAGGATCACCTGAAAACAGTAGCGACGCCATGTTAGGAGATTCCTTGTTTGGAGAATCGCAATAATAATTCATGCTTAAATTTTTTATCCCCATTTTTTTCTTAGGAGGCGCGGCGGGTCTCTTCTTTACATTTATTGATCCCCAATACAAATCGCTGGCGCCAATTCAGGCAGAAGTAGCTTCGCTTGACGAAGCGCTTACTAAATCAGAAGAACTACAAGAGATTCGTGATGAGCTTGGAGCGCGTCGCCAGGAAATCACGCTTGCAGACGAAGAACGTCTTACACGACTGCTTCCAGACACTATCGATACTGTGCGTCTCATTTTGGATATAGATGCGGTTGCAAGGCTGCATAATCTTTCTATACACAATATTATTGTCGAATCAGAGCCATCGTATGGAGATCCCGCGGAAAGCCCATCGTCTCGAAAGAAAACCGAAGAAGTTGTTCCCATTAACGCTGAATTGCCCTATCAAACAGCTCGAATGCATTTTGGTGTTTCTGCGAGCTACGAAGAATTTTTGAGCTTTATCCGTGACCTAGAACGAAAATTACGTTTGGCAGACATTATAAGCCTAAGTCTTACCACTACCAGACCCGACATGTACGATTTCGAAGTCTCCCTTGAAACCTATTGGATGCCATAAAGATTTTTCGCCATGAAATCTATCACTCAATTCAAAAATATGTTCATATTTCTCATCGTACTGGTTGCGATTGCCGGAGGATATATCTATTTCTTTCGTGGGGGCGATGTATTCCAAATAAAGACAGGGGGTGAACATGCCGCTGCGACTTCGGAAGCTCGAGCTGCACAGCAGCAACTTATCAGTCTTCTTCGTGATCTGCGCGCCATTAAACTCGATCTTTCGGTTTTCGAAGATCCGAGGTTCCGTTCTTTGACTGATTTCACTCCCGTCATTGAACCAGAACCAGTGGGAAGAGAAAACCCATTTGCGCCAACAACCGTTTCTATTCCTGTATCCCAAGACAAAGGAGGTATAAAGAACCCCTAGCTTTTTTCTATGAATATATTGTCACTTTTGGTTGAACGCGGAGTTATTCGTGAATCTGAGGTTGCAGGGATTGAGGCTGAGGCAACAAAAGATAACCGCCCAGTTGAGGATGTGTTAGTCACCCATGGAGTTTCTGTCGACGACATACTTGCTGCAAAGGGCGCTCATGTAAATCTTCCCGTCACGCACCTTCCGGAAGGAAATGTTCCCTTTGAAACTCTCCGATACATTCCTGAGGAATCAGCGCTCCATTATAAAATAGCGCCGATCGCGATGGTCGATGGGGTGCTTGAGGTCGGAATAATTGATCCGGACAATCTTGAGGCGGTGGATGCTTTGAATTTCATCTCTTCTCGTGCAGGAATTCCCTATAAACTGTTTCTTATTTCTCAGAGCGATTATGACCGGGTGCTCTCCATGTATAAAGGGATTTCTGGTGAAGTCAGTCGAGCGCTTAATGAACTTGAAGGGGAGCTTTCTAAAGAAAAAGGCAATGCTGATTCTGAAGAAGGAGGAGGAGTATCACTTACGCAAAAAGAAGCCGACGCGTTGCAAAAAGAAGATGCTCCCGTTACGAAAATTGTGGCCACCTTACTCAAAGACGCAGTGGAAGGAAGAGCGTCAGACATTCACATCGAGCACGTTGGAGACAAGGTGCGCGTTCGGTTTCGCGTTGATGGTATGCTCCATACCAGCATCGTGTTGCCCCCCACGGTGCATCGATCGGTCATAACCCGAGTAAAGATTCTTTCATCCATGAAATTAGATGAACGGCGCAAACCCCAGGACGGTCGTTTTTCTGCAACTATCGAAGGGCGCAAGGTTGATTTTCGCGTGTCTACCTTTCCATCGTACCACGGCGAGAAGGTGGTGATGCGTATTCTCGATATGGACAAAAAGAGCGCTTCGCTCGAATCAGTGGGATTAAGTCCGAGCAATCTCGAGACTATTCGGCGAGCGGTGAAGCGCCCGTACGGACTCATTCTTATCAGTGGTCCCACTGGATCAGGAAAATCAACCACGCTCTACGGCATGTTATCTGAGGTTGATCGCGATCATCACAATGTGGTGTCGCTTGAAGATCCGATCGAATATTCAATCGCAGGAGTCAATCAGTCCCAGGTGCATCCCGAGATTGGTTATTCGTTCGCTTCGGGACTCCGGTCTATTCTTCGACAGGACCCAAACGTCATAATGGTTGGAGAAATCCGCGACAAAGAAACGGCGCAGTTGGCGGTACAAGCTTCGCTTACAGGGCACTTGGTATTTTCTACTATCCATACCAACAACGCCCTCGGAGTGATTCCGCGTCTGGTGGACATGGGGGTTGATCCTTATTTAATCGCTCCTACGCTCGTATTGGTTATTGCTCAAAGACTCATACGCACGTTATGCCCCGGTGGCGGAAAGAAGATACCAATCACAGGAGCGCTTAAAATGATGTTAGATAAACAATTCCAAGATCTTCCGCAAGAATTCCATTCTCGCATACCAAAATCCGATTACTTGTACGAAATAGCTCCGACGCCAGAGTGTCCAAGCGGCACCCGAGGTCGAATAGGAGCGTTTGAGATGATTGAGATGAATTCAGAACTCGAACAGGCTATTTTGGGGAAACCTGACGAGCAGAAGATTTGGAACATTGTTCGTTCGCAGGGTATGTTGACCATGAAGGAGGATGCTATCATTAAAGCGCTCGAAGGGAAGATTCCTTTTGAGGAAGTTAACACACTAGGAGGTGACATGTTGGTGGATGAAGAGGCCCCGTCTCAAACGCCGAGGGCTGAAGAATAAGGCCATATTTATTTACACATTATCTATGAATACTAAAATACCTTCCCACGCTCAAATTATTTGCCAAAGCATCATGTTGGTGGACGACGATCAGTTTCTTGTTGATATGTATTCGATCAAATTTAAAGAGAAAGGTATTTCCGTTGAAACATGTCTTGACGGTGAACGAGCGATTGCTCGACTTAAAGAAGGATTCACGCCTGATGCCATCGTTCTTGATGTCGTGATGCCGAAAATGAGCGGCATTGAAATCCTTGAACGGGTGCGAAAAGAAGGACTGGCTGGAAATCCCGTTGTCATCATGCTTACCAACCAAGGACAAGACTCCGATGTTGAGCATGCGATGAAGCTCGGCGCAGACGGATACATCATCAAGGCTAGCGCTATTCCTTCTGAGGTACTTAATCGCGTGTTGGATATCGTTGCCGAAAAAAAGAAAGAACCCACTGCATAAAAACCACATCATGACCACCGATGCTTCAGTGAATACAAAGAATTATCGTGACGAACTTCACGAACTTATGGATACTGTGGTGCGCGAAGGGGCGTCGGATCTTCACCTTTCTGTTGGGGTAAAGCCTACTATCCGAGTAACGGGTTCTTTGGTCCCACTCATTAAAAAAGACCGTCTCTCAAAAGAAGACGCCATGCATCTCGTTGAAGAGCTTCTTTCAAAAGAGCAGTTCGAGAAATTTTTGACGGATAAGGAGTTGGATTTTTCTTACGCATTCGGCGAGTCATCCAGATTTCGCGGGAATTGTTCGTTTCAACAGGGAACTCCTGCCGTGGCGCTCCGACTTATTCCGCGCCAAATTCGTACAGTGCAGGAGCTGAATCTGCCCCCTGTGCTTGAAAGTTTCGCCACACGCGAACAAGGGTTTTTCTTGGTGGTGGGGCCCGTAGGACAGGGAAAATCTACGACACTTGCGGCTATCATCGATCTTGTGAACACCACGCGCGCCGAACGCATCGTCACTATCGAAGACCCGATCGAATATCTTTTTGAAAACAAACAATCCGTTATCAATCAGCGGGAGGTACGACTGGACACTAAAGACTTCCATTCCGCGTTAAATTCCGTATTCCGCCAAGACGTGGATATCATCATGGTCGGCGAAATGCGTGAACCAGAAACTATAGGCACGGCTGTTACTGCCGCAGAGACAGGGCATCTCGTGCTCTCGACGCTCCATACCAACAACGCCGCACAAACAATCGACCGCATAATTGACTCTTTTCCCGGAGAACAACAAGATCAAATTCGCATACAGCTCGCGGAGAGCCTCGCAGGAATTTTTTCACAGCGCCTGGTTCCTCGTATTTCGGGCGGACTCATTCCGGCTTATGAACTTTTAATTAATAATAAAGCCGTCGCAAATCTCATTCGTGAAGGACGCACCCATGAAATCAATGCCGTCATTGAGACGGGGGCAGAGGACGGCATGATGAGCCTTGATCGGTCGCTCTCCGATCTCGTTCGGCGCGGCGAAATTACTTTTGAGAATGCATTTCGATTTTCGCTTAATCCGAAAGTGTTGGAACGACTTATTTAAGATCCATATGTTATTTAAGTATACTGCGGTCGATACTACAGGCCACGAACAAGAGGGGGCCATTGAGGCTGTAAGCGAAGACGCGGCAATCTCGGCGCTGCAACGGAGGGGACTCATTATTTCGGCAATTACCTCTGGAGAGCCAAAAGCGCTTCTCCGATCGTTCAAACTGCCTTTTATGGAATCGGTGTCCAATCGTGAGATTGTTATACTGTCTCGCCAAATTGCTATTTTATTTGAAGGACAAGTGTCGGCGCTTCGGGTGTTTCGGCTCATTGCGTCGGAATCCGAAAATCCAACACTCCAAATAGCGCTTTCAAAGATATCAGATGATATCCAGGCAGGAGACAATATCTCAAAAGCAATGGCCAAACATCCACAAGTCTTCTCTTCGTTTTATGTGAGCATGGTCAGGGCAGGAGAAGAATCAGGGAAGCTCGATCAGACATTTTCGTATCTTGCCGACTATCTCGATCGTACGTATGAAATTACGAATAAAGCCAAAAACGCGCTCACTTATCCCGCGTTTATTATTACCACGTTTTTTGCCGTTATGTTTCTCATGCTTACTTTCGTGATCCCCCGATTAGCGCAAATCATAGAGGAATCGGGTACCGAGGTGCCTCTCTATACCACCGTAGTGCTTGCGATAAGCGGTGTATTTGCACGGTACGGCATAGTAATTGTGGTATTTATGATAGTTGGAGCAGGGTTCTTATGGCGCTACCTAAAGACTCCGAATGGCCGAACTTGGCTTGATGCACTCAAAATCGGCATACCTTATATCGGCGGATTGTATGAAAAGCTGTATTTGTCGCGTATTGCGGATAATATGTCGACGATGCTTTCGGCAGGAATTCCGATGGTGCGCACTATTGAGGTTACGGCAGATGTGGTCGAAAATATGATCTACCAGCGGGTTCTTATCGAATCTCTCTCTGAAATTAAAAACGGCACCTCTATTTCAAAAGCGTTCGGAAAGTATCCAGAGATGCCTGGCATATTTGTGCAGATGATTCGGGTGGGGGAAGAAACTGGAGAACTCGGCAATATTCTTGGGACACTTGCAAAATTTTATGGTCGTGAGGTAAAAAACGCGGTAGATAGCCTTGTCGCGCTCATCGAACCGGTAATGATTGTGTTTTTGGGCCTTGGCGTCGGATTGCTTCTCGGGTCT
The DNA here is from genome assembly GCA_964521185.1 of uncultured Candidatus Saccharibacteria bacterium. GTDB lineage: Bacteria > Patescibacteriota > Minisyncoccia > Phycocordibacterales > UBA12088 > CAZFRC01. The sequence goes on from CAZFRC010000015.1 coordinate 8,383, forward strand.
GTCTTGGTGCCTATCTATAATATTACGACGTCAGTGTCGTAGTCTTATAGCGGGGATTATCCACAGGACAATAAAGAAAATCGACAGAAGGCGGTATACTATGTGGTATAGCGTCACTAATGCAAATAAGGCGCATTGTACCCACATTATTATCAGGTAGTAATTAGTATGATAAAGATCTCACGTTCTCGCGGTTTTACGCTTATTGAACTTCTGGTGGTAATCGCCATCATCGGCATTCTTTCTTCGGTTGTGTTGGCGTCTTTGAATAGCGCACGCGCACGCGCACGCGACGCCCAACGAATTGCGAATATGCGCGAATTAGTAAAACTCATGATACTAGAGACTGGCTCTGCGCCTCTTACGCTCGCAGGATGTACGGCTGCTGGCGCACTGACGACAACATGTAATAACTCAGGCACGCAGATTGTCCAATTTGCAAACTTCACTGATCCTGTTGCTGGAGCGGCGAGTCCGTGTACCACCACTTCGTCTGCCGATTGTGGATACAGTATTTCAAATAGGACTGGCGGCTCGAATCCTACCACGGAAGATTATCGTATCCTCTTTCGACTTGAGACAGGTTCGGGTAGCCTCACGAGCGGAGTTAAGGCTGTATGTGGGCCAACAGGAAACTTTGTAAACGGAACCACTTGTCCGTAAAGAGAACGCCGCATATCGCGGCACAACAACAAAAGCCCGTCCGGACGGACGGGCTTTTGTTGTTGTGCAGGTAATCGTTTTGCTCTTTTGCGCGATCGGTAGTTTAATTGCATACATGAACACACAACGCGGTTTTACCCTCACCGAGCTCATGGTAGTGATAGCCGTGATCGGTATTCTTTCTGGAATTGTGATCGCGTCTCTTGATGGCGCGCGGGAACGCGCTAGGGATGCAAAACGCGTCACTGATATTAGAAGCACCGCTCTCGCTCTTGAATTGTATTATGAAGCTGAAGACGAATATCCATCAGCTTTATCCGAACTCGCGCCTACGTACATATCGAGTCTTCCTAATGATCCTGTCGGAGCTTCGGGCGGGCATTTTGATTATGTGTATGTACAACTAAGCAGTGGACAGGATTTTCATCTCGGTGCGGTGCTTGAAGAGGACAATGACCAACTGCAAGACGATGCCGATACTGCAAACGGATTCCATGGCAATACAACCAATTGCAGTGGTTCATCGGTTACATCGCCTGAACGGTGTTTCGACGTGATCCCCTAGGTCCCATGGAATTTTTGATGGGCACGATTGGGGAGATGTTTCAAATGAATCCATCCGGTTTTGCAATCCCGGGTTTCTTTCTTGGGGCAATAGTCGGAAGTTTTATAAACGTGCTCGTTCTTCGGAATGAAAAGGGAGAGACCCTGATGGGACGCTCGCGGTGTGGTACGTGCCACCGAATTCTTTCAGCGATCGATCTTGTCCCGATCTTTTCCTACATCCTCCTTAGAGGAAAATGCCGAACGTGTGCCGTATCTCTTTCAGTGCAATATCCGATCGTAGAGGCCGTTACCGCACTGTTATTTGCCACAGCTTGTCTTACCGCACCTCGCGTTATTGATGTATTGGTAGCGCTTCCGATAATCTCCATTCTGGTCGCTATTGCAACAGCCGATATCCGCACCACGTATATCCCTACTTCGTTTCTTTCTTTTTTTCTTTCATACGCGTGTGCGGCATACGTCTTCATCCCGTTATTGTTTGACCACCACGCGATCGATTTCTTCCTTCGAATTATTTGGGGATTCATCGTCGCTCTTCCTGTTTTTTTGTTGTTTGTGGGATCTCGTGGAACCGCTATGGGGTTTGGAGACGTGCTCATCTCTCTCGGTGCGGGATGGTTTCTTGGAATGTCGGCAGGATTTGCCGCCCTTCTTATTGCGTGCTGGAGTGGAGCAATTGTTGGATTGCTGCTCATCGTGCTTCAAAAATTCCGTATGAGTAGCGGAAGCTTCCTTACGGTATGGCGAAAAAATTTGTCTAAAGAGGGAAGCACGCTTACAATTAAAAGTGAAATCCCCTTTGGCCCTTTTCTCGTTTTCGGGATTATGGCCTCATGGTACGGATCGATTTCTTTTCAGGACATCTTATATGTATTTGAAACAATACTTCAGGCGATTGGCTGAGAATGCTCAAAATGGCTTTACCCTTATCGAACTTTTGATGGTGGTGTCGATGTTGGTTATTGTCACAGGAATTATATTGGTATCTAACAGGGGGACTCGGCACAGTGTTGTGTTGGCAAACGCCGCGCATGAAGTGTCGGTGTTGGTGAAAGAGGCTCAAACATACGGGATTTTTGGGAGAGGACGATCAGGAACGGTGTTTGGTGTCGGCTATGGAGTCCACATTGATCGAACCGATACGTCTCATTTCACGCTTTTTGCTGACATTGATAATGACGGCCTCTTTGATACCGGAGAAAGCGAGCGCGTGTACGCGCTTCCACAGTCTATAACCATCGCGGATGTCTGCGGAAAACTCCCTCTTGGGACTGAGGAATGTAGTAGCGGCGATGTTGTCGGAATCGATATTGTATTTAAACGACCAGGTCCCGATCCAACAATCAAGCGGTTTCCATCTGGCACCGTATATTCTGAAACAAACATACATCTTACTTCAGGAGGTCAGGCAGGGAGAACGGTTCGGGTGACCGAGTCCGGACAAACCATCATTCTTAATGAGGAGTGAGTTTTCTAAGTATACACGCATACAAGGAACATTAAGTTACCAACACCCGCGCGTTGCTCTAGTGTTGAGCGTAGGTTTATACTTGGACTATTAGTGACAGTACGTTTTCTCGTTTCTTAAAAATGCATCGCTATTCTCACAGAGGTTTCACTTTTATTGAGGTTATTGTAATGATTGGGGTGTTTTCTGTGGTTATGGTAGTTGCCATTGGTTCCATTCTTGCCATTCTTAATGGGAATCGTAAGGCGCGAAATGAAACTTTGGTTATTAACAATTTGCAGACAGCCATAGAAAGTATGAACAGAATCATTCGTAATGGCACTACATTTCATTGCGGGGGAGGAAATTACTCAGTTCCCGCAGTTTGTCCCTCTGAGGGAAGCGATCAATTCGCAGTTGAGGCCCATGGAGGAAGTGGCTCAACAGGCACTGACCAGGTAGTGTTTCGCCATAACGCCGAACTCGGCATTATCGAACGATCTATGAACGGCGGTGCGAGCTGGGATGCGCTTACTGCTCCACCGGTAACTATTGATCTTCTTCGATTTCGTACCACATCAATTCCAAACGGAAACCCTGCGGTGTTAATCACTATAGGAGGGACGACAGGAACAGAAAACGTCAGAAGCGCCTCATCTTTTCATCTTCAGACCACTATCTCTCAACGGTTTACGGAGATCCCGACGGCGGTCGACTCTCACGATGTCATCATTAATGAATTCTGATATATGACGCGCGCGTACCACCATATACAACATACGAAACAAGGGTTTGTGCTTTTGTATGCGGTTATTGTCGCAAGTCTTGTGTTGGTGATATCTTCAACAGTATATTCACTGCTCTCAAGAGAGCTCGCTATTTCAAATGTCGCCAAACAATCACAAAGTGCATACTATGCCGCAGAAGCAGCTTTGGAATGCACTCTGTTCCATGCGTATGACGGGGTATTTGATTTGGGTGGCACGCAAACGGTACGTTGCGATAATCAGGATATCCCTGTAAACACATCGGCATCTCCCGTTGAATTTTCTATATCTTTTTCTGTTACACAGACTTGTGCAGCGGTATCGGTTGATACAAGCCTAAGAAAAATTTCCGCCCTCGGATACAATACTTGTAGTGAACGGCGGATTAAAGTGGAACGAGGAATACAAGCATACTACTAACATTAATAATCTATAACGCATTTATGTTACACATACAGAAAGAATATCGATTCAATAACGCGGGGTTTACGTTGGTCGAGGCGCTTGTGGCAATTTCCGTGCTTCTGGTCGCAATCGTTGGTCCATTGACGCTGGTGCAACGCGGATTGAAATCTTCTAATACTGTGCGAGACCAGTTTTCTGCCTCATATCTCCTGCAAGATGCGATGGAATATGTAAAAAGCGCACGCGATCACGACCTTCTCAACGGTACAAATTACTATTCTGATTTTATTGCGACGTGCGAGGGCGAAACATGCTGGGTTGACACTACGATCGAAGGGACGTTTGTAGAGGGAGCACCAGGGAGTGGTTCGTATGGAGTATGTGCAGATGGAACATGTCCCGCGCTTCGACAAGACCCTGTTTCTAAGGAATTCGGGCATTTTCCAGACTGGAGTTCAACAGGGCTTTCTCGAAGCGTTGAGGTAGCTGCGATAGGAGAAGGTGAGTACCGTACAGTCGTCAAAATAAGCAAATTAAGCGGGATGGGGGAGACGCTTGGGACAATGTTGGCCTCCGGACAACAGCAACTCTTTGATTTCACCAAAGCTGAAGAGCCCAGTTCATCGGGCGGCGGGAGCTCATCATCGGGCGGGGGCAGTTCATCATCAGGCGGCGGAAGCT
>CAZFRC010000016.1:0-12843 GCA_964521185.1 uncultured Candidatus Saccharibacteria bacterium
AAATACGTTGGAAAAAAGGTCTACGCATAGGTCCGATACTAAATGCTGTTGGCGGAGAGGGAGGGATTCGAACCCTCGATCGGGTTTCCCCGATGCCGGTTTTCGAAACCGGTCCATTCGACCACTCTGGCACCTCTCCCTAAAACATTTAAGAAATGTTTGGGTACTCAAGATCAGGCAAATGTCCTGATCTGGAATAGCTAAAAATATAGCACGAATCAAAGCTATTTCTAAGGATAGATTTTTATGGTACAGTGGTGCGCGTTAGGGGTGGTTTGGGTATAAGACGGCCTCATCGTCTAACGGTTAGGACAGCGCCCTTTCACGGCGTAAATCGGGGTTCGATTCCCCGTGGGGTCACAAAAACAACGAACATAATGCAAGAAATCGAATGACCGTATTTTGTTCAATTCTACGGGAAATCAAATAAAGAAGGGATCGCAAAATCTAGTTTTATTGAGGATTACATAATCAAATGTCCTCGTATAGTATTAACTATTAGACGAAAATTCCTTGGTTTGGAAACAATGCAGTTTGAGATGGGTATTTGTTCTCAAAAAAGATTTTCGTGCGTCGAAGGTGTGCAGCATTACGAATGTGTATCGCCCCATATTTTCGTTTGGGAAATCATTCGTCTGAACCGAATCGGGGCAGGGTTGGTTTCCTACGATCACGAATTCACTGGTTTGGACATTCCACAATCGTGCCTTTTCCGCATTTTGTGCCTCAAATACGAGATGAAATCTTGTGTGGTAAAATATGAATCTCATGAACATAAGGGAACATACGTGTTTGTTAATAGAGTCAGAAATCGTAAAGTTTTTTCTGGATCACGGCATTGAATCTCCTGTAGTAATTTTGGAGAGACCAACTGATTTTACATATGGTGACATATCAATAAATGTAGCAATGAAATATGCAAAGACGCTCAAGACGGACCCTCTCTCCCTTGCACAAGATGTAAGAGACCATCTTTCCAAGAAAAAACTACCGCACATTGATATGGTAGAGGCAGTTAAGCCGGGTTTCGTGAATATTTTCTTTGACCAAGTCTTTTTTGGAATGCTCCTTGGCGAAATTTTAGAATCCAGATCTGGTTTCGGCAATAACAATTCTTTGAAAAACCAAAAATGGGTGGTGGAACACACCTCTCCTAATCCCAACAAAGCAATGCATTTGGGGCATCTTCGGAATAATCTCGTGGGGATGAGTATCGTTCGGATCCTCACAAGCAACGGCGCAGACGTTTTTTCCGATGCGGTAGACAATAATCGTGGTATCGCGATAGCGAAGCTGATGTGGGGATTTCTTGCGCACATGAGGAAACACGAAGATGTGCCGATCGACGTCGCTTATTGGAATACACATCCTGATCAATGGTTTCTTCCAACAGAGCTTGAAATACGTCCCGATATATTCGTGACAAGGTGTTACGTCGCCGGGGAATTGGATAGTAAGAAAGGTCCAGAAATTGAAAATAAGATTCGAGATCTTGTGATTCGTTGGGAGACGAAAGATTCGGATGTGTGGAATATGTGGTCACACGTGCTCGCGTTTGCGTATGAGGGGATGGATCGGACGCTTGCCCGGCTTGGTAATCATTGGGACAAAGTTTGGCATGAACACGAGCATTATCAGAAAGGAAAAGATTTTGTCATACAAGGCCTTGAGAAGGGTGTATTCAAAAAGTTAGACGATGGCGCGGTATTAACCGACCTTTCTTCCTATAATATTTCAGATACGATTGTGTTAAAAAACGATGGGACTTCGCTGTATCTTACTCAAGATATTGCACTTACCGCGCTCAAGAAAGATTTTTATAATGCGGACAAATTGATATGGGTTATTGGGCCCGAACAATCGCTTGCCATGAGACAGCTTTTTGCTATTTGTGATCAGCTTGGAATCGGTTCGCGCCAAGATTTTACCCATGTGTCATATGGGTATGTCGGGTTGAAGGATGACAGTGGAAATTTTAAAAAGATGTCTTCACGAGAAGGTACCGTGGTGCTTATTGATGATGTCATAGATGCTGTCAGAGATAAAATCTTTCAGCGTTTTGTGACTGAAGGCAAAGAGGATAACGATACGCTGAAGAATTTGTCGGAAAAAATGGCTCTCGCCGCGGTCAAATTTAGCATACTGAAACCCGATAGAACTCAGGATCTTGTGTTTGATACTGACCGATCAATAGAGACAACCGGAGATTCCGGAATATATGTGTTGTATACATACGTGCGGACGCAATCAATACTCCGAAAAAAAGGAAAAGGCGCCCCAACTGAAATTAATGTCCCCACGAAATCAGGATCGGAAGGAGGTTTGGTAAGACTCCTCATGTATTTTCCTGAGATAGTGAAGAGGGCAAAGGAAGATCTCTCTGCGCATCATATTGCCCAATATCTGCTTGAAATATGTGCGGCATTTAATACATGGTATGCAAAAGAAACCGTGCTCGATGGTTCTGAAGACGAACAATATAAAATTGCGATTACCGAATCTGTCGGCATCGTCGTACAACATAGCCTTTCAATACTTGGAATTGAAACCGTAGATAGCATATAAAGCATGCTTGCTTTTCCCAGCACTTCTCTTTGTGCACGCATTCTGTGTATTAGGATTGTCAAAATACTGCGTATAACAATTAAGGAAACGAAGCCCCTCACGGGGGTTTTGTGCTTAGCATAGGGAAGATCTGAATTCAAGCAACAGATTGTCCACATGCAATCCCCAACACATTCACACCCTTTCAGAATTTTTTCCTCGGCTTTTGGTATTTTTTGCCCTTGACGGTACGGGTAGCTACTCTATGAAAAAACCTGGTTATGATGAAATGGAGCTTTCTTTTGCGTAAAAAGAATTACAGTTCGACAAACGTAAATTCATTGGAGTCTGAATCCCATACGCCGAAAGATGATATACCGCTTCGATAGCCCAAAATTTCACCGGGATTAGCTAGTAGTGTCCCGTTTTGTAGATTTTCCATTCGTTTTTTATGTGTATGTCCATGAAATACGGCGGCATATTTTCCCGAATCAGCCGCATTTTCTGCTAAAAGAGGGAAATGGGTCAGGAATATTTTTTTTCCAGAAATATCTAATTCTCTAAACTGTTCACCGAGAATACTTATGCGCGGATGATTCTTGAACATGTCTGCTGTCCAGAATTTTTCTCCGTCAACGTTGCCAAATACACATGTCCATGCAATATGTTCGTATTTCACCATCTCAGTTAACACCCAGGGTGCGCAAAAATCGCCAAGATGAAAACCATGGATTATATTGCGTTTCAGCATTTCCTCCAACGCCTTTGTAAGTTGTGGAAGATTGTCGTGGCTGTCTGAAAGCACTGCGTATTTCATGATAATCCTCAGCCTCTATATGGTGAGCGGTTTCTGTGTTGTATATGTTCTGATAGGACTCTCCAATGAGTAAAGGTGCGAGGATACAGGTATTCTAATAATGGATATAAATATCCAGGCATCCTCATTTTTTCAAATCCCTCTATTGCTTCTGCAAGATCTTTAATACCTTCCATATCTCCTGATTGTCTGTATTTTTCTGTATAATCATATTGCATTCGTAATAACTGTTTAGCAAAGATCATATACACATATTCAGGGTTTGGAAATGCTTGGATGAATTTTTCCAATATATGAGCATCTTCTGTATGAAAGGAAATGAATTGTTTTTCTAGTGTAGATTGAATTTTATTTTGTTTAAATATTTCAATAATTCGAAAAACAGTCTCCCACGCTTCCTTAGCCTTCGGATCTCCCAGTATTAATTTAAAGGTTTCTTCATATTCTTCTGTAGGAAACGATGACGTGTAATCTTTTCGTGCGTATATTTCTTTCGGAAAATGTTCGAGCGCTTTTGCAAGTTCTTTTTCACCAAAACTGTCATTTTGAAAGCATGTAAGGAGATCTTTCGCTTCTTTGATCTGGGCATTGTTTCCTTGTAAATAAAGAAGTGTCCCCCATTCTTTTAGACCTCTTATGACTTCTTTAAGAGAAGTCTCGTAAAATGCTTCATCACTTATCTTGTTTTCAAATCCGTTGGGTAAATGTTCAGACATTGAAATTATGTATGCGAACCGGTTTTAAGATATATGTAAATGTCTTCAAGCGCTTTTACGCCATCTCCGGCGGCGATATTATTTTGATGGTACAGTGCATCGGTAACATCTCCTGCTGCCCAAATCCCCGATTTAGATGAGCGTTGGTTTTTTGGATTTACCACAATACGTTTATATTGATCAAGATCGACTAGATCTCCAAGAAAATCACTGTTTGGAATCATGCCAATCTCGACAAAAATACCGGAAGCAGGGAGTTCTTTTTCTGTACCGGATATTTGATCTGTATATCGGATCGCGTTTACAAATTTGTCTCCAAGAATTGCAGTCGGCGTAGCATTTTTTACCGCGCGCATTATTGGATTCGATAGTACTTGTTCGACTGTTTGCGGGTCGGCTTTAAATTCATTGGAACGATTGAGGAGGCTAACACTTTTCGCATATGCCAAAAGTTGGGCTGCCGTTTCAAACCCTGCATTGCCTCCGCCGATCACTACTACATCCATACCGGAAAACAGAGGACCATCACAAGAAGCGCAATAAGTGAGGCCTTTTTGTTCAAATTCTTTTGCTCCTGGAATTTCTAATTTTCGACGACGTCCACCAGATGCGATTAATACCGTCTTCACTGTGATAGTTTTTTGATTGCTCGTTGTTATTTCAAAACCGTTTTTTGTTTCGGATATTCGAGCAACTCTCTCTCCCGCAGTAATGTCGACGAAATCATTGGCATAGGCGTGGAGATGTTGCGTGAAGCTTTCAGCAAGTTTTGCTCCAGAAATTGAAGGGGTTCCCACCCAGTTCTGAATGTTTTCTGAGACACTGCTTTGTCCTCCAAATTCTTCCGTAATAAGAATTGATTTGAGTTGTTTGCGAGAAGCGTATATACCCGCGGCTACGCCTGCTGGACCACCCCCTATAATGGCAAGTTCGTATTCCATTTGTTTATCATAATAGCAAATATCCCGCGCCAGCCATATTGGCAGGGGCGGGATATGTGTTCTGCATCATTATTTTAATCTTGAGCGGCGCAAGAAAGCCGGTACAGCACCCCAACCCTCATCATCATCTTCGGATTCAATGGGAGTCACGTCTTGTGATACCGGTTGTGTTGTGTCACTGTCTTCTTCTTCATGGCGACGTTTACGCTCAGGAGTTGGGGTAGAGGCTGTCGCGTGACGCGTGTCAGCATTGTTTTCTTCGGTATCTGTATGGCCGCGATCCACACGAGAGAAACCAGAAATACCAAAGAGAGGATTCGATCGCGGTGATGATCCTTCAGGAAATCCTGTCGCAATCACTGTGACTTTGATTTCATTTTTCTTGAGTTTGTCATCTCGAATGGTTCCAAAAATAACACGCGCATTTGGATCAATCGAATTCGTGATGATTTTTGCTGCATCTTGTATTTCGAGCATGCCAAGGTCGTCTCCGCCTGCGATTGCAAACAAAACGCCTTTTGCGCCGGCGATTGAGATCTCAAGGAGTGGGGAATTAATGGCCATTTGGGCAGCCTGTTCAGCTCTGTTTTCACCGGAGGCAACCCCGACTCCCATAAGAGCGGAGCCGGCATTTTCCATTACCGAACGAATATCGGCAAAATCCACATTGATAATGCCCGGCGTGGTGATCAAATCTGAAATACCTTCGACTGCTTGTCGCAAAATATCATCCGACATGGCAAAAGCATTTTGTACGGTGGTTTCTCGATCAACAACGGCGAGAAGCCGATCGTTTGGAATTACAATCAATGCGTCAACCTCTTTTTTTAATTCTTCAAGTCCTTGTTCCGCGAGACGCATCCGTTGTTGCCCTTCGAACGAAAAAGGTTTGGTAACCACTGCTACTGTAAGAGCTCCGATCTCGCGCGCGATTTTTGCCACAACGGGATTTGCCCCAGTGCCGGTTCCTCCACCCATGCCACCCGCAATAAATACCATGTCGGAACCTTTGAGCGTATCCATGATCTCTTCTTTGGTTTCTTCGGAGGCGCGCCGTCCGATATCAGGATGACCACCTGCGCCAAGACCGCGCGTCAAGTTTTTCCCTATATGAATTTTCTTTTTTGCTTGAGAGTTTTGTAAATCTTGCGCGTCAGTATTGATGGCAATAAATTCAACACCGCGTACTTTCGTATTGATCATGTGATTCACCGCATTCTTTCCCGATCCGCCGACGCCGACTACTCGTATTCGTGCAAACGCTTCAACATCTGGTTGTACCTGCTTCATAGGGGGTGTAATTAAGATGCGCCTATGGTATCAGCATGGAGGCAAAAGAAAAGATTGACTTATTTGGCAGATGTTTCGAGAAAAGCCACACAATCAAACGCCACGCGCCAGATGACAGAAATAAAGAGTGTTAGAAGGAGATTTCAATCACTTCACTTTTTTTGGATATGTGGCGCAATCATTTAAAAGATTACGGCAGGAATTGTTTGAAGAATTGTTTGAAGAGGGCCACCATTTTCCATCCAGCTTTTATAGCGATGGGGATACCAACTGAATCGGGTTCGTCCGAAAGTCCCCAAATGGTGAGTCCATAGGCTACCGCCCATGAAGCGTCTCGGAATTTAGAAGGGTCTATGCCATGAATCGTGCCAATTTTAGATGGGAGTTTGAGAGCGGCGCGCGCGATATCTTCGATCGTTGCAATGCCGCTTGAACCTCCTCCTGAAAGAATAATACCTGCGGGCAGTAGCCCGTTTTTTCCAATTGATTTTAAGTGGGCATCTACGAGATTAAAAATTTCACCAAGGCGAGCAGCGATGATGTCGTCAAGTTTTTTCTTTGAATAGGAAGAGCCAATCACGGCGCCGCGCTTCACGCGCTCGGCTTCTTCAAGAGAAATTTTAAGGCCGAGCGCGATGTCGTTGGTGATATTCGTGGAGCCAGTGGGAAACACCTTGAGTGATATGGGCGTATTGTTTTCAAATACTACAAGAGAAACTGTTTCTGCGCCGATATTGACCAGCACACACCCGGCGATTTTTTGCGCTTTGGTGAGAGTGACAAAACTTCCCGCAATGGGTGAAGCCATCACGTCAATCACATCTACCCCCGCTTCTTCCACTGCACGGATTAAATCCTCAAGATGTTGTTCAAATGCGGTGATAAAGAGAGTTTCAACGTCGAGTTTATTACCCTTCATTCCAACCGGGCGACCGAACAATTCCACCCCATCAAGTGTAAATCGTATCGGAATAGTATGGATAATTCGACGATTCAGTATTTTTTGTCCCGCGCGTTTTTCGCTGTCTTCAATCGAACGATCTACGTCTAGATCTGTTACCTCCAAATCCGCCCTCGCAACGATGCTTTCGCCTTTCACGCGCACTTCATCCAATCCTACTCCAGATACTGAAAGATAGGCGCGATGAATGCGAACCCCCGAAGATTTTTCTGCCTCAAGAAGGGCGTTTGTAATGGCTCGTGTGACATCACTCTGATTAATGATATATCCGTGCCGTAAACCTTTTGATTGTGCGAGACCAGTGCCGAGAATAGTGGGAAATCGTCGCGTATGATCGTTTTCCGATTCCGCGACAACCACACGCACCGAGTGCGTGCCAACATCAATTCCAGCGACAATACGGCGTGCCATGCGTTAACTTGCGGCGCATTTTCCCATTGACGCGAATTGCGACACCAGGAAGATGCTAATAAATATTAAACTTGCGACCGATCCTTAGCTCGGCTTGTTCCATTGTATCGCCGTGATCGAAGCCCTCCAAATGAAGCAATCCGTGGATAAACAGATATGCCAAAAACTGAGACCTTGATTTTCCGAACGCAGATGCTTGCGTTGCGGCGACGGAGGGAGAGATAAAAATTTCACCAAAGTGTTTTGAAAGAGGGAAGGAAAGCACATTTGCGGGCTTGTTCTTGTGCTTCCACTTCAAGTTCAGCGCTCGGGATTTTTTGGAAGAAATAAACACAAGACTCAATTCATAGTGTTGGGGCAACACCGAATTCGCGATGGCGGTGAAGGGGATTCGGGGTATGCGTTCCCGGGTAAGATTGCGAACAGATACGATCGCCATTAGACAATAAATGGGGTTAAGAGACTACCGATGTCGTTGTTTTGTTTCCGGAAGCTTTCCAAGTTTTGCAAGTACTTCGTATTCTTTGCGACGGACAATGCGTTTTAGCGCACTTTTCTTCTTCACAATACGCGACAGAGGGCGGCTTCGGTAACGAAGACTCCGTGCGCGCATCACGATGCCTGCGCTTTGCGTTTTTTTGGTAAACCGTCGAATAATACTACCGGTCGATTCCGATTGATTGCGGGTTACTTCTGCGTTCATTACCATAGTGAGGGAACCATACCATGAAGGAATGATTGGCGCAAATGCCTAGCGTTTTTTCGGCAGCGTTTTAATGTAAGAAACCAGAAGGTCTAAAGGAATCGTCTCCTGGGCTCTTGTGCGAAGATCTCTCACAATCACCGATCCTTCCATGGCTTCTTTTTGGCCCATAATGATCGCGTAGGGAATGTTGAGTTTCTCGGCCTTTACTAATTTATCGGAAAGCCCTCCGGATAATAATGGCTGATAGAAAGCCACACGGCCTTTGTGGAGCCTATCTGCCACATTGAGGGAGCGTACCTGGGCATCGAATCCGACGTTAATAAAACAAACCATCGGTTTTTCATCACGTATGCGAGTAGGTCGCAATAAAGAGCGCTTTTCGGGATTAAACGAAAAGATAATACCCACTGCAGGAATTGTTGATTTTCCCATTCTCTTTGAAAGTTCATCGTAGCGTCCGCCGCGCGCGATGGGAAGATCTTCTTCTTCGGATTCGTCGGGAACTGCGTTGCGAATTTCGAATAACGTGTGGGAAAAACAATCGCGACTCCCAATCAAAGAATCATCAATCTCATAAGGTAATTCAGATACTTCGAGAAATTCAAGCACTTCTCGCAGATGTCGTCGGCTATCAATGGACAGGAAGTCGGCAGGTTTCGGAATCATGGTACGAATTTCACGACGACGCCTGATCACGTATTCAAGGGCTCGAAACACATCTTCGCGGAGCAATTCCTGGCGTTCTCCAAGAAGTTCGGTATGTTTTTTTAGGTAGTTTCCCAACTCTCGAGCGAATTTTCCCGATGAATCTTTGTCGCCGATCGAGTTAATATAGACACTTGTGTTTTTTATTCCCATCCGTTCTATAATCGCGAGAGCTGTTTTGAGCACCATCGCTTCAGCTATACTTTCGCGGCTTCCAATAATATGGAGCGAGAAATTGATGTTGCGTGGAACGACTACAGAAGCACTCTTGTCCGTATCCCTTCGTTCAAGGTTTGTTCGATAAAATGATATTGGCTCACGTAACACTGAATCATTACCGGAAAAACCTGCAATACCATTTGCAAGTTCTCCGTCTGTTGGATCGAGCTCACGAAGCATGGGAAGAATGCCTCGCGGAATTGCGTGTTTTTGAAACACCGAGGTTGCGCTTTCAAAGCCATATTGTCTAGCCACACTTCTCGCGTTTCTATAAAAATCCCCAGCATTGATGTCTGGCCAGTTATTCATTCGTGTGTGCTTGAGGTGCTATCTCTGGGTCAAAATGATGAAACCCGGGAAACATTTCAATGTCAGTAACGGGAAGTAGTCGCACAAACGCGCGACCGACGACATTTTCAAGCGGCACAGGACCCCACACTCGTGAATCTGAAGACAGCCGGCGATTATCTCCCATGACGAAATACTCATCCTCTTCGAGAGAGACGCTCAGATATTCGGGTTTTTGGTTTGTTGCCGCTACATAAGGTTCGACGAGGGTTTCTTCAAAAGACACTACGTCTTTTTTTCGTACGATGACTGAGGTGCCTCGAATTTCGATAGTTTCTCCTGGTAGTCCGATGACGCGTTTAATGTAATGTTTAGAAGGATCTTTTGGATAGCGGAAAATAATCACATCACCACGCCCGATATTTTCAAATCGATACGAGATTTGATCGACAATAAGATAATCGCCCGAATGAAATGTGGGATCCATTGAAGGTCCCGATACGAAATACGGTTGTGCAACAAGAAGTCGGAAGGGCACTACCACAAGCAGAGCGATCAAACCAAATTTGAAAATTTCCTTTAAGGAATTTTCTTTCTGTGCTTCCATCGCGGGCAATTGTAGTATGGGTGCGTGCGTTGACGCAAGGGGGAGATGGTGTCGTGATCGAATTTACAAATATTTTTTGGTATCATACAGACATGCATTATGTTGTGGTTGGTCTTGGAAACCCTGGAGATGAATACGTTGACACAAGACATAATGTAGGACGTATGGTGGTTGAGCATTTCGCATCCACCACTAATGCGAGCGAATGGAAGAATGACAAAATAATACGCGCACATATAGCAAAGGGAACTATAGGCAAAGAATCTTTCGTTCTTGTACTTCCGGACACGTTCATGAATAATTCCGGCAGAGCAGTCACGCCGATCATACAATCTCCAAAGGGGGCGGAACGGCTTATTGTGGTTCATGATGATATCGATTTGCCTCTCGGATCACTCCGTGTCGTTTTTGGACGTGGATCGGGTGGACACAGGGGAGTGGAATCTATTATTCGATCTGTTAAGACCAAAGATTTTGTCCGTCTACGCGTCGGTGTGGCGGGAAAAACCACAAAAGGATTCGCAAAAAAACCAAAGGGAGAGAAAGCTGTCGTTGATTTTTTACTGAAAAAGATGCGAGCCGCGGACGTCAAAGAAATGCGTAGGATGATGACAATAACAGACGACGCATTGCGCGCAATCATTGAGAGCGGTCGTGCAACAGCGATGAATCAATACAATGGAACATAATCCGAAAAAAAGAGAATCGTCGGAACTAGATATTGATCCACGCGTTGAACGACGCCTTTTTGAATTGCGAGGTTGTCTTTCCGACGCTTCCACATTGTTAGACGATATATGGCGTTGCGGAAATCTAACAATCAAAGAGATAACTAGTTGGATCGAGCGAACGAAGGAAATCGAGGAAAATTATCAGTCTGCGCTTGAAGTATTGAACGCGCTCCGTGCGGTTTTGGAGCGAGAAAAGGGGGAAGGAAGTCCGGAAGTCGTTCTCATTGATGAAAATTTGAAAATGAGTTCTGTGAGATGGAAAGCATTCAGCGTACAGATTCAAGTTTTGGATTCTTTGACCGAGAACCCTAGGAGTAGACCGCTTCGAGAATCGTATTATATAGAAGATCCCGATATCTCTCGGGACGCGTCACCTACCCAAACCCTGGTGGATAGTAAATTCAGCAATTTTTTTGGAATAAACGAGGAATTACAAAAACTTTTCAACACGAAGCGTGCGTACAAGGCAGATCTTGCGTCACGGAAACTATCTGACGATGAACGAGATAAACGTACCACAGAGATAAAAGCGCTAGATGCGCGCATTAATGCATTGATCGCTAAAAGAGTTTCCATAGAAGTAGAGATTTATAAAATATTAGATAGATATGGAGGAGAAAACTCTTTTCTACTTTCTAATTATGGCCAGGGGACGCTCCATTAATTACATACGCCCCCCAAGTAAGGCTTTGGCCTTACTTGGGGGGCGTATGTCTTTGTATTATTTTTCTGCCTTCTTTTCAACGTATGTGAGCGTCATTCGCATCTCATCAGGCTCGAAGAACGTAATGGTAAACGGATAACTCTTACCAAGTTCAAGCGTGCCGCGCAACTCCGCATCATCCTTCCAGTCGGAAATGTGCACTAATCCTGCAACACCTTCTTCAATCGATGCGAGAGCGCCATGCTTGTTGTATTTGATGATCACCGCAGGAACTACATCGCCCTTTTTGTATTTCTCTTTTGCTGATTGCCATGGATTTTGCTTCATTGCTTTCACTGAAAGCGAAATTTTTCCATCTTTCACCTCGATAACTTTTGCTTTTACCGTGTCTCCCACTTTAAAAAACATGCGAGGATGTTCAACCAACCCCCAATCGAGTTCGGAGATGTGAGCGAGTCCCTCGAGCCCTTCTTCCACTTTGATAAATACTCCAAAATCAACCACGCCCGTAACTGTTCCTTCAACCACGTCGCCCACCTGGTAGCTTGATACCATCTTCTCTTTTTCTTTTTCAGTACCGCCTTTTTCCGTGAAGATAAGCTTTCCTTCTTTAGGATCGGCGGTGATGATCATGACTGACAATTTTTCGCCGATGAGTTTTCGAAGCTCGTCTAATATGCGATCCTTATCTCCATCATCAACCCGAGGATAGTGTTCGGTGCGAAGCTGGGATGCAGGCAAAAATCCGGTAATGCCTTGCCATTCGAGAATGAGGCCGCCCTTATTTGCTTCCTTGACCGAAATTTCAAACGCTGTCTTTTCCCTAATTGCATGTTCAGCCTCATTCCAGATAAGCGCTTGACGAGCTTCTTTAAGCGAAAGCTCGATATGCCCCTCATCATTTTCCGGAGTAATCACTTTTGCCGCAATAGTATCTCCCACATTTACTTTGCGAAGAATGTCGGCGGCCGTTAGGAATTCGCGACCAAAAATAATGCCGGTCCCAAATGGCGGCAAATCAACGAAGATTTTATTTCGTCCGGTGGTAATTACCTTGCCCTCAACTAAGTCTCCTTCTTTTGGCGGGTTTGGTGAATCGGCTATTACTTTGTTCATAACCGCACTCTCCTTTTTTTTGGGCGCGCCTTCAATTTCCTCCTCGCTTTCCGCGATGTGAGGGTCGTTTTTAGTGGTCATATCGTTGTTGTAGGAGCGGGTACTCTGGAATCGGGGGGGGGGGGGG
>CAZFRC010000017.1:0-12007 GCA_964521185.1 uncultured Candidatus Saccharibacteria bacterium
CGCGAATTCCCCTTCTCCTCCCATGTGCCACGATAATACGTGTCCAAACGATGACGGCACCGTGAGTACCATGTGTTCAAGTGTGCGATTTGAGATTGAAAGGTGAGTATAGTTTTTCTTGAATGTGGAATAGTACGCCTCTTGTGACCAATGAGGAATCCCCCGAATGGTTTTTGTTCCTCCCTCAAGCGTAAACGCTTTGTGCGGTCCGTGGGTCGTTTCGAGGTATTCTCCAATGAGCCGAACGCTTTCTTCCACTATAGCAATCCCTTCGATAAGGAGTTCTTTGAGATCCTCAATATTACGCGCAACATCTGTTGATAGCCACCTCGAACGCAACGCCCCGACACGCTCACGATATCCTTCTCCCACCGTAAATCCCGTAACGAGATGAGTGAGTGTTGCGGTGTATCCAAGTGAATACAATTCGCCAATAATAGTGCGGAGCGGAGCATTTTTTGTATCGAGCGTTTCTTCGTATGCAGGAAATTCAAGCAACTTCTGAATAAAAATGCCGACCATAATCGCGGATATCAGCGAACGAATATCTCCGCCGTTTTCACGGGGATATTCTCGAACACTCTCGGCACCATCCAATAATCGAAGATTGGTAGTTTCGGCGGGAAAAAGGTAGTGAAAATAGCGAAATTCCGCTTCAGGAAAACCAATGTATCGGTGCGTAAAGATTCGATCTCCCGTGTCAGAGAGTCCCCATGGGCCTTTAAGCGGCAACGGAGGAACATTGTCTTTGTACACCACCACGATATCCATATCGGATAGTCCCGGTTCCCATGTGCCGCCAAGAAGATATACGGATTTTACCGTAGAATTCTTTCTGGCTTCAAAGATCACGGAGTCGCATACCGATTCATAATCGGCAACAGTGGATCGAAATGGAAGTTCAGCATGTCTACTCATTATGAAAGCATATCGTCTTTTGCAACACGAAGCATACAAAGGAAGCTGTCAGTCATTTGCACAACATCATTCTTCGAAGTGACGAGCGGCTGTGATTTCCGAGCTAATCGAACTAAAAGCGATCGAAGCGGGGCCGGAATAGTTACCGGAACCTTTTGAAGCCATAGATGATTCCTCCACTTCGTCCGAATGCGCGATGCCTGATCAATAACCTTCCAATCATAGTGAGGAAAGATTGTGCGAGCGCGCGCAAATGATTCCCGTTTATATACCGTCTCTCCGTGTGCTTCGAGTAGTAATGAAGGAAATAGCAACATATGGGAAAGGTCATTTTTCCACTCAAAGGCATTCCGTGCGTATGCTTGTTGTGTTACCCGTTCTTGAAACATTTCGACTTCACGAATAAATACCTTTTGCGGACTGATACCTTGCGAAGCAAGGGTGAGGTTGATGGTTTCATTTCCCCACAGTCGCTTCCCGTACGAAAATAAGCTGGCCGGGAAAAAACCATGCGAATACTGCATCCGTTCAATAGGGGTAATGACAATAAACTCATGGTGTGTAAGCGGGTCAATTTGATAGCATATAAATGACCACTTCCGGAGCGTTTGTTGCACAGACTTGAGCGCCGCAGGATTTTCAAATGCCTTGTCAGTAAGAAAAACAATAAGATCGAGGTCGCTCCAACCTCGTATAAAATCATTGGTTCCAAAACTCCCATGAAGGAGAGCGGCATCCGAATGTGCTCCAAGAGACCTGGGAAGCTCGTTTTGAAGAGCAGAAATACGGTCGTATTCAAATCCACTTAATAATTCAGCGCGGCGAAAAGGCGTGCCAAGTGAAAAAGATTCTGTAGGACTTGCGTGGTTTACAAATGATTTGCAAAGCTCTGCATGGATGAAGCATATGCGTTCGTATACATCGGATGTTGGAATTGCTATTCCCTCCTTTTCAAACAGAGCCGTGATGGCTTGAAAATCAGGCACGGATGACGAACGGAAGAAAGCGCGTACGAGCGTACGCCACGCCTCAATCAATTCAAATGCATCAGAGGGATTCATACAATCGCATGTATTGTTCGATCACGCGCGTCTCGCTATGCGCTTTCGCCCATTCAACACCCGCCCCACTCATCCGTTTTGCACGTACATCATCCTGTATTACTGCTTCCATTGCGGCGGCAGTGGCTTCGATGTCGTTTTGTGGTACGAGTATTCCGTTGTATCCATCATGTATCGCGTCTTCGCTTCCATTCCCCTTTGTCCCGATAACCGGAAGCCCTGCGGCGGCCGCTTCTAAAAAAACCAGCCCAAATCCTTCGAAATGGTTGTCGTGATTTACCGAGGGCAACACAAACAATGCGGCGGTGCGGTAGAGATCGCGAAGCTCCTCATCTGTAATATTTTTTTTAAACTCGATAGCGGCGGCAACACCATACTGTTTCGCCAACCCCTGTAGTTCTTCGAAGTACCAAGGATCATCGTGCCGCCCAACGATGATGTATCGAAGTTCAGGAAATCGTTCCCGTACCTTTGCAAAGGCAGGAATAGCAATGTGGTATCCTTTCCGTCGCTTTACAATGCCCACGCTCAAGATGAAGGGCGGAGAGGTTGGCTCGTGTGTTCCAGAAAATTTTGAAAGGTCAACGCCGTGATTAATGACTTCAATCCGTTTTGGGGTAATTTCTTTGAGAATCTCATCCCGTGTAAAGCGGCTGATAGCAACAAGGGTATCCGCGCGCTTGCCCGCTTTGCGGGCAAGCGCGCGCGTCCTCATATGATGAAGCGCCGCTACCGAATATGTCCCTTGCGCCGTAATGACAATTTTCTTGTTAAGTCCTAGCGAACCGAGCATCGCAATAATGCCATACGGATTTATATCGAGGGCATGGATCACGTTACACTCACGAAAATATTTCCGCGCAACAATACTACTCCACAGTATTCCTGCACCGCGCCTGATAATTGGAACACCCCCTTGCGAGGGGTACACCGTAAGGGATACCGTGTGGTGCCCTTTCGCTCGCACGCCAGCAATCAGCGAAGACGCATATCGCCCTTCCCCGTTCGTCTTTTCTGTGTCGCGTGAAAGAAAACAGATGTTCATGTTTGGAAAAAATCAGTAATGGCTTTGCATACACGATCAATATCAGAATCCGTCAAGGTAAGTGCTGACGGAAGCCACAATCCTTTTCTTGTCATCTCAGTGCTTACAGGAAATTCGCCAAAGGCTTTTAAAAATGATCGCGTATGAAGCGCTGGATACACCCTCCGCGTGCCAATACCACGCCCTTTCAAAAAAGCCGCGAGTTTGTCTGGGTCAGACACAAATATATCGACAAACCATGGTGCAGTTTCTTCAGACGTTTCAATGAGTGTGACTTGAGGAATTTTTGAAAGCACAGCGTGATAGCGCGCGTACATTTCTTTTTTGCGCGTTACTCGCGATGGCAACTTTTTCATTTGTTCGATGCCAAACACTGCCTGAAGATCGGTATACTTCAAATTAAACCCAAGTGCTTGATAGTCATCCGATCCACCGCTCGGACGGCCAAAATCTTTAAAGAATCGAATCTTTGTTGCAAGTGTGTCATCGTCCGTAACCAACGCTCCACCCTGCCCCATGGTAATGATTTTCGGCACACTGAATGAAAAACTTCCAATAATGCCAAAAGTACCAAGATGCGTGCCACCAACAAAACTTCCGAGTGATTGTGCGGCATCTTCAATGAGATGGATGTTTCGCGCGTTCGCGAGTTTTTGAAACTCGTGAACGCGCGCGCACCTCCCGTTCATAGACACGAGTAGTATTGCTTTCGTTTTTGGCGTAATCGTCGCTTCAGTTTTTGAAAGATCGAGCGCCAAATCATCTTCCGCAATATCAACAAAAACCGGTGTTGCGCCAGACAGTACAATTGCGTTTGCGCTTGCAACCATCGTAAAGTCCGGCACAATCACTTCATCTCCCTTCCCAATGCCAAGTGCTACGAGCGCCACCCATAGTGAGAGCGTGCCATTCGGAAGCATGATGCAGTGCTTGCTTCCCACATACTCTGCAATCGCTTCCTCAAGCTCCGTGGTCTTCTTAAATTCGGTAATCCATCCACCACTTCGAAGATACGCCGTTACCGCGGCAATTTCTTCTTCGTCATATGATGGCTCCATCTGTGGGATTATCCTGTGGTCATTCATATCTATACTTTGGTAAGTTGCATTCGCTTCGTATTCACGCTCCAAATATTTCGCCGATGATCAAGCCGATATTGGGGTTCGAAGTTCTTCATAGTAAACACGCGCGAATCTTCGGTAGTTTCCATTATTCGATGTCCGTTTTGGGCAAGCACCGTACTCAGCTCTTCGAGATGGAGAAACGTGCAGGGTGCAGGAATATTGGTTTGAATCGTGACAAACGTAGGGATCGTCGGGCTTGTGTGCATTTTTCCAATAAAACAGTAATCGAAGGCACTCACGTGCTGTTTGAGAAACACGAGAGGGTTCGGAATATATTGAAGAGCATCATCAATGTGGAGGAGGACTACTTCGTTCGCTGACCCCCTAATATCTGAAGCAAAAGATCCGATTGAATGTACGTGAACGCCCGATGCTTGTTTTGCGTCTATATATGCTTGAATCGTTGGTACTGCGTCGTCAACCTCAAATACATTCCATGATACGTTTTTCGGATGAGTCAACCGATTCTGTATTTCAAAATATGTGGTTGCCCCGCCACCCCCAATATCAGCAACACGAACGGCAATACCTGAATGGGTTATGTAGTTAATGAGAAACGCAACACGAACGGCATTTTCTGGAATACCCTCATTCGCTATGTTGTCTGCACGGTTGGCGAAGTATGTAATAACATCCGTCTTCGAAAATCCACTATCCAAGCGCATAGCCGCCGCTTCGTATGTATCATATATTCCATCAAAAATATATGGAGCCCACGGCCGATTGGTGTACCAGAGAAGCAGTTGGGGAGGAATGAATCTTTTGATCGTTTGCTTGTTCATGCATCAGGCCCAATTAATTGCTTGTCTTCGATGAATGGGCCGTTTTTCACTTCTATTACTTCTGCGTCTTCAAGTATATGAACGGCAAATCCCCCGCGCATCGAAATATACATGTCTCCCCCATTCAAAGTAAGTTTCCTATAAAAAACGGCATCCGGCCCATAAAGATTGAGCTCCACACAACCCTTTTTAACAATCAGACATTCTTGAAGCGTTTCGGTTTCTCGATGTTTTGGAATATGTGTGTGTGCTTTCAAATACGCTCCGGAAGGATGTTTGAGCGTTACCACCTGAAGCGGTTCACTCCCATCAGTTATGGGCCTTGAACCTTCCTCAAACGACGTTACCAAAAGGCCGATTAGTGTGCCGTTGTATTCGATCCTTTCCATACACTATTAGTGTATCAAACAATTTTTGGTTTTCGTTGTACTTCAACCAATTTGCCAAGGACCTGCTCCTGTTGGGCTTTTTGAAGGTCGGCCATAGTCATAAGCCAGGCAAGTTCCTTAAACGTGGTTTTTGGCTTCCATCCAAGTATATTCTGCGCCTTACTGGAATCTCCTTTTAAAAATTCTACTTCCGTAGGACGAAAATATGCTGAATCAACGGCCACAATTACCTTGCCGGTTTTCCGATCGATGCCCTTTTCCTCAATACCGTTGCCTTCCCACACCAAATCAAAATCGAGAATCTTTGTAACTTCTTCGACAAATTCGCGAACCGAATGACTCTCTCCGGTTGCAATCACAAAATCATCCGGCCTGTCATGCTGGAGAATTCTCCAAATACCCTCAACATAATCTTCAGAATATCCCCAATCGCGTCGTGCTTCGAGATTTCCAAGTTTCAATTTTTCCTGAATACCAAGCTTTACCCGCGAAAGTCCCATAGTAATTTTTCGCGTCACAAAATTGATGCCACGCCGAGGCGATTCATGGTTAAACAAGATGCCGTTTGATGCAAAGATACCATACCCTTCCCGGTAGATGCGCGTAATGTGGAACGCAAACACTTTTGACACTCCGTAGGGTGACTGCGGCTTAAACGGCGTTGTTTCACTTTGTGGTGGAGGAGATGCACCGAACATTTCTGATGAACTTGCCTGATAGTAACGCGCAGGAAGTTTGAGGTGTTTGATAGCTTCGAGCAATCGGAGTCCACCAAGTCCGGTTATATTTGCCGTGTACTCTGGAACTTCAAACGAAGCTCCGACATGACTCTGCGCCCCGAGGTTATAAATTTCATCAGGTTGGACTGAAGAGAGAATGTTAACTAAATTTGATGAATCGGCTAAGTCGCCATAGACAGTAACGAAATTTTCGTACCCGGGGCGGTCATAAATATGATCGAGCCGCGCGCTGTTTGGATAGCTTGCTCGGCGCTGAATACCAAACACCTGATATCCCTTCCGAAGCAAAAGCTCGGTCAAATATGATCCATCCTGGCCGGTTATGCCGGTTATGAGCGCTTTCTTCATATAAGTCGGAATACACTACCCCAAACCTTTCAATCAGGCAATCGTTTGACCCTTTGACACAACTTGTCGGGGGGGGGGTAGAAATACCCTAGACCGATCCACGGGATTCCCCCGTTGGACGGGTTTCGGAGTTTGACCGATGGCGTCGTACCAGTCCACCAATCTCTCATCCGCTTCCGCCTCATCGAGGAAGTGCAACGCACCCATCTCCACTGACCCAACATCGATCCATCAATCTACGTTCCATTTCGGCGGGCGCCCCTAGCGCCCGCCTTCTTTTTTCAACGTGAATCCAAAGTAATCTCTAAATATATCCCTATGTTCCCCAATAGTGTATTTAATGCGATCGAACAAAATACGCTAACCTAAGAATGGCCCCATACATAATAGTTCCCCTAGTTGATTATTGATTTTCTTGAGAAAATCTTCGTTTTCTTTGTTCTACTGAAGAATACCGAGGAGTTTAAATATGAATGCAAACCGTTTTTCCCACGTATGTTCCTGAAGCGCGCGATCGCGGCCGCGGATTGCAATCGCGGCGCGTTCATCTTCATGCGAAAGATAATAGCGGATTTTTTCAAGAAGATCCTGCCGATCTTTGTAGAGCACCAATTCTTTACCGACGTCATACCATTCGCCAATTTTTGGATTCCATTCGGTCAAATACATGGGGCCCATAAGCGGTACCTCGAAATCACGACCTGGAAGATCGTAGTGCCCGCTTCCTCGAGAATCACTAAATCCAATGGCTATTTTTGCGCGCGAATAGGTTTCGATCATCTTCTCGAGCGGCACTCCGCCAGAAGGCCAACCACGGCCCATGACTTCAATTTTCACTCCGTTGTCTTTCAAAAACCGCACTATCTCCTCGCGCATTCCGTAGTTTTTTCCGACAAAGGCAACATCAATATCGCGCGACACTCCGGGCATTGGCTTATACACATCCGAATTCCCTCCTTCGGGGAGGTAGAGAGGAATTGCACCCTCATAGAGATAGCGTTCGCATGATTCTTTATACGAGGTGATATTTATCGTGAAGTACTTGGCGAGATCTTTTGCTCCCGACCACCCAGTCAGGGTTGGATAGCCTTTGAATTTCAAATAGTCATCGAGCGCAAGATTGATGGTTGGCACGCCAAGTTTTTCAATTTCGCGAATTGTTTTCACTGTATGGGTAAGACCCGAAACATACATAAAGATAACGTTTACCCCGTCTTCTTTGACTGCACGTGTGACGTTTTTCACAAACGCGCGATTGTATGCACCCTTCTTAAAAAACTGCCACATAAGGGAGTATGGTCGTACGCCGTCCATTGGGTCGTGAATCAGTGTACCGAAGGAACGGAGCGCAGGAGGAAGGTTTTCCCCTTCCCAATTGGTCGGCATAAATACCGCAAGAATTTTCAACGGACCGTTTGGTTTTGTATACTTTTTTTCTGTAAGCTTTTTCCGAACTAATTCGAGCGAATAGGTTTCTTTTGCGTGTGCAGTGTAAAATTGATCTTCTCGTGCTCCTTTCCACACAATCCAACTATCAAACCATCGCTTAAGCTTTTTCTCCATTCCTTCCTTGAACATACGATTGTTTCAGTTCAGCAAACATGCCCGTCTGCCGCATTCGAATAAATGATATCCCGCCTACTGTACCGACAAACGCAATATCGAACAACCGGTTAAGAAGCGCAACCGCGACACCAACCCCAGAATCCCCAAGAACCAAAAACGTGAGCCCCCCGAGAAATGCTTCGCGCACGCCAAGCCCCGCGGGTGTAATGGAAAAGAGGAATGCGAACTGCGCGGCAACTGCCAAAATGATTGCAAGCGGGATTGATACGGGAGCGCCAACGGCGGCAAATGACGCCATCAGTCGAAGAGCAAATATGATGATGCCGACGCTGATGAGCGCAAAAAAGAACACGAGTGTACCACGCGCACGCCATAATTCCTTTCTGTGTTGGAGTAGCAAATTCAGATGGGCCGTATATTTGTTTCCGTTTGAAAACGTCAGCGGCGCAAAAAAGAACACGAGCAAGAGCAGGATGCCTACTCCGCCAAGAAACAGCAGGAGCGGCACATTGATTCCTTCGACAAAAGTTCTGAAGACCGTCGGATCAACAAAAACAAAAGCTCCTGCCGACAAAAGTCCGTATGCAAGAAAGTTAAGCGCGTAGATAACTACCGTTCCAAGCACGAATGTATTGATGGGAAATCCATAGCGCATTTTAAGATGAGCGGCTTCGCCGATAAGTCCCGCCTTAAGAGGAAGGTAATTAAGGAGGGAATAAAACTGGGAGATATGCCACGCCTCGAAAAAAGAAATCGTGTATCGAAAGAGCGCCATGAAGATTACCAATCCGATCGCGTTATGAAGGAGAAGCAAAAAGGTAAGTCCCCCTATGAGACCGATGTGAAGCGGAGAAATAGTACCAAGTACCCGAGGATCGAAATTGGTGTAATGGAGAAGCCCGACCACCATCAAGATGGCGACACCGTAGATAAGAAATTGACGGAAGAATTGCATATTTTAGTATCGACGAAAAAGTTTAAGCAGTAATCCCTTCATGCATCCCACAATAAATGCCGCACCAAGAAGCGGGATGCACACGAGGCAAATAAAAAAATCCTGTATTGAGCGGGCGCAGACGGCTGATGCCACAATCAGAAGCGCGCATATCCCCCCTACGGTAACGATCCCATATCCGCTTACCACAAGAACCCCGACGATGGGGATGAATAGAAGCATTGCGGTTATGGCATAGAAAAACCGATGGTGCGGGTGGTAATAGTAGTCAACAAAACGCGGACCGCGCTCAAACATATGCCGGATTTCTTTTTCGATGGGACGCCCTTTGTAAAAACAACGCACGCGGGAAGTTTTCAAAATAGACGTTTCATTCACCATCGATCGGAGAATTTTGGTATCGTCGTTTGCATACTTGCTCGTTCCGGCCTCCATTGATGAACGAAGAAATAGATCGCGCGGCGTAATAAAAATGGTGGTGCCCTTACTTACCCTATCAAAATTATCCGCCGTAATGTGGTGATCAGGAAATGAATCTCCGACAGAATGCGGATACATCCGAGCGCGAATGAGAAAGAAAAACCGAGCGGCAAGCGATGTTCCCCGCATAATCGGATTTCCGTTTGCCGGCAGATGCGAAAGCTTACTCGTCTCAAAGAGCGCATCCTCTGCAAGAGTGCATCGCGCGTCCGTGATAAGCACAGTGTCATAGCGAGCCGCCTCGACTCCTCTTTTCCGAGCAACAATGCGTCCCTGATTGTTGGGAAGCGTGATGTAATTAATGGAAATATCCTTACCTTCAGTATTGATCCAATTATTGATCGAATCTCCCGTTCCATCGGTTGAACCGTCATTTACCAACACCAGTTCGAATGCGTCTCGGGGATAGGCGAGGTTCTTCACCGATTCAAGGAGTGCACGTATTTCTACCGGCTCATTATACACAGCGACCACAATAGAAATATTCATATGTGCGACTCAAGATAATCGACAATAATTGTTGATGGTGAGTGTGAGCTCTCCGTCTCAGCGCGGCGATACTGAGAATAGTTGGCAAAAAAATCTCTTATAACGTTGCGATCGTATTTTGAAAGTAGCACATTGTGCCCCATGCCTTCGGTGCGTTCAGTGGCAGAACGAAGCAAAAGCGTGGGGACGCCAAGGTACGAACTTTCTTCTTGATTACTTCCCCCGTCCGTGACCAAAAATTCGCTTTCGGAGAGTATATTGATAAATTCAATGAAATTGAATCGTTCCGAAAGACGAATCCTTGGATGTTCTTCGATCTTTTTCCTCAAGCCTGTACGGTCCAGCATGCGACGGGTAACTGGATGAAGCACAAAAGTGATCGGCGCCACGACAGATGCATCGAAGAGAATTTCAATGTTTTCACGAAAACGTCCCGTCCGAAATATATTCTCAAATCGGTGCATGCTAAAGATCGCGTAGGGTTTCTGATGCGTAAAAGGATTATGGCCATTCTTTCTCGCGATGCGAACCGCGTCGATTAGCGTATTTCCTTTTGTAGATAGTATTACTCCTCGATACTTTGAAAGGTTTCTGACTGCGGTATCGTTGGGGCAACAATAGATGTCGGTGAACCAGAAAATCATGAGGCGAGTAAGCTCTTCCGGAAAAGGATGAAATATGTTGAACGATCGGAGTCCCGACTCAAGATGCATCGTTTCGCTCCCGTGAAGCCTGCCAAGAATTGTCCCCCACAGTGCTGAAATCGTATCTCCATGATTTACCACAATGCCTTTTCCCTTCTTTAACACACGCGATGGACGAAATACACACATCCCCATCAAAACCATCCAGCGCAAAAAACGAAGAGGGCTATCTGCTTCGATGTTTTTCGTTACATTAATATCAGGGGTCTTGAGACTAAATCCTGATTCAAGATCTTCGATTGTCTCTATGTGCTGGCCTGTGAAGATATATTCGTACGAGATTCCTCGAGTATCAAGCTCCTTCATTATCGGCGCGGTTTTGATGAGCTGAGCTCGCGTACCCACCACAATATATATAGGGCGAGACATGGTGTTATATACGATTGAACGGAAGAGTGAGAAAGTCAATAAACCGCGGCGTAGGGTAGCTCTTCGGAGTTCCTTGTTGAGATATACGAGGAAGTGTGTTTTCGCGCGCGCGGCAAGCACTCCTCCAAGAACGATATTTTTCGCGCGAAGCACCGTCAACGATATCTGTTCTCCTTTTGCAATTTCCACCGACTCCCGAAACGCAACCATCCCGTCATCAACACCTTTCGTAAGATACAGAATGCTCGTTCCTACATCTTCTGGATGGCCATTGTTAACCGCCCAGAATTCAGCGTGTACGTTTCGGTATTCCGGTACTAACCCTCCATGCACATTGAGAAGATATTTCCATGGCAACGAAAGCACCTCATCTCCAATGATCGAAGTCCCGTACACAAGTCCAATTCGGGGAGAAAGTGTTGTAATAATAGACACGCAATCGTCACTGTTAATGTCATCAACGAAATATACCGAAATTCCTTTTGGATATTCGGAAGGAATGCGCGCAAGCCGCTGAAGCGCTCGTCGCGTCAAGAATCCATAGAGAGCAAGCATGCCCATATCGAGAGGGAGCAACGGAATCTGCCACCACGAAGTTTTTTTGAGTGTTCGGCGAATTTTTTTATTCCGCGCCACATTTCCCTTTTCAACAATAATTGCCGAAAGAAGTCCTTCTTTTCCAAGCTGTTGCGCCATATACCGAGCGCCCGCTCCGTCACGGCACATAAATACTGTTGAATCAGTTTCCATATCGTGCGGCAATCGTTTGACACGTTACCTGTTCAAACCCTTCTTTTCTTGCAAGAAGACACATATCCCTAACAAGTGAAAGTTCCCGCACGCCTGCGTAATACGGATGATCATACACTATAGCCGTGTTGCTTTGGCAAAGGCGTGCGTGAAAATCTTCCAGGATTTCTTTCGACGAGTGTCCACGAGCACGATGTGATTCAATGTATCCAACTCCTCCTTCTCCAAAGATAGTCGTTGGGATTTCAAGAAGTGGGGGGGGGGGGGGGGGGGGGGGGGGGGGGGGG
>CAZFRC010000018.1:0-10477 GCA_964521185.1 uncultured Candidatus Saccharibacteria bacterium
TCCCCAAATTCGCCAAAAGAAATCGGCGGAGCAAGCGGAGGATTCCTCCCCAAACCCCTCCTCCTCCGCTTGCGACTTCCGAATTCATAAACAAATCAGCCGAAGTTTTGGCAAATCCTTTCCCCAAAAAATAGTTTTGCCAAAACTTTGTCCGCATCGTTCCGCCACCTGCCCGAATACTTGGAGGGCAGAACCCCAAAGAAAAATGTCCTTTCCATTTCCAAGAAAAATTTCACCCCCGCCAAATCAAGAAAGCAAGAGACATTTTTCTTTGGGGTTGCCGAGGCTCTGCGAGGCAGTGGCGTAACGGTTCATTCGTTCAGTTTCCGCTCGAAAAAGGTTCGCGCAAATGCTAAAATAACACCACCACTAAAATAGTCGGGTGTATATGTAGCTATTTTAGTGCAGGGGAGTTCGGAATGGGCTCGAAAAGGTTGTCGATGGATTTGAGCTTTGCGAAAAATCCATCATACAACCTGAACAGAATCTGTAAGATTCGAGCCCCCTTGGGTCCACAAAGATCCAAGATCCCATCCAGTGTCGGGGCGTGGTGTAACGGTAACATGCACGATTCGGGTTCGTGCGACTCCGGGTTCAAATCCCGGCGCCCCGACACTGGATGGGACTTAGGTTTTTTAGAATGTCGTAACGGGCTGTAGTATACCGGTAGTACGCGTCCATGGGGTGGATGTAGACCGAGTTCGATTCTCGGCAGCCCGAAGAGATGAATACGCACACCGCTGTGCGTGTGTCCGGAATCGAAGGCCGGAGCCACGTCGCTTTGCGGCAGGCGAGGCGGGGTCGAGGGTGCTTAGAACTTTACGAATGTTCGGAGTGAAATTGTTAGCAATTCGTGACCGATTTTCGGCAGCCAGAAAAGGACACTAAACCAAGCTGCTTTCTCGGTTAAAAATAATTATAAAGTTTCAGGATACTTTTTTATTTAAATGCTATCTGAACCCTACCTACACATAAAAACGATCGTTTTTATGTGTAGGTAGGGAGAAGTTATTCCGGCAATAGTTTGAAATGTTTTTGAAGAGCGGTGTCGTTATCTAGGGTGTCGACAAGGGCTAGCCGCACATATCGATTTGCGAAGTGAAAATCAATAATCGTCCGCACTTCATCTTCGCACGGATAGGGGAATATCCACACTGATTTTTGTAATTCAATAAAGCCTATGCGGCGTAGGTGATGTCGGATAGCGTTGCGGATCCTTTTCTTTGTCTCTGGAATATCAGCCATCACCAATCGCCACATACCGTCCCACTTCTTCGGTTTTGGAACCGTAAGGTTTTCAAGAGAAATTTGCTGTGCCATATGTTGTCCGGATTTGGTGAGGGTAACATTAAAAACTCGTCCGTTTTTTTCAGTTGTTTGTATATATCGAGCTTGTAAAAGAGTTTGTAGTGACCGAGGTTTGTTTGCCGAGTTTACCTCTTTCCAACTAGCCATCATTTCCTCGGCTATTCTTATTTGAGTGCGAGCAGACCGCGTCAACCCAAGAGAAAGACCCCCGAGGAGTAGAATCAATATTTTTTGTTGGGCAGGACTCAGGCGTACACGTTTGCGTTTTTTGGTTTTCCATTATGGTAATATTTTTCCTTCCTTGATTATAACTACATTTAAGCACGATCGTCGTTACGTGTAGCTAGTAGTAGGATGAACCATTGTGATAAGTTCTATACATACGAATAAGTGATCAACGATTTGTATAATGCAAAGGAAGAAACAAAGATATATACTGACATTTGCTCGGTGCAACGAGCGGGGAGAATAGCCCTCATAGCTTAATGGATCGAGCGTAGGCCTCCGGAGCCTAAGATCGAGGTTCGATTCCTCGTGGGGGCACAGGTTTTTAATTATGACAGGAAAGCACCTTTAGTTCATTTAGCCAGAACGCACCCACACCTCGTTAGACGCTATATATGGTATTAAACGAAATTAATGTGCCTTTAGCTCAGTGGTAGAGCGTTCCCTTCACACGGGAAAGGTCACAGGTTCGAATCCTGTAAGGCGCACATAGTACTAAGAGAATATATCTAACGGGGCGATCTTAGGAGAGGTCACCGGTATGAGAATGTTGTATTTAAAATACTAAGAAAAAATAATCTAGGGCGTTGACGAAGAGTGAGAACACCCATCAAAAAAACGATGGTAACGCAGCCAATCGTGAATATTTTTCAAGCTGAATTAGAATGGCGGAGGGACTGTATTCCGTTTCCCCCAAGTATATTTGCGAAATATGGCGGCGGTAGTAAGATAAAAAGCAAATGCAGGTATGCAACTTGCAATAAAATCTTTATACCCATATAGAACACCATGAGCCAAGATGATGATTCGTCAAAAGTAGTGTTTGAGGGTGAGGAATTCCAGCGGCCCAACATACTGTATCAATCGTCAACTCCAAAGATTATTCAAGGAGTAATGAAATATTCCGGGGGGCTTGTCAAAGATGAAGCGCAGGCAATCTATGTGATTATCGGGTTTGCAGGCATTTTCATTGTCTGTTTGTTTTTTATTTTTGGAATTGGAAGAAATGCGGCAGAAATCAAAGCGCCTCCGGGCATGGAAGTAATTTATCCGGAAAACGAGCCGCCCCGTCTTCAAAAAAAATCCTAAACACATGATGCATCTATATAACAAAAATCAATACAGGGGTTTTACTATCAACGAGCTGCTGGTTGCCATAGCCATAATTGCCATTCTTTCAAGTGTTGTGATAGCGAATTTAAGCAGTGAAAGAGCAAAAGCGAGAGATTCTTTTCGTAAATCGTCAATGAAGGAAGTGCGGACGGCATTGGAGCTGTACCATACTCTTAATAATTCATACCCTTCCACGGGTGGCGTTTGGTGGGGATTAAGCGCCAATGGGGGGAATCGGACTACAAGCGGCGCCAATGCGTATATTCCTGGGTTGACGCCGACTTATATTCCGGTATTGCCCGCGGATCCATCCGGAAATACTTCTGGATGGTCCGGTTTTTTGTATCGATCTGACGGAAAAGATTATAAATTGCTTATTCATAGCATTGGGCCGGAAAGTTTTCCGAGCCCAGGACAGGAATTTTATGATCCTATCCGTCCGACGTGGGCATGGATGATATGCAGCGGGGGAAGCGCGTGCTCTTCTTGGTAGATAATGTCTCCGCCGCTCTCTCGCGGAGGAAACCACGCAAAGTCCTGGCTTTGTTGAACATTTTCTTTGTTCCTAATAAGGCGTTGATCATGTTTCGTTTTGTGTAAAAGCGCGCGCATTGAATTCGGTTCAATAAAAAAACGTGGTGTGTCAAAAAGCATTTTGTATGTACGGGAAAAGATTTGGAATCGAGCGCAAAATATCGTATTGTCTATCCCTAAGGGCCTATAGTCTAGTGGTACGACGCCGCATTCGCATTGCGGAGGCGCGAGTCCGATTCTCGCTAGGTCCACCAAAATAACGAGCTCTAATCTGGGTGAAGGACGACTATATTTTTGTAGGGCGCCGCGTTCCTATGCGGCGCCCTCAACATGCATAAGTCTGGGGAGCGTAAACTATCGGACAAGGCGCTCGCTTTCTTCTTCGAAATCATTATGAAGCATGATGGCGAGCTTCGGAGTGATCATTTCTTTCTTGGATAAATCATCGATAATTGACTCCCCGGCCTTCAAGAGTCCTCTCGTTGCAAGGCGTTTGTTCAGGGGCTCAATGATTGCTCGGTATCCCTGACTGATTTCATTGGTGCGCGTTACGGCGGCATCACGGAATCCTTCGTATAAGCGAATCGTTTCTTCAAATGTTTCGGAATCAAAGAAATGGTCAACGTGCAGTTTCTCGACTTCTTGAAGTTCTTTTACTACCTTCCGCGAGATGATGGCCTTTGCGCGGTAGTACATGTAATCTTCTTCGATTTGCTCATTGTCTGAAACAGGGAGCAACCGCCTCACTTCGAATGCAAGGCGTTCAAACCAATCGCGTTGATCTTTTCCACGATAGGGATCGATTTCATCGCTTCGTTCAAGGCGCGACCGTTGCGTTGAGAGCTTGGTCATTAGTCGTCGCATCACACGCTCTGTTATTTCGCCATAAAGATGTAATTCGTGTACAAAATGCTTTTCTATACCAATAGCATACATACGCAACACGGCAACGGACAGAATTCTGTCGTGCGAGTTTGGGTACGATTTTTTTGATTCGCGAAATGCGCGTTCGTAATGTTCTTTAAGCACCTCATGGCTGTTTTCGTCGATATATCCCTTCGATCGGAAATCGTTGAGGCATCTGAATACTTCCGCATACACAAGCTCGTTCGCTTCTTAATATTCCACCTCCTCCATTCGGTGTAACCGATCGATGTTGAGTTTCTTGATAAAATGTCCAATGGTGGTTGCCTTAATGAATAAGGTGGCATAAATACAGCCAATGGTGAGCGCTAAGATGAATTCCTTTGGAGTAAATACATAGCCCCAGCCCTCTGGTATGTAGGTATCGGGAATAAGAAACACCAACGTAACCGCAAGCGCTCCCCGAAGACTTCCCCATGCGAGCAGATGTTGCCACGAGCGGGGTATGGGCTCTTCTTTTTTCAGACGGTTAACAAAGGCGATTGTTGGGTAGATTGATAGGGCTCTACCGAGGGCGACGATGAGCACTGTTATGATGATTGGAATACTGAACGATACGATGCTGAAGGGAAGGGTTGAAAAAAGAAGGCCGATCAGTATGAATACGAGCGAGTTTGCGATGAACGCAAATTGCCCCCAAAATTTTTCCACGAATCCTCCCGCGCGTGGCGAAATTTTATATCTGCCGTAGTTACCGATCATCATGGCGGCGATGGTCGTCGCAATAATTGAGGAGAATTTAATTTCTTGCCCCGCAATTGCCAAATGTTCTGAAATAAGTTCAGACAGGATGAATGTGATGTGAGCCAAAACCATCATGAGCATAATGCTCACGCTTTCGTTTGAACGGGTGTATTCGATGGCTTTTGCAAATACTGCGCCCATGAACGTGCCAAATCCGATACCGCCAATGACCATCGTGGAAAAAAGAAATATGCCCTCGCCGATTGATGCTACTCCGTGATATCCAACGAGAGCAATTTCGAGCACAATCAAAAACAACGCAACCGCGGTGCCGTCGTTAAAAAGACTCTCGCCTTCAAAAATGAGCGAAAGGCGGCGCGGCGCGCCGTATTCTTTAAAAAGCGCCAGCACTGCGACGGGGTCGGTTGCGGAAATAAGTGCCCCGAACAGAAGAAGCACAATAAACGGCAATTGAAAATTTAAAAGATGGAAAACTCCCAATAAGGCAATGGCAATAAAAAATGCCGAAATAAGAAGGCTCATGATCGAAAGCAGCGAAATAGACCATATATTTTCTTATATTTTCCGGATGGAGATATTATAAGCCGACTCAAAGATGAGAATGGGAAGGAAAATATAAAACAGCAATTCGGGAGTAAGCGTGAATTCACGGAGAAAACTGAAAAGCGGAATATCGGAGAGCGGCACAAGAGCAAGGCCGACTGCCACAAGAAGGACCGTGTAAGGAACCTGAGTTTTTTTGGCGGCGAAATAGGTGATACTCGAAATAGTGAGGAGAGAAAATAGCGCAAGAACGTAGTAAATACTCATAAGTATGAATATTAAAACGTGTGTAGTATGCGCTCTGAAAAAAGGCAAGTCAAATAGACGAGGATCAGTATAGTTGGGCTACGCCACCGAATGTTTTGGATAGGATTTTTTACGATATCATGTTTTGTTTTAAGCACGGTACTGATTGTGTTGTATGGTTTTGCAATAATCTTAACATCCAGCATTCCGTCACTAATGAGGTTTGTTATGGCCATTGCTTCTTTCTTTTGAGATTCAACTGAAGAGAAGTGAACGCATGGTTATTGTGCCGCTTGGAAAAGAGACAATCATACAAATGTTCTCATCGTGGTCGTCGCCAAAATTTTTGAGTACATTTTTGCCATTAGAAAGGGAAATCACCGATTCGGGCTTTACTTCGGAATGGAGAATTTCATCGTCTGGAAGATCTGTGTCCACAGACATGGAGCGATGGGGAAATATTTCCCGAACAGCTCGTCGATTCTTCGGCAGGTGTAGAGTTGGGTCAACCGGCAGATGAGATCTCACATGACAGTGAGGAGTATTTTGGATCGTTCCTGCTCTTCATTATTCTTACAGTTATTATGTATATGACGAGAAATATAGATTGGTTTATGCTCGAAAATACGTCAGACGAGACGCATTGATCCAAATAACGCCTGCTTTTTTTGAAACTATGTGACGGTTTTCGGCGTATGTATTACAGAAGAAATTTTTGCGCACTGCAATTTTCTTGCCGAATGTTTTTTATGTAATTTCTCAATAATAAAGGGCACTCGAAATCGAATGCCCTTTTTCCCATCAGCGGAAAATTTGTTTGAAAATCTTTATTGGTAAGACGAAAAATAATTTCCAAAAGAATCTTACGTGTTGCTCGATGCTCCTT
The DNA here is from genome assembly GCA_964521185.1 of uncultured Candidatus Saccharibacteria bacterium. Classification (GTDB taxonomy): domain Bacteria; phylum Patescibacteriota; class Minisyncoccia; order Phycocordibacterales; family UBA12088; genus CAZFRC01. The sequence continues at coordinate 6,485 of CAZFRC010000018.1, forward strand.
CGAACATCGAGCAACACATTTCGAAGGAACTCTTTCCCTTCCTCCATTTCCTCCTCCTCTTTTTCCCGAAAGACATTCTAGTACAAAAATTTAAAAAGTCAAGCCCTGACAGAGCAGCCTATAATATGTCAAACAGACGCCCAATTTCTTTGATTTTAGTCCTGATTCTGTGGTATGCGTCGTTTTTTCTCGGTGTATGTTTTTCACATGAACTTTGCATGAAAACAAAGATCATTTTCGAGGGTTTTTTGAAGAAAAGCTGTTTTGCTGTACACAATTTCAAACGAGGATCTTCAGCAAAATTCCTTGGGGCGTTTTTTCCAAAAGTATCCCAGATTTTCTTCTCCGTACTGTGCTAATCGAAATGCCGTTATGGGCTCCGCGGGTAGGACTCGAACCTACAACCAACTCCTTAACAGGGAGCTGCTCTACCATTGAGCTACCACGGAATACTCAGTCCCATAAGGACTGCTCCCAGAATAATACTTCTGGAATGCGCAATTTATAACACAAAAGAAGAATGGGAAAAAGCCCGCCTCCTCGGCGAACGCCGAGGAGGCGGGCGGGGTATATGTACTTCCGTATCTCGTAGTATAATTGTTCCATGCCTCGAAATATTTATTTCCTGATCGGCATAGGTTTTATTATCATTGCCGTTGGGGCGTATCTTATTGGAGTAAAAAAGGATGAAAGATCCCTCGAAGAGAGGGCAGTTTCAAGATATATGTCGAACGTGGAATCTGCAGAAGGCTAATCACGTCACAAATTAAAAGAAAAGCCATGGTGATACTTTATACAAAATCAGGATGTGCGTATACGCCGGTCGTGTTGCGTACTCTAGAAGAAGAAAGAATCCCGTATGAAGAAAAAAACATTTCCGATCCTCTTATCGCAGATGAATTGATTGCAAAGAGCGGGGCTACCACCACTCCGTTTATATTTGATCTGGAGAGGAATATTGGAGTCGGCGAGTCTTCTGTTATTGTTGAATATCTCATGCGATATTATGGGACGCCCACCACGTCTTCTGATGAGAAGTCGTCTGCGTCCGCATCGGAGGAAGCAAAGTGATTTTCGTACTAATGGTAGTATGTATATCCATATTGATGTATCTGCTAATAGTCGAGGCGATTCGCTCAAGCAAATTTCTGAAGGGCATTTTCTTATTACCACTCGAATGCCGCCAGAACATAATATGGCGAACGCGAGGGTCATCAGCCTTCTTGCAAGGCATTACAAAATTATTCCTAGCGCCATACGTATAGTGAGCGGTCATCATATGCCACGGAAAACAATCTCAATTCGAGACGATGCACTGGAAACAGTAAAAATAAAAGAAAAAGATGTAAAAAAGAGCCCTCATATTACTAAATCTTTCTAACGTATCCGTAACTATGGAACTCAAAATCAAAACCTCAAATATTGGCAATACCGACCAATTGCGCGATTATCTTGAACAGCGCATTACTCATGCGGTCTTGAAGTTTTTTTCCAAAGATACGCCGCTCGTCATTGATGCTGAGATTGCCAAACAGACCCACCATGAAAAAGGGGAGGTGTTTTACGCAGAAGTGACCTTTACCGCGAGTGGGAAAAAATATCGTGCCACCGCAACAGCCGAATCGCCGACAGCGGCCATTGATGAAATGAAAGATAATCTAGTTCATGAGCTTGGTCGCAATAAGCAAAAAATCATTCATACAATGCGAGAAAGCGGCGCAAAGATGAAAGATTGGATGCGGGGATGGTGGAAATAAAATATGGAAGAGGAAAATAATTGGTTTAAAAAAGCAGAACCACACATTGTCAAAGGGCCAAAGCGAGGCAACCTCCTCGTCCGGCAAATGATAATACAGTTGGGAGAGAGAAGCCGACTCAAAAAAACCCGCACGATTCACAAAACCCGCACGATTTGGGAAGACTTATAGGGATCCTCCTGGAGGACAATAAAGCAAGGGCTTCTGGGATGGCTAGTGGCAACAATATTAATATTGAAAGAAGAGCACGAGAATATGCAGGGCAAGTCCGTGGATACTCTGATGAACAAATACAGGGATTTTTGAACAAAGCTTCTACATTAGAAACACAACGTCCCGCATTTTATCTAGCTTTACGCAATGAGCGTACTAGAAGAATACTAAATAGAACCTGGACTACAAACCCTGAATAAAACTCATATACGCCATCTCCTTTTTACCTTCGGGAATGACACGGGTTAAAATGAGCTTCCCGTCTGTATATTCGGCGTCGATGATTTTTACTCGCACTTTTTCGCCGTTTTTTCGAACGGCGAAAAAGTGCGTGCCCGGATTTCCTTGAAACGCGCGGATTTTCAAAAAATTTTCCCATGGATTATCAGTAAGATCGATCAGCGAATCGGCTTTTTCTATTTTTTTGGTGTATGTTGCGCGCGTATGATCTTGATCTTCTGGCGTTATATTTCCTTTTATCCACTCGGGAATAGTTTGAGCTAAAAGTATGCCGCCTTCATGCGCGAGCAGATCTTCGAGAACAGTTGCTTCGGGGGGCCAATCTTCATTTTCAATTTCAATACGCGCTTGCGCAAGGATTGGACCATGATCCATTTTTTCGTCAAGTAACATAATAGAAACGCCACACTCGCGGTCATCTTCCAAAATTTGGGAACGAATGGGCGAGGCGCCTCGGTATTTAGGGAGAAGCGAAGGATGAACATTGAGGCATCCGTGGCGGGGTATTGATAGTACGTCGTTAGGAATAATCATGCCCCAAGAAGCCACGATAAAGATATCCCACTCTGAATTGCTTAGGGGTTCAAGTATGTCGTCGCGAACTGTCTCGGGTTGGAGAACGGTGATGCCGTTACGTTCTGCCCATAATTTTACCGGCGGGGGGGTGATGGTATTTCCACGCCCTGCAGGACGATCGGGCATGGTTACAATGAGCGAAGGGGCGTATCCGGCGTTCTTAAGTTCATCGAGTACTATTTCTGCGAAGTGCGGCGTACCAAAAAATACCTGTCGGAGATTCATAAGAATAGTATACGCGAAAAATTGTTCTAATCGACCATTAGTAAAACTACAGAAATAAGCTCAGGGGGTTTACAGCAGTGCAGGCTGGTAAGGCGCGATGGTATTAATGCGCACCAGGCGAGGCTATTCTTTGTTTACATTTTTCCTTTTTCAACAGGAACCTCCCACACTCTGGTTGCACGATCGATAAATAGGATTCCGTTCAAATGATCAGTTTCGTGTTGAAACACCTGCGCGAGTAAACCCGATCCCCCTCGTTCAAACTTTTTGCCGTTTTCATCGTATGCACGAATTGTCGCGCGGGTTGATCGCTCTACCGTGCCATACCATCCGCGGATGGAGAGACATCCTTCATGCATAAGCTCTTTCTTCCTGGAGAGGCGTATGAGTTCTGGATTAATGCATACCATATCAGGTGGGGTAGGTTCGTCTGGATCAGCCTCTTTCGTCTTAAGTATTTTACCAGCGACAATGAAAATACGTACCGATTTAGCGATTTGAGGCGCTGCGATTGCCGCGCCATCTTCTTCGCCACGGAGAGCCCTTTTCATATCGGCGATTATTTTTTTTATTTTTCCGCTTTTGATTTCGGAAACGGGAATTTCTTTGGCTCGCTGGCGAAGAATAGGGTTGTCTTTTTGGATGATTGTCACCATTCATTCCATACTAATGGCTTTTTGACAAAAGACAAATCCTCATACACGTCCTCACTCGTCGTACGGATCGTTTTCAAGTTATAATATATTCATCAGTAATCCATGTACGTGAATACATCAATTGCCCGACTTTTGATCCGCGCAGTCTTTACGATTGTCGCCCTTCTTCCCACCCCCTCCTTCGCCGCTCTCATCGCCCCCTGCCAGGGAGACACCTGCACTGCCTGTGAGTTGGTCACTCTTGCTCAAAACGTCCTCAACTTCAGTTTTGTCTTTGGCCTTCTTGTCTCGTCTCTTCTCTTTGCCTATGCCGGCATTCTTTACCT
>CAZFRC010000019.1:0-4081 GCA_964521185.1 uncultured Candidatus Saccharibacteria bacterium
GCGGAAGGGGGGATGGTTTGTGGGAGAAGCTCCCGTATCGGAGATTATCTCTCGCGGCGGCCTCCTTCCTCCTTAGGTTGCGCAACGTTTACAGTGAGCTTTCGGCCTTCAACTTCAGAACCGTTGAACATTTCGATTGCCTTCCGCATCGCTTCTTCGCTGTCCATTACCACGAATCCGAAACCGCGACTTCGTCCGGTTTCTCGTTCAGTGATAACAGTAGCAGAAACAACAGCTCCAGCCTTCTCGAAATGAGCCTTGAGCTCATCATCGCGCATACTCCATGGGAGGTTCCCAACGTAAAGCTTGTGCATGAGTGGTCAACTACCAATATAACCCTACGAATCTTGCCCGACCCTTGCACATACCTAACCGATAACCGGATGGAAAGCGCACCACGCAAGAACTGATAGGTAGAGGCACTATACCATATAAATTATGGAATCGCAACGTATGCAACCGGAACGCCTCCACAGATCTATACAGAAGCGGTGCGTAGCTTTCTTCATGCCAGACGCGGTATACTTTAGTGTATGAGAAGAGAAATACCCCGAAATAAATCGTGTGAAGTTTTGGCTGAATGCGAATACTGCTGTGCTCTGGGCTTCTCACAAGATGTATAACCACCATGAAGATCACTGCAACCGCGCAAGATTTTTCCCTTCCCATACCGATTTTCCATGAATATATTATTGGAGAAGCCGCCACAGATGATAGCGGCGATTTTTTTGTCGTTGCAGGCCTTTCTCCGGATCATGTCGCGACGCTGTCAGCGCGTTCATTTGATACTACTGACGAAGTGCTTCAAAAATATACCTCTGACTATGAACGGTTTGGTATTGGATCGTATGAGAAATGGTATGCAAAAAATCGAGTGCCGTTTGCACTCATTACAAAAAAGACCGGGGAATTGGCTGCGCTCATATGGTTCGGACCTAAGCCCTTGGGGCGACGCCCTATCAAACGTCTCTCGGCGGCAGAACTGAATGTAGACGAACGCACTTTAGATTCAGGGGAGTGGGATACGGTTTCTTTTCGCTCCTATCCGCCGTTTCGGGGAAAAAATCTTATGGTTGATTTTTTTACATTTGTAACAGATCTGTGGCACACCAAACATTCGGGACGTCGAATTTGGTTTGGCGTGGAGAAAAAAAATGCTGCTGGTATCGGTTTTGCAAAAAAACTCGGATTTGTTGAAGATCCAAGACATGAAGATACGGAATGGGCCGTGTTCATCGACAACCCAAAAGAAGCATGAATCGGGCGTATTTTATTGATCTTGACGGGACGCTGTTTCAAAGCGACGTGTTTTTTGCCGACTTTGCCAGTGCGCTTTCGAATGCCTATGCGGTAACGCCTGATGTGTTTTACGCAAGCTATGAATCGTCGAAAACTCCAGAAGGTATTTACAGTATGCGTTCGCATATGGAGATGCTCGGCATACCTTTTGATGGAGCGCTTCTTGTTCAAGATTCCTTACTTAAGGCCTCTTCATATATATTTCACGATGTAACAGAGTTTCTTCGCGCACATCAGAATCATATGCTTATATTGTTTTCCCAAGGGGAAGAGAAGTTTCAGATGCGCAAAGCAGCTAACGTGGAATCGCTCGGAATTCCACTTACTGTCATGATCACCGCAAAAAAGAAGATTAATGAAATACTCGCAGTGGTGCGGGAGCGCGAATTTCTTCCAGTGTTGAACGGCGTCTCCCATGAAAAGGTAGTATTCATCGATAATATGGCACATTCATTTTCTCCAAATCCTCCCCAATGGTTGTTTCAGTATCGTATTCGTCGTGCTCTCGACGAAGATAAGCATGCAACCACTCCAACCCCCGAATATGTCACAGAAGTTGGAACTTTGCGCGATATTCCATAACAATATCCGCCATGTTTCTGATATTCTTTCGGTATCTGGAGAGTTCGGTATGTATTAAAATCGAATCGGAACTATAAGGGAGTCCTCGTTTTCAGGAAGACCAGACGGGTTATCTTTTTGAAGGATGAGCGTTCCGTGCGTGGTTTGCGGTTTTTCAAAAGTGAGTTCGACAGAGAATGGCACAAATTCTTCCGTCATCCATTCACCTTCAGCTGTTCCCGGAGCGATTGCTATTTCTTTGCCATTACCGTCAAGGAGCCGGACGGGGAATGAAGCTTCAAAAAACCATGTGCCGCGCGCTTGTCCGGAAACCAAAAGAGGGCTGCGCACCACTTCTCCTCTGTGCGGCACATCCACGCGAATCAGGTCAATCTTTTCTAACTCATTACCAATATCTCTGGTAAACGATTTTCCGTCCGGGGTAGTGCATCGCTCCGGATAACTCTCCATAATAGGGTAGCGTGCAGCACATTCTTCGAATGATTCTATAGTGTGTCGAGTCAATTCTCGCGCACCATTCATTGAAAACATATACCACACCGCACCAAGCGCAACTACGATAACAATACCGAGAGTGAGGGGTTTCATATGATTACGGATTAAGTATCAATACATGGTCACTATAGCACATGCGCATAGTGTGAATGACGCATACTCCACACCCTGAATGAAAAACTGTATTGCGGTCTATCTAACGGGCAGTTACAATGAAAATAATAATTCAAAATACATATGGGGGAAATTCAACGAGAAGACAGTATGAGCGTGCATAATCTTGATCACCCGATTACCGTATGGATGATTGTTATCGGTGCGGCAATGGCGATAGCCATTGGTATGTCTTATTTTGCAAACGATCGAGTGAGATCCATGCGAGAGGCGATGAAGGACGAGGTTCCTTCCGGATCTGAAGAGGCATTCGACGGACACTCTTCTTATTATTCGAGCGAAGGAGCGGCGATACAATTTACGTTTCCCACGCAGTACGAATTGTCTGAATATACAGAGCTTGGTGCAAACGACGAAGCGCATCGAATCATTACGCTTCTTGCTGATGCGGCCGTTCCGGAGAACGGAGAAGGGCCGACGGCAATCACTATTCAGATATTTTCAAATTCGGAAAGGGCATCCCTTGTTGATTGGGTGATGGAAAACGCATTGTCTAATTATGCGCTTGGCAATGGTGAAATGTCGACAAGAAAAATAGGAGACATTGATGGAATGCAATACATGTGGAACGGCCTATACCAAGGAAAAAGCATCGCGATCTTGTTCGATGAAAAAGTGTACGTGTTTTCCGTAACGTTTGATGGTTTCGACGATCCTATTTTAGGAGATTTTGAAAGAGTGGTGCAATCAGTGAAATTTGCAAAGTAGGAAAAACAATTGAAGCAAAGGATACGCGTCCACTGATTTTTTATATCAAAATGCCCCGTCGCGCGTAGCGCGCCGGGGCAGCTCCTATCTTATTCCGTATATTGTTCCATGTGGTGGTTTTTGACTCGTTGACGCCTGCCTGGGGGGTGAGAAGGTCGCGTTCCCCCTCTCTTGTTGCATTCCTTTTCTCCACTCGACCGGGTCGACGGCCGGAGGAGAGGTTGTCACCTCGCCCTTCCCCATGACAGAAGTTGGGGGCACAACATGTGCTTGAATTGCCGAACTGTGCCCAACATTGCATATTGTGCGCTGATGCTGGTTTCCAGTTGGTCCAGCTGCCGCGTTCCCGTTTATGATTGGGGTATCGGTGTCCGTTTCCGTGCGCGTATTGCACGGAGGAGGATTCGAACCCAAAATATACCCTAGGCCAACCCCCCCCAGGGCCGCTAGGGCCTGGACGGGTCCATTTCCGCCGAGGGCAGCCGCGGCGGCCCAGCCGACGGCCGCCCCGTATAGAGCTGTTGACCCCCTAGTGGGGGTACTCTCGCTTGAGGAACATCCTGCTGCTATTAGCAGCAGGATTATAACCAATAAGCGCTTCATGATCTTCATCATTTCATCCTCCGTGTTTGCGCGCGCCCGTGGCCCGCGCATCGCTACGGGGGTGGCGGCGGCTCATCGGTCACGTCCACGAAGACTTTCGCGGTTTCGCCTCGGCCCAGCGCGAGCGCTCCAGAGGCCTTGATTTCGTCGGCAGCACCGGCGGACTCGCACCCGAGGCGTTCCCGGACGGCGACTTCGTGATCTGCCGGTTGATGTACAC
>CAZFRC010000019.1:4091-7701 GCA_964521185.1 uncultured Candidatus Saccharibacteria bacterium
CCCTTGGCGCGCGCGGGTTTCCTTCCGCAAGGTCACACCTCGCGGATTCTGGCGATATATTACAACATAAACCAAATCTTGTCAATCATATTGTCGTTTCGCAGCAGGTATATTCCCTTAATATCAAAGCATAACCTCCCACAAACTCGGAGCGGGAGGGCTATGCTCTGATATTCCTTTTTATCCGTTACCACCATTTTCATGATTGTGAATAATGGTGTAGAAAATCATATGTCGAATACATGCTGATAGTTTTTTATATCCAAGACCCTTACGTGTTACATACAAAGTCTTTTTTAGAGTCAATCTGCAAGATATACTACACTTTATGGACGAATTCACTCGTTTCAACATCGGAGAGGTGATCACGTGGCTTATATTTGGACTCATATCGCTCGTCATATTTATTCAGGCCGATAATTCGAGAAAAATATATTGGTTTTTATACGCCATCCTCTTTTTGTTTTTGGGAATATCAGATCTCCTTGAGTTTGTCATTTCTCCCGAAAGTGTTTCGCTCCTGCTTGGTGTGCCGTGGTGGTTGTTTTTGTGGAAACTTGCATGTGCCGAAGGAATCGTCGCGACAATAATTTTTCATATGCGTCGCCGGATCAAGGAAGTATAGATTGAGTTATGACCGTCAAAATCGAAGACACGTGGAAAAAAGAATTGCGGTTGGAATTTGAGCGCCCATATTTCAAATCTCTTGCTGATTTTGTTCGAGAAGAATACAAAACAAAAACTGTTTTTCCTCCTCCCGCCCAAGTTTTCCGCGCGTTTGATCTTTGTCCATTTGATCAGGTGAAAGTAGTAATCTTGGGACAAGATCCATACCATGGGCCGCGCCAAGCAAACGGGCTATGTTTTGCGGTATCCGAGGGCGTCCAAAATCCTCCGTCGCTTCAAAACATTTTTAAAGAAATATCGTCAGACATAGGACGTCCGACGAACGGGGGAGGCGATCTCACACGTTGGGCCATGCAGGGGGTTTTATTATTAAATGCCACGCTCACAGTGCTTTCTGGAAAAGCAGGATCGCATCAGGGAAAAGGATGGGAAGAATTCACCTCAAAAGCGGTAGAAGTACTTTCGCATGAACGGGAGGGAATCGTATTCATGCTATGGGGCAACTATGCAAAAGAAAAAGGGAAGATCATAGATCGTACCAAGCATTTGGTGCTTGAGGCGGCGCATCCCTCACCTCTTTCCGCTCACAACGGATTTTTTGGATGCAAGCACTTCAGTAAGGCGAATGAATATCTTGTTTCGATTGGGAAAACGCCGATCGAATGGTAGGGAACTGAGTATACCCATAGATGGTTTGGGTGCACGGCCGTGGAGCCACACAAAGACTCAAGTCCTCGCTTTCACCATGTTTTAGGATCGTCTTTGCTCCACTCTAAAATATCTCCGGCTTTTCGTTCCATTGCGTCAGCCAAGCGAATGAACGAAGCGTTTTTCTTTGGCATGACGCTGTGATGAGGTATTGCATTGAGTGCGGTGTCGATATGCCAAAGATCGTTTTCATCGGTAATCCAAACGGTTCCAAAAGGTTTTAAATTCATTGGATCTGAATAACTTCGCAGGGTTTTTACCCCATTTTTGATCGCTGAGAATTCGTGGAAATACGACATAATAAGTTCGCGCACATTTTCGTATACGGGATCACGGAATCGAAGTGTGGCATGATTGGTTTTTGAAATAGCTCCCCAGTAGCCATTGATTTGGTATGGCGCAATCACATGCCCTTCGTCAAACGAAAGAGGAACCATGTCGATGAGTAGAGGTTCGAAGCCGTGTATCCAAAGCGCTGTGGCGGCAAAAGCGGCTCCTTCGATGCAATGGGCTTTGTTGTCGCGAAGCACGCGTCGTGGCGAACGGAATGTGTCTATGCCGTTTTTCTCATAGTTTATGGGAATTGCATTGAGGAAATCTTGGATTTTTATCGGAGTGGAAAGTTCGGCAAAGATCTGCATTTCTTTTTTTGTAAGACCAAACATACCCATAGTATGTCGTTTTTTTTCCGAATAGGGCAAGTTGGAAATTGTTTGGTTGCTCATTCAACCATTCTTGTCCTAAAAAAACAGATAGGGGAGAATATAAACCAATTAAAACTTTCCTCAGGGGATTTTCCTGGGGGGTAGCCCCCGTAGGGAATCTTGTGCTATACTTATTCCCATAATTATTAAGTATTTATGGCAAAGCAAAACTCAGCGTTCATGAAGCCGCTCAACGTCAGCGATGACCTCGCGGCGGTAGTTGGAAAAGGTCCTATGCCACGCTCGGAAGTGGTAAAGAAACTGTGGGCATATATTAAGAAAAATAATCTTCAGGACAGCAAGAATAAGCGCAATATCAATGCGGACAGCGCGCTTCAGGCGGTGTTTGATGGAAAAAAGGTTGTCAATATGTTCGAGATGACCAAGCTTGTTTCTAAGCATCTCTCGTAAGAAAATTGGAAGAAGGAAAGAAAACCCACACGCCCTCCCGCTCTTGCGGGAGGGCGTGTGGGTTTAAAACGCTTATGGGGATATGAGGCGGGAGATGTGTTCTTATAAGAAAATATATGTTGTAACTAAGGAAGGTGATCGGAACATTAAGCAGAATTTCCAAAAAACCCTTATTTTGATTCGTAAAATACTTACAATCGACTAACCATCTTCCAGACGGACTTTTCCACCATTGCCAAGACACCAAGTCAAGCGTACACTCGTGCGGGTTTAGTTCCAGGACGCTACACAAACAAGGGGTGTGCGTCCAAAGAAAACGAAAGGGTAAGAATGCCAGTACTTGACCCAAGGAGTCCTCCAACCGGATGGTCCTCAAAGGACTGTCTGGTGTTCAATCAACATAGGCACGATAAGGGCACACTCATTCCATTAAATGGAACGAAAACAACAGGGTGCCTGGGCATTATAATGTGCCTCGATGGGTATCATTTCGCAGATGCGTATGGGCATCTGCTGTCGAGGCATACAAATGGTCTCGGAGGTGGGGTACCTTGTACCCCGTTCCCTCCTCCCGGAGGCCCATTACTTTTTTATTCACACTCCAGACTCTTTCCATCGACTAGAGAAGCTGACGTGGCGACCCTTCGGAGATGGATAGATTTCGCCATTCGCCACGGCCGTTGCGATTACATACTTGGCACCATGCCGCATTACGGGTGCGGCGCGTGTAAAGTACACGGCATTGATCTGGAGAGAATTTTGGAGGAGGAATACCCTGGCGCTGTCAAAGAAGCCCAGGACATGTATCCAAATTTGACCATTGTTCCCCAAATGCAGTTTTGCATAGGAGACAAAAGGTTGACCTACGGTTTCAGTTGTTAGATGGTCCTTCGGATTCGTCATGGCCCACCGCAATATTCTTCGCGGGTTCGGGCCTCTTATTTTTTATGGTAGACTCCAATTGTTGTATTTTTGTATTGATGCAAGGGCCCATAGCTCATCTGGTAGAGCGCATCCATGGCATGGATGAGGCGAGGGGTTCGAGCCCCCTTGGGTCCACCAAACGAAACATTGTCGGAATTAAGAAAGCGGAGCGCTTTTGCGGGAGCCAAAATCGCGCTATCATTTTTTTCAAAACCCTTTCCGCCTACGGCGGAAGC
>CAZFRC010000019.1:7711-9179 GCA_964521185.1 uncultured Candidatus Saccharibacteria bacterium
GTGAATTCCCAAAGTTCCCCCCAATTGCATGAAAGCGTTTTGTCTTTGAGAGTCGGGTTAGAGCCGATTTTTTGGAAAAACTCTTTCCATGCGAAATAGTTTTCGCCTTTTTCCAAAATAACGGCTTCTCTCAAAGACAAAACGAAACTCCGCAAGGGTTCGACCCAATTTTTTCTCTGGTGCCCAAAATCCTTAAAACTCTCCTCAAACTTTGCTTTCTGACGAAGGAGAAGGTCTTTTCGCTGTAGATACATCTCGCGTTCAATGTCGCCGTCAAGATACAGCGAAACGAGTTTGTCTAGCTTCTCCTTCGTCTCGGAAAGTTTGGTTTTAAGGTTTTGGGCAACACTTCCCCTTTCGGAAATTGACTCTTTCTCCCACAGGTCAATTTGTTTTTCCATATTCTCAATTTCTGAAAGAGGAAGCGACACTGATTGAAGCAGATTTTTTGCTTGCGAAATGAGTGCGGAAGATGATAGATACGGCTGACGACAAACACCTTTCTTTTTGGTACAGCGATAGTAGGTATATTTTGTGCCAAAACGATTGGTGGCATATTGAGCCGTAATCATACTTCCGCACTCACCACACCGAGCGAATTGTGCAAATGGAAAATGGTTCGGCACTTTTTGTACGCGAGGACGAGATTTTTTCGCAAGCATTTTTTGGACTGCTTCAAACAGTGTCGGAGAAATAATTGGCGCAAAGCTTCCGTCGTAATACTCGCCTTTGTGATAGGTAAAGCCGAGATATACGCGATTGGAGAGCATACGAGCGACGGAAGCTTTGGCAGGTGGCGTTCCTTTCGTACTCACGCCGTGATCCGCCAAAAAGTCGGCGATAGTGCCGAGGGTGTGCGTCCCTTTGGCGTATTCTTCAAACGCTTTCACCACGATACGCGATTTGGTCGGGTGAGGTTCAATATTCCTCGTTTTCGGATTATTCACATAGCCAAAGGGAGCGCGCACCAACCACTCGCCTCGACGGACTTTTTGGCGGATACCACGATTGATATTTTCTACGAGATTGTCGCTGTAATATTTGCTTTGTCCGAACGCCACCTGCAACATGAATTTCCCTTGCGGAGTTGGCTCAAACCAAAATGTCGGAAAGCGTAAAAAAGTAATTTGTTCGGTATCAACGAGATAGATGACGCGCCCACCGTCCACGCTATTTCTCGCAAGGCGGTCAGGATGCCACGCAATTATTCCGTTTGCCTCTCCTCGTTCAATGCGCGTCATCATCTCGCCGAATAATTCTCGTCCGGGCTTTTTTGCGCTTTTCGACTCTTGAAATACCTGAAGAATTTCAAGATTTTCTTTACGCGCATATTCTCGCAATTCAAAAAGTTGTGCCTCGATAGACATTATTTGGTGGTCATCATCCTCTGTGGATTTCCTCGCGTAGAGAAAATATTTTGGTTTGAGGTCTTTCATGATTTCAATTGGGGGGAGCTTTGGGAATTCAC
>CAZFRC010000020.1:0-2801 GCA_964521185.1 uncultured Candidatus Saccharibacteria bacterium
ATTGGGGTCAGAAATGCCTGCTCGCGACCGCTTAATAGCATCCGATACCCGTCCCACCGCGTCTTTTTGCCCAATCACCCGAGTAGCAAGCGTATCCTCCATTCGAGAAAGCTTTTCCGCTTCTTCTTCGAGCATGCGCGCGACAGGAATACCCGTCCATCTTGATACTACCCCCGCAATGTCCGCTTCGGTAATTTCTTCTTTGAGAATGCGTCGTGATTTTTGAAGTTTTTGTATCTTCTTCATTTTAATTTCCAATTCGCGTTCAAGCGCGGGAAGCTTGCCATACCGAAGTTCCGCCGCGCGAGTAAGATCGGCGGTGGCTTCGGCAGTTTCCGCTTCAATGCGAAGCTGTTCAAGATCTTTCTTCAGCGTTTTAATGCCAGAGAGCAGTTCCCGCTCGGTAGTCCATCTTGTCTCTATGTCGAACGTTTTTTCTCGCAAATCAGCTATGTCTTTTTCAATCTCTTTGATGCGATTGCGTGCAGCATTTTTATGTTCGGAATCTTCCGCGTCTTTTTTGAGTGCTTCTTTTTCGATTTCAAGGCGCATGATTTTCCGATGGGCTTCTTCAAGAGCCGGAGGTTTGTTTTCAAGCGAGATGCGGAGCGCTGAAGCCGCCTCATCAATAAGGTCTATGGCTTTATCCGGTAAAAAACGATCGGTAATATAACGGCTAGAAAAATTAACCGCGGCGACGATAGCATCGTCTGTGATACGAACTCCGTGATAGAGTTCATACTTTTCACGGAGACCTCGCAAAATGGCAATTCCATCTTCAGTGGTAGGTTCTTGCACATACACAGGTTGGAAGCGTCGCGTGAATGCGGAATCTTTTTCAATATGCTTCTGATATTCTTTGAGCGTCGTCGCTCCCACGACACGAAACGTGCCCCGCGCAAGCGCCGGCTTTAGCATATTTGAAGCATCAATCGCTCCTTCTGCCGCTCCAGCGCCGATGATGGTATGAATCTCGTCAATAAAGAGAATCACCTTGCCTTCTGCCCGTTCTACCTCTTTCATGATTGATTTCAATCGCTCTTCGAATTCACCGCGGTACTTTGTCCCCGCTATAAGAAGTCCCAAATCGAGAGAGACAAGATCTTTATCTCGAAGCGATTCGGGCACATCGCCCGAAGCAATACGCGCAGCCAACCCTTCCGCTATCGCCGTTTTTCCCACTCCCGCTTCGCCGATAAGAATAGGATTGTTCTTTGTGCGTCGGGATAATATCTGAATCACGCGAGTAATTTCGGTGTCACGACCAATGACCGGATCAAGTTTGTTTTCTCGCGCCTGCTCAGTAAGCGATCTTGTATATTTGCTCAGTGCGCGAAACTTTTTTGATTCTTTTACTTCCGGCGATGCCTCGCGAATCTCTTGGAGTGCGCGAAGCACCGTATTTCGTTCTAGTCGAAAACGCGACACCACATCACGAGCCTGCCCGGGATTTTCAATAATTGCAAGAAAAAGATGTTCAGTTGAAACAAACTGATCCCCAAGCGACATCGCGATTTTCGCAGCATTTTCAAGCACATGAGCCAATTCCGGAGTCAAATATAGTTGATATGACGGAGAGAGTACCGATGACGTTTCCGGCGATTCAAGCGCTTCAAGCAACGTGTCAGATAATAGCGTCACGTCAATCTCCAGCCGTTCTAGCACCGATAACACAGTGCTTTCCTCTTGCACGATGAGCGCCGTCAAAAGATGCAGCGGGTTTACATGATTTTGGCCGCGCTCAATTGCAAGCTCGTGCGCTTTTCGCACGGCTTCTTTTGCTTTAGTGGTGAAATTTTGAAATGGTGTCATACGATGTAATTAGTTAGGGGTAGAAGTTGCGACAGTGATTAAACTCAAAATCTTTGATTTAGTTAACATTTGAAAACCTTCGTTAGTTCCAAGCGCCATCACTTCTCCAAAAGCTGATATAAGCGGACTGCCTAGCATTCCTTTGTCATCTACCGATGTTTTTATTGAAGTAATGGTTTCGCCCGCAGTGTTCTCTGTCCCTGTTCCGCGAAGAATTTCAGTAATGACTCCTGTCTCAATGCGTGTCACCTCCTCTCCAAACAACGCGACAGCGGTTTGCCCAAGGCGAATTTTTGCGAGATCGGCAAATGGGGCTGGATGAAACGTTACAAGATCGGTTGACGATGCCATGGCGCGCAGAATACCAAAATTATCCTTCCCTTCAGTTTCAATTCGCGCATCAAAATAAGTTCCGTCTGCAGTACTGACTTGGTAGCGTCTTCCAAGAATCAACATGCTATCCGGCGTTGCAATAAGTCCATTTGGGGATACTACGATCCCGAAACCACGAAATGTGCGCACAATATCTTTATCCTCTTCATCTCCAGTCTGATTTTGTTCGGGAATGGTATAAATGCGTACCAAACTTTGTTCAACGGAAGCGATTGAATTAGCGATGAGGTCTTCTTCTTTAACCACTACTGTCGTTTCAGTTTTTTGTACTGTTTCAGTACCTCCACTGCTTGTGGGAACAACAGTTTCAACTGTTCGTTCAACGATTCGATTAATAGTTCGAACCACTGGCTCCGGCGCTTCATTCAAAAGCGTTACTGTTACGATACCTGTCGCAATTGAAGTAACGAACGACGTAAATAACGTCAGTAAAATAATCTGTGATTTAGACAATTCTTCAACATCCATACATACATCATACCACAGCGTATCAGTGGTTATTCAAATGCACGAGGAGCGCGGTGGTTGTGTGGCTATAAAATCATGCGGTGTGTCGCTTGTCAAAATTATAGGTTATGTCCTTCGCGGGCGAAATT
>CAZFRC010000020.1:2811-8202 GCA_964521185.1 uncultured Candidatus Saccharibacteria bacterium
TTTAACCGCCCAATTTAGCCCGCGAACATCTTCTTTCGTCGTTCCCCTCCCAATGGTAATCCTAATCGCGCTCGTCGCGCGCAACAGATCGTCGGAAAGAGCGGAAACCACATGCGACCCCGGCTTCTCTCCCGGAGAGTGGCACGCACTCCGTGTTGAAACGGCAAATCCTTTCTGATCAAGCGAGAGCACCAGATATTCTGCATCAGCACCCAAAACCGATACATTCACATTATTCGCAGCACGGGTAGTGTAATCTCCTTCAGACCATATGCCGTTTATGACAAGATCGGGAATTCGATGAGACAATTCTTTCATTAAAAAATCACGGAATTCAACCATGCGCGTTACATCTTCGTCTCGAAGCTCTTCCGAAAGCAATAACGCTTCCGCCAGTCCCACGATAAGTGGGGTATTTGGTGTTCCAGGACGCAATCCGAATTCCCTGCTTCCGCCGCGAAATAATGGCATAAGCGGCACCTGTGCTTTTCGAATTAATGCTCCCGCCCCTTTCGGACCATATACTTTTTGGGCATCCAATGACATCATGTCGACGTGAAGCGATGGTATAAAACATCGTACATACGCAGGAGCCTGACATGCGTCGGTATGAAAATACGGGAACGAATGTGCTGACATGCCGTGCTTTTTTTTAAATGCAGAGATCGAGCGCCCGATATCACGAAGCGGCTGGATGACACCGATCTCGCCGTTCACATAGGCGATAGAAACAAGAATGGTGTTCTCTTTCAACGCTTCGTCAACTGCGGATCCGGAAATTCGTCCGTCGGCATCTGGCAAAACTTCCGTAACGGAAACCCCCTGGCTTGATAAATCTCGAGCCACTTCGAGTACTGAGGCGTGATCGGTTGCGCCAACAACAATATGCATATCGGAGGGCGCTCGTCCTTCTTTTCGAAGAGCTTGAAAAAGTCCGTACAACGCGAGATTGTTTGCTTCGGTGCCCCCCGACGTAAACACGACTTCTTCCGGCTTTACGCCAGTAATGCGAGCAATAGTGACGCGTGCGCCGTCAACGGCCTGTTTGGCATTACGCCCTTCTTCATGAAGACTGCCTGCGTTTGCATATATGGAATTCCAATAAGGTTCCATACGAGACACCACTCGTGGATCAACGGGGGTAGACGCCGCGTGGTCAACGTACACTCGATTACTAGACATAGTATATGGGCATTGTAGATAACAAAGTGGGGAGGTTGCAAGCATTAGATCACTGTGGGTAGTGGTATGCGTCAAACATTGCTTACCATATATACTGTATCGAATGAATTCTTTGGTATTCAACCTACACCAACCGTCAGCAGAATTTGTACTGCTTGGCGGCATCACAGTGCTTTTGACATGCATTGTTGCGTGGCTCTTTGTATTACACCGACGACTTGGACGGTTTATGCAAGGCGATAATGCTCGTTCGCTTGAACAGTTAATCGATGGTGTTGTCCGGAAAACCAGCGAATTAGAAACATTCCAGATTGAACTTGAACAATATCTCACCAAAACAGAAGAACGGATACGAAAAAGCATCCAGGGCATCTCGATAGTTCGGTTTAACGCGCTTTCAGGCACCGGAGAAGGAGGGCGGCAAAGTTTTTCCATTGCGTTTCTTGACGAAAAGGGAGATGGGGTGGTGCTCTCCAGCATGTATGTCCGCGATCGGTTTGCCCTTTTTGGCAAACCGATCGCGGAAGGCTCCTCCGAATTTGAATTGACCAAAGAGGAAACGCATGCTATTAGAGAAGCACTGAGCCGAATTCGAAAAACTCCTGACCATCAATGAACATCATTCTCACGTCATATTGGTATGAATATGAATCCTCAAACTTTAATTCCTCGTTCTCCTGTGGTGGTCGTAATGGGTCATATCGATCATGGTAAATCGACACTGCTCGATTACATCCGAAAAACACGAGTCGTTGACACCGAAGCAGGTGGCATAACTCAACGCATTTCTGCATACGAAATACTGCACGAAACTGAAGGAACAAAAAGAAGGATCACGTTCCTCGACACTCCCGGACACGAAGCTTTCCAAACAATGCGGCAACGCGGCAGCGCGGTTGCGGATGTCGCCATTCTTGTCGTTTCGGCAGAAGATGGTGTAAAAACCCAGACGATGGAAGCGTATGGATCGATCACTATGAACCAATTGCCCTTTGTCGTCGCTATCTCAAAAATAGATAAGCCGAACGCAAACATCGAACGAGTAAAAACATCACTCCTTGAAAATGGGATATACCTTGAGGGAATGGGGGGTGACGTGCCTTTCGTTCCCATATCATCGAAGACCGGGGACGGCATCGACGACCTTCTTGATCTCATTCTCCTAGCGGCCGATTTACGCGAGCTTTACGGAGATCCGAACTTGCTGGCCGAAGGCGTGGTTATTGAGTCGCATCGTGATGCAAAGAAAGGTATTTCCGCAACGCTGATTATTAAAAACGGCTCACTGAAACAAGGTCAGTATCTCGTCGCGGGAGAGGCTTTTGCACCAACTCGAATTCTCGAAGATTTTGGAGGACACCCCATATCTGATGCCACATTTTCAAGTCCGGTAATCGTCGTTGGATTTTCTGATGTAGCAAAACCTGGGGATGTTTTTTTTGCCGTATCAACAAAGCGGGAAGCTGAAGAGGCGGTGCGACTGGCGAAACAGCGTGCTGTCAGAACATCATCGACAGAATCTCTGTCATCTGACGAGGAACCAGAAAAAATCTTTATCCCGATTACCATTAAAGCCGATACTCAGGGATGCATTGATGCCATCGAACACGAACTGAAAAAAATCGACACCGGAAAGGCGGAGATCCATGTGGTCTCTCGAGGTGTTGGAACTATTACCGAAAACGATGTGCAAGGATTAACAGGTGGTCGCGGTATAGCAATTGGTTTTAATGTGGGAATTGACGGTGCCGCTCTTGAACTTGCGAAACGTCTTGGCGTGGAGACAAAAAGTTTTGACATCATCTATCAACTAGGAGAATGGCTTTCTAAAGCCATTGAATTGCGTCGACCGAAAGAACGAGTGATCGAGGTTATAGGCTTGGCAAAAGTGGCGCGTATTTTCAGTCAATCAAAAGATTCAATAACCATTGGAGGAAAAATGGTATCTGGTACTTTTTCGACTGGCGACAAACTCCGTATCATGCGGTCAGACGAAGAGATTGGAAACGGCATTGTTGAATCCATGCAACAAAGCCGTGCGACCGTTAAAACAGTGAGCGATGGCGAGTTCGGCATGCAAGTGCTTACCCACACCCCGATTCTCGGCGGCGACCGCATCGAAACTATTACCATCGTTGAACGATAGGCGAACCATGCACGAGGACAAAAAAAATAGACGATTCGAAGAAGAATTGTTGCATGCGGCGTCTGAGTTTATTTCAAGAGAGGCGCACAAAACCTCTCTTGTGACCGTAATACACATTGCCCTCTCCGAAAAAGGAACCAAGGCGGTTGTTGGAGTTTCAGTGTTGCCCTCTTCTGAAGAAGAAAATGTTCTGCTGTTTCTTCGCCGCAAACGAAGCGATTTTCGAGAATTTCTACAGAAACGATACCCTTCTCGGATAATTCCTCGCATTGATTTTATAATTGATATGGGTGAGAAAAATCGAGCACGCATTGATGCCCTGCTCGATACTGTGTAATGATAGGACGGTGATCGACGGCCTGGTGGCGAAGAGGTAACGCGGCGGTCTGCAAAACCGCTACGCGGGGGTTCGAGTCCCCCCCAGGCCTCATGAAAATCAGTTGATTGATTTTCTTTGCCGAGGTGATGGAATTGGTAGACATACAGGACTTAAAATCCTGGGTTCATAAAAGGACGTGCGGGTTCGATTCCCGCCCTCGGCACCACAACAAAAGACGGTACACACGCAAAATAATTTCTGTTTTCCGGAGCAGAAAGCATCGCATGTGTTGTACGATATATCGTACAAATTCATACAACGATCATAAGACGAACAATCTCGCACATACGAAGAAATACTCCGCAAAACCCCAACGTAGTTGGTACGATATATCGTATAGATGTATTATGAAATATATGCCAACAAGAAATTCATTCGGATCATATGCCGCATCTGTCTAAACAAAAACTTTCTTTCTCTGTCCTCCAAAAAATCGATGACCATATCGTCTCCGTATTAAAAGAGACTGGGCATGGAACACGGCAAAGAATATTTCGAGAGATTTTTACCGATACAGAACGGCTGATGATTGGCAAACGTCTCACCGCGTTATACTTGATTACAAAAGACGTACCAACACACACAATTAGCGCGACGCTTAAATTAAGCCCTTCGACGGTCGCTCGATTTGAAAATATGAGAGACAAAGGAACATTCATCCACACTGAACGGTGGTTAAAAAGGAGCACTGGCATCATTCGATTACTTGAACTTATAGCTGATTTGACCGCTATCCCTATCCGAGCACAGCGAAAATCATTCCTTCAAATGGTCCGAGACATTGAAAACTCATAACAACAAAAATAGCTCTCCCAACATGTACGATATATCGTACATGTTGGGAGTAGTTGAAGTGATACCTGTCTGTACGATATATCGTACAAATTTAAAATGTTGCAGTGTTGTTGCCATACATAACATACCGAACAGACTTGGGGAGGATACACTGATTCCAGTTTGTACGATATATCGTACAAATGTTAGTTTCAGTAGTGCGTAAAACAAAATCGGGACGGCACATGTTGCAAAGCAAAGCAAAATTTCATAGTCTAATACACGCATATCACACCTGTCCCGTTGACATTGTTGTAAGGGGGTATTAATTGTCGATCTACTTTTTCTTAAGCTACCTCTCGTGTAATAATAACTGTCGTTCGTGCTCTTTTTTTTCGGTTCCTATGTCCGCCCATAGCTCAGTTGGTAGAGCAGTTGCCTCTTAAGCAAACGGTCGTAGGTTCGAGCCCTACTGGGCGGACATAGGAACCGATAGTGTGGGTCTCTTTTTAAAATATTACGGACTGCTGGGGTGGTGAAATTGGCAGACACGTTAGCCTTAGGAGCTAATGCTCGAAAGAGCGTGGGAGTTCGACCCTCCCCCCCAGCACAAAGTTTAGTTCCTAAGAGATGGTAAATAATTTTCATTTTACCGCAAACTTATTGACTTTTTTGGAACTTATGATATAGTTTCGCCAGAGGCCGAAAGGCCTGTTCCAACCCGTCGAAGAACGACTCGACGGCGTTCTTCGACAAGCAAAAAAGGAATAGAGAGATGATCGACTTGACTCTCAAGGAAATTTTTGCCACCCTGGTGGCGTTATCGATTCTTGTTTTATTTTTTCCCGGATGGCTGTTGAGGGGAAGGAAGAAAAAAGGGGGACAGCGGCGAACCAACCACACCGGTTGG
>CAZFRC010000021.1:0-6961 GCA_964521185.1 uncultured Candidatus Saccharibacteria bacterium
GGAGGGGGGGGGTGAAAAAGAACCACAACCAACGCTCTGGATTAACCACCAGAAATACGACTTGTGGTATAGTTTGCTTCATATGGTCATCACCCATCACGGGCTTCAGTTTTTCAAAGTGTCTTTTGGCGACACCACAATCGCGCTTAACCCGATTTCAAAAAATTCAAAGTTAAAAAGCACAAGCTTTGGAGCCGACATTGTGCTTATCTCTCTTAATCATCCTGATATGAACGGTGCCGATACCGCGACGCGCGGGGAGAAAGAGCCGTTCATTGTAAATGCCCCGGGCGAGTACGAAGTAGGAGGTATTTTTGTGAAAGGATTTCAAAGCACATCGCTCTATGGCGGCGAGGAAAAAATAAATACCATCTACCATGTCGAACTTGAGGGAATGCATCTTTTGTATTTGGGCGCCACTAACGAATCGGCGCTTCCAAGCGATCTTGGGGAGACGATTGAATCGGTAGATGTGCTATTTATTCCGATTGGCGGCGGTGGTGTATTGTCAGCAAAAAATGCCGCAAGCATGGTGGTTGATCTCGAACCAAAAATCGTTATCCCGATGCATTATGGAGAAGCGGGAGACAAAGATGCGCTCTCTCATTTTGTGAAAGAGATGGGGGGTGGCGCTGTTTCGCCCATTGAAAAACTTACTCTGAAGAAAAAAGATCTCGAAGGAAAGACATCGGAAATCGTGGTGGTGTCTTCGTAGGACGTTCATTTGATGCTCTTATTGTTATGGATCCGTTTTCATATATTGATCGGTTACGTAAAAAAACAGATCGCGAGCGCGATTCAATTGCCGTTACCGTGTCCGGCATTGGAATAGCTGTAGTGTTTTTGATATGGGTAAGTATTACGGTGCCGAAAATCACCACCATGGTGCAGTCGTCTGCCGATGACACAACAGCCACGGTGAATGGCGCATTACCGGCACTACAAGATATTGGAAAAGCATTTGGAGAAATTGGAGATCAAATAGGAGCTATTAAAAAATCTGTGTCAACTATAGTCGCGACGGGAACCGATGAAAAAGACGAAGAATTATTCATGGAGTTACATGGAGACGAGGAAGGGGATTCCCCTCCCGCCCCGTCAGAAGACGGGGCGGGAGGGGAAGAACGCGCCCCGCTTCCCGGTTTTGGCATACCACAAGGGTCGTTTAACACAGATAGCGAAGGTGCCACTGAATAGGGTATACTAGCCTTCATTATGGCTCGAAAGAACGAAGAATCCCCATCATCGGAGCGGGTGGCCGCCACACTCTCCCGTTCAATTACCGCAGAAATGAAAGAGGCGTATCTCGATTACGCCATGTCGGTCATTACCTCTCGGGCGCTTCCTGATGTGCGAGACGGTCTCAAACCAGTGCATCGTCGAATTTTGTACACGATGTATCTTATGGGCCTTCAGCCCACGGCAAAGTTTCGAAAATCAGCGGCGGTGGTAGGAGATGTGCTTGGAAAATTCCATCCGCACGGAGATACGGCCGTGTATGATGCGATGACCAAGATGGCGCAGGATTTCACGATGCGCTATCCCCTTGTGCTTGGGCAGGGAAATTTCGGCTCAATCGACGGCGATCCTCCGGCGGCAATGCGCTATACCGAAAGCAAGATGGCCCGACTTTCGACAGAACTTCTTCGTGATCTTGAAAAAGACACCGTCGAATGGCGACCAAACTATGACGGCACGCGCAAAGAACCGGAGGTGCTTCCCGCCGCAGTGCCAAACATTCTTTTAAACGGCACACTGGGTATTGCCGTCGGTATGGCAACCAACATCCCGCCGCATAATCTTCGCGAAGTTTCGGGTGCCCTTACTCATTTGATACAAAATCCTGATGCCACCACAGAGGAGCTCATGCAATTCATTAAAGGGCCCGATTTTCCGACCGGCGGGGCCATTTACAATGAAAAAGAAATCAAACACGCATATGCATCTGGCAAAGGCCCCATTGTAGTTCGAGGCGATGCGGAAATTGTTGAAGGGAAAAAAGGTGATACGCAGATTATCATTACCTCAATTCCGTATCGCGTGAACAAAGCAACGCTCATCGAAAAAATCGCTGATTTGGTGCGCGAGAAGAAACTCGAAGGAATTAAGGAGCTTCGGGATGAATCAACCAAGGATATTCGAGTGGTGATTGGGCTTAAAAATACCGCGCAACCGCAGAAAGTGTTGAACTATATTTATAAACACACTGAGCTTGAAAGCGTATTCCATTTGAATATGGTTGTCTTGGTGGACGGTGTTCCTCAAACACTATCTCTCAAGAAAGTCCTTGAAGAGTTTTTGAAACATCGGTGGAGCGTGGTGAAGCGGCGAACTGAATTCGATCTTAGAAAAGCCGAAGAACGCGAACATATTTTGCTTGGTCTTAAGAAAGCGCTCGATCACATCGATGAGATCATCAAAACCATAAAACAGTCGGCAGACGCAGGGGCTGCACACGCTGCATTGATGCAGAAATTCAAATTTTCCGATCTTCAGGCGTCTGCTATTTTGGAAATGAAACTTCAGCGTCTTGCAGGGCTTGAGCGTAAAAAGATAGAAGACGAACTTACGGCCATTCAAGAACTCATTGCCGAACTCAAATCAATTTTGGGGAGCAGCAAAAAAATGCAGCAGGTGGTGCAAAAGGAAATTGCGGGAGTGTCGGAACGTTTTGGCGACGATCGGGTGACCAAAACGGTCCGAAGCGGGGTTCAGATGCTTTCTGAAGAAGATCTCATTCCCGATGAAGAAAATGTGCTTGTCGTAACCGCTGACGGCTACGTGAAGCGTACCAATCCATCAGAGTATAAAAAACAGAAGCGGGGAGGGGTTGGCGTTATCGACCTCAACACCAAAGAAGAAGATTTCGTGACCATTTTTCTCACGACCTCAACCCATAGCGACCTGTTGTTTTTCACATCAAAAGGGAAGGCGTACCAAATAAAAATGTACGATGTGCCGGAAGCAAAACGGGCCACGAAGGGAAAATCGCTCATGAATTTTCTCTCATTATCCGCAGACGAAAAAGTTACATCGGTGCTCGCAATGCCGAAAGCGATTAAAGGAGGAGGCCTTTCGCTTCTTATGGTGACGAGAAATGGCGTTGCGAAAAAAAGCGCCGCGAAACATTTTGAAGAGGTGCGTCGGAGCGGGCTTATTGCCATCACCCTCGATTCAGACGACGAACTTATTGCCGCTTCGTTTGTGAATAAGGGAGATACCGTGATGCTTGTGTCGAAACAGGGGAAGGCTATTCGATTCAAGGAATCCGATGTCCGGGAAATGGGACGTACCGCAGGGGGTGTTCGCGCCATGAAATTATCGAAAGGGGATCATATCGTCGGTACTGACGTGATTCAGACAGAGCTCAAAGATTCTTCCATTATGGTTTTAACTGAACGCGGATATGGAAAGAAGACGGCGCTCAAAGAGTATAAAATTCAAAGACGAGGCGGGGGAGGCATCAAAACAGCCGCGGTAACCGCAAAAACGGGAGCATTGATGGCTGCCCATGTGGTTCGTCCCGATGAGGAAGAGGTGGTGGTTATCTCAAAAAAAGGACAGGTAATACGAACAGAGCTTCAACAAATCCCTACTATATCGCGTGCGACGCAGGGCGTTCGGGTGATGAAACTCTACGAAGGCGACTCCATTGCTTCAATGATTTGTCTCTAACCCAATCAAGGTCCGACCTTGATTTAAAGAAAGAATATAAGGAATTTCCCACACGCCCTCGGCCGCTTGCGGCCGAGGGCGTGTATACTAATGAGTAATGCGTTTTTCAAACCCTTCGGAGATTCTTCGTGAAGCGGGCCTTAGAGAAGGAGACATTGTGGCGGACTTTGGATGTGGTTCGGGATTTTACACTATTGTCGCTTCCGATCGGGTAGGAGACACCGGAATGGTGTATGCTATCGATATTCACAGCGACATATTTGATCGCGTTCGGTCTACGCTAAAAGAGCATCGTCGCACGAACGTTACTTGTATCATTTCCGATGTTGAACGTGTCAATGGTTCCACGCTCGCCGATGGAAAAGTGACTATGGTGATCATCGCAAATATGCTGTTCCAAGCACAGGACAAACGCGCGGTACTAGGAGAGGCATTTCGTATCCTTAAAAAAGGAGGACAGTTGCTCGTGGTTGATTGGGCGGATTCATTTCATGGCATGGGTCCGCAAAAAGAATATATCGTCCCCGAACGAACTCTGGAAGAGTTGGCAAGCGCAGTTGGTTTCCACAAGAAACGCAATATTTTTGGCGGTGCACACCATTATGCAATGGTATTCTCAAAGGCATGAAAGACATTAATTTTTTTCAAGCAACATTGCTCGGATTCTTTTTTATTCTTTTGATAGTGGGCGTTGCTGCGGTGGCGTTATATCAGATTACTGGAGAAAAGGGAGAACAGGTCGGTTCGGTGATTGTATGGGGAATGATTCCTGCGGATGAATTTGAGGAAGGTCTCGAGGCGCTTAAGAGATCGGATCCGATGTTTGAAAATGTCTCTTATGTCGCAAAAGACCCACTTTCCTACGAAGATGAACTTATTGAAGCACTTGCGACTGGTATGGGACCCGATGTGTTTATGATTACGCAAGAGTGGGTGTTGCGTCACAAAAACAAGATATTCATTGTTCCCTACACAAGCGTGTCGGAAGATTCTTTTCGAAATGCATTTGTCGAAGCAGGAGAAGTATTTTTGTCAGAGGAAGGTGTGTTGGCCGTTCCGTTCGCAGTCGATCCCATGGTGATGTACTGGAATCGAGACATCGTCACTGCGGCGGGCTTTCCTCAGCCTCCTCGATATTGGGACGAACTGTTTGCATTTACAGAAAAAGTAACAAAACGCACTAATGATCTTCGCATCACCAGAAGCGCAGTGGCTCTCGGGGAATTTTTCAATGTCACGCACGCAAAAGAGATTCTGGCCGCTCTTTTCCTTCAGATTGGAAATCCTATTATTGAAGGAAACGCTGCTGCCTCAGAGAAAGGGACTAAGACTACCCTCAATGAGGATCCTGATGCTGAGTCGGTGCTTCGATTTTATACAGAATTTTCAAACCCATCGAAAACGGTCTATACGTGGAATCGTTCATTGCCTTCGTCTCGCGATGCATTTTTGCGGGGCGATCTTGCGTTGTATTTTGGTTTCGCAAGCGAACGCGAAGCGTTATTTGATGAAAACCCTAATTTGAATTTTGGAGTAGTTTCGCTGCCGCAAATTCGAGACAATCCTCGTCCAACCACATTTGGCAACGTATTTGCTTTTGCGGTTGCACGAACGTCAAAGAATGTCTCTGGATCGTTTCTCTCAATATGGAATTTGGCCACGGGAGAGAATGGTGCGGCACTCGCCTCTGGTGCGAAACTGCCCCCTGGTACTCGGAGCAATCTAGCCAGTAAACCAACCGACGCGTTTACTCCGACGTTTTTTGACGGAGCGCTGCTTGCTCGGACATGGCTTGATCCCAGTGCAACAAAAACAGACGCATTATTTGGCGATATGATTAACAGCATTACCACTGGAAAAAGTACAATAGACAGCGCGATTTCAACACTGGCCGAATCACTTATTCGGATATAATAGAGAGTATCACCGTTCATGAAATATATTACACGATGTTTTGCTCACTGCCTCTCCCTTTCTCTGTTTGCTGTAGTATTTTTGACAGTTCAAATCGGAATAACTTCTGCACAGGGAGCGCTTACCAATCCGCTGTCAACCAATTCGTTACCAGAACTCCTCCTTCTCGTCCTAAACGCGGTAATTATTATCGCGTTTCCCATCCTGATATTATTTCTGGTATACTCTGGGTTCTTATTTGTAAAAGCTCAAGGCAACGAAAGTGCCTTAAGCGAGGCGCGAAAGACGTTCGCGTGGACGCTAATCGGAGGAGTGGTCGTACTTGCCGCCAAAGCTATTTCGGAAGTTATTAAGAACACCGTGTGCAGCATTGTTACTGGTGCCGCCCGAGCCTCCATTTGTTCATGATTATTCGATTCAATATGGTTCGTCGCCGAATGCAAGAGAGTGTATTTTTTTCAATGGTGTGGGGGATGGTGGCGTTACCAAATGTTCTATTTGCTCAGCAAACACTCAGGACGATAGTCGATAGCCATTTGTATCAATTGTTCAATAACGCAACGGTTTTGTTCTCGGGCGTCTCCATTCTGTTTTTTCTTTGGGGTGTGGCAACGGTTATTTTACATTCGGGAAACCAGGAAAGACTCAACGCAGGAAAGCAGAGGCTGTTGTGGGGAATAATCGGCGTCGTCGTTATACTTTCGATCTGGGGAATTATTCGCCTCGTACAGTTAACCATCTTTAATAGAACAACATAAATATTAACTCCGTATGGTTTCAATCGCTGAGATTTTTCGAAATATTTACCAAGGAATTGTAGCTCCGCTTGTACCTCTCGCCTTTGGTGCGTCCCTCGTTTTTTTCTTGTGGGGTATTGCAAAATATATCTATAATTTGGGGAATGAGGCTAAGATAGAGGAAGGAAGAAACATTATGATATGGGGCGCGGTGGGCTTATTTCTCGCCTCCTCGTTTCTTGGCATTAATTATTTTATGCAACGGGTGTTGGCGATTGACACCCAAAACGCTCCAATGGAACCTCCCGTAGTTTCGCTTCCCTAGTGTTTTGTGCGAATCCCCATTTGTCCACATGTAATTGCTTGCAGATGAGAAAGATTTCCGTTACTATTCCATCATAAGACGTAATCAAAAAAGTCGTCCTATTAATTTTACAAGTTTGCTAGCAGTATGAAGACATTACAACGGGTTATTGGCACGGGAATTGCGTTGGCAGCATTGCCGGTAGTAGCGTTCGGAGCTAGTGGTATTGGTAATGCGACACAGATCGTTGAGACTCTCGGAGAAATAGTAACGGGGCTTATTCCAGTCGCTTTCGGCGCGGCGGTTCTCTTCTTCTTCTGGGGCCTTGCGC
>CAZFRC010000022.1:0-800 GCA_964521185.1 uncultured Candidatus Saccharibacteria bacterium
GTTCAAGCTGTCGAGAGGTTACTGCTTTTCAGTCGGCTGGATGTACTCAGACAAAGGGTGTTTGTATGGTCGCAATTTCTTTTGAGGATGATTTACTACGCCTAGCAAGTGTTATGGAACAAAAACTCGCTGGTGGTGCCTTTGGATTTGTACAGACTTCTGGATTTGATCCAAGTGGGCACCAAAATGTTTGTCATTCTCTTGGTACTTGTGCCGATATTGATTTTAAAAATAACCCGAACCCAACAGGCGCAGAAATAGCAAAGGCAATAGAAGCAGGGCGTAGCGCGAATGTCATCTTGCAATGGGAGGTAAAAACAGAAGAAGAACGTACCGCTTTACTCAAGAACATAGAAAGTACGGGTGGTAATCCGTATGAGTATCAAGGTAATATTTTAGTGGTTCCTCGGATAACGGGCAATCACTTTAGTGTATACTGCAATGCTGGAGGTCGCGATTTCGATTGTGATGGGAATGCCGATGAATGATCTAATTTGTATCAAAATTGTTCAAAGACAACTCTTCAAAAGGTATGTCTGAAGCGGATTTGACTATGAGCGTGCTTACGTGGTACGTTTCTGCAATGTCCCAAGATTTCCTTATAAAGCTTCGTTGTGACAAGTGCCCTGGCACGGTATATTACACGCGGAAAAACAAGAAGAAAGTCGAAAAAAAGATCGAAATCAAAAAATATTGTCCAGCACTTCGAAAGCACATGATTTTCAAAGAATCGAAGAAATAGACCGCATATCTTTCTAAAAGATTGAAGGAAATACTTCCCCCCGCCGGATTCCGAGAGG
>CAZFRC010000022.1:810-1359 GCA_964521185.1 uncultured Candidatus Saccharibacteria bacterium
GAATCCGGCGGGGGGAAGCAGTTTTGAGACAGCATGTTTTTTTGGTATCGTACGAATCACAGGGCCTATAGTTTAGTGGTAAAATTTCGGTCTCCAAAACCGAAGTCCCAGGTTCGAGTCCTGGTGGGCCCGCAGTGAGCTTAGTGAACGAGGAGACCAAAAGGCGCTCTGGGTAGAGCGCCTGTCAGGACTCGAAGAGGTTGTCGACGATTTTTTAGAGTACGAAAAAATCGTCATACAACCTGAACAGAATCTGTAAGATTCGAGTCCTGGTGGGCCCGCAGTGAGCGTTGCAAGCGATGAAGGAGCTGTGGTGTGGTTTTTATAGATGTAAGAAATTTTCTGCCAAATCGATAATTTTTTTCGGTTCAGATGGATCACACCAATGAATATCCGGATTTCGTCTAAACCACGTCATCTGCCGTCGCGAATATTGCCAATCTTTTTCGACAAGACGTCTCCTGAGTTCTTCTTTTGTCATCTTGCCATCGAGAAGATCTAGAGTAAGAGAAAAATCAAAACCAAGTTCAATCGCGCCGGAACGCGAAA
>CAZFRC010000022.1:1369-3283 GCA_964521185.1 uncultured Candidatus Saccharibacteria bacterium
GTTCCCGCGCGATACGCTTCTTCAATCTCCGCTATCATCGAATCGAGACGCATTTCCACACGTTCGGCAATGTTCTTACGCAACACCTTATTATCGACCTGAAGCCCTATAATTAATCCGTCATATGTCGGACGTCGGACGTTTGGCTTGGGCACAGCGCCTGTGGCGGCAACTATTTCAAGCGCACGAATGAGCCGACGTTTATTTTTTGGTTCAATAGTTTTAGCGCGATGAGGATCTTTAGTCTGAAGTTCAGCAAACAATTCTTCCACGGATTTAGTCTCCAGCTCTTGCCGCAAGATCTCATTCACTCCTGCTTTTGGAAAAGACTGATTGTAAAACAGTGCGTCAATGTAATGTCCGGTTCCACCGCATACGATGGGCAGTCTGCCGCGAGCGATTATCTGTGCAATCTTGGCTTCCGCTTCTAATTTAAAATCTACGACCGTATAACGTGTAGCGATTGAAATGGTTCCGATGAGGTGATGGGGGATTCCTTGTGCTTCTGCACTTGTAACGCTACAGGTAGTGATGGGAAAACCGCGATATATTTGCCTTGAGTCTGCGGAAACAATCTCTCCATTGTGTGTGCGCGCCAATGCTATAGCAAGAGAGCTTTTACCAGAGGCCGTGGGACCAACAATTACGAGTATTTTTTGCATATAGCATGGGTTTTTGCCCATATCTTTTGATGGGTCAATCGAGGTAAAGAAAAAGCCAATACCTTAATCTTATGAGGTTTTGCTCGGAAGGAATGGGTAAGTGTATAATACAACATACAATATATGTATCAGTTACATACTATAAGCGTCAAAAGAGAACATGTTTAACTATACTGATGATAAGACGCCCGAAGAAGATGCCTATACTAAGAGCAAAGAATATGCGGAAGTAATGAAGGCGCTTAAAGATTCCGGAATTGCTATAGGTTTTGGAGAAAATAAACCCGTACATTCATTTTCCCCAGAATCTCCTAAGATCGTCCAATGGGTCGTGGAATATTCACGGGGTTTCATCAAAGATGAAAATCAGGCGAGCTATGTATTGATTGGATGTGTGGTTGTGATGTTCCTAATCAGTTTGTATCTAATTATGGGCGTGAACGATACGCAAGAAATATTCACGCCGGGCGCAGAAGCTCCTGTAGACCAAGTGATACCTCCTTCTGCGAGATTTTGATATGTAATATGCGCACGCTCAAAGGCTTTACGTTAATAGAGCTCCTGGTCGTGATTTCGATTATCGGACTCCTATCCAGTGTCGTGCTGGCTTCGTTAGGCAGCGCGAGGCAGAAATCAAGAGATTCAGTTCGATTAAGCGACATGAGACAAATCCGACTCGCACTTGATATGTACCACACTGCAAATAGTAGATATCCAGGCTGGGTACATAATTACGGCGAATCCTCTCCAACCTGCGGAGGATGGGACACTTCACGAGGCGATGAAGACGGCGATGGGAAGTTTTTTATTGAGCCGCTTAAAGACGACGGCTTAATGGCCGTAGTCCCTAGAGATCCTCTGGATTCTTCTTCGCAAGCAAATTGTGGAGGTTACGATTACCATCTCTATTCGGCAGGTAGTTATAATTGCGATGCGTCTAAGGGGGATTATTTTGTATTGGGGGTTCGTGATATGGAAGCAAGCAATAATCCTCATCCATCAAGTCCGGGTTGGAGTTGTCCTTCACGGGATTGGCAGGTTGAATTTGATTGGGTGGTTGGAGGTTTTACAAGATAATAATTTTTGCGCTACCCACTTCTTCTACAATCTGTTTTTTAAAAAAACCATTGAGTTTCTATTTGTGCCGGGAGAGGGACTTGAACCCTCAAGCCTTACGGCATGCGATTTTGAGTCGCACGTGTATACCATTCCACCATCCCGGCGATTTTATGAGTGTAACAGAAACCCGCCC
>CAZFRC010000022.1:3293-6454 GCA_964521185.1 uncultured Candidatus Saccharibacteria bacterium
ATTTGTACACACAGTTGGTCTTTCTTTGGTGACTGCAATTTCTGAAGAAATTGCAGCAGGGCGGGTGCGTGCGATACAATATATCGCAATGACCCAGCAATACGAAGATTCAATCTATTGGGTAGAGATTGAAAAAATCGTTCCAAACCCATTTCAGCCTCGACGCGAATTTGACGAAGTACGTCTTAAAGAACTTGCTGATTCCATCCGTCAATACGGTCTTCTTCAGCCACTTACTGTTACTCGAAAAGAGATTGAACGTGAGGACGGCAGTCTTTGGAGCGAGTATGAATTGATCGCTGGCGAAAGACGTCTTCGGGCGTCGAAGATAGCAGGACTCTCAAGAGTGCCGGTTATCATCAGAAGCGCGCAAGAATCAGATTTAATAAAACTTGAACTTGCTATTGTCGAAAATCTCCAGCGAGAAGATTTAAATCCTGTGGACCGTGCGCGCGCTTTTAAACAACTTCTTGACCAGTTTGCGATGCCTCCCGCAGATATTGGGCGTAAGGTTGGAAAAAGCCGGGAATACGTAGCAAATACTATCCGTATTTTGAATCTTCCTGAATCTATTCAACAAGCGGTGGTGGATGGGATGTTGACTGAAGGGCATACGCGGCCGCTTCTTATGTTGAATGATCGTCCTGATGAACAGGCGCAGGTTGCGCAAGAGGTTATCACCAAAAAACTTACTGTCCGAGAAACTGAATCAATCGCGCGGCGTATTGCGCATGATAAGATCCGTCGGAAACCGATTTCTCCAGAAGTGCTTGAGCTTGAGCGTGAGCTGACAGAAACACTTGGAACGCGCGTGACGATCGAAGAACGCGAAGGAGGGAAGAGCGGAAAACTTGTTATTGATTATTTTTCTGCCGACGATTTGCGAAGCCTGCTTGGAATTCTTCGTACGAAAAATGAATTTGAACGAGCTACTGAACCGGTAAAAACACAGCCGATGGTAGATGAAATGACACTTGACGATAAACCAATGGCTGAAAAGAGATCTGAAGAAGAGGATCCCGATCTCTATTCGATCAGAAACTTCTCTATATAGATGTTAGTATCCTCCTTCTCGCTCTATGTTAAGCATGGTGCGAATGTGTTTTCTTGCCACTGCAGTTTTTGCAAATTCCAACCATTTTCTCGTTGGCTTGGCATTTTTTCTCGTTTCAATTTCAACGATATCGCCATTTTTCAGTTTGGTATTAAGCGGCACGAGTTTTCCATTCACTTTTGCTCCGGCGATATGATCTCCCACGTCTGTATGAATGGCATATCCAAAATCAATAGGACTTGAATCAATAGGGAGATCAATTACATCACCCCGAGGAGTGAAGGCAAACACTCGATGGCTGAAAAAATCTCCACGAAGCTGATCGAAAAATTCATCTGATCCTTCGTATTCAGCGTGCGCGACGGCAATTTCAGCAATCCAATGGGGGATTTTTTCTTTTCCAAAACTATCATCATGCCGTTCGGTGTTTATGTCTTCTTTTCGGATCGATGGGAGAAGAGACCAGAGCCACATAAAAGTCGAGCGCGAGGCTGTAGTATCGTCTTTTCCCGAAACCGCTTCTTTGTATCCAAAGTGAGCGGCGATACCCCATTGTGCTTCGCGATGCATAGCTTCTGTTCGGATTTGAATTTCAACGATTCCTCCGTCACCCGTAAAAACCGTGGTATGGAGGGATTGGTAGCCATTGGGTTTTGGGAATGCGATATAATCCTTAATTTTTCCAGGAAGAGGACGCCATAACGCGTGAACGATTCCAAGAACTCGATAGCAATCAGCAATAGTTGACACAATAACGCGAATCGCGACGATGTCATGGATTTTTTCAGCAGCTCCTCCTTTTCTTTCAAGTTTCTTCCAAAAACTCCAGACACCTTTAAAGCGTGAATCGGTTCGAAAATCACGGAGACCTTCTTCCGCAAGCGCTTTTTTAAGCTTTTTCTGTACTTCTTCGGGATTTACGCCAATTTCTTTAGCCCGTTCTTCGAGGAGTTTTTTGGCATGCACATATTCTTTTGCATATACGAATGGAAATGCTGTATCTTCGAGTTTTCGTTTAAGCTCGCTCATGCCGAGACGGTCCGCGATGGGTGCGTAAATTTCAAGCGTTTCAAGAGCGATTCTGCGTTGTTTTTCCGGTTTCACATATTGCAGGGTAGTCATGTTGTGAAGTCGGTCCATTAACTTAACGATAATGACGCGCACATCCTGTGATGTGGCGACGAAGAGTTTCCGCAGACTCTCAACATGCCGTTCTGCTCCACGATATTTAAGAGCTCCAAGCTTGGTAACTCCTTCAACCAAAAACAACACATCAGTTCCAAATTCCTGCGCGATGGTTTCCGATGACACTCCAACGTCTTCGATCGCGTCGTGCAAAAGTCCTGTGGCAACTGTCTTGGCTCCCATCCCGATTTCCGCCAGTGATTTTGCTGTCTCGAAAAGATGGGTGAAATAAGGTTCTCCCGACATGCGTGTGTGGTTTGCGTGAGCATGTTCTGCAAACGCATACGCTTTTCGAATGAGCGACTCGTCTTGTGGCGAAAGATCTCCCATTATGGAAAGAATGTCCGAGACATTTGGCATATTTCTCAGTATGCTGGAGCCCTGGCTTTGCCGCAAGGAGGAGTCTTTCGATAGGAAATACTAATAGTAGAGAGCTTAGAATATACACAAATACTAGCGGGTGTATGCGATATTCAACCTTTGAGATACGCAAGAGCTTCCGCTACGGTTAGTGTTTCGACAGAGACTGATTCCGGAAGCTTAACGTGGCGGAAGCCTTTTTTTAGATATAGACCGGATTTCGATTCATACACTTTGATCGGTTTTTTTGTTCGCGGATGAACGCCTATTTCTTTAACCATTTTTTCTCCCCGTCGGCCAATTTTTTTGGGTTCTTTCAAAATTTCCATGGCCCGATTGTACGATATATCGTACACGTCGTCGGGGTTTTTAATGGAGCGAAAATCACCGTCATGGACGATATAGGGTCCAAATTTGCCGATGTTTGCGGAGATTTCTTTTCCTGTTTCGGGATGGGTACCGAGAATACGCGGAAGTGAAAGTAATTTAACTGCTTGTGCTTCGGTAATTTCCCTCGGATTAATTTCTTTGGGAATTGACGCGCGGCGGGGCTTTGCTCCGC
>CAZFRC010000023.1:0-4101 GCA_964521185.1 uncultured Candidatus Saccharibacteria bacterium
CGGTCCTCTACCAACGTATTGCCTACCAAACCAAGCTTCGGGGGAACAAGGGGATCAAGTTGGTACTGTTTCTCCGTGCTTGGCTTCTCAATCGCGTCAACTGGCTCATCATCAAAGAATACGGCGATATCAATCGTGCGGTTGTAGAAACCGACATCATGCCAAGCGGCTATCACTTGGTGGCCAGGAAGGAATAAATTTGACAAAGCTCGTGGTATAAATGACCCATGACTATCAGTGATCTGCTCCAGACAGGAGTGAGGGGAATTATGGCGTTGCCCTCCATGCGTGAAATGGCGCATAGGGGAGGTGTTGGGCGCGAACGTTTTATGAAGCTCGCACCACAGTTTGAAGCGCGATATCGCACCATCGAAAAAGGGGTCCCCGATATATTAGTAACTTCTGCATGGGAGACATTTAATAGAGATGTAGAAAGGGCACTGCTTCCTTCGCCATCGTTTGGCTTTTTACAACAACGGACTGTGGCGCGTACTATGTTTTCGCTGTTTAGTCATGAGCGCGCCAAGGCCGACATACTTCACCTTGAGCAAAAATATGCTTTTGGTGAGTTACAAAGACTTTTGGTTGAAAATGCGACGGGCAAGCCGCTTCTTCTCAATACAAAATACCAAACCTCATACAATTCCATCCACCTGCTTGAACACATAGCTATGTATGAAGAATGTATTGGATACTCGCTTGCCCATGCGCGCACGATTGTCGAGTGGGGTGGCGGTTATGGCCGTATGGCAGTTTTATTTGATCGACTGCAAACTTCTCCTGCGACGTATGTGATTATTGATACCCCGCTTTTTTCAACAGTGCAATGGCTTTATCTCTCTTCAGTTCTTGGAGAGGATCGAGTGGTGCTAGGCGGCGAAAAGATTGAAGAAGAAAAAATTACCCTCGTTCCGCTTTCTCAATTTGAAAAGATGCATGGCATAACTGCCGACGTTTTTATTTCAACATGGGCGCTTAGCGAAAGTACCAAGGCGGCAATTGAAGAAGTGACGTCGCGCCGGTGGTTTCATGCGCCTCATGTACTTCTTGCCTACCAATATGGAGATTCAGTGTTTACCGACGCGGATTTTCTTGAAGAAAAAGCAAAGGAGGCTGGATGTATAATTAAAGAAGTACCTCTTGCGCCCGGCAATCGTTATGCATTTCGTTAACATCGGTAGCATTTCTCAAAGAACGTTTTTGTTTTTCCTCATAGGGATTACTGTCACGAGTTTTTTCTTCTGGAACCGCTCGATCCTTGGAACAGATGTGCTCCTTGGAGACGGTAACTACTACGATCGCGTGGCGGTGAGCTTAGGGGGAGGCTTGGGATTTTACGACCCCAAAATAAATGAATCCCAATGGTTTGTCGGATACTCGGCCTTTTTGTCCGGGCTCTATGCAGTATTCGGCCACTCCTACGACGCTGTGCGTTATGTGCAACTCGCGTTATTTATTTTTGTGGTATTGCTTATCTACGCGCTTGGCGTGTATATGAATGAAGAACGCGCGGCGCGAATTACCGCCATGTTTGGGAGCGTGTTCTATGTCCTGCCGCTTTCCGCAGGAGCCATTCATCGGGAAATGCTGATCACTTTTTTGGTGATGGTGTCGGTATATGCGCTGGTGCGCGCGCATATGTTTTTTGAAGCGAGATGGTTTGTTGTATCCGGAATTTCGGTGGGGCTCCTTGCGGTAGTTGCCGATGTGACAAAGTTTTTGTGGATTCCGCTTACGGTAGCTATTTTGATTTTTGTGTGGAGGGAAAATGGCCCGCGCGCGCTTTGGCGCGTGGGGCTCTTTGTTCTGTGCTTTTTCTTTGCCTATTCACCGGTCCTCTTCAAGAACATTACTGATACTGGGACGCTCGGCATTACTGAAAAAGGAGGTGGACTTTCGGGGCGTGCGGAGTTTATGCGCGCACTTACACCCGAATACGGAGCTCATTTTGTTGGTCATGCGCTCGGGTATTACTTTGCCGAAAAACTATCGGACACTGTAAATCCACGGGCATTTCGTGATGTGCCAACGCTCGAGGAACGGCTTATTGAACTTAAAAACCAAGGGCTCACTGAACACCAAATCGATCGAGTATTGTTTGAGGAAGGGAAGGCAAGCATTTTCGAACACCCATTTCAGTATCTTGGTGTTTCAGTATTGGACTGGATCAGTTTCAACAGCCCGCTAGTTCCAAACGACACTCCGCCTGAATTGAGTTTTATTCACCTTATGTTTGCGGAAGGGCGCCATGCAGAACTTCCAGAAGTTCTTAAAGGAGGGTTTCTTCTTCTTATTCGGTTTCTGTGGTTTGCCGCGCTCGCGCTTGGAGTGTATGGCGCAATCTACATTTTTACGCGCTCGCGCGATGCTCGTTTCTCCCTTATCTGTATTGTTCTTGTCGTTTTCTACTTTAATGTCGTTTACTCCCTTGTACATGCCATTCCGCGCTATGCTATTCCTATCTACCCGTTCTACATACTCCTTACGTCTGTCGGACTCGTTGCAATTTGGCGTAGATTTCGTATGGTTGGAAGTACTTACGCATGAAAAAACTCGTCATCCTTATTCCGGCCTTTAACGAGGCGCGCACCATCTCTTCGGTTATCGAGAAACTTCCAAAAACATTACCGGGATTTTCCGCTATCGATGTTATTGTGGTTGACGATGGATCAACGGATGAAACGGTAACGCGCGCCCGCGAAGCGGGCGCGCGCATCATCTCTCACGGCAGAAACCGCGGCGTTGGTGCGGCGCTTGGCACAGGAATTACTGCGGCGCTTCAAAATGGCGCGGACGTGCTTGTTAGTATGGATGCTGACGGACAGTTTGATTCTGCTGATATTCCGCAAATCATTACACCCATTATGGCAGGAGAAGCAGATATGGTGGTTGGAAATCGGTTTGCCACCAACGAACGTCCCGAACACATGCCGTCCACAAAATACATGGGCAATATAATCATGTCGTGGATCGTGAGCATGCTTATTGGGAAAACATTCCGCGATGTATCGTGCGGTTTTCGCGCATACGGGAGAGAGGCGCTCCTCAATATGCATCTCTTCGGTAATTTCACTTACACCCAAGAGATGTTTATCGATATGCGCGAAAAAGGCATGCGAATTACCGACGTTCCCGTGTCTGTTCGTTATTTCCCTGATCGGAAATCAAAAGTTGCGGGAAATTTGATTACCTATGGGTTTCGTGCGTTTGGAATCATATTTCGCGCGCACGCTTTTCATCGCCCTATGCGTTTTTTTGGCTATCCCGCGATCGCTTCTCTGCTCCTCGGATTTATTTTTGTGGGATTCCTTGTTGTATACCGAGTATCCGTTGGGTCCTTCACGCCATACAAAGCGTTTGGATTTATTGGCGGCGGTTTTATGATATTTGGCATTTTGCTTCTCTTCCTCGCAATTGTTGTTGATATCATCGACAAGATGCGCACAGTAAACGAACGGGTGCTGTATTTCGAAAAAAAACGGATGTATGGGGATTCTCAAAAATCGTAAGCAATTTGTTTTTCGGTTTGATATTGATACCGATCGTTGTCTTCGAAAAGGCGTTCCGAATTTGATGGGGCTTGGTGCAGAACTTGACGTGCCGTTTACTTTTTTTGTGAGCATGGGTCGTGCGGTAGCACGCGGGGAGTATTTTAAAAAACAAGTAGTGGCTCGGGCGATAAATAAAGTACCAAAGCTTTCCAATGTAACAAAACTCGGAATATTCGATTTCATATTGTCGGCAACAATAAATCCAAATATCGGCTTGCGGTATCCCAAACTACTTCATGAACTTCATGAACGAGGGCACGACATAGGACTGCATGGAGGGAGAAACCACGGGACGTGGCAACATCGCTTTTCTTCGTGGAATGTGGAAAAAATTCGGGAAGAGGTTGCGTTTGGAAGAGACTCGCTCCTGTCTATTTTCGGCAAGAATGTTGTCGTAGGATTCTCTTCGCCTGGTTGGCAGGGATCGGATGAGCTCAACCAAGTGCTTTCGGATATGGGGTTTGTGTATGTGGGAAATGTCTTTGAGGAAGGAAGAAGTGGGGGGGGGGGGGGGGGGGGGGGGGGGGGGGGGGGGGGGGGGGGGGGGGGG
>CAZFRC010000024.1:0-1689 GCA_964521185.1 uncultured Candidatus Saccharibacteria bacterium
TGACCCCAATCGTCCCATCGGCTCGTTCTTGTTTTTAGGACCGACAGGAGTTGGAAAAACCGAATTATCGCGCGCGCTCGCAGAATTTTTGTTCGATGATGAACGCGCTTTGGTTCGAATCGACATGTCAGAATACATGGAACGTCACACCGTCGCAAAAATGATTGGCGCGCCCCCAGGATATGTGGGACACGAAGAGGGAGGCACGTTGACCGAAATTGTTCGTCATCGTCCGTACGCAGTCCTGTTATTTGATGAAATTGAAAAAGCACATCCGGAGGTATTCAACATACTGCTTCAAGTCCTGGATAACGGGCGATTGACTGATGCAAAAGGACGTACCGTGAATTTCAAAAATACCATTGTCATCCTGACATCAAATATCGGTTCTGAATACATAGATAAAATGTCACACCTCGGTTTCAGCTCTCGGGGTTCTGATGAAAGCAGCGAATATGAGATGGCGAAAGAAAAAGTCATGGAAACACTCAAGGAATTCTTCCGCCCCGAATTTTTGAATCGTCTTGACGAGATTATTCTCTTCAATATCCTGACACCAGAAGCCGTTCGCGAAATTGTGAGACTCCAGATTGATATCGTGACGAAACGTTTGGGGCAGAAAAGTATCGTGCTTCAGGTGTCGGAGGATGCGTTCGATGCACTTGCAAAGCAGGGATATAATCCTCAATACGGAGCAAGACCTCTGAAACGTCTAATCCAAAACAAGATTCTCACTCCAGTTGCCACCATGATCGTCACCAACAACTTGAATGAAGGAGGAAGCGTTTTGGTTGATTTCAAAGACAACGAATTTACCTTTGATACTAAAAAGGGAAGGCGGCGTGCCGTGACTTCCAAAAAAAGCGACACAATGCTAGTGTAACTAGCGCAGATTGCACGCAGATTGTATCGGATTGCAAGTGTACGTTATGGATATGCGTCGGTGGCGGAGTGGTCAATCGCACCTCGCTGTAAACGAGGCGCCCTTTGGGCTACGGGGGTTCAAATCCCTCCCGGCGCACACATGAGAGAGCGAAGTGGCACGAATGTACGACGGGAAGCGATGTGTTTGCGCATGTCGCGCGGGAGGAAATACCTTTAAAGGTATTTCATCGTGATACACTAACAAAGCGTCGCGTATGCTTAAAAATCAGAAGAGAATTTCCACCAATGCGTTCCACAGACTGCCAGAAGACCTGCAAAAAGCTTTGAATACGAAACCAAAAGCGCTTGTCGTGTGGAAAGATATCACACCGCTTGCACGCAATGAATGGATTTGTTGGGTAATATCTGGAAAGAAAGAGGAAACAAGAAAAATTCGCATACAAAAAACTCTTTCTAAGCTTTCAAAAGGAATGAGTCGACCGTGTTGTTGGGCCGGTTGTCCCCATCGTTTCAAACAAAATAAACACCAACCGCATTTCATACGCCCAACTAAATATTTGTGAAAACCGGGCATTATGGAAATAGTACATTATTGACGATCGCTCAAAATATGCTGTCTCTGGATGTACCTTCGATATTCAACAAGTTTTTGCCGTCCACACCACCCTAATGCAAAGTCTAGTGGTACCCGCTACACTAGACCCATGACTCATCTGTATCGGTTCACCATCTCTCTTTTCCTTTTCCTCCCCACCCCCTCCTTCGCCGCTCTCATCGCCCCCTGCCAGGGAGACACCTGCACTG